>PKCK01000108.1 GCA_002862085.1 Planctomycetota bacterium | reverse complement strand
CGCGTAGCCCGCGTCGCGCAGGACCTCGGCGATCGTGACCTCCGCGGGGGCCATCATCGCGCGGCCGCGGTAGGTGTCGATCGCGCGGGTCCGCACGCTGTTGCGGCCCGTCATGAGCGCGGCCCGCGTGGGCGTGCACACCGGGCTCACGTAGAAGCGCTCCATCGTCGCGCTCTCCGCTGCGAGTGCGTCGAGGCGCGGCGTGTCCAGGGCCGGGTTGCCGTGGGCGCGGAGATCGCCGTACCCCTGATCGTCGGTGAGGATCACGAGGACGTTCGGGCGCGCGCTCTCCGCTGGCTCCAGCTGCGAGCTGGTCGCCTGGCAAGCGGTGAGGAGGCCGGCGAGGAGGAGCAGCGCGTGACGATGGTCCATGGCGCCCTCGACCGTAGCGGATCGTGCGGGAGCGCGGCGGATCCGGTCCCTCCGCCGTCCGTGCGTCCAGGCGAGGCAGACGTGCAGCTGTGGACCGGGGCCGCTCGCCTCCGTCCGTGACCGGGCCGTGACGGCATACGTCGTCCTTGCCGGGAATCGCGGCGGTGTCGCTGCTGAAGCGGCGTGGATGCCTCAACATGGCGGGCCGCCGGCGTGCCCCCGGCGCGATCGTCCATGCCTCTTCTCGAGCTGCTCCTCTCCCTTCCCGTCGCCCTCGGCGCCCTGCCCGTGGCGGTCCAGGAGCCCGCGCGTGGTCTCGACGAGGCGGAGCCGGAGCGGCTCGATCCGCGGCCCGCGGCCCTCATCGACGCGCTGGTGGAGAGCGGACCCGGCGCGGCCGGAGTGAGGGCCGCGGCCCCTGGGATCTTCGACGCGATCATCGCGGCTCACGGCGACCTCGACCTCGCGGACCGCCACCTCGCGGGCATCGTCGCGAGCCCCGCGGATCCAGCCGTTCGCCGCGCTGCGCGCCGGCTCCGAGGTTTGCTCGCCTGGCGCCTCGGAGACCTCTCGGCGGCGGCCGACGCCTTCGCGGAGCTCACGAACGATCCCGGCGACCTCGACGCGGTCCTGATCCACGCGCGGCTGCTCGACGCGGACAGCCGCTCGAGCAAGGCCCTCGAGGCCTACGGCGCCCTCGTCGAGACCGGCCGCCTCGACCAGCAGGTCGAGTCCCAGCTGCGGCTGCGCATGGCGCTCATGTCGATGGAGTCCGGGGACGAGGAGCAGAAGGACGCCCTCGCCGACTTCGCTCGGGAGAAGGGCCAGCCGGTCGAGCTGCGCAATCGCTGCGCGATCGTGCTCGCCCTGCTCGGCCGTCCCGGGGACGCCGCGGACCTCTACGTCGTCCCCGCGCTCCTTGCGGACGATGCGGAGGTCTCGGAGCGCAAGCGACGGATCAAGGCGGTGTCGAGCGGTGAGCTGCGCGTGGCCGAGTGGGCCCTGCGCGCCGAGGACTGGACGCGCGCCCAGGGCGCGGCGTGGCGCGCCGTGCATCTCTCGCCCGTGGCGCGCGAGCGGCGCTACGGACTGACGCTGCTGGCCGAGGCCCACCGCGGAGACGACAGCCTCGCGGCGCTCCTCGAGCGCTTCGCCGCCGAGCGCGAGGGCCTCCCCCTCGAGGCGCGCCGCGCGTGGATCGAGCTCCTGCGTGAGACCGGGGCCTCCGGCGACGCCATCGAGATGGTCCAGGCGGAGGGCGCGGAGGTCTTCACGAAGGACGAGCGCCGGCGCCTCCTGGAGATGTACAGGGAGGCGGGCCGCGAGGAGGAGATGGTCGCGACCTTCCGGGAGTGGATCGCGGCGGAGCCCGACGAGCTCGTCTGGCGGTCGGGTCTGGCGCGTCACTTCCTCGAGGCGGGCGATCGCGCGGGCGCGGTCGCCGTCTGGGAGGAGTGGTTCGCGCTTCCCGTCTCCGGCGAGAGGACGCCCGCGCGCCCCCTCGACGTGGCGGACTCCCTCGAGTCCCTGGGGCTGGACGAGCTCGCACGGCGCGCGGCGGAGCTGGAGATCGCGGCGGGCGACGAGGCCGAGTCGGCCCTCCTCTTCCTCTACGACCTGGAGCGCGACCGTGGCCGCCTCGACGCCGCTCGCGCTGCGCTCGGGCGGCTCGACGAGCACGCCGATCCCGGCTCACCGGCGCGCATGCCCCTGTCGGACTGCCTCGAGCGCCTCGGCGAGCTCGAGGAGGCGGTCCGCGTGCTGGAGGGTGTCCGCAGCTTCCGTGGCGCCGCGCAGGCCGGCGAGGATCTGGAGATGCGTCTCGCGTGGCTCTACTCCGAGGTGGGCAGCGAGGACCGCGCTCTCGATCTGTGGCGCGACCTGTGGACGCGGATCAAGTCGATCCCGCGCCGGCGGTTCGTCGAGGACCGCCTGATGACCGTCGCCGCGCGCCTCGGCGTGCTCGCCGACGTCGCGGTCGAGCTGGAGAAGAAGCTCTACGAAGGGGACGCCACCCAGAAAGACACGGGGCTGCTCGTCCGCCTCTACACGAAGGTCGGCGACGCCGTCAGCGCGGCGGAGATCATCGACGAGTTCCTGCGCCGCTCCGGCGGGACGGAGCTCGAGGCGCTGACGGAGAAGGCG
>PKCK01000117.1 GCA_002862085.1 Planctomycetota bacterium | reverse complement strand
CGCGGCGGTCTCGCCGCCCTCGCCGCGTTCGCGGTGCTCTGGGCGGCTGCTCGCGTGTTCGTCCGCGACGTGCTGACCGGCGAGGGCGCGGGAGGGGAGGTGGTCCTGACCGTCATGCACTGGTCCGGGGACGCGGGGCAGGAGGAGGACCGGATCGTCGAGGAGGCGCTGCGCGCCTACGAGCGCGACCACGCCGGCGTGCGGGTGCGGCGGATCAACCCCGGGGACGCGGGGTCCTTCTACACCAAGCTGCAGACGATGATGGCGGCGGGGACGCCGCCCGACGTCTTCTACTGCGGCGACGAGCGCCTGCCGTCGCTGGCGAGCCTCGGGGTTCTGCTGCCGCTGGACGAGCTCGTCGAGGAGGACCGCGCGGCCGGGAACGACCCTGATCTGGAGGACTTCTACCCGGTGGTGCTCGACGGCTACCGCTGGGACGGGGAGCGCACCGGCGCCGGACCGCTCTACGGCCTGCCGAAGGACTTCACGACCATCGGCTTCTACTACAACAAGGATCTCTTCCGGCGCGCGGGCCTCGACGAGCCCGGCGATCGCTGGACGTGGGACGAGTTCCTGGCAGCGGCGCGCGCCATCGGCCAGCTCGAGGGGTGCACGGGGGCGGAGTTCGTGACCTGGCCGCGGATGCTGCGGCTCTACCTCTCCACCCTCGGCTGCGACGTGCTCGCCCCGGACGGCGACACCCTCACCGTGCGTGAGCCGGAGGTGCTCGCGGCCCTCGAGCAGCTCGCGGGCTGGCGCTTCGACGAGGACAACACCCTCACCAGCGGCAAGTCGCGCGTGGCCAGCGGGGCCACCGTCTTCCTCACCGGGCGCGTGGGCATGGCCGGCCCCTTCGGCCGCTGGGTCGTGCCGAGCTACCGGCAGATCGAGGGCTTCGAGTGGGACTTCGCACCGATGCCCATGGGGACCGAGCGCGCGAACGTCGTGGCCTCGGTGGCGTGGTGCGTGTCGAGCCGCACCGAACATCCCCGCGCCGCCTGGGAGCTGGCGCGGACCCTCTGCGACGAGGAGGCCCAGGCGGGACTGGGCGAGCTCGGGCTCGCCATGCCGAGCCGGCGCTCGATCGCCGAGTCGGCGGCCTTCGTCGACCCGGCCGTCGCGCCCTCGCGGGACGACGTGTATCTGGACCAGGTGGAGGTCGCGCGGCTCCTCCCCGTGCCGCCGAGCCCGAAGTTCGACGCGCTCCTGGAGTCGCGTCTCAACCAGGCGGTGCTCACCGGGGACCTGAGCGTCGACGAGGCGTCCTCCAACTTCGCGGCGGCCTGGCAGGCCGAGGGAGACTCGCCGCTCATGACCGCGGAGTTCCCGCCCATGCCCTGGGGCGCGCTCGCCCGTGGGGCGGGGATCGCGGCGCTCTTGCTCGCGGCCGCGCTCGCGTGGATCTGGCGACGCGGCCGGCCGGGTCCCCTCGGGCGGGGCGAGGAGCGCGCGGGCGTCCTGCTGGCGAGCCCGCTGATCCTCGGTCTGCTGTTCATCACGGGCTTCCCGATCGTGCTGTCCCTCGTGCTGTCGTTCACTCGCTGGACGGGGATCGCCGGGCTCGAGACCGCGGAGTGGGTGGGGCTCGCGAACTACACCCAGCTCTTCGCCGAGGACGGCCGCTTCTGGACGAGCCTGCGGGTGACCGCGATCTACGCGCTGCTGGCCGTGCCGGTCGGGCAGGCGTTCGCCCTCGGCGCCGCGCTGCTGATGAACACGCGCACGCCGTTCATCGGCCTGTGGCGGGGCGCCTGGTACCTCCCGAGCGTGCTGGCCGGCGTGGGCGTCGCCGTCCTGTGGCGCTGGGTCTTCGATGGTGACAGCGGCCTCGCGAAGGCTCTGCTCGACCCGCTGCTGGAGCCGCTCGGGCTGGCCTCCCCCGACTGGTTCGGCAACGACGCGGGGACCTACGGGGTGCCGGCCTTCGCGATCATGAACCTCTGGATGGTGGGGGGATCGATGATGATCTACCTCGCGGGGCTCCAGGGCATCCCGAAGGAGCTGCACGAGGCGGCGGAGCTCGACGGCGCCGGGGCGTGGCAGCGTTTCCGCCGGGTCACGCTCCCGATGCTCTCGCCGGTGCTGGTCTTCAACGGCGTGATGGCGGTGATCGGCTCGTTCCAGGTCTTCACCCAGGCGTTCGTCATGACGCGCGGCGAGCCCGGGGACCTGACGCGGTTCTACGTGCTCTACCTCTACAACCAGGCCTTCGACTTCTACGAGATGGGCTACGCCTCCGCGATGGCGTGGATCCTGCTCGTGGTGGTCCTGGTGCTCACCGGGATCTTCCTGCGTGGGAGCCGGCGGCACGTCCACTACGAGGGGATGGCGAAGTGAGCGGCCGCGGATCGAAGCTCCTGACCCTCGCGCTGCTCGCGGGGGGCGCAGCGCTGATGCTGTTCCCGCTCTGGTGGATGCTCGTCGTTTCGCTGGAGACCCCGAGCAACGCCGGCGCCGCCACGGTGGAGGTGGGCGCCATCAGCGCCTTCCCGAGCGATCCGCAGTGGGGGAACTGGACGGCGGCCATGCGCGCGGTGGGCACGGTGGAGTGGGAGGGGTTCCTCGACGCGCTCGCCAACTCGATCCTGATCACCTTCCTCACGGTGACCGCCACGGTGATCTCCTGCAGCCTCGTGGGCTACGCGCTCGCGCGCGTCCGCTTCCGCGGCCGGGGTCCGCTCTTCGCTGTCATGCTCGGGACGATGATGCTCCCGCCGCAGGTGACCATGATCCCCATGTTCCTGGTCTTCCGGGAGCTGGGCTGGGTCGACACGATCCTGCCCCTGGTGGTGCCGGCGTTCTTCGGCAACGCCTTCTTCATCTTCATGTTCCGCCAGTTCATGGCCCAGGTCCCCGAGGCCCTGGTGGAGGCGGCGCGCCTCGACGGCTGCACGCACCTCGGGGTGTGGTGGCGCGTGATGCTGCCCATGTGCCGGCCCGTCATCGCCATCACGGCGGTGTTCACGT
>PKCK01000025.1 GCA_002862085.1 Planctomycetota bacterium | reverse complement strand
TCGAACGGCGAGGCGTCCGACGTGTGGTTCAGCTACACCGCGATCGGTGACTGCTCCGTCACGATCGATCTGTTCGGTAGCTCCTACGACACGGCAGCTGCCGTCTACAGCGGCGATTGCGGATCGCTGACCCAGGTCGACTGCAACGACGACGGAGGAGCGGTGAAGACGGGCACGAGCTTCCTGTCCTTCACCGCGACCGCGGGCACGACCTACTTCATCCAGGTCGGCGGCTTCAGCGGTGCGTCCGGCGACGGCGTGATCAACGTCACCGAAGGGGTCGGCTCGCTCGTCTGCGCCGGCAACGCCAACTCCACGGGCGTCGGCGCGCTCCTCCGGGCCTGCGGCAGCTCCCTGGTCGCGGACAACGCCGTGAACCTCGAGCTGACGGACCTCCCGCTGAACCAGACCGTCCTGTTCGTGAACTCGCGGGAGACGATCCGGGTCGCGAACCCGGGCGGCAGCCAGGGTGATCTCTGCATCGGCAGCCTCGCCCTCGGCCGTCACGTGAACGACATCCTCGACTCCGGCGCCACCGGCGCGGCGTCGTTGGCCCTCGACCTTGCGAACGTGCCGACGAACCTCGGTCGCACCGCGGTGCTCGCGGGCGAGACCTGGTACTGGCAGGCGTGGTACCGCGACGTCGATGGGGGCGGTACGCCGACCTCGAACCTCTCGAGCGCCGTCGGCGTGACGTTCAACTGATCGCCGCTCGATCTCTCCAGGCCGACGAGGTCGGCTGAGCGATGGCGCAGGGTGGCCCCGCGTGCCCGGTGGCGCAGGGCCCTTCGCCCGGGAGCGGCCGGACTTGCCGACTCGCTCGGCTCCAGCCGGCGCCCGTGGGACCGGCTCGCTCCGCCTGCCGCGACCCCTCAGTCGTTGTCCTTCTTCGTCGGCCGGAACGGGTGGACCCATCCGGCGAAGACCCGGGGGCTTCTCGACTGGATCCACAGCCGCCCCTTCCCCGAGAAGCGGAGCAGGAGCTGGTCCGAGAAGAGGAAGGAGCGGATCTTCCGCGCCTTCGTGACGCGGTACTCGAGGCTCGCGTCCCAGGCCACGGCGTACCCGTTGTCGACGAGGTACTCGCCATCGACCTCGACGCACTGCACCGCGCCGAAGGAGTTGAAGAGCAGCGAACCCTGCCCGCTGCACCGCAGGACGAAGACGCCCTCGTTGAAGAGGCCCTTCAAACCCTGGAACGAGGAGTCCACCGTCACGCCCTCGCTCGCCGCGAGGAAGGCGCCCTTCTCCAGCAGGATCTCACCGTCCAGCTCCGTGTGGACGATGTCCCCGCATGCGCCGGGCGCGAGGGTGATCGAGCCCGCCTCCCCCTCGGCGCGCCAGGTGTTCTGGAAGAAGCTCTCGCCCGAGAGCAGCTTGCGCTTCAGGCCCTGCATGACCCCGCCGCGGGCGGCGGTCTCCGCCTGCACGTGAGGGTCCTTCCAGGCCATGGCGCCCGCCTCGGTCACCACGGACTCGCCGACGGGCAGGCTGATCTCGACCGTCGAGAAGCTCGGTCGGCTGTGGATCTGGTACTCCATCGCTTCAGTTGCTCTTCGGGGGAAGGAGGCGGCCGAGGCGGCGGCCGTAGGTGCCGGGGTCGTGGGACTGCACGAGCAGCCGCCCTCGACCGGAGACCCGGAGGACGAGCCCCTCGCCGCCCATCATGGAGCGGAGCCAGGAGCCTCCGGCCTTCGTGATCTCGTAGTCGAGGGTGTCCTCGAGCGCCACGAGGTGTCCGGTGTCCACGATCAGCTCCCCTTCGATCTCCGCCTCGTGGATCCCGCCGTAGGCGCTCACGAGCAGCGGCCCGGTCCCTGAGACGCCGACGGCGAAGAGGCTCTCCCCGGAGAACAGGCCCTTGAAGCCCTGGCCCTCGGTGTCGAGCTCGAGGTCCGGCCCGGACCCCATGTAGCTGCCGCCGAAGCAGAGCCAGCGAGTCGACCCGTCGAGGTCCACGCGGCGGACGTCGCCGGGGAGTCCGGGTGCGAGGTGCACGGTCGCCTCACGGCCGTCGGTGCTCGAGTAGCGGGAGAGGAAGAACGAGTCCCCTGCCAGCATGGACTTCAGTCCGCCCATCAACCCGCCGCCTCCACTGGAGCGGCGCCTGGTGGTCACGTCGATGTCGACGTTGGGCGTGGAGTGGAAGTAGCAGCCCGCCTCGGAGTGGAAGGTCTCGCCCGGCCCGAGGTGAACCGCGGCGGCGGCGAACGCCCCGCTGTCCTGGATCGTGATCTCCATCAGAACATCAGGTACGGGGTGATCCACCCGGCCGTTTCCTTGAGGGTGCGGGTCTGGAGCCAGATCCTGCCGCGGCCCTTGAACTCCATCACGAGGCCCTCTCCGCTGAACACCGTCTGCTTGAGGCCCCCCACCGCCTTGATCTGATAGGTCAGCGAGGGCTCCCAGGCGACGACGTGTCCGCTGTCCACCGTCAGGGAGCCTTCGAGGTCTCGCTCGACGATGCCTCCGAAGGCGTTGAAGAGGAGGTCGCCGTGCCCCTTGGCGAAGAGCAGGAACGCGCCCTCACCGCCGAACAGCGACTTCACCCCGCCGAACTTGGTCTTGATGTCGACCCCCTGGCCCGAGGCGAGGAACGACCCGGCGGTGAGGACGAGCGTCTCTCCCTGCAGCTGCCTGTGCACCACGGCCCCGGGCGTGCCGGGGACGACCGTGACGAAGCCCCCACGGTCGCTCGAGTACTCGGACAGGAAGAAGGACTCGCCGCCCGCCACCGCGCGCACAGCCGAGCGCAGGAGCCCACCCTTGGCGCGCACCTTCAGCTCCATGTGGGCGCTCATCCGGCTCATGGAGCGTCCCTCGCAGAGCATCTTCTCACCCGGCTCGAGCACACAGGTGGCCTCACCGAAGTCGGGGTTCCCACGGACGCGGATCTTCATGCTCAGAGGGTAGCGTGCGGTGGCGTGCGGTCAGAGGGCTCTTCACCTGCGAGGATCGTGTCGAGGTCCCCGTCGCCGCGAGGGCTTCCAGTCGCCTCCGACCACGGCGATGCAGTCCACCTCGACGCGCGCGCCGAGGGCGAGCCCGTTCGCGCCCAGTGCGCTTCGGGCCGGGTAGCGACCGTCGAAATAGGTCCGGTAGATCTCGTTGAACGCCGCCCACTCCGAGATGTCGGCGAGCATCACAGTGCACTTCACCACGTCCCCCATGGACGCGCCGTGC
>PKCK01000058.1 GCA_002862085.1 Planctomycetota bacterium | reverse complement strand
CCGCCCGAGGAGCTACTACCGGACGAGGAGCCCGTGCCCGTTCCGCCCGAGGAGCTGCTGCCCGAAGACGACCCTGTGCCGCCCGAGGAGCTACTACCGGACGAGGAGCCCGTGCCCGTTCCGCCCGAGGAGCTGCTGCCGGACGAAGAGCCCGTGCCCGTGCCACCCGACGAGCTGCTGCCCGACGAAGAGCCCGTGCCCGTGCCACCCGACGAGCTGCTCCCCGAAGAGGAGCCCGTGCCCGTGCCACTGGACGATGAGCCCGTGGCCGTGCCGCCAGACGACGAAGATCCGGTGCCCGTGCCCGTGCCCGTGCCCGTGCCCGTGCCCGTGCCCGTGCCCGTGCCCGTGCCCGTGCCCGTGCCACCGGAGTCAGCCGAGTCGGCGTCGGTGTCGGTGTCGGTGTCGGTGTCGGAATCCGCGTCGGTGTCCGTGTCGGCGTCGGCGTCGGCGTCGGAGTCAGCGTCCGTGTCGGCATCCGCCGGGTCCACCACGACGCCCGTCTCGATCAAGCCCACCTTGTCAGCAGGGTCCGAGCACGCAGCCGCACCCGCGATTACCAGCAGCCAAGCAAGGTTTCGAGACACATCTTCTCCGAAGAGCCGCCGAATCTTCCCGGGGGAGTCCCGTTCCGATGGACAGGCACCTCGCTACATTGACGTATCCAGCGCCCAATGTCCACCAATCCGCGCCGCCACGATGCCTCGGCGGGCCCCCTCGAGGCGCGCCCCAGGGCATTGCCCTAGCGCATCGAGCGCTTGCCGCAGGTCCACAAGATCAGGGCGTAGCGGGATCCCCGCGACACGGTCGTCACCCGGTGATTCACGAACGCCGGAAAGAGGACCGCCGTGCCGTAGTCCCGCTTCGGCGTGAGCTCCTTCCCGCCGGTGAGCAGCTGCAGGTCACCGCCGTCATAGCTCGCAGGGTCCGAGAGCAGGATGGTCGCGGAGACCTTCCGCAGCGACGCGATGCCCCGATCGCCGAGATCCGAGTGCCAGTCGAAGTGCCCCCCCTCCGGGTACCGGAGCAGCTGCAGGGGCTCCATGAAGCCGATCCGAAAGTGCCACGCCCGGCCGTTGGCGACGTTCACGGTCTCAGAGAGCCGATCGTAGATCCACTGCGTCTCGGGCGTAGCAAGGATGTGCGTCCGCTCGGTTCGTCGCACCGACGTGTCGACGACGTGGGTTCGCTGTGGGCCGGCCCCAGAAGTGTCCTTCGGGATGGGTGCGTCGTCCCATCCGAGGGTGTCACGCAGCCCGATGATCCGGCGGCACTCTTGCGGGGAGAACACCCCATCGATCTCCACACAGACCGCCATTCTCGCGGTCTGCGACGACTCGAGCGAGCGCACGATCTCAGGGGTCATGGTGGTCAGCCGTGCCATCTCGCCTCCTTGCACTCGACTCTGAAGGCGCACAGCCAGGCCCGCACCCTCACGCCTCTAGGCCTGTGCCGGAAGATCGGGGGGCCACAGCCGCGGTGCCTCGGCGCGCAGAATCACGTCCAGCTCCCGATCGATGGCCCCGACCGCCTCACGGACGCGTGGCGTGTTGCGCTCGGCGAGGACCTCTGCCAGGCAGAGGCGCACGTCCTCCGCGGACCCGGGCTCGGCGAGGGTCGGTGCACACCGCTGGTGGACCGGAGACATGCTCGCGCAGGGCGCCCGACACGCCAACAGCGCATCGAGGCCGACGAGCTGCAGCGACCCGTTGGTGCGCAGCCAGCCATGGACCCGCTCCCACGTCGGGTGCAGCATCGCCGCCGCGACGCCCCAGCTGGGGTCGACCGGCGACGCGGCGTGCTCCGCGATCCAGTCGAGCCCCCGCGAGTCACCCGTGAGCGCCACGTAGAGCACGTTCTGGCCGCGCAGGCGTGGCGCCTGGGCCTCGAGCAGCTCGACCAGCCACTCGTAGGTGCGTGTGGGACCGTCAGCGGCGAGCCGATGACGGAACGGGCGCTGCAGCGCGCGCGAGTCGGCCTGGAACAGGCTCACTTCTTCGACTTGCCCGAGCTGTACATGTCGTCGATCAAGGCCGCGTAGCGATCGTAGACGACCTTGCGCTTCACCTTGAGCGATGCGGTGAGCAGGCCATCCTCGACCGTCATCGGGGGGACGATGCGGAAGTACTTGATGGTCTCATAGGACGCGAGCGTCGTGTTGACCTGATCGATGTGAGCCTGGACCGCCGCCTTGACCGGCTCGCTGTCGGCGTCGGCCGGGTGCCCCGTGGTCGTGGACCACTCCTCCAGCTCCTCGGGATCGATGGCGACCAGCGCCGTGGCGTAGTTACGCGTGTCGGCGACGGTGACGCACTCCTGAATGATCGGGAGGATCTTCACCCGCCCCTCGAGCTTGGCCGGGGCGATGTACTTGCCCCCGCTGGTCTTCATCAGCTCCTTCTTGCGCCCGGTGATCTTCACGAAGCCGTCGGCATCCATCGCACCGAGATCACCGGTCAGGAACCAGCCCTCGTCGTCGAAGGCGCCTGCGGTGGCGTCGGCGCGGTTGAGGTAGCCGGAGGTGATGTTCGGACCCTTCGCCAGGATCTCCCCGTCATCCGCGATCTTGATGGTGACCCCGGGCAGGGCAGGGCCGACGGTGCCGAGCTTGATCTTGCCGGGGAGGTTCGACGTGAGGCCCGGGCAGGTCTCGGTCAGGCCGTAGGCCTCGAGCAGATCGAGCCCCATGGCGAGGAAGAACTCGTGGACCTCGACGTTGAGGGGGGCGGAGCCGGACAGCGCGGCCACACAGCGATCGAGGCCGAGCGCACCCCGAAGCTTGGACAGCACGATCTTGTCGGCGATGCGGAACTTGAGCTTGACCCCGAGCGGTAGCGGCTGCCCTGTGGAGCGGTACGGGATGGTCGCCTTGCCCGACGCCACGGCCCAGTGGAAGAGCCTCTGCCGAATCGGCTTGGCGTTCGCGACCTTCGACTCGATCCGGGACTTCATCTTCTCGTAGACGCGAGGCGCCGCCGGGAAGAAGCCCGGGCGGGTGGCGCCGAGGTCGTCGACGAGGGTGGGGATGCCCGCGATGATGATGGGGGCATTGAAGTACGGCCCCGACAGCTCGATCAGTCGCCCGAAGCTGTGGGCGAGGGGCAGGAAGAGGAACAGGCCCCCCTCTCGCATCTCGTCGCCGAGCAGCGAGGCCTCCTCCGCACTCTCCAGCATCGAGAGCATGTTCTCGTTGGTCTGGATCACGCCCTTGGGCGGACCGGTGGTGCCCGAGGTGTAGGTGTAGGTGGCCGTGTGCTCACGAGCGGTGTCGTCGCG
>PKCK01000045.1 GCA_002862085.1 Planctomycetota bacterium | reverse complement strand
CCCTTCCTCGGCAATACCCATCTCCACACCCTCCAATCGGTCACCAAGTCCGTCACCTCGCTCCTGATCGGCATCGCCATCGACGACGGCGCCATCCCGGACGGCGTCGCGAGCCCCGCGATGCAGTGGTTCGGCGACTTCGACCCCGACATGTCCGACCCGCGGCGCGCGGACATGACCCTCGCGGACATCCTCACCATGCAGAGCGGCATCGACTGGCAGGAGTCGATTCCCTACGAGGACCCCGCAAACTCGTGCATCCAGCTCGAGGCCTCCAAGGACTGGATCCAGTTCGTCATCGACCAGCCCATGCGCGAGGAGCCCGGCACGCGCTTCGACTACAACTCCGGCGCGAGCGTCCTCCTCGGCAAGATCCTCCGCGAGGCCACCGGGCAGCGCATCGACGCCTTCGCGCGCGAGCGGCTCTTCCAGCCCCTCGGCATCGAGTCCCTCCACTGGAAGCTCACGCCCAAGGGCGAGGTCGACACCGAAGGCGGCCTGTACCTGCGGAGCGAGGACCTCGCTCGTATCGCCCAGCTCGTCCTCCAGCGCGGCGAGTGGGACGGCGAACGGATCGTCTCCGAGGAGTGGATCGAGACCTCGACCCGCGCGCACGTCGACGTCGGCGGGGGCACCGGCTACGGCTACCAGTGGTGGATCCCGCAGGAAGGCGAAGGGCTCGAAGGCGCCTGCATGGGCAGCGGCTTCGGCGGACAGTTCCCGGTCATCGTGCCCGAGCTCGACGTCGTCGCCGTGCTCACCGCATGGGACCCCTGGGACGAGACCGAGAAGTCGGCGATCGCCGACCTGTTCCTCGAGGTCCTGCCGGGGATCGAGCCCTGAGCGAACCGCCGCCGCGGGACGGGCGCAGGCGCTCGTCCGTCGGCCCGCGCTGATCCGCGTCTTTAGCGAACGGCCGGAGCCGACGCGTCGACGGCGCTGGCGGCGGACTCGCTCGGCGCGGCCGGGGCCTCTTCGCGCTCGACGCGCGCGCCCTGGGCCTCGAGTTCGTCCTCGAGGAGCTCGGCGAAGGCCTCCATGTACTGGACCGCGTGGTCCTTGTCCTGGCGGCGCAGCCACTTGGCGGGCACGCGGCGCAGGACGCGCGGGTCGTCCAGGTGCTCGAGGTGACGGATGTCCGAGTTGGACAGGCCGAGCGCGATCATCTCGTCGATGACGTGGTCGATCGCGAGGCCCGAGGCCGGGCAGTGGTCCACCGACTGCTGGCTCCAGTCGCCGTGGCGCTCCATGGCGCGGCGGTGGATCTCGGCGGGGGAGAGCTCGGTGATCGTCTGGGCGAGGTGCCCGCAGATGCACGATCCCATGTGGCCCCACGCGAAGGCGGAGCCCTCGCGGAGACGGGCGGCGGTCTGACGAAGCGCTTGGACGAGCTCGGGAGTCGCAGTGGCCATGCACAGATCATCGGCCTTCTACGAGGCCGTGAGTAGATCCCATCCGGTCCTGGGCCATGATTGCGACGAACCAGCGCGGACACACTGTCGCGGGCCGCCCCTCCGGATCCCCCGCGCCCCCTCGACCAACCCTCCGATGACTCCCCCGTCCCGAAAAGCCTCCGGCGGCAAGCGCCGGCTCAGCTCCTCGAGCCTCAAGAGCGCCTTCGTCGAGATCATCTGGCCCCGCCGCGCGCTGGTGGGGATCGGACTCCTGCTGATCCTCGTCAACCGCTCGGCCGGCATGGTCCTGCCGGCGTCGACGCGCTACCTGATCGACGACGTGCTGGGGAAGGGGGAGAGCGGTCTGCTCTACCCGCTGCTCGGGCTGCTGGTGGCGGCGACCACGGTGCAGGCGATCACCTCCTTCACCCTGACGCGGATCCTGAGCGTCGAGGCCCAGCACCTGATTGCCGAGCTCCGGGCCCAGGTCCAGCGCCACGTGCTGCGCCTGCCGGTGCGCACCTTCGAGGACACGAAGTCGGGCGAGCTCGTGTCGCGGATCATGAACGACGTCGAGGGCGTGCGGAACCTCGTGGGCACCGGGCTGGTCCAGCTCGTCGGCGGCGTCGTCACGGCGCTCATCGCGCTCTTCTTCCTCCTGCGCATCGACGCGGTGATGACGGCGCTCGCGCTCGTGCCCATGGCGCTCTTCGCGGTCGTCTCCACCAAGGCCTTCAAGCGCCTGCGGCCCAAGTTCCGCGAGCGCGGCAAGATCCAGGCCGAGGTCACCGGGCGGCTGACCGAGGCCCTCGGCGGGATCCGCATCATCAAGGGCTTCCACGCCCTCGAGGCCGAGAACCGGATCTTCGAGAAGGGCGTCCTGCGCATCTTCGAGAACATCAAGTCGACGCTGACCACCTCGGCGGCGGTCACGAGCCTCGGCACCTTCTTCATCGGCCTCGCGAGCGTCGTCATCCTCGGCTACGGCGGCACCCTGATCCTCGACGACGCACTGACCGTCGGCGAGCTGTTCAGCTTCACGCTCTTCCTCGCCTTCCTCGTCGGACCCATCGTCCAGATGGCCAACATCGGCACGCAGATGACCGAGGCCTTCGCGGGCCTCGACCGCACCTCCGAGCTCCTCTCGCAGCCGGGCGAGGACGACGATCCCGTGAGAGCGACCGAGATGGACCGCGTGGACGGCCGCGTGCGCTTCGAGGACGTCTCCTTCAGCTACGTCGACGGCGAGCCGGTCCTGCGGGGTATCGACTTCGAGGTCGAGCCGGGGACCGTCGTGGCCCTCGTGGGCAGTTCGGGCTCCGGCAAGTCGACCCTCGCGTCCCTGGCCGTCTCCTTCCTCGAGCCTGACGAGGGCCGCGTCCTCGTGGACGGCGTCGACCTGCGCACGGTCAAGCTCGCCTCCTACCGCAGCCAGCTCGGACTCGTCCTCCAGGACGACTTCCTCTTCGACGGCACGATCCGCGAGAACCTCCTCTTCGCGCGCCCCGAAGCCACGAAGGAGGAGATCGAGGACGCCGCCCGCCGCGCCTTCGTGACGGAGTTCTCCGACCGCATGCCCGACGGCCTCGACACCGTCATCGGCGAGCGCGGCGTCAAGCTCTCCGGCGGCCAGAAGCAGCGCGTCACCATCGCCCGCGCCCTCCTCGCCGAGCCCCGCATCCTCCTCCTCGACGAGGCCACCTCGGCCCTCGACACCGAGAGCGAGTCCTTCATCCAGTCCAGCCTCGAGGAGCTCCTCGCGGGCCGCACGACCTTCGTCATCGCCCACCGCCTCTCGACGATCCAGCGCGCGGACCTGATCCTCGTCATCGAGGACGGCGAGATCGCCGAGCGCGGCCGCCACGAGGAGCTCATGGCGCTCGAAGGCCGCTACCACCGCCTCTACACGCTGCAGGCGCGGATCTGA
>PKCK01000110.1 GCA_002862085.1 Planctomycetota bacterium | reverse complement strand
GGAGCGAGCTCGCAGAGCACGGTCTCGCGCACGAGGGCGTCCACGAAGCTGGCGCTGGTCGCGTCCGGCCAGCGGAGCGCGCGGAGGGTGTCGCGTTCGTCCGCCTGGAGGTGAGCGAGGACGAAACGCGCCTCGGCTCGGGCTGTCTCGAGCGCCGCCTCGAGGTCGTGGCCGTGGCGGAGGCCGGTGTAGGCGGAGTCGTGGGCGACAGCGTCGCCGGCGGCGGCGATCACGCAGATCGACGCGAGGACGTCTCGGAGGAGGTGCTTCATGGGTCTTTGGGGCTCGGACCGGGTCTCCGGCCATCGCCGGCTCCACCGTACGGTACGGGTCGTCCCCGGGGGCCCGTTCAGAGCCCCGGCCGCCTCCGATTTCGCCGCGAGGCCCGTGAAGGCGTCCTTCAATGCTTCGTGAAGGTCAGCTTGCCGGCGATCGTCCGGCCGCGGATGCGGAGCGATGGCTCCGCGTCGAGCAGGCGCGCGGCCCCCCCCGGTCGCGGCGCGGGGGTCTTCACCGATCGGGACGGGACGTCCGTCTCGGTGCCGGCGGGCGAGCTGCCCTCCGCGATCCCGACGGCGGCGGGGTCCACATCGAAGGGGTGGACCTCGGCCACGGGGTGGAGTCACGGTGGTCGCCGCCGCGGACGCTCGGTCCGTCGCGGCGGCTCCGGGATCCGCGCGGGCCTGCGCGCTCGGCCCTCGGGCTCCGCCCGCGGGTCAGATCCCGTCGATGATCCCGTTGAGCGTCGCGCTCGGGCGCATGGCCGCGGCGCTGAGCTCCTGGCTCGGGTGGTAGTAGCCGCCGAGGTCGACGGCCGGGCCCTGGGCCGCGAGGAGCTCGGCGGCGATGGCCTCCTCGTTCGCGCCGAGCGCCTCCGCGATGGGGGCGAAGCGGCCGGCGATCTCGGCGTCCTCGGTCTGGGCCGCGAGGGCGCGGGCCCAGTAGAGGGTCAGGTAGAAGGCCGAGCCGCGGTTGTCGATCTCGCCGCACCGGCGGGACGGGCCGCGCTCGTTCTCGAGGTAGTCGCCGATGGCCGCGTCGAGCGCGCGCGCGAGGATTGCCGGGCGGCCGTCGCCGCTCTGTTCGGCGGCCTTCTCCAGGGAGGGGACCAGGGCGCAGTACTCGCCGAGGCTGTCCCAGCGCAGGTGGTTCTCCTTGACGAACTGCTCCACGTGCTTCGGCGCGGAGCCGCCGGCGCCGGTCTCGAACAGCCCGCCGCCGCTCAGGAGCGGGACGATCGAGAGCATGCGCGCGCTCGTGCCGAGCTCGAGGATCGGGAACAGGTCGGTCAGGTAGTCGCGCAGGACGTTGCCCGTGACCGAGATCGTGTCCTCGCCCCGGCGGATGCGCTCGAGGCTGAAGCGCATGGCCTCCATGGGCTCGAGGATCCGGACGTCGAGGCCCGAGGTGTCGTGGTCGGGGAGGTAGCGCTCGACCTTCGCGATGAGCTGGGCGTCGTGGCCGCGCTCGGGGTCGAGCCAGAAGATCGCCGGCGTGCTGGAGGCGCGGGCGCGGTTCACGCCGAGCTTGACCCAGTCGCGGATGGCCTCGTCCTTGGTCTGGCACATCCGGAAGATGTCGCCCTCGGCGACGGGCTGCTCGAGGAGCGTGTTCCCGCCCGCGTCGACGACCTTGATGGTCCCCGGGCCGTCCGCGAAGAAGGTCTTGTCGTGGGAGCCGTACTCCTGGGCCTTCTTGGCCATCAGCCCGACGTTGGCGACGCCGCCCATCGTGGACGGGTCGTACTGGCCGTGGGCCTGGCAGTCCTCGATGACGGCCTGGAAGAGGCGCGCGTAGGAGCGGTCGGGGATCATGCAGACGGCGTCCTGGAGCGCGCCGTCCCTGTTCCACATGCGCCCGCCGTCGCGGACGACGACCGGCATCGACGCGTCGATGATCACGTTGTTGGGGACGTGGAGGTTGGTGATCCCCTTGTCCGAGTCGACCATCGCCAGCGCCGGGCGCGAGGCGTAGCAGGCGTCGAGGTCGGCGCGGATCGCGTCGGCCGCGGCGGCGTCGAGGCGGTCGAGCTTGTCGTAGACGTCCCCGATGCCGTTGTCGACGTTGGCGCCGATGCTCTCCAGCGCGTCGGCGTGCCGGGTCAGGGCGTCGGCGTAGAAGACCGAGACGCAGTGGCCGAAGATCGCGGGGTCGCTGACCTTCATCATCGTCGCCTTCATGTGGAGCGACAGGAGCGCGCCCTCCTCGCGGGTGCGCTCGATCTCGGCGGTGAAGAACGCGCGCAGCTCGGCGACGTCCATGCGCGCGGCGTCGATCACCTCGCCCTCGAGCAGCGCGATCCCGTCCTTGAGGATCTCCGGCGCGCCGCCGCCCGCGGGGTGGAACTGGATGCTGGCGGTGGTGGCGGCGGAGAGCGTGGTGGAGACCTCGCTGCCGTAGAAGTCGCCGCGCTCCATGTGGGCGACGCGGGCCTGCGAGCCGCTCTCGGGCCAGGCCTTCATCATCCGGTGCGGGTGCTTCTGGGCGAAGGACTTCACCGAGACCGCCGCGCGGCGGTCCGAGTTGCCCTCGCGCAGCACGGGGTTCACCGCGGAGCCGAGGACGGCGGCGAAGCGCGCGCGCAGCGCCCTCTCCTCGTCGGTCCTCGGCTCCTCCGGGAACTCGGGCACGTCGAAGCCCTGCCCGCGGAGCTCGGCGATCGCCTCCTGGAGCTGGGGGATCGAGGCGCTGATGTTCGGCAGCTTGACGATGTTCGCCGCCGGGGTCTTCGCGAGCTCACCCAGCCGCGAGAGCTCGTCCGGGATGCGCTGGTCCTCCGACAGCCGCTCGGGGAACGCCGCGAGGATCCGCCCCGAGAGGGAGATGTCGGCCTCCTCGATCTCCACGCCCGCGTCCTTCGTGAACGCGCGCACCACGGGCAGGAGCGCGTGGGTCGCCAGGGCGGGGGCTTCGTCGATGCGGGTCCAGGTGATCTTCGGCCGGGACATGTCGGGTCGGAGGGTGGGAAGAGGTGGGCGGGCGCGCCGGCGCGGCCGGCGAACGGGGGCCCAAGGGTAGTGTCACGCAGGGCGCGATGGACGTGCTGCACGGGTGAAGCACGCCCGGGAGGCGAGGATCCCACCATGAGCGCGCCCGGGCGCCGCGACGCGCTTCGCGGCCGTCCTCCGGGTCATCCGCTCGGGACTCGCCGCGGGCGCGCTGGCGCCCGGCGCTCGCGGCTAGGATGGTCCCATGAAGGCCGTTCTCCTCCTCTCGTCCGAACGCATGGGTGAGGGCGATCCCGACCTCGGGTCGCGCATCCTCAAGACGTTCCTCCAGAAGTCGATCGCCCTCCGGGACCTCGACGCGATCCTCTTCTACAACAGCGGCGT
>PKCK01000122.1 GCA_002862085.1 Planctomycetota bacterium | reverse complement strand
CCGACTCCGCGAAGGCGGACGCCTGGAGCCGTCCGATCCAGCCGTCTCCCGAGGCGCGGCCCGCCGCCCGGGCCGTGTGCCAGATCTCGTAGGACTTGAAGTGCGAGCGCACCGGGTCCGGGTAGCCGCAGCCCTCGACGATGGCCACGCGGCCCTCCCCGTACTCGGCGTGCAGCCGCTTCAGACCGGGATGGAGGCCGCGGTCCTCTTGAAGAGCGAGCAGCTGTCCCTTGCGGCGCGCCGTCGTCTTGCGCGCGCGGTAGAGCGCGTCCTCGCCGTGGGGCACGACCGTCGCGAGGCCGTCGTTGCCGCCGCCGAGCTGGACGAGCACGAGGCTCGCGGGAGGGCCGTCCGGGCGCACCACGCGCTCGAGGGCGAACGCCGAGGGCCCGAGGCCGAGGGCGAGCCCCGCGGCGCCGCCTGCGCGCAGGAGGTCCCGTCGGTGGAGCGGTGAGTGTCGATCCATCATCGTTCTCAGTGGAGCTGGGCCTCGGGGAGGGAGAGCACGAGGTGAGCGACCTCGCGCAGGATCCGTTCGGAGCGGCGCCGCGCCTGCATCAGGCCGCCCGCCTCGATCCCCGCGGCCTCGCGGGCCCGGGCGAGCTGGCCCTCGACGAGCGCGCGGGTCTCGGAGGGCGCCTCGATGGCCAGGAGCACGTCGAGGAGCGCGGACGCCACCTCGGCGTCCGTGCGCGCGCCCGTGCGCCCTACGAGCTCCGCGATGGAGGTCTCGAAGCGGTGGTCCTCCCGCTCCAGCGATCGCGCGAAGGTGGCGAGCTCGTCGCGGCGCAGCTGCTCCTTGCTCATCGCGCGCATCTCCTTCGGCGTCATGGCGGCCATCTCGCCGTCCATCGCCCCCATCTCCTCGGCGAATGCCGCCGCGTCCGCGCGCATGGACGCGGTGTCCACCACGCCGAGGATCGCGCCCGCGAAGTTGCCGCGGAGCATGAAGGTCGAGGTGGAGATCCAGGACAGCCCCTCGTCCCAGCCCTTCACGTTCGGCGGCCGGAAGAGATCCTGGCCGAGCGACGTCGCCGCGTCCGCGAGGACCGCTCCGGGCAGCGGCTGGTCCAGGCGGATCGCGACGCCGGCCAGGTAGTCCACCGGGGACGTGACCCGCGCGGCCACGGCCTCGTCGCGGTAGAAGGCCGGATCCAGGAGCAGCCGCCGGAGCAGGAACCCGACGTCGTGGCCCGTCTCGCGGAGGAGCGCCGCGTAGCGCGAGACCCGCTCCTCCTCGGGCGCCACACCCTCGAGGTACTCGATGACGCTCCGCGCGATGAAGCGCGGGCAGGCCTCCTGGTCGAGCAGGATCGTCGCCAGCGCGGCCGGGTCGTGGCGGCCGGTGACGCCGAGGATCGTCTTCTCGCCGCGGTCGTGACGGCGGGGCGAGAAGCGGTACGTGTCGATGTTGCGCAGCTTCACGAGACCCGCGCCGGTCAGGGCCCGCGCGGCCTCCTGTACGTCGCCCTCGGTGTAGTTCCCCTCGCCGAGGCTGAACAGCTCCATGACCTCGCGCGCGAGATTCTCGTTGGGCTTCCCCTTCCTGTTCTGATCGTTGTTCAGGTAGCGCAGCAGCGCGGGGTCCTCGAGCATGCGGCGGAGGAGCGCCTCGTAGCTGCCGAGCGCGCCGGCGCGCAGGGTGTCGTGCTGGCCGATGATCGGCGAGGGGTGCTTGATGTCCTGGTAGCTCGAGGTGAAGACCCCGTGCCAGAACATGCACATGCGATCCCGCAGAGGGTCCTCCCGCCGCATGATCTGGGTCAGCCAGCGCTCCCGCAGGCCGCGGAACGCGACGTTGTTCTCCTTGCGCGAAGCCTTCCGGAACTTGCGGCGCTCCTCCAGGGGGGTGAGCTCCAGCTCCACCGGGTCGACGGGCGCGGGGCGGAAGGTGAACGAGGGAGTGAGCTCCTGGCCGGCGAGGGGCCGCGGCGCCAGGAGGTGATCCACCAGCGCGCGCGGGCCGGCCGTGACCCAGCCATCGATCTCGTGCTCGGGGATCCCGAAGCCAGCGCGGTTCCAGAGGTGCTCGACCGCGCGGCGGTCCCAGCGCACCGCGTCGGGCCCGTGGCCGACGGTGTGGAGCCGGGGCCCCGGGTCGTCGGCTTCGCCGCCACCGGTGGGTCGCGCGGTGGCGGGACCCGCCGCGAGGGCGAGGAGCGCCGTGAGCGCGAACAGTCGTCGTCTGGGCATGTTCATGGGTCTCGAGTCGCCTGGTGCACCGCGGCGGGCGCAGCGGTCTTCGGCCGGGACATCACTGCGTCGGACCGCCGCGTCGAAGAACGCGCAGCGCGGCGCCGGATTGGGCCTCGTGGATCGCGCGCGCCCGGGGGGCGCGGATATCGTGCGCGCCCCGGGAGGCTCCCCACATTCTGCACGGACGCCGCGAATTCGCACGTCTTCCCGGCGAAGCGCCAGCCGGCGCCCCTCCCATGCCCCGCCCTCGCACCGCTCCCACCGATCTCCGCGCCTTCCTCGACCGCCTGCGCGAGGCCGGCGAGCTCGTCGAGGTCGAGGCGGAGGTGGACCCGCGGCTCGAGATGGCCGAGGTCCACCGGCGCGTGATCGCCGCGGACGGCCCCGCGATTCTCTTCAAGAGACCGAAGGGCGCGGCCTTCCCCGCCGTCACCAACCTCTTCGGGAGCGCCGAGCGCGTGCGGCTGGCCTTCGGCGACCGGCCCGAGGAGCTCGTGGAGCGCATCGCGCGTCTCCCCGAGGAGGCGCTCCCGCCGACGCCCTCGAAGCTCTGGGCCCAGCGCGACCTCGCCCTCTCCCTGGCCCGCGTCGGCCTCAAGCGCGGGCGGCGTGGGCCCGTGACCCGCGTCGTCGAGCGCGACCCCGACCTCTCGCGCCTGCCCGCGCTGACGACCTGGAGCCGCGACGGGGGACCCTTCGTGACGCTCCCGCTCGTGCTGACGGGCCAGCCCCACGCGGACGGCTCCAGCGGCGTGCTCAACCTCGGCATGTACCGCGCGCAGCTCTTCGAGGACGGCGGCGTCGGCATGCACGCGCAGATCGGCAAGGGCGGCGGCTTCCACCTCGCGGAGGCGGAGCGGCTCGGCCGTCCGCTCCCCGTGCACGTCCACGTCGGCGGCCCCCCCGCCCTCGTGCTGAGCGCCATCGCGCCCCTGCCCGAGAACGTGCCCGAGGTCCTGCTCGCGAGCCTCGTCATGGGCAGCCGGCTCCCGCTGTGCCGCGCCGAGGGGACGGACCTGCCGCTGGTCTCCTCCGCCGAGTTCGTGCTCGCGGGCGCGATCGAACCCGGCGCGCGCCGGGCCGAGGGCCCCTTCGGCGACCACTACGGCTATTACTCGGAGACCCACGACTACCCCTGGTTCCGCTGCTCGCACCTCTACCGCCGCGAGGACGCCATCTGGCCCGCGACGGTCGTGGGCAAGCCGCGCCAGGAGGACTTCTTCATCGGCGACTAC
>PKCK01000066.1 GCA_002862085.1 Planctomycetota bacterium | reverse complement strand
CGACCTCGAACTTCTCGAGCGCGATCGGCGTGGCGTTCAACTGATGGTGAACGCGGCTCATCCGGCCGACGCGGCCGGGTGAGCTGGAGCGTCAGGAGGCCCCGCGCGTCCATGACGCGCGGGGCCTCCTTCATCATGGCGGGGGCGCGGGCCACACGCCCTGTTCCGGGGCCTGCCCCGTGAGCGTTCGGGCAAGCCGTGGTCCGCGGCCCGCTCGCGATCACCCCACGCCGAGCCGTCCGAGGTCACAATGGAGCCGTGGCACACTCCATACCCCGTACGCCCCGCGTCGCGCTCGACGCGGCCCAGCGCGCCGAGCTCCTCGCCTTCGCCGAGCGCACCGCGCGCGCGGCGGGGGACGAGATCCTGACCCGCTTCCGCGAGCGCCTCGACGTCGTCAACAAGCTCGAGGATGGCCGCTTCGACCCGGTCACCGAGGCCGACCGCCGCGGAGAGGAGGTCGTCCGGGCCGCCATCGACGCCGAGCATCCCAGCCACGGGATCCTGGGGGAGGAGTTCGGCCACCGCGAGGGCGACGGGCTCACCTGGGTCATCGACCCCATCGACGGCACGCGCGCGTTCATGACCGGGATGGTCCACTGGGGCGTCCTGCTCGGGCTCTTCGACGGCGAGCAGCCCGTGCTCGGCGTGATGGTCCAGCCCTACACGGGCGAGGTCTTCCGCGGCGACGGTGAGCGCGCGTGGCTGACCCGCGGCGGCGCGACGCGGGCGCTGGAGGTGCGTCCGTGCGCTCGCCTCGAGGACGCCTCGCTCTGCGTGAGCAGCCCGCACTTCTACACCGACCCCGGCGAGCTGCGCGACCTGGGGCGGCTCGAGCGCGAGGTGCGGCTCACGCGCTACGGCGGCGACTGCTACATCTTCGCGATGCTCGCGGCGGGCCAGCTCGACCTCGTGCTGGAGACAGGGCTGAACCCCTACGACATCCTGCCGCTGATCCCGATCATCCGCGGCGCCGGCGGGGTCGTGACGGACTGGGCCGGCGGCGACGGTTCCATGGGCGGGCGGATCCTCGCGGCGGGGGACGCGCGTCTGCACGGCCTCGCGATGGACCTCCTGCGAGGGGAGCAGCCGTGAAGGCGCGAGTCGAGCGAGGCGTGGGCTGGTAGACCCGCGCCGGAGGGTTACGATCCCGCCGTGGCCGACCATCGAATCAAGAACCTGCGCCAGGACTACGACCGCGGCGCCCTCAGCGAGGAGGATGTCGGCGACGACCCGATCGCCGTCTTCGAGGCGTGGATGGACGCCGCCATCGCGGCGGACATCGCCGAGCCCCACGCGGCGAGCCTGGCGACCGCGGACGCGGACGGCCAGCCCTCCGCCCGCATCGTGCTCTGCCGCGGCTTCGACGAGCGCGGCTTCTGCTTCTACACCAACTACGAGGGGCGCAAGGCGGAGGACATGGCGGCCAACCCGAAGGCGGCCCTCTGCTTCTTCTGGCAGCCCCTCGAGCGGCAGGTGCGCATCGAGGGCCGCGTGTCGCCGGTGAGCGAGGAGGAGTCCGACGCCTACTTCGCGTCGCGCCCGCGCGACAGCCAGATCGGCGCCTGGGCGTCGCCCCAGAGCCGCGTCATCCAGCACCGCGGAGAGCTCGAGGAGATGCTCGCCGATGTCCAGGCGCGCTTCGCGGGCGCCGAGGAGGTCCCCCGCCCCGAGGGTTGGGGCGGCTACCGGGTCGCGCCCGAGCGCATCGAGTTCTGGCAGGGCCGGCCCAGCCGTCTGCACGATCGCCTCGTGTACGAGCGCGACGGGGACGGCTGGACGCGCTCGCGCCTCGCCCCCTGATCCCCGCTCGAGCCTCCATGATCGTCGCCGCGCTCCTCGTCGCCCTCTCCGCGCCGCCCGTCTCACTGGCCCAGGAGACGCCGCGGCGTGAGGCCGCGGAGCGCGTCACTCGCCAGGACCTGGCTGCGCTCGTGCAGGTGCTCGACGCACGGCTCGCCGCGCCGCTCATCGACGGGTCGCTCCAGGGCGACGCGCTGCGCGCGGCGAACGAGCGCTTCGACCGCATCTCGATCCAGTTCCTCGGGGGCCGGCCGGAGCGGGTCGCGACGGAGCTCGAGGGCTGGCTCGAGGAGCTCGAGCCCGCCGGCGCGTGGCGCGCTCGGCGCCGACCCGCGAGGGCCCCGCTCTCCCGGGTCAGGGCCGCACTCAACAGGATCATCGACGAGGCCGAGGCCGCCGGCTCGAAGCTCGACGAGGCGTCGCTGCGCATCCTCGAGGCGCGGATGGAGCTCCTGGTGGACGCGCCTTCACCGGGCAGCTCGCGCGAGTTCCTGCTGTCCACGCCGGCGCTCGCGCGGGAGCTCGCCGGCGAAGCGCGGCGCGTCGCGGCCGGGGAGAGGCCCTACGCGATGCGGACGGGCGACCACTGGCGGACGGTCGCCCACGGCGACCGCGATCTGCCCCTGCGCGTCCACCGCCCCGCGGGGCTACCGGCGGACGCGCGGCCGCCGCTGCTGGTCGCGTTCCACGGGGCCGGCGGGGACGAGAACTTCCTCTTCGAGCTCGCCGGCGACGGGCATGTGAAGACCCTCGCGGATCGCCACGGGTTCGTCGTGGCGTGCCCCTCGACGATGGACTTCATGGGGGACGCGGCCGCCTTCGACGCGCTCGTCGCCGACCTCACTCGCGACCACGCCGTCGACCCCGAGCGCGTGTTCCTCTTCGGCCACTCCATGGGCACGGGTCCGGTCGCGGGGATCGGCGCGGCGCGGCCCGGCCGGGTGGCCGGCGCTGTCGCGGTCGCGGGCTTCGGCACCCGCGCGCCCGAGGGGCCGCCGACCCTCGTCATCGCTGGCGAGGTGGACCCGATCGTGCGCGCGAGCGGGCTGCGCCGCGCGGCGGAGGCGGCGAAGGGCGGCCCCTCCGAGGTCGCCTTCGAGGTGCTGGCGAACCAGGGCCACACGCTCATGCTGCCGGCCGCCATGGAGCGCGCGGTGACGTTCCTGGGTCTCGGGGACTGAGCGGCCTCCGGCTCAGCGCGCGTACCCGAGCGCGCGGAGCTGCCGGCGGGTCCAGCCGGCGAGGGGCGTGGCGTCGGCGTCGCCGGGTGCCAGGGGCGTCGCGCGGAGACGTTCGATGAGGTCCTTGACCTCCGGCCGCGCGATCAGGTCGCGGACGACGTCGGGGCGCTCACCGGAGAGATCGCGGCGCTCGCCAGGGTCCTCCGTCCGCGAGTAGAGCGCGGGCTCCGGGGGCCGTTCCTCGCCGGGGACCACGCGCAGGTGCAGGGACCAGGACCCGTCCGCGACGCGTAGGAGGTGACGGCCACCCTGGCGCAGCCGGATGGAGGCGGTCATGCCTGGAGTGCCCTCGATGAAGGCGTCGTCCACGGGCCAGCGCGCGGCCTCCAGGAGGAGCCGCGGGAGCGCGCGGAGGGAGACCGGCTCGTCGTCGACTCCCGGGCCCGCGCCGGGCGCGGCGAGGAGCAAGGGGACGTCCACGAGCTCGCCGAAGAGGGTGTGCGAGTGGTGGAGGCCGCCGCGGTCGCCGAACTCCTCGCCGTGGTCGGCGGTCACCGCGATCACGCTGCGCTCGGTCAGGCCGCGCGCGTCGAGGGCGCGGAGGAGCCCTCCGATCCAGGCGTCCATGGCGCGGACCTCGGTGCGGTGGAGGTCGCGCAGCCACGCGATCCCGTCGCGATCGAACGCGTGCCGCGTCGGGACCTCGCCGCCCTGGATCACGCGCGCGCCGATCACGGGGCCGTGGGTCCGCGCGGCCTCGGAGGCCAGCTCGAGGCCGAGGGCGTCGGCGTACTCCTCCCGGAGCTCGTAGGGACCGTGGGGCGTGAAGAGGTGGACGTGCAGGA
>PKCK01000084.1 GCA_002862085.1 Planctomycetota bacterium | reverse complement strand
CGTGCGCCGGACCGCGGGCCGAGCGATCGGAGACCTCGGCCCGGCGGCCGTCGGCGGACCGCTCGTGAAGGGGCTGTACGCGAAGACCCCTCGGATCAGGGTGCGCGCGGCCGAGGCGCTCGGGAACGCGCAATCCGACGAGTTCGTCGAGCCTCTGATCGACCGCCTCTACGTCCTCGCCGCGGCGCCCCGCGGCGGCGGCGCCGGCCGCCCTCCCCACGCCTACGTCTTCATCGGGACCCAGACCGCCTACGTCCAGGACTTCGACGTCGAGGTGGCAGGTGCCTCCTCCGTCGCCGATCCCGTGATCAACGCCCTCACCACGGGCTCCGTGCTCGACGTCGGCGTCATCAACACGAGCGAGGTCACGATCGTCGTCGAGGCCCGCGCCGTCCGCGACGCGCTCCAGCGCATCGTCGGTGAGGCGCCGGGACGGCGGACGAAGGACTGGACGCGCTGGTGGGAGTCCGAGGCCTCGGCCCCCTATCGCCTGCCGCGTCCCTCGAGCGGTCCGGACGTGAAGGCCGCGACGGACCGCTGACGCGGCCGGGCGCTCCGGAAGAGGAGCACCCCCGCCGTCCTCCAACGGCAGGGGTGCGAGCGCATCGGCCTGACGGCCGCGCGCCACGCCCGTAGCCGGCGGACCACGCAGGGTTGCACCCGCCGATTCGGGCCGGCCTCGTGGAATCGAGCCCGAGCCAGCGGGTAGCTTCCGGAAGCCATGGACGGCGCGGAGACGAAGGGAGATCGGGGCGACACGCGGTCTGGCACGCCGGCCCTCGAGGTCGCCGGGCTGGTCAAGCGCTACGGCCGGACCCTCGCGGTCAAGGGCGCGGACCTGCGCGTCGAGCGTGGCCAGGTCTTCGGCCTGCTCGGCCCGAACGGGTCGGGCAAGACCACCACACTGTCCTGCGCCCTGGGACTGCTCCACCCCACGGACGGGACCTGCACCGTGCTCGGGGAGCCGGCGACGGCGCTTCATCGGACCCTGGGGCGCGTCGGCTGCGTGTTCGACGTGCCAGCGCTCCTGCGCGGACACACGATCGCCCAGAACCTGGCGTACCAGGGACGGCTGCGCGGACACTCCGGCGGTCGCCAGATGGCTGACGCCCTCGAGCGCGTCGGCCTGGGAGGCTTCGAGCGTCGCCGCGCCGGCGGCCTCTCCCTCGGCCAGGAGAAGCGCCTCGCCATCGCGGGCGCGATCATGGGCAGGCCCGAGCTGATCGTCCTCGACGAGCCCCTGTCCGGGCTCGATCCCATGGGCGTCCGCGGGATGCTCGAGCTCCTGGAGGAGCTCGCGAGCGACGGGCAGACCCTGGTCGTGTCGAGTCACCGACTCCACGAGATGGAGTCCGTGCTGACCCACGCCGCGGTGATCCTCGACGGTGAGGTCGTCCGGCAGGCTCCACTCGAGGAGTACCTCGGCCGACCCGGCAGCTACACGATCCGCGTCCGCGACGCGGAGGCGGCGCGTCGCGCGGTCGGCGCCGTGCGAGGCGAGGTCGAAGCCGAGGCGCACGACGGCGCCCTCCGGGTCCACGCGCCCGAGGCGAGCGCGGACGCCCTCGCGGCGGCGCTCGTCGAGGAAGGGGCGGGCCTCCTGCACTTCGCGGAGGCCAGGGTCGGCCTCCAGGCCTCGTTCGAGGCGCTCGTCGACGAGCGCCGCGCCGCGCGCGCCGCCGGAGGTGCAGCTTGACCGGCTCCCTGCGGGTCCTCCGGGCCGAGCTCGTGCGCATCTGCGCGTCCCGCGCGGCGTGGCTCGGCCTCGCCCTCGTCGCGCTGATCCCCGCCCTCCGGGTCTGGGCCGCGATCGTGGCGCAGCGCGCGAAGGAGATCGAGCGCATGGCGAGCGGCGGCGGCGCCCCTGGCCTCTCCGAGGGGAACGGCTGGGCCCTCCTGGTCGACGGCTGGCGCGCCGGTCTGATGCTGGCGACGGCGCTCCTCCTCGTGCAGTCGGCGCGGGCCCTGGCGGGCGATCGGGAGACCGGCGTCTTCCGTCTCGCCGTGACCCGCAGCGCCTCGCGCTCCGGTGCCGTCGTGGGGCGCGCCCTGATGGGCCCGGTGATCACGCTCGCGATGGTCCTCTTCGCCGGCGGGGGCGCGCTCCTCGCCGCGACCGCCCTCGGCGCCGACTTCGGCGATCTCGTCGAGGACGACTACACGATCTTCTCGGCCTTCGAGGTCCGCGAGGAGCTCCGCCGCGCCCTCGTCGGAGCCTTCCTCGCGATGATCGCCGTGCACGGCTTCGGGCTGCTGGTCTCCTCGACGTCGCGCGGTCCGGTCCTCGCCCTCGCGGGCTCCCTCGCGACCATCCTCCTCTGGGACGTGTTCAAGGAAGACCTCGGCGACGTCCGCTGGTTCGTCTTCGCCTCCCACGCCCCCACCTTCGCCGACGGCTCGGGGATGCGAGAGATGGCGAGCTTCGCGCGGGGGATGTCGGACGCCGGACACCCCGAAGCCGTTCACAACATGGGCCTCGCCCTCTCCCCTGCGGCCTGGGTCCTGTCCGTGATCCTCGCCTGCCTGGCCGTGCGGCGGCGCCCGATCTGAGCTGCCGTCGGCGGCCTTGTCGGCCTCTTGACCGAGGCGGCAGCCCCTGGCGCCGGGCAGGTGAAGGATCCGTGCGGTGCGGCACCTTCGCCCTGGAACCGGCCGCCTCCGCCCCCCACGATGGGGCCCGATGTTGTCCCGGTCCCATGCACGGACCGGCCGCCCGGCGCGGGCGGTCGTCCTCGGTTCGTTCCTCGCGCTCGCGATGGCCTCCTGCCAGACCGCGCCCGACCGCTCGATCCCCGACCCTCTCCCCGAGGCCCTGGGCTGGGCCCTCCCGCCGGCCAACGGGACCGCTTTCCTCGGACTGGAGGTTCGCGAGAACGACTCGGGCTCGCTCGAGAGCCTCTCCTTCGACCCTGGCGTGCGCGTCCACGAGGTCACCGAACGCTCACCGGCCGCGGGCGCAGGAGTGCGGGTGGACGACGTCGTCCTCGCCATGGACGGCGTGGAGCTCGCGGTGCCCGAGGACCTGACGGCCCTGCTCTCGCGCGCCAGCGGCGGGGACCGCACGACCCTGCAGATCAGCCGGGGCGACACCGTCTTCGACGTCGAGCTGACCCTCGGAGGCAAGGACGTCGCCGACGCGCCCTCCGGCAGCGAGGCGTTCGTCCTCGATCCGGCGCGCTCTCGAGGCGCCTGGGGCACGGCGGACGGCGCCGTGCTCGTGGCCCGCGCGGAGGACGGGCCGGTCGGGCTCCTCGACGTGGGGGCCCGCGTCGTCGCGCTCGACGGGGATCCGATCGTCAGCGGGCGCGGCCTCGTCCAGCGTCTCGTCGCGCGCGCTCCGGGCGAGCGAGTCACCCTCGGCGTCGCCGCCGGCGACGTGATCCGCGACGTGCAGGTCACGCTGCTCGACGAGGGCCGCCGGACCACGCGCATCTCGATCCCGATCCTCGCCACTTACGACGCTGCGCCCGATCGCAGCCGCGAGGAGTTCGTGGCGATCGACCTCTACTTCATCTCCCTGTTCCGGTACGCCCGCGACGGCGGAGAGAAGCGGTGGAGCTTCCTCCGCTTCTTCCAGTTCGCCAGCGGCGTCGGAGAACTCGACGGATGATCGCTGCGGCGCTGTTCTCGAGCGCGGCGCTCGCCGCGACGGGCGACACCTCGTACGTGGACGCGTCGGTCCGCGTCGACGGGAACCTGTTGGACTGGACCTTCGTCGACGTCGACGAGGACGGCCGCGACGAGCTGGCCCTGTCGGCGCGGAACCCGCGTGGCGATCGGGAGCTGCACCTGCATCGGGTGCGCGGCTCGTCGGTCGAGCCCGAGCCCTACATCACGATCCCGGTCCTCGACGACATCGTCGCG
>PKCK01000095.1 GCA_002862085.1 Planctomycetota bacterium | reverse complement strand
CTGCCGTGTCGTAGGAGCTACCGAACAGATCGATCGTGACGGAGCAGTCACCGATCGCGGTGTAGCTGAACCAGACGTCGGACGCCTCGCCGTTCGAGACGCAGCTCATGTTGACGCCGCTGTTCCCGGCGCCCACGTTGCTGAAGGTCGTCTCCCCGATCCCGATCGGGATGGCACCCGAGCAGTCGTCGTTCGGGCTCAGGTAGAAGGCGTAGGCCGCGCCGGCGTCGGTGCCTCTGGTGCCGTCACGATTTGCCCCGACGAGAGCCGTACTGGCGCTGAGGGACACGGCAAAGCTACCGAACCCCGTGCTGGGCAGGCCATCCGAAGCGAGGAGCTTGGTGACCTCCTGGCCCGTGGTCAGATCGAAGAGGTAGGCAGCCCCGGCAAGGGCGCCATTCTGGTTGGTGTCGCGCCAGGCGCCGATGAGCGCCATATCACCGCTGATGGCAACGGAGGTTCCGAACCTGTCGCCAGCCTCACCATCTGATGCGACGAGCTTGTGGATCTGTTGCCCGGTGCTCATATCGAAGACGTAGACCGCTCCGGCATCGGTGCCCTTGTCATCGTCGTGCCGGGCCCCGATGAGGGCCCGATCGTCACTGAGGGCCGCGGCATCGCCGAACCAGTCATTGGCCTCACCATCAGCGGGGAGAAGCTTGAAGAGCTCTTGCCCGGTGTTCAGGTCGAAGACGAAGGCCGCTCCGGAGTTCGAGCCGAGGTCGTCGTCGAACTGGGCTCCGACCAGTGCCCTGTCAGAGCTGATGGCGACAGCGCTGCCGTAGAAGTCGCCAGGCACGCTGTCCGATCCGATGAGCTTGAAGAGCTGTTGCCCGGTGTTCATGTCGAAGACGTAGGCAGCCTCGATCCCATCTGCTGCGATGAGCGCCCTGTCTCCGCTGGCATCGATCTCGGCTGCGAAGCCCGAGCCCGACTGACCATCCGAGGGGAGGAGCCTGTGAAGCAACAGCCCTGTGTTCAGGTCGAAGACGTGGGCAGAACCGGAAAAGGGCCCGAAGGGTGTGTCCGTGGGGGCGGAGATCAGAGCCTTGTCACCGCTGATCGCCACGTCCAAGCCGAATCGGTCGTTGGCTGTACCCACGGGGTCGAGGAGCTTCGCGACCTGCTGCCCGGTGTGCCGGTCGAAGAGGTAGGCCGCCCCAGCGATGCTCCCGTTGTCGTCCTCTGCGGGAGCCCCGACGAGCAGCCAGTCACCGCTCGTTGCTACGGAGCTCCCGAAGGAGTCACCTTCCTGAGCATCGTCCGCGTAGATCTTGAGGTCCTCGTTGGTCTGAGCGCCTGCGGGCGCGGCCAGGGCTGTGGCCAGCGCTAGCCCTCCGAGGGCGAGGTGACCGGTCTTCGTGCTGGAGGTGGGAGAGTCGGGGAGGCTCACGGGGATGGCTCTGCTGATCAGGGGGACGGTCTCTGCCGATGGCGCAGCGTGTCTGCGCCGCGGCCCTCGGCCGTGATACGAAGTCGTATATCTTGTCGGGGACAGCTTGCCGGTGGGGCGCCTCCTTCGGTGAAAGACGCGCGAACGCGCCGGAGAGCTTGCCCTTCGCTCCGGCGCTGTCCGCGAAGGCGCCCGCCTTGCACAGAGAAGCGGGGCCCACCTGCTCGTGGGCAACCTCAGCGCTGGCTGAGCTCGCCGGCCCAGCTCGCGAGGCGCCGGCTTGAGCGGAGCGAGTCGGCGCGCCCGAACCTCAGTGGAAGTCCCGCGAGCCTTTCCGGATCCCCGCCGCCTCGCCGTCCACGGTCTCGATACGCCAGCACACGACGTGCACCACGCTCCCCGCGCGGTCGACCTTGCCGGTGACCTGGAGCATCACGCCGTGGCGGGCGGCGGCGCGGTAGCGCTCGTAGGTCTTCGGGTGGACGACGAGGTTGGTGGTGCCGGTCTCGTCCTCGATGGTGATGAAGACGATGCCGGCGGCGGTGCCGGGGCGCTGGCGGACGAGGACGATGCCGGCGGCCATGACGCGCTCGCCGTCGGGTGAGCGGGACTCGTCCTGGAGCTCGCGGGCGGTGCGGACGCCGCGGCGAGCGAGCTCGTCGCGCACGAAGGACATGGGGTGGGCCTTCAGGCTGAGGCCGGCGGTGGCGTAGTCCTGGACGACCTCGTGCAGCGGGGTCGAGGGTGGGAGGCTCTCGGCGCCCGCGCGGCCGTCGGCGAAGACCTGCGAGAAGAGGTCGGGCTGGTCGAGCGCCGCGTCCTTGAGCCCGCGCACCGCCCACAGCGCCGCCTTCCGGTCGAGGCCGAGGGACTGGAAAGCGTCGGCCGAGGCGAGCGGCTTGAGCCGCGCCGCGCGCAGGCGGGTCTCCCACTGGAGCTCCTCGAGGGAGCGGAAGGGCCGGGCCAGGCCCTCGCGCGCGGCGACGATGCGATCGGCGTCCTCGCGGCGCATGCCCTTGACGAGGCGCATGCCGAGCCGGAGCGCGGGGCCCTCCATGCGGCAGTCCCAGCTGCTCGAGTTGACGTCGATGGCGCGCACCTCGACGCCGTGGCGCTCGGCGTCCTGGACGAGCTGGGCGGGGGCGTAGAAGCCCATGGGCTGGGAGTTGATCAGCGCGCCGCAGAAGGCGCCGGGGTGGTAGAGCTTCAGCCACGAGGACACGTACACCAGCAGGGCGAAGCTCGCCGCGTGGCTCTCGGGGAAGCCGTACTCGCTGAAGCCCTCGAGCTGGCGGAAGATGCGCTCGGCGAAGGAGCGCTCGTAGCCGTTCTCGAGCATGCCGCCCACGAGCTGCTCGCCGTAGCGCTTCATCAGGTCGCCCTTGCGCTTCCAGGCGGCCATGGCGCGCCGGAGCTTGTCGGCCTCGCCCGGGGTGAAGCCGGCGGCGACCACGGCGAGGGCCATGGCCTGCTCCTGGAAGAGCGGCACGCCGAGGGTCTTCTCGAGCACGCGGCGCACCTCGGCGCTGGGGTAGGTCACCGGCTCCAGGCCGTCGCGGCGCCGCAGGTAGGGGTGGACCATGTCGCCCTGGATCGGGCCGGGCCGCACGATCGCGACCTCGACGACGAGGTCGTAGAACTCCACCGGCTTGAGCCGCGGGAGCATCGACATCTGGGCCCGCGACTCGATCTGGAAGACGCCCATCGTGTCGGCGCGGCCCATCATCTCGTACACGGCGGGATCCTCGGGCGGGATCGTGTGCATGGTGAAGCCGCCGGCCGCGGGCACCTCGAAGCCGGGCTCGACGCCGCTCTCGTCGATGAGCTCGAAGGTCTTGCGCACCGCGGTGAGCATCCCGAGCCCGAGGAGGTCCACCTTCAGGATCCCGAGGGCGTCGATGTCGTCCTTGTCCCACTCGATGACCGTGCGGTCCGCCATGGCGGCGTTCTCGATGGGCACGAGCTCGCACAGGAGGTCCTCGGTGATCACGAAGCCGCCCACGTGCTGGGAGAGGTGGCGCGGGAACCCGAGGATCTCGTTGGTGAGGGCGATGAAGCGGCGCGCGGACGGCGCGCGCGGGTCGAGGCCGTGCTTCGCGAGCCCCGAGCCGTCGCCGATGGTGTCGGTCCACCACTCCATGTCCTTGGCGAGGCGGTCCACGAGCTCGGGCGAGAAGCCCAGGGCCTTGCCCACCTCGCGCACGGCGCTGCGGCCGCGGTAGCTGATGACCTCGGCGGTCAGGGCGGCGCGGTCCCGGCCGTAGCGGCGGTAGACGTACTGGAGCACCTCCTCGCGCCGCTCGTGCTCGAAGTCGATGTCGATGTCCGGCGGTTCGTTCCGCTCCTTCGACAGGAAGCGCTCGAAGAGCAGGTCGATGCGGTCGGGGTCGACGGCGGTGACGCCCAGGCAGTAGCAGACCGCCGAGTTCGCAGCCGCGCCGCGTCCCTGGCACAGGATCCCCTGGCTCCGCGCGAAGCGCACGATGTCGTGCACGGTGAGGAAGTACGGCGCGTAGTCGAGCTCCTGGATCAGCGTGAACTCGTGCTCGATGCGCGAGCGTACGTCGGGCGGGACGGTCTCGCCGTAGCGCTCCGCGGCGCCCCGCCAGGTGGCGTCGACGAGCGTCTCGAGGGCCGTGCGGCCGTCCTCGCGCACCTCGGAGGGGTAGTGGTAGCGCAGCTCCGACAGCGAGAAGCGCGAGGCCTCCTCGGCGAGCTCCGCGGCGCGGCCGAGGAGCTCCTCGCGGCCGCGGAAGAGCCGCGCCATCTCGGCCGGCGCCTTGAGGTGCCGCTCGCCGTTGGGGAAGAGCGCCGCGCCCGCCGCCTCGACCGTGGTGCCGAGGCGCGTCGCGGTGAGCACGTCCTGGAGCGCGCGGCGCCGCCGCTCGTGGTAGTGGACGTCCGCGGTGGCGGCGAGCTCGAGGTCCAGGCGCGCGCCGAGGCGCTCGATGCGCTCGAGCTCGCCGCGGTCGTCGGGCCCGTGGAGCGCGCCGGCGCCGAGCACCAGCCGCTCGCGCCCGAAGGCCTCGCGCAGGCTGCGTACTCCTCGCTCGAAGTCCGTCGTCACGCGCCCGCCCGCGGCCGCCGGCGGCACGACCATCCCCACGATTCCCCCCGCCGCCTCGCAGAGGTCCTCCACGCCGAGCAGGCACTCGCCCTTCTCCGCGCGCCGCTTGCCGATGGTCAGCATCCGCGCGAGCCGGCCGTAGGCGGCGCGGTCCGTGGGGAAGACGACCACCTCGGGCGCGCCCTCCTCGGGGACGAAGGCGATGCGCGCGCCGACCGCCAGGCCGATGCCGCACTCGTCGGCCGCCACGTGGGCGCGCACCACCCCGGCGAGGGTGTTGCGGTCCGCGATGGCCGCCCG
>PKCK01000085.1 GCA_002862085.1 Planctomycetota bacterium | reverse complement strand
GCAGACGTGTTCGTGCGAACCGTCGGTCTCGAGGATGACGGCGCGGCCGCCGCGGAGTGGACCCTCGACGGCGAGGCCGGCGCGATCGGCGGCGACGCGACGTCCCTCTCGGAGCGGAGCGGAGGCAGCCTCTCGATGTGGAGGGCCGACGTCCCGCTCGACGGTCGAAGCCTCGGCGTCTCGCTCCCCGGGAGCGGCGACCCGCGCGCGCGGGCGTCCATCGCCCTGCCTGCGCGCCCGCCGATCCGCGTGACCCTGACCACCAACGTCCCCGCGTCGGTGGCGGCGGCCGTCGCCAGCGATCCTGCGGTCGAGGTCGTGTCCACGGGGGCCGACGTGACGATCGGCGACGTCCCCGCGGGCGCGCCGGGAGTCGCGATCGTCGCGGCCGCCGATCAGCAGGAGGCCATCCTCGTGGGCCATGACGCGGGCGAGGATTCCGGCGCCGCCCTCTCACGAGCAGTGGGAGAGCTCGGGCTCGACCGCGTCGATGGCCAGGCCATCGCAGAGCGGACGGGGCGCACGATCTCCGTCGGAGCCGCTCCCTCGGAGGCGCGCCGCGTGTCCCTCTGGTCCGAGTTGCTGGCCGCGGACGCCGGCTTCACGTCGAGCCGCGCCTTCCCGGTCGTGCTCGCGCGCGCGGTGCGTTGGGCCGCCGACGTTCCGCCGCTGACGCCCTACGCCGCCGCCGGGGCGCCCCTGCCGCGTCGCGCGGACGAGGCCGCGGACGCGCCGCGCCTCGCCGCCTTCGCCGACGGCTCCGGCGTGCTCGAGCTCACCGGCGCCGCGCCCGCGTCCGGCCTCGCGCCGAGCGCACCGGAGGGCCCCGGTCCCTGGCGCCCGACGACCTGGATCCTGCTCCTCGCCCTCGCGCTCCTCGGCGTCGAGTGGGCCTTGCACCGAACGGGACGCATCGCCTGAGCCATGGAGTTCCTCGGCCCCGGATTCCTCCTGGCTGCGCCGCTCGCGCTGCTCCTGTGGCTCGGACCGCTCGCGGCCCGCGACGCGCGCCACGGCGCCCTGCGCACGGCCGCGGTGCTGCTCGTCGTGCTCGCGCTCGCGCGTCCCGTGACGCGGACCGAGGACCCGTCCGCGCACCAGGTGGTCGTGCTCGACCGGACGGAGAGCGTGACCGCCGAGGCCTCCGCTGCGGCTGCCGACGCCGTCCGTTCGCTCGCCGAAGGCCTCGAGACCGGCGCGACGCTGCACCTGATCGACGTGGCTCCCGCGGGCGCCGAGGACATCGAGGTCCCGGGCGCCCTGCGCATCGACTCGAACGGATCCACGCCCCTCGCCGCCGCCCTCGACGCCGCGGCACGGAGCATCCCTGCGGGCGCGGGCCGCGCCGGCGTGGCGCTCCTCACGGACGGCCTCGCCACCGACGACCCGTCGGGGGCGGACCGGCTGCACGCTGCGGCGGACCTCGCGGCGCGCGGCGTGCCGGTGGCTCTGGCCGCGCTCCCCGGCCCGCGAGGTGACCTGCGCGCCGTGGGGCTGGACCTCGCCGGTCCCGCGCGCGTGGGCCGCGAGGCGACCGCGCTCGCGCGCCTCGTGGGCGGCGGTCAGGTGGTGCGTCTGGCCCTGTTCGAGGGAGAGGTCGAGCTCGCGAGTCTCGAGGACGTGGCCGTGGACGGCGACGTGCTCCTCCCGCTCCCCTTCACCCCCCGCGCGTCCGGCTTCCTCGACCTGCGCCTCGCGGTCGAGGTCACCGACGGCGTCGACCCGCGCGGCGGCGACCTCGTGTTCGAGCGCTGCGTCCCGGTGGACGACCCGCTGCGCGTGGCGTACCTGGGTGCGCGCGTGCAAGGCGCGCCCGCGCGGCTCGGCGACCTGCTCGGCGACGGCTTCGAGATCACCTCCGACGGCGTCGAAGGGGCGGACGTGGTCCTCCTCGACGACCGACCGGCGAGGTCGGTCCCGGCCGAGCGGCAGCAGAGCCTCGCGAACGCCGTGGCCGAGGGCCGCGCGGGCCTCGTCATGGCGGGCGGCGAGGCGTCCTTCGGTCCGGGCGGCTATCACGAGGAGCCCCTGGAGGAGCTGCTGCCGGTCGAGTTCGTCCAGAAGGAGGAGAAGCGCGACCCGAGCACGACCCTCGTCGTGATCATCGACACCTCGGGGTCCATGGGCGGCAACCGGGTCCAGCTCGCGAAGGAGGTCTCACGCCTCGCCATCCGGCGCCTCCTGCCCCACGACAAGGTCGGCCTCGTCGAGTTCTACGGCGCCAAGCGCTGGGCCGTCCCGATCCAGCCTGCCTCGAACTCCATCGAGATCGAGCGCGCGCTCAACCGCCTCGACGCGGGGGGCGGCACGGTCATCCTGCCTGCGATCGAGGAGGCCTACTACGGCCTGAAGAACGTGCGCACGCGCTACAAGCACGTGCTCATCCTGACCGACGGCGGCGTCGAGACCGGCGCCTTCGAGCCGCTCCTGCGCCGCATGGCGGACGACGGCATGAACGTCTCGACGGTCCTGATCGGCCCCGACGCCCACTCCGAGTTCCTCGTCAACATCGCGAACTGGGGCCAGGGCCGCTTCTACTCGGTGCCGAACCGCTTCAACCTGCCGGAGATCCTGCTCAAGCAGCCGGCGAGCGCGAAGCTCCCCGCCTACCGGCCCCAGGCGACCGCCGTGCGCGCGCGCGGCGGCGCGAGCTGGTGGGGGGAGATCGAGCGCGGCGAGCTCCCCGACCTCGACGGCTACGTCGAGACGCGCGCCCGGCCGGGCGCCGAGGTGATCGTCGAGACGGCGGAGGAGAGCCACCCCGTGCTCGCCACCTGGCGGTACGGCGCGGGGCGCGTGACCGCGATGACCACGGAGCCGACGGGCCCCGGAACGGAGAGCTGGTCCCGCTGGGACGGCTACGGAGAGCTCCTCGGTCGCGTCCTCGAACGCACGGCCGCCGACGACGCGGCGCCCTTCCGCTTCTTCGCCGCGCGCGAGCCCGGGGGAGCGCGCATCGTCGCCGAGGCGACGGGCGATCCGCGCGCCGCGGGGACGCCCGAGGCGCTCATGATCCAAGGGGACGGGGAACGCGAGCTGGGTCTCGTGCAGGTCGCACCCGACCGCTGGCAGACCCACGTCGAGTGGCGCGGCGACGCGGCCCTGCGTGTCGAGGGTCGCAGCGCTGGCAGCGCCCCCCGGCGCCTGGTGCTCGGGGCCACGGCGGGCGGCGCCCGCGAGCTGCAGGTGGCGCCAGAAGCGCTCGACGCGCTCGCGGAATCGCTCGGCGCGACCCCCACGAGCCTCGAGGCGCTCGGCGCCACGGGCGTGCCGATCGCGGAGCTCGAGGAGCCGACGCGCAGGCGCCTCCGCGAGTGGGCGCCCCTCTTGGCGCTGCTCGCGCTCCTCGCGTACCTCGGCGACGTCGCCTACCGCCGCTGGCCCCGCGCGGCCCGCGTCTGAGCCGCCGGAGCGGCCCGATCAGCGGGCGGGCGCGAGGATGACGTGCTCGGCGGCCCAGGCCGCGTCGCCGATGGTCACGCGCACTCCCAGGCGATGCGCGCCGCCGGGCAGCAGGACGAGTTCCTCCATCTCGTGATCGAGCCGCGCGCGACGGTCGTCGATCACGACGTCGGACGCCGCCCGCACCTCGCCGTCGATCATCACCTCGACGCGCGCGGTGCCGGGGGCCTTCGGCCCGCCGCGTGTTCGGACCCGAACGGCGAGTCGCTGGTCCGACGCGCTCGAGAGGTGCCACTCGCCCGCGGCTCCGTAGCCGCCGCCGATGGGTCGCCAGTCGTTCCTGTTCAGCTCGTGGGAGGGCTCGACGTCGAAGTCCACGACGATGGGAGGCGGCGTCCCGAACCCCTCGTGAGCGGTCGCGTCCGCGAACCACTCGCGGTGGGCGCGGAGGAGGGAGGCGGCGATCTCGGGCTCCGCGGAGAAGAGGTCGGCCTCCTCGCGCGGGTCGTTCTCGAGGTCGAAGAGCGCGAAGGGGGCGCCGTCGGGCGGCGTCTCGCGTCCGAACCCCGAGGCCCGGAGGAGCTTGTACCGCTGGCCGATCACGGCGAAGTTGTGCTCGGCCACGCGCCGATCGCCGCGGTGCGCCTGGATGTGGAGGAGCCGATCGGGCCACTCCGCGGCCGTGTCCGTGAGCAGCGGCCAGATGCTGCGTCCGTCCTGGTCCTCCACGGCGGGAGCGTCCACCCCGGTCGCCTCGACGAGGGTCGGCCAGAGGTCCACGTGGGCCGCGATCTCCGCGCGCCGGAGCCCGGCCGGGACGACGCCCGGCCAGCGGACGAAGAAGGGCGTGCGGATGCCTCCCTCGAACACCTCGCTCTTCATCCCGCGCATCTCGCCGACGTAGCGGCGCATGTTCGGGCCGTTGTCGTGCAGGTAGACCACGATCGTGTCCTCGGCGAGGCCGAGGCGCTCGATCGCGTCCAGGAGGCGCCCGACGTTCTGGTCGACGTTCTCGACCATGGCGAGGCAGCGCGCGAGGCGATCCGCCTGCTTCGGGTCGTCGAGCACGCCCGAGAGGTCCCGGCCCGCGTACTTGGCGCGCAGCTCCTCCGGCACGTCGTGGAAGGGGCCGTGGGGGGTGTTCGTGGCGACGTAGGCGAAGAAGGGCCGCTCCGCCGCCGCGCTCTCCTCCATGAAGCGCACGGCGTGTCGGGCGTACACGTCCATGCAGAAGCCCTCCGTCTGCACGGGGACGCCGTCCTCGAACAGGATCGCGTCCGTGTAGCGCCGCCGGTTGTCGATGTGGTCCGCGGGCTGGGCGAGCCCGCCGCCGCGGTGACAGAGGACCTTCTCGAAGCCCTGGTCCTGGGGGCGCATGGGATGGTTGTCGCCGAGGTGCCACTTGCCGAAGAGCCCCGTCGCGTAGCCCGCGTCGCGCAGGACCTCGGCGATCGTGACCTCCGCGGGGGCCATCATCGCGCGGCCGCGGTAGGTGTCGATCGCGCGGGTCCGCACGCTGTTGCGGCCCGTCATGAGCGCGGC
>PKCK01000049.1 GCA_002862085.1 Planctomycetota bacterium | reverse complement strand
CGCTCCTCGGCGTGGCTCTCGGGAACCTCGCCCTGTGGCTGGCGATGAGCGCCGCCGAAGGGCCAGCGCCGGCAGCGCTGACGCCGGTCTGGTGGGGAATGCTCCCGGTCGCGTACGCGCTGACCGCAGCGATCGCGGGAACCGTGGCGGGGAGCGTGCTCCTGCCTCGAAGGAACCTGTCCGCGGCTCCCATCAGCTGACGGGGATCGGTCAGGGCTCAGCTCCATGCTGGGCCCCGGCAAGTCGTCCGGCCGGGGTGGACCGGCCGGCGATCGAGCGTGACCCGGCCGGAGGGTCGTGCCTGGCGTGCGCCCGCGCGCCGGCCCTCCGCAGGTGCTCGCTGATCCCGAGTCCAGCACAGGCCCTCGATGGACACCCGCACAGCCGTCCCGGCGCGTCAGCCGCATGGGGGCGGAGTCGCCACTCCGTACGTCGCTGGAAGATGGCCCCCATCCCGTCCGTGAAGTTCGAGCTCGATCATCCTCGAGAGTCGCAGCTCCACCCGGGGAGCCGTGCTCCCTCGTGGATCGCCCGGCACGCGCTCTCGGTCCGCCTGTCCGTCGAGGGGGATCACGCGGTCGCGAGCACTCTCCGTCGGGCGACGGCGCGGATCGAGCGTCAGGCTTCTCGAGCAGGGGAAGCCCGACGCCAGAGCCAGCGCGTTCCGAGGAGGACGAAGGATGCGAAGGCGACGCACACCAACTTCCAGCCGAGGACGTCGCCTGGATCACTGGCCTCTTCGGCAGCGAAGAAACTGAACACGGACCAGAGGAGCAGGATCCCGGCGGGAGGCAGGAGGAGGTATCGCATGTCCACAAGGTGCGCACGAGCCGCCCGATCGTGCGGGAACTCACGCAGGGGGCATCGATCAGCCACGCTGATCGACGCCCTCCGAGTCGGGAAGGATCGCGCGCAGGCAGAGGATGATCGCGCGGCGAACCCCATCGGGACCATCGCAGGATGGAGCCGGCCCGCGCGGAGGAGAAGGACGGGAGCCACGGGCAGCACGGCCATGGACGGCAGCAAACAGGGCGACTCCGACGCCGCGTGGCTCCTGACGCTGCGCCCGACCATGACGACCAGCGCACCGCCTGTCACCGCGAGCGTCCAGTTCATTGCGTACTCCTAGGCCCCGCTGCCTGCAGGCAGGCACCAGGGCCAGCGCGGCGCGGCGCGTGAGTCACGATGCGCAAGCAGCGCCCCATGAGATTCTCGTCTTCGCATACAAGTGCCGTGGACGGACAGATTGCCTGTCAGGGGTGAAGCCGCGGTCCCTGCCATCTCCGATCGCGTCCACCAGTCCCACGAACTCGAGCCTCCTGCGCACCCGACTCGCCGCCCTCGCGGGCAGCCTCCGCGCCTCTTCAAGGCTCCTGGGGGGCGCGCCGTCCCTGAAATACGACGGACGCGTCGAGCGCGACGCGGACCGGGACCCCGGCACGATCCGCAACAACGACGCCTTCAAGACCTCGACCAGCCCCAGCCCCTCAATGCTCTTCTCCCGATACTCGACGCTCATCGGCCTCCTCGCAGTGGCGGGATCCGCGCCGGCACTCTCCCAGGCCTCGAAGCTCAATCGCGCGGTCCGCGTCGCACCCAACCACGAGCCCGCCATTCCGCGCCCCGAGCAGGAGCAGGCAGCTGCGAAGCGGCTCGCCGGACTCCTCGAGAGGACGAACAAGCGCCCGAACATCCTCTGGTTCGTGATCGACGACATGGGGTACGGCGATCCCGGCTGCTACGGCGGCGGCGCCGCCGTCGGCGCGGCGACGCCGAACATCGACCGGCTCGCCCGGGAGGGGCTGCGCCTGACCTCCTGCTACTCCCAGCAGACCTGTACCCCGACGCGTTCGGCCGTTCTCACCGGGCGCCTCCCCGTTCGCACGGGGCTCACCAGGCCCATCCTCGCCGGCGACGAGATCACGCAGAACCCGTGGGAGGATGAGCTGAGCCTCGCGAGGCTCCTGAGTGATCAGGGCTACCACACGCTGCTGACGGGGAAGTGGCACGTGGGCGAACCGGAGGGCATGCGGCCCCACGACGTCGGATTCGACGAGTACTTCGGCTTCTATCCCGCGCAGAAGGAGATCACCCAGAGCCTCGACGCCCGGCGCTATCCCGACCTCGTGCTCGACGAGTCGAGGATGCGGGCTTACGAGGCGATCGCCCCGGAGGATCACCTCGTCCACGGCTTCAAGGGGGGCCGTACCGAGAAGCTGGAGCAGATCGAGTCGACCGAGGACATGGGGCGCGCCGAGAAGCGGCTCGCCGACTTCACCGTCGAGCGGATCGCGGAGCTCGCGAAGGGTGACAAGCCCTTCTTCATCGAGCACTGCTTCATGAAGGTGCACGCCGACAACTTCCCCAACCCCGATCTCGGGCCGCTCAGCGCAGCTCGCTTCGCGTACAAGGAAGCCGTCGCAGAGGTCGACCTCCACGTCGGGGAGATCATGGCCGCGCTCGAGGCCGCTGGCGTCCTCGAGAACACCTTCGTCTTCCTCACGTCGGACAACGGACCCCAGATGGACGCGTGGCCCGACGCCGGGCACACGCCGTTCCGCGGCGCGAAGGGCACCACCTTCGAAGGGGGCGTGCGGGTTCCTGGCATCGCCTATTGGAAGGGCCAGATCTCCGCCGGCCGCGAGAGCGACGATCCGTTCGATCTGATGGACCTCTTCCGCACGGGGATGACCGTCGCCGGGGTTCCGATGGACACGCTGCCGGACGACCGGTACTTCGACTCCATCGACCAGACCTCCTTCCTGCTCGAGGACGACGGCCAGAGCCGCCGGGAGTGCGTGTTCTTCTGGTGGGGCGACACGCTGATGGCCGTGCGGATGCGCGAGTACAAGCTGCACCTGAAGGTGGTCCTGCCATCCGCGACCCACATGCACATCGACATGTCCACGGTCCAGGACCTCGGCCTGTCCGGCTGGCTGTTCAACCTGTACATCGATCCTCGCGAGCAGCTCGCCGTCGGACACCGCCGCAACGCGTGGCTCGCCTCACTCGGCGCGGAAGCGCGGGCGCACGCTGCGACGATGCGCAGGTTCCCGCCCAAGGACATCGGCCTCGGCCGCTGAGCGCCCTCGATGAACGCTCCCCAGATCGCTGTCCTCCTGCTCGTCGGGGCCGGCTGCTCGGCGCCCCGGCCGCGGGCCGTCCCCGCAGCTCTCCCGCCCCCGGTCAGGCCCATGGTCGACGAGGAGTCGGCGGCCCCGCGTCGGGGCCTGTTGCCGGTTCCCACGAACTACGACGACCGCGCGATCCACCTCGCCGGGGACTGGGGTGGAACCCGTTCGAAGCTCGCGAGCGACGGCCTCCAGGTCGACGGGATCCTGACCCAGGTGGGCCAGGACGTGACGCGAGGCGGACGGAGACAAGGCTTCGAGTACGGGCTGAAGTTCGAGACCAGCTGGAAGCTCGACCTCGACCGCAGCGGGACGGTCCCTGGCGGGCTCCTGACCATGCGGACGGAGTCCCGCGGCGGGAGCTCGGTCAATCGCTCGGCCGGCGTGGTCCTGCCGGTCGCGGACGCGCTCTTCTTCCCGCTGACCGACGAGGTCGACGAGGAACTCCCCATCGCGGTGACCGAGCTGCGCTACACGCAGTTCCTCTCGAAGTCACTGGGCCTGTTCCTCGGCAAGTTCACCACGCTCGGGGGTGACGCGAACGAATTCGCCGGCGGCCGCGGGGACACCCAGTTCATGAGCCACGGCTTCCTCTCCGCCTCGGTCACCGCCCTGATCAATCCCTACAGCACCGTCGGCGGCGGAGTCATCTGGATGCACTCGGACGACCTCGTGGTGACGAGCTCGATCTACGCCGCCGACGACTCCTCGACGACCGCTGGCCTCGACACGCTCGACGACGGCCTGATCTGGTCGAGCTCCGTTCGTACCCAGCACGAGTGGGGCGGCCTTCCCGGCGGCATGATGCTCACGGGGCAGTACGGCTTCGACAACGAGTTCGTCGACTTCCGGGGCCGCTTCGTGAGCCAGGACGGCTTCAGGATTCCTCTCGAGAGGGACACGTGGAACGTCTTCTGGAACCTCTGGCAGTACCTCGAGGTCGAGCCTGGATCCGACGAGCGCATCGACGTCCTCAACGGGCGGACCGATCGCGAAGGGCTCGGGTTCTTCGCGCGTGCGGCGGTCGCCGACCGCGACACGAATCCCATCCGCGCGGCCTTCAGCGGCGGCCTCGCGGGCCGGGGTCTGTTCTTCGATCGAGAGCACGACACCGCGGGGGTCGGCTACGTCTACTCCGACGTCCAGGCGGCGCCGCTGGCGACCGGCACCCTGCTCGACACGGCGGCACAGCGCGCCGAGCTGTACTACACCTTCCAGTTCGGAGCCGCGACGGAGCTGACCCTCGACCTGCAGTGGGCGGACTCCCTGCTGGGGACCGTGGACGAGGCCACGGTGCTCGGGTTCCGCGTGCGGACACAGTTCTGACGCTCGCTGCGAACGCCGCTCTTCGCCGACGCGTCCGGCGCGATCGAGGCTCCGGCGAGCCTCGTCCCTCCAGGCCTCCGGCCGACGGGCGCGGGGAGGCTCGCGACCCGGTCGTACGTCATGGGAGACCGGAGGGTCTCGCAGGCCGTCGATCCGCGCGCGACGGCGGCCCCGACGGACGTCCCGAGCCGGGCCGAGCTGGCCCGGATCCGGGCTTCGCGGTCCCCGGTATCGGACCCGGGATCCGCCGGAGCGGCTCGCTGCGAGGCGCGAGGGGCGGAGCTGGCACCTCGACCAGCTCCGCCCCTCGGGATCAACCTCCGCCGGAGGTCATGCGTCCCCGGTGCTCTTCTTCCCCCCGCGCTCCGCGAGGCCCTGCACCATCCGATAGAGAGAGGGAGTGAGCACGAGGCCGAGCACCGTCGCGAGGATCATCCCGAAGAAGACGCTCACACCCAGCGCCACCCGCGCGCCCGCGCCGGCCCCGGTCGCGAGCACCAGAGGCGCGGTGCCGAAGACGAAGGAGACGACCGTCATCAGGATCGGCCGGAAGCGCAGGCGTGAGGCCTCGATGGCGGCGTCCACCACGGAGAGGCCCGACTCACGCTGCTCCTTCGCGAACTCCACGATCAGGATCGCGTTCTTCGAGATGAGCGCGATGAGCAGTACGATGCCGATCTGGGTGTAGACGTTGTTCCCGAAGGGC
>PKCK01000065.1 GCA_002862085.1 Planctomycetota bacterium | reverse complement strand
GCGGCGCAGCGCGAGCTCGAAGAGGAGACCGGCTGGACGGCTGGCCACCTCGAGCGCCTGGCGGGGGGGCCGTCGAGTGCCGGCCTGACCGACGAGCAGGTCGTGTTCTTCCGCGCCACCGATCTTCGCCGCGTGGGACCAGGTGGCGGTGACGCCAGTGAGGACATCGAGGTCCATGCCGTTCCGCTCGACGAGGTGGTCGACTTCCTCCGACAGCGAGAGGCCGCAGGTTTGATGGTCGATCCTAAGGTCTGGGCCGGACTGTTCTTCGCACGATGAGGGGTCGCGGAGTGCGCTGGCTGCGCACCGAGCGAGCCCTTGGGCTCGAGGGCCGATCAGGAGCGACGATGGCTTCGGGCCCGGCGCGCTGAAGGGCCTTCTGTCATCCGCATCGGGCGTAGAGGCCCGTCACGAACTGGCCGTCGCATCAGGAGCGGCGGCAGGCGAGCGCCGCGGCATGGGAGGAGGCCCGGGGGTTCTGCCGGCAACCTGGCCGTCTCGCCAGGTGGGAGCCGATGTTGACGGGCGCGGGAGTGTGTCTAGCTTCCTTGGCACACGGAACAGCGAGGTCTGATGCCGGCTATCGGCCGGGGTCGCTGTTCACTCACACCCACCGGAGCGCTCTGCGTCATGGCACCCGTGCAACTCGACTTCGACATCCCCTCCGACCTTCCACACACCCTTCCCGTCATGGCGCTGCGGCGTGGCGTCCTGCTGCCTGGTGCGGTCGGAAGCTACCTGGTGGGTCGGGCGCGCTCACTGTCTGCCCTGCAGGCCACGCCGGGAGGCCTGCTGCTCGTTGCAGCACAGCGTGACCCGGTGGGCGACCCCTCTCCGTCTGATCTCCTCAACACGGCGGTGCTCGCCCGTGTCGTCGAGCGGCGCGCCAACGATGACCGGACGACCCGCGTGCACCTGCAGGGGCTTGCCCGCGTCGAGCTGACGGGCTTCACCAGCGTTCAGCCACACCTCGAGGCCCGCTTCGCGACGCTGGAGCGGTCATGGCCGGACAGCGCCGAGGCAGACGGAGCGGCTGAGGCTCTGCGAGCGACCATTGGTGAGTCCGCCGAGCTGTTCGGAGGTGCGAGTCAGGTGGCCGCGGTGCGTGCGCTTCCCGACGCACTCCTGGCCGATGCGGTGGCGTCGGTGCTTCGTGCGGACGAGACCTGGCTGAAGGAGGTCCTCTGCACCATCGATGCCCTCCAGCGAGCCGACAAGGTGCTGACGCGGCTCGTGCGCGTCCGGGAGGCGCGAGCGGCCCGGGATTCGATCAAGGAGCGCGTGCAGAACGCGACCCGGGATCAGCAGCGTGAGTTCTTCCTCCGCCAGCAGCTCAAGGCCATCCAGCAGGAGCTGGGCGATGGGGGTGACGACGACGATCTCACCCGCCTGCGGGAGCGCCTGGAGGCGGCGGATCTCCCCGACGAGGTGAGCGAGGTCGTCGACCGAGAGCTTCGTCGCATGGAGCGCATCAGTGCCCAGTCGCCAGAGCGCAGCGTGGCGATCGACTGGCTGGAGTGGATCGCTGACCTGCCCTGGAAGACCTACAGCGCAGTGGATGTCGACCTGGGGGCGCTCGAGGCGGCACTCGACACGTCCCACTACGGGCTCGACGATGTGAAGCGGCAGGTCGTCGAGCACCTCGCTGTCCGGAAGCTCGCAGGAGCGGGTCGCGCGGACGTGCTGCTGCTGCAGGGACCCCCCGGAGTCGGAAAGACCAGCATCGGCCAGGCTATCGCCGATGCGACGGGTCGAAAGCTGGTGCGGGTGGCGCTCGGTGGAGTGCGAGACGAGGCCGAGCTGCGCGGGCATCGCCGGACCTACATTGGTGCGCGGCCCGGTCGGCTCGTCGAGGGGCTTCGTCGCGCTGGCACATCCGACCCGGTCATTCTGCTCGACGAGGTGGACAAGCTCGGCAGCGGTACCTGGGGAGACCCGGCCGCGGCGCTGCTCGAGGTCCTGGATCCCGAGCAGAACCATGCCTTCGTCGACCGCTACCTCGAGGTGCCCTTCGATCTCTCGAAGGTCCTGTTCGTCGCGACCGCAAACGACCTCTCACGGGTGCCGGGTCCGCTTCGCGACCGACTTCAGGTGCTCGACATCGCGGGCTACACCCGGGAGGAGAAGCTCGTGATTGCGCGAGAGCACCTGCTGTCACGCGTGGCATCTCAGGCAGGACTGGAGGCCGAGGAGGTCTCGTTCACGGACGCCGCGCTTCGGGAGGCCATCTCGGGGTGGACCCGGGAGGCGGGCGTTCGTGAGCTCCAGCGTGTCCTCGGCACCGTCTATCGTGCTGCCGCGGTCCTCAAGGCGAAGGGGCAGCTCGAAGCGCCGCTCTCTGTCGATGTCGGCGACCTGCCCACGTACCTCAAGAAGCGTCGCTTCTTCGACGACCCTCCGGAGCTGAACAGCCGCCCGGGACTGGCCACGGGGCTCGCCTGGACCCCGGTCGGTGGCAGCGTGCTTCATGTCGAGTCGGCGCTCCTGCCGGGGCGTGGCCAGCTCGTGCTCACCGGTCAGCTCGGTGACGTGATGAAGGAGTCGGCACGTGCTGCACTCACGTACGTGCTCTCGAACGCCGAGCGTCTGGCGGTGCCCACCGGGGCGCTCTCGGATCACGACGTGCACATTCACGTTCCCGCCGGCGCCATCCCGAAGGACGGCCCCTCGGCAGGAGTGACGATGACCACGTCGCTCGCGTCCCTGCTGTCAGGGCGTCCCGTGCGGTCGGATGTCGCCATGACAGGCGAGGCGACGCTGCGCGGACGCGTCCTTCCGGTCGGGGGCATCAAGTCGAAGGTCTTGGCTGCACATCGGCGGGGGATGAAGCGGGTGATCCTCCCACGGCGCAACGGCGTCGACCTGGATGACGTGCCTGCCGAGGCGCTCGCCGAGCTGGACATCGTCCTCGTCGACACGATGGACGAGGTCCTCGAGGCGGCGCTGGAGCCGGCCTCGGAGGCCCACGTGCGCGCCGCGTAGGCGATTTGGCAGTGTGAGACGGTGTCGCGCCCTGCTGTGTCCGTCAGTCCACGGGCCAGCGGGGCGCGTCTGATTGGGCGTGCTGACGTTACTGAAGGCCCATGCCCAACACTTCCTACGCCGGTGACACCTACCTCGACTACCCTCAGGTCGAGGCCGTGTGCCGAGAGCTCGTAGCGCGTCACCCGGACTGGGTGGCGCTCGACGTGGTCGGTCACAGTCGTCATGGCCGCCCTCTCCTGCTCCTGACCATCGGAGCGGCCGGTGACCGAGATGAACGTCCTGGGTTCTGGCTCGATGGAGGGACCCACGCGCCCGAGCTGACCGGGGTGATGTCGGCGCTCTACAGCGCGGCTCGATGGGTGGAGGGGCTCGCGGCGGGCGACGCGGAGCTGGTCGCCTGGTTCTCGGACCAGACGGCCTACGTGATGCCATGCATCAGCCCCGATGGCTTTCAGGCCATCATGGAGGGGGCTCCCTTCCTGCGCTCCACGCTGCGGCCGCCGCCGCCCGGGGTGGTGCGCCAGGGCTTCCAACCGCGCGACATCGATGGCGACGGCAGGGTCCGCTGGATGCGCTGGCGCCATCCCGCTGGCGCCTGGGTCGACACGGCGGAGGCTCCCCACGTGCCTCGGCCGCGCACGGTCGATGACGATCCATCTGACGCTTACTTCCTCGCCTCGGAGGGCGAGTTCATCGAGTGGGACGGGGTCACGTGGACCGCGGCTCCGCGTGAGCATGGTCTCGACCTCAATCGGAACTTCCCCGGCTCCTGGCGCCGCTTCACGATGTTCGGGATGGACGGTGGCGACTACCCGCTCTCCGAGCCGGAGTCGCGGGCGGTCGTCGAGGCGTTTCGGGGCAGGCGGCGCATCGCGGCGGCTGTGACGAATCACACCTACACGGGCTGCATCCTCACGCAGCCCTACCGCAAGGACACCCCGCTCGCCGAGCCCGACATTCGCCTGATGGAGTCGCTGGCGACACAGGCCGTCGAGGGTACCGGCTACCGCGTCATTCGGACCTACCCGGACTTCATGTACGACCCCAACAAGGCCATCGTGGGAGTCTGGGCCGACACCCTCTCCACCACCTTCGGGGTGCCTGGGTACACCCTGGAGCTCTGGGATCCCTACGCGAGGGTGGGGGAGCAGATCGACAAGCCTGTCGAGTTCTTCAGGCGGCCCGATCCGGATGTGCTGTGCAGGCTGCTCCAGACCTGGGCGGCCGGCGCCGACACGTGGTCGCCATGGCGACCCTTCGACCACCCGCAGCTGGGCCCGGTCGAGGTGGGTGGTCTGGAGTACCTGCGGACGGTTCGCAACCCTCCCGAGCAAGAGCTGGCGGCCGAGTGTGCCAAGGGCCATGCCGTGGCGGATCGGGTGCGGAGGAGCCTGCCGCGCGTGCACGCAGAGCTGCGCGTGGAGACCTGTGCCGACGGACTTCGAGAGGTCACGCTGGTCCTTGAGAATGTGGGCTTCCTACCCACCTCTGGTCTGGCGCTGGCAGAGTCGATCGGCACGGCCCCCGCTCCCTTCGCCGCGCTAGAGCTTGACGACGGCGCGAGCGTCGTGCGCGGCTCGACCACGCAGGTGCTGGAGCACATGGATGGCTGGGGCCAGCTGCAGGTCTCGAGCGCGAACCTGATCTACGCCGACCTACCCGACCGGGGGCACCGTGCGGTCGCTCGGTGGCTGGTGCGGGGGGACGGCGCCATCACGGCCATGTGGGATGCGGGCCGGGGAGGGCGGGGGCGGCTCACCGAGTGACGTCTCGGTAGCTTGCAACCCACGATCTTCTGAATGGGCTGGTTGACAGCCCATGAGAGCTGCGCCGCATACTGCATAATGCTCTTGATGGCGGAGGGAATGCGCTCGCTAGTGGTACACTTCACGGGGCGGCTCCTCTAGCTCGCCTTCTTGGGGACAGTGATGCGTACCTGGTTCTGCTGTGCAGTCTGGCTGATTGGTTGTTCGACGGGCGAAGACCCCGCGGTCGTGGATCTCGACAATCCCGAGCTTCCCGTCGAGTGGAGCCAGCTCAGTCAGGAGGGGCATCGGCCTGCGCCGGGCCTCACACTGACGGGCGACACGCTCTGGATGGGCATGGCCAACAGCGTGCACGTCTCGGGTGCCGAGCCTGGCCAGCGGGTCCACCTGTTCTTCGCGCGGGAGGCCATGGACGGTCCGTGTATGGTGTACGCCGACGACCTCTGCATGGGGATCGGAGCTCGTCTCGGCTACGCCGGCCGCGCCATCGCTGACGAGCACGGCGATGCTGAAGTCAGCATGATGTACGGGCATGGCTACAGACCAGGAGAGCGGGCTTTCCAGGCGGTGGCCGTGTCCCCCGACTCGGGCGCCGGGGTCCTCTCGGACGTTCTCTGGCTGGATGTGAGGGAGCCCGTCTGGGGGTGCATCTACAGCTTCGCCAGCAACTACGATCCCGACGCGACCCACGATGATGGGTCCTGCCTCTTCGTGGTCTACGGATGCACCGACGAGGGTGCGCTGAACTTCGATCTGGAGGCCACGGAAGACGACGGATCCTGTGAGTACGCCGTCCTCGGCTGCACGGACGCCGCGGCACTGAACTTCGACCCGGAAGCGACGCACGACGACGACTCCTGCGAGTACGACGACGGGGACGACGACGACGACGACGACGACGACGACGACGACGACGACGACGACGACGACGACGACGACGACGACGACGACGACGATGACGACGACGACGACGACGACGACGACGACGACGATG
>PKCK01000079.1 GCA_002862085.1 Planctomycetota bacterium | reverse complement strand
AACTCGGCCACGCCGGCGAGCTCGGACAGCGCGGCGAGACGAAGCTCCTCCAGATCCTCCTCCAGGGCCGCGAGGGACGCGGCCAGCGAGCGACCCTTGAGCTCCTCGGCGCGTCCGAGATCTCGAAGCCATGGGCCGAGCGGGCCCTCCACTCGAGTCCATGGCCCATCGCCCGAGAGACCCCGCGGGACCAGCGCGGCACGCCCCTCCGCCACGGCGACGTCGAACGGGGCCTGGAAGACGGCCTCCGGCGGCGATTCGATGTCCGCGGCGATCTTCGCCGCGTGAGCCCGGGTCGTGGCCTCGTCCAGGGCTTCGTTGTAGACGAGCACCCAGGGTCGCCCCCTCGCGAGCCACTCGCGCAGGAACTGCACGACGTCGTTGTTCTGATAAGTGTGTCGCGTCACCACCACGACCACGAGGTCACACACGGTGAGGAGCGCGTCGGTGACCTCCCGATTCCTCACGAAGACGCTGTCGAAATCCGGCGTATCCACGAGCAGCAGCGAGCGGGGAAGGGTCTCGACGCTTTCGAGCAGGAGCTCGTCCGCTCTCCCCGGCGGCGCGTCCTCGGTCGGATCCACACCGGCCTCGATGCGAGTCATCGCGAAGCTCTGCAGCGTCGGCTCGCTGGTGAGCAGTTCGACGAGCGTCGGGTGGGCCGCTCCGACCAGCCTGCGCGTGACCCCGCCGGTGGGACGTGAGGGACTTCGTTCCCGCGGCGCCGCCCCAGCGCTCGTTTCCGCGCTCGACACCAACGCGTTGAACAGAGCGGACTTACCTGAGTTGTTGGGTCCGACGATCCCGACCACGAGGTGGGAGTGAGCCCCGGCGGTCCTGGGCAAGAGGTCTCGTTCCAACCGCTCCAGGGCGCGCGCACGGCACTCGACGGCCGCTCCGCCCTCGCCCCCTGCCCGCCACGTGGCAGGGACCTTCTCGCGAAGGAGCGACGCCAGCTCACGAAGTCGGGTCGGCTCCTCGCCTGGCGAGGAGGAGGATGCGAGGGATCGGGTCAAATCATGCGGCCAGCGCGGGCCTCGACGAGGGGTGCTCCGGTCCGAGCGCCGCGGGCGAGTCCTCGCGGTCGGCGGCCGAACGGAGGACGAGGCGCGCGCTCAGGGGGCCTCTCCGTCATCCTTCTTCGGATCCTCGCGAAGACTATTTCCGGATGCCTCGGATGCCGCCCCCTGGGCCTCGAGCTCGAGCCGGATCCGCTCCACCGCCGATGCGGCTTCCGGCCCTTGCCGGCCCAGTGCCTCCAGGTCGGCCGCGGCGGCGGCGAGCTCCCCGCTCCGGATGGCCAGCAACGCGTGGTTGGTGAGGGAGGTGCGGTCGTCCGGAGCGAGGGCCAGCGCCTGGCTCCAGGCGTCGAAGGCCTCGGGCACACGGCCCGCCGCCTGCAACGTCAGCGCGAGCCCCTGGCGGGCCTCGAGGCTCGCCGGCCGGGCCGCGAGCGCCCTGCGGAACGACTCCTCGGCGCGCTGGAGTTGCCCGCTCCTGAGCTGGGCCACCGCGAGCCGAAGGGTCGAATCCCCCGCGCCGAGCTCGCTCGACATCTCCACTCTCGCGAGGCCCAGCTCGCGTGCGGCGCCCGTCGCCCCCCGCGCCTCCAGGCGCGTCTTCAGCCCGGAGAGATCCACCGGACCCGGAGGATCGAGCCAGCGGCCACCGAAGGGCGCCGCGACCGCCCGGCGTGGATCCACGGATTCGAGCAGGAGGGTCAGGTCCTCACCGAGCTGCCCCGCTCCCCAGGGGGCGGTTCGCATGTGAGCGATCCTGCCCTCCGGATCGAAGATGAACGACCAGGGAAGCGCGGGGGGCCGCTCCCTTCCGAGCCGCCAGGCGAAGAACTCCTCCAGGACAGCGAGCGAATCGCCCTCGGCCGACAGGACCTCACCGGTCCAGCCCGACGCAGCGAGCATGGTCTCCGCGAAGGGGAGCCGGTCCGGCCCGCCGGGATCGAGCAGGCCGGCGACGTCCATGGCGAAGAGCGGCACCGAACCGCGGGACGCGTCCGCCGACAGCGCAGCGAGGTCACCCAGCCCCTCCAGCCCTCCAGGATCCCGGGAGTCCACGACGATCGCGACGGCGGGGCGGCCCACGCCCCGGGGACCGTCGGAGCTGAGGCCGAACATCTCGGCGCGACGGCCGGACGAGGCCCTCACGTCGAGGCTCGCAGCGCTGGAGAAGACCGGAAGCGCGACCCGCAGGGGTTCGTCGGGATCGGGGCTGGCGATCGCGCGTCCCTCGAGGACCAGAGCGGCTGGACGGGTGATCTCGACAGGTGTCCCCGCCCCCTCGCGCAGGAGGAACGACCGACCCGTGCGGACCTCACCGAAGTCCTCGACGCGCCCCTCGCCCGGCCCCGGCCAGCGAACCTGGAGTCGGACGCGGGGGCTTCGCCGAGCGTCCCCGCGGGAGCCGAAGTGGAATCGCAACCAGGAGCTGGACTGCGCCAGGTAGCCCGTCCCGGCGGCGCGCGACCGCGCCTGCACGCGGCTTGCCGCGGACGGGCTCTCCGCGGCCACCGAGGCGTAGACGGTCGCGCCGACCGCCTCGCGATTGGATCGGGTCCCCTCGAGAAGCACCGCGACCCCCAGGCTGCCGTCCGCGAGAGCGTTCCGCATGATCCGGAGTCGCGGCGCCGTCCGCTGGCTCAGGACCAGGTCGTCGTCGCCGTCGAAGTCGATGTCGATCCGGGCCGCCGCGCGGCCATCACCCGGGTCGTCCAGCCCGAGCAGCGGCGCCGCGTCCACCATGCTCAGGCGATCAGCGCCGTCGCGCACCGACACGAACGCGGCGTTTCGCTCGCTGCCGCTCCAGGGCTCGCCCCTCCGGATCCGCTCGTTCAGATCGGCCCAGCCAGCGACGTAGGCTTGCTCGACGTCGTCGCCGGACTCGCCGGCGATGGGAAGAGGTGTCTGCGCCACCACGTGGCGCCAGAACGAGCTTCAGAGGTCCGGATCCTCGCCGCCTTCTCCGGTGACGAAACCGTTGGGCACGTAGAGATCGAGCGCCCCGTTCCCGTCGAGATCCACGGGGATCGAGCCCCAGGCCCAGCGCCCCGCCTCGGCGAGCCTCGTGCTGTCGAAGGTCCCATCACCGCGGCCGAGGAAGAGCGAGTTCCCCTTCGCATGCCCTTTGAAGATCACTCCGAGCTCGGGGCTCATCGCGGGCCGGAACGCCTTGGAACCGGTGAGGCGCCGCCCCGCCGACGACTCCATGTTCGACACGTAGAGGTCGGGCGTTCCGTTCTGATCGAGATCGGCGAAGCACACGCCCATCCCGGCGCCGATGTCGAGGACACCGGAGGCCTCCGCTCGTTCCTCGAACAGACCGGCTCCGTCGTTGACGTAGAGCGCGTTGCGACCGAAGTCGTTGGCGACGTAGAGATCGGGATCACCGTCCATGTCCACGTCCGCGAAGGCCGCCGAGAAGCTGAAGCGACTCGCGCCGGGGAGGAGGCCCCGGATCTCGAGCTCGTTCCTGAAGCTGAGCGCATCCCGCGCGCGCGTCCGATTCATCAGGAGCATGTTCATCTCGCCGTTCTCCGCGTCGTGGTAGGGCAGCGGGAGAGCTCCCCCGGTGTACGGACCCGCGTAGGCGCACACGTAGAGGTCCAGCAGCCCGTCCATGTCCACGTCGGCGGCGGCGAGGCCCGTGATCCCCGGCCGTGAGAAGCGACGCACGTTCACGAATCCGTCCGAGGTCCGCGCGAAGAGGTCCAACGAGGAGCCCGACGCCAGGGCGAGGTCACGATCCCCGTCTCCGTCGAGGTCGAGGAACAGGGCGCTCGAGCTGGCGTCGAGGACGTCGAGCTCGGCCGCCGCGCCGGCCTCGATGGCGCTCCCGTCCGCCTGTCGGATCCAGAGCTGATTGGGGATCCCGCCCGGCTGGCAGAGGTAGAGGTCCTCGATCCCGTCCCCGTTGACGTCGGCCACGGTCACGCCGTGGTGGCCGAGGACACCGACGCCGAAGCTCGCGTCCATCCGCGACGCGAGGTCAGCGATCGACCGCTGGAGGACCCCGCCTCCTCGCCCGGCGAGCACGGTGCCCGCGACGTCCTGGAACGCGGGCACCTCCTTCCCCTCGATCGCGAGGGCCGGACCGTACTCGCAGCGCAGGCCGAGGAGGTTGCGTCGCTCTCCCTCGATCCACCAGCGCGCGACCCAGCGCGCCTGCACCTGCCGGCCGGCCGTGACCGAGACGGCCCTGACGCGCATGCTGACGTCGTACTCACCGTCCAGGTCGAGATCCGGACGCACCCCCTTCACGGCGATCTCCAAGGGACGATCCGGGACACCGCCGAGGAGGCGACGGAGCTCCTCGAAGGTCCTGACGACGGCCGCCCGGGGCCCGGAGACCTCCTCGACCAGCGGTGAGATCGTCCGGACGACCAGCCAGTCCCGTCCCTCCGGCCTCGACGGCGCGGACTCCCCCGCCATCGTGACTGCGGTGCCTCTCCTCGACCCGAGCAGAGCGCGCGCGCCGTCATCCGCGAAGGGGTCTCGGCCCGCGCGGAGCGCCTCCGACCACTCCTGGAAGACCGCGCCCGAGAAGCTCGCGATCGCCTCGCTCTCCTCCAGCGTCAGGTCCTGGGAGATGTACGGCGCCCCCGGACAGAGGCCCCATGGCAGGAGCAGCGTCGACGCGAGGAGGACCGGTCCCATGCACGGATTCTAGGCGCCGCCCTGCCACTTCTCGACGGAGGCGCGGCCCGGCTCAGCGAATTCCAAGACGACGGCCGAAGTCCTCCACCACGTTCATCAGGGTGAGGAAGGCGTCGTGCGGGCTCCCGAACGGGCTGAAGTACTCGTGGACGTCTCCGTCCGTCGCGCAGGCGGTCGCCACGTAATAGACGTGATCCGAGGTCGTGAGGTCACGCCACTCCTCGGCGTGTGCGGCATCGCTCGACGCGAGCGCGGCATCGCGCAGGGACCAGATCGCGTCGCTGGCGGTGCGCTGCATGTGGTTGCCGAACCAGGCCGAGAGATCCCGCTCCTCGTCCGCCCAGGACACGGGACGCGGATAGCGGATCGCCGGACCGCGTGCGCCTCGCGGGCGGAGCTCCGCCGGGGTCTTGAAGTCGATCCCTCCGTGATCCAGCGCCTGGCCAGGCAGGGCCGACATGAAGTCGAAGATCCCCGTGTCGGCGGACTGATGCTCACCGAAGGTCTCGTAGTCCATGAACAGACCGACGACTCGGTCCGCGTCCAGATCACCCATCCAACGAACGAAGGTCTCGGCGAAGAGCGGGTGCTCCTCCCATGCGGGGTTGCTGAAGCGGAAGGCGATGTCGTCCGAGTAGCGATAGTCGCGCAGCAGGATCGGAAGCCCGGGGGCCTCGTCGATCTCGAACAGATGGGACGGTGCCCGACCGTCCATGATCACGTCCGCCCCTTCACCGACGAGGAGGTCGAAGCCGAGGTCGCGAACCTGGCGCGCCACGGACGGATCCACGATCAGCTCCGTGTTTCGAAAGGTGGTCGGCTGGACGCCGAAGAGTCGAAGCAGGAGAGCGCGCTGCTCCTCGACCTGGAACGCGAACTCCTCGGGGTTCACGAGCGCCGACAGGCTGTGCCGCGAGGTCTCGCAGAGCAGCTCCACGCCGCCTGTCGCCACGAGCCCGCGAAAGCTGTCGATGACCTCGGGACACCACTGCTCGAACTGGCGAAGCGCCGTCCCGGAGATCGAGAAAGCGACCCGGAATGCGCCCTCCGTCTCCTCGATCGCGCGCCGGAGAACATCGTTCATGGGCAGGTAACAGCGCTCCGCCACCCGCTTCACCACGTCCT
>PKCK01000100.1 GCA_002862085.1 Planctomycetota bacterium | reverse complement strand
GGGCAGTCCTCGCACATGAGGCTGTGGACCGTGCCGCTGCCCTGGCGCTGGGCGCGAAGGAGGTGCGCGTACATGAAGACGTTGGCGCGGAACCAGATCTTCCACGGACCGTGTCGTGTGGGCTTCGGCATGGCTCCGGGACGCTTCCCTCGAGGGGCGGTCGCTGCTCGATCAGCCGAGGGGCCGTCGCGTCCGAACGCGGCTCCTGGCCGTCATCGGGAGAGAACCTCTCAGCGCTCGAAGCGGAGGACGACGTCCTTCGCGTTGCTCGCGACGAACTCGAGGACCGCGGGCTCCGGCGTCTCGTCCTCGGCGTCCTCCTCGGCCGACGCCTCGAGGTCGGCCGGGAACTTCGCGACGAGATCGACCTCGCTCTGCTCGGGCAGGTCGAGGCTGAACTCCCCGTTCTCGTCCGTCCTCGCGGCCTTCAGGGCGTTGTCCTTCCGCTGCGGGGCGCCGGCTCGGAAGGCGAGGACCTGGGCATCCACCACGGGCGTGCCGTCCGCGTCCTCGACGCGGCCCGAGAGCGACACGAACTCGCGCAGGACGAGCTTCACGTTCGAGTCGCCGGCGCTCGCGCGGGCCGTCGGGCTCGCGCCCAGCTGCGCGTCGGGGTTGTACCAGTTGTAGGACGCGACGATGGTGAAGAGCTCCACCTCGCCCATGGCCTCGGTGACGCCGACGAGCTCGAAGCGGCCGCCCTCGCCGGAGCGCGCGCGGATCCGGGGCTGGTCGGGCCCGCCCGCCACCTGCACGAAGATCCCCGGGGCCGGCGAGCCGTCGGGTGTGAGCACCACGCCCGTGATGGGGATCCCGAGCTCGAGCATGAGGGACAGGCCGTCGACCTTCTGACCCTCCTCCAGCTCCACGCTCACCTCGTCCTTGGCGCTCGGCTGGCCGGGCACCGTGGTCGTCACGTCGAAGGCGCCCCCGGGGACGTCCTCGAAGTGGAAGCGCCCCTCGCTGTCGGTGCGGGACTCGCGCACGCTCGTCACCCACGTCTTCGGGATCGCCTCCGCGTCGGGGCGGTACCGCCCGAGGTCGCCGTTCGCCCCCCTGAGCTTCACGAGGTGCCCGGGGATCGCCTCGCCAGCGCTGGTCGTCACGACGCCCTCGATGCGTCCGCCCGCGTGCAGGACGAGGTCCCCGAGGTCGACGCGCTCGCGCTCGGTCTCATCGGCGGGGAAGTCGTAGACCCGGGTGCCGAGGCCGTCCCTCTTCAGGAAGAGCTGGTGGTCGATGAGGGGATGGAGCGAGTTCAGGGTGAAGCGCCCCTCGGCGTCCGTGACCGTCGAGACCCAGTCGGTCCTCGAGAGGCCCTCGGCGCTCTTCGTGCCCGACCCGGCCACGTAGACACCCGCGAGCGGAGCGCCCTTCGGATCGACGACGCGGCCCGTCGCGACCCGGCCGGCGCTGAGGACGAAGTCCACTCTGGTGTCCTCGGTCAGCTCGGCGAACGGGAGCTTCGCGCGCTCGCCCCCGTGGCCCTCGGCGCGCGCCCGCAGGTCCGTCAGGTCCCGGCGCCTCGCGCCGCCGACCCCGAGCAGCTCGTACTCCCCCTCGACGTCGGTCGTCGTGGATCGCTTGAAGGATCCGCCGAGCCCGACCTCGGCGCCGGCGATGGGCCGGCCGCTCGGGTCGGTCACGACGCCGTGGATGCGAACCCCCGGATCGAGGACCAGGTCGACCCGCGTGCGCGTGCCCGCTTCGACCTCGACCCTGCGGGAGGGCGGCACCGCGGCGTCCTCCGGCGTGATCTCCAGCGTGAGCAGCCCGGACGGGAGGTCCTCGAAGAGGAACTCGCCGGCGAGACCCGTGCGCGTCCGGCACACCTCGATCCGACGATCGCCCCAGCCGACGATCAGGGCGTTCTCCACGGGAGAGCTGTCCGTGGCGCGCGTCAGCGTTCCCTCGAGGGTCGCCGCCGCCATGAGCCACAGCACCAGGTCCTCGCCGGCGAAGACGTGGGAGCGCCGCCTCGAGGCGTGCCCGGCCGCGCGCGTCTCGAGGTCCAGGGGCAGGGCGGTCGGGACGGCGACCTCGAAGCGCCCCGCGTCGTCCGTGACGACCTCCGTGACCGCCTCGCGAGCGTTCCGCTCGTTCATGTCCGGGAAGCGGTAGTCGGAGTTGGGCCGGCGCGTGACGATCACCCGCGCGCCCGCGAGCGGCGCGCCGGAGGTCTCGCTCATGACGACCCCGGCGAGGAGCCCGTCGCGATCGGACTCCGCGCCCCTGGCGTCGGTCGCTTCCGCTGCGGCGGCGCTGCGCGAGGCCGTCCTCGCCTCGCTGGCCGCGAGCTCGGCCGGCGCCTCCTCGGAGTCGGTGGTGGCATCGCTCGCGACCGAGGGCCCGGGAAGGGGATCGCTGCCGGGAGCCTGACGGCCCCGGACGGCGAGCCACCCGAGGACGGCGACGAACGCCGCTGCGAGCGCGATGAGGAGCTTGCGGGTGTCCATCCATCCAGTGGAGCACGGATCGGCCCTCCGATCACGAAAGCCGCGCCGATCGTGTTGCGAGCGGGCTCCCGCGTGTGGGCAGCGATCCCCTCGGTCCGAAGGGCGCCCCGGCGCTCACCGGCTGCGCAGCGCGCGGCGGTTCGTGATCGCCACGACGCCGGTCGGGGTGACGGCGGCGAGGTCGTCGTCGGGCTCGGGCTCCACGAGCTGGAGCCCGGTGAAGGAGCCGAAGGCGGGCAGCACCAGGGCCCCCGCGCGGCGCCAGAAGACCGGGAGGCGCAGCCGGTCGCTCCCGTCGTCGAGGCGGACGCCCGGGTGGACGTGGCCGGCGACGTGGGCCGCGGCGCCCGGCGAGGGGTGGTGACGGTAGGCGAGGGGCGACGCGTCCGCGGGCTCGGGCACCGCGCGCAAGGGCAGCTCCTCGATCAGGTCCGCCGCGTGGCGGTCGTGGTTGCCGCGCACGAGGGTGATCTCGAGGTCGGTCCGGCGCTCGAGCCACGCGCGGAAGCGACGAGCGGTGGGGCCGTCCCGATCGACCGAGTCGTGGAAGAGGTCGCCGAGGAAGGTCAGGCGCCGCGCGCCCTTGCGCGCCGCCAGCGCGTCGAGGCGCTCGAGCTCGGTGGCGGTCGTGCCGTGGGGGATCGGCCGGCCGGCGCGGCGGAAGGCGGAGGCCTTGCCGAGGTGCACGTCGGCGACGAGGAGCTCCTCGCGGTCCGGCCGGAAGGCGGCGCGTTCGGGGCACAGCTCGAGGAGCGCGCCCCCGTGGTGGAGCTCGAGGTCGCTGGCGGTCACGCGAGAAGGAGACGCGGGATCGGGCCGTCGATCAACTGCGGTCATGCGCCGCGACCTGGCCCTCGAGGCGCGAGGCCATGGCGCGTACGCGGTCCTCCCAGGACTCCGACGAGACCCGGTCGCGCACGCGCTCGGCCCAGAGCGGGAAGGCGAGGGGCGTGAGGCGCGGCGGGCGGGTGACCACGATGCGCCGGCCGCGCAGGGCCTCGAGGGCGCGGCGCATGCGGCCGAGCTCGAGCGTGCGCTCCATCACCTCGCGGCGCGCCTGCTCCAGCAGCAGGTTGTCGGGATCGTGCTCGCGCAGGACCTCGTAGACGAGCCCGGACGAGGCCTGGAGCTGGCGGGCGCCCTTGCGGGCGTGGGGGAGGCCCGGGTGCACGAGCCCGGCGACCCGCGCGATCTCGCGGAACTGGCGCTTCGCGAGGCCGGCGCCGTCGAGGCAGGCGAGCAGGTCCTCCAGCAGGTCGTCCGGGGAGAGCAGCGCGGCCCAGTCGCCGTCGGCGACCGGGAGCTCCTTCCGCGTCATGAGCTCGAGACCCCAGTCGGTGGCGCACTGGGTGACCGTCGCGGGCGCGCGGCGCGTGGCGCGCCACGCGAGGAGAGCTGCGAGGCCCTCGTGCACGAGGCGGCCCTCCAGGGGGAAGAGGAACGCGTGGTCGCCGTCGCGGGTGCGGACCCGCTCGATCAGGAGCTCGTCGCGGGTCGGCACACGGGAGAGCTCGTCCTGGAGCGCGAAGAGGGGGACGGCGGCGTCGAGCTCGGGCTCGCCCGTCGACTCACCGGTGCGCACGCAGTGCTCGACGCGCTCGAGGGCCTCGCGCACCGCCTCGGCGAGCTCGTTCGAGAGGGGCATGCGCCCGCCGTACCAGCGCGGCACGAGGGCGCTGGGCTTCGCCGCGGCGCGCACGACGGCGCGGCTGTCGTCGACGCGCACCAGCTCGACGCTCTTGCCCGCGAAGGTGAAGGCCTGGCCAGGCTTCAGCCGCGCGATGAACATCTCCTCGATGGTCCCCAGCCGCTTGCCGCTGCGGAAGGCGACCTCGAGGCTGCCGTAGCCCGCGATGGTGCCGATGTTCACGCGGTGGTCGCGCACCACCGCGCGCGAGCCGGCGCGGTAGCGGCCGTCCTTGCCGCGCTCGAGGCGCGCGTAGCGCTCGTAGCCGCTCAGCGCCTCGCCGCCGAACTGCACGAACTCCAGGACCCAGGCCCACTCCTGGTCCTCGAGCGCGCGGAAGGCGCGCGTCCCGCGCACCTCGCGCAGGAGCTCGTCCGCGTCGAAGGGCCCGCTCGCCGCCACCGTGACCACGTGCTGCGCGAGCACGTCGAGGGGCCGCTCCAGGGGCTCGCGGGGCTCGACCTCGCCGCGCTCCATGGCGCCCCGAGCGGCGGCGAACTCCACCAGCTCGAGGGCCTGGGCCGGCACGCAGAGCAAGCGGCTCGTGCGCCCGGGGGAGTGACCGGAGCGGCCCGCGCGCTGGGCGAGGCGCGCGATGCCCTTGGGGCTGCCCACCTGGACCACGAGGTCCACCGGCGTGAAGTCGACGCCGAGGTCGAGGGACGACGTCGCCACGACGCAGCGCAGCTCGCCCTCCGCGATGCGCCGCTCCACCTCGGCGCGATCCTCGCGGTCGAGGGAACCGTGGTGCAGGGCGATGCGGTCGCGCTCGTCGTAGCGGGCGTAGCAGAGCGCCTGGTACCAGCGCTCGGCCTGGGCCCGCGTGTTCGTGAACACCAGCGCGCTCGAGGAGTCGTCGAGCGCGCGCGCGACCTCGTCGAGCAGGCGCAGGCCCATGTGCCCGGCCCACGGGAAGCGCTCGATGGACTCGGGCCGCAGGGTCGAGATCTCCAGCTCGCGGGACTCCGCGCCGCGCACGAGCGCGCCGGGCGCGCCGCCGAGGAGCGCGTCCTTCGCCTCCTCGAGGTTCCCGAGGGTCGCGCTCAGTCCCCAGGTGCGCAGCTCCGGCGCGAGGGCGCGCAGGCGCGCGAGGGCGAGCTCGGTCTGCACGCCGCGCTTGGTGCCGAAGAGCTCGTGCCACTCGTCCACGACGACGGCCTGCAGCCCCGCGAAGCGCTCGGCCGCGTCCTCACGGGAGAGGAGCAGGGTCAGGGACTCGGGCGTCGTGACCAGCGCCGAGGGCAGGCGCCGGGTCTGACGCGAGCGCTCGGTGCTGCCGGTGTCGCCGCTGCGGCCCTCCACGAGCCAGTGGGGGCAGAGGTCCGCCGCGGCCAGCCCGAGGTTGCGCACCAGGTCCGACGCCAGGGCGCGCATGGGCGTGATCCACACCACCGCCAGGGGCGCGGCGTCGGCGCGCTTCGTCGGAGCGCTCGCCTCCGGCGCCGCGGCCCGCGCCTGGAGCAGCGGGCCCATCCACGCGGACAGGCTCTTCCCGAAGCCCGTGGGCGCATGCACGAGGCCGCTCTCGCCGTCGAGGTAGCGCCGCCAGGTCTCCTCCTGGAACGAGAACGGGCTCCAGCCGCGAGCGGCGAACCAGTCGCGGGCGGGGTCGAGGCGGCCGGTGGACATCGCCGCATGGGTTCGCGCGGCGCTTCCGCGCCGGACGCAG
>PKCK01000026.1 GCA_002862085.1 Planctomycetota bacterium | reverse complement strand
TCCCAACCTCCTGCTGGCTAACGACGGATCCGGCAACTTCGTCGACGTCGCCACGGAGGTCGGGCTCGAGCGCTTTCCGTACCTGAGCCTCACCAGCGCGTGGGCCGATCTCGATCTCGACGGTGACCTCGACCTGCTCGTCGGCAACTACGCCGAGATTCCTCCGCGTCCAGAGGCGTCGCGCGAGCCCTCTCGACTGTACCTCGGTGATGGCGGCTCTGAGTTCGAGGACGTGAGCGACTGGCTGCCGGCGCGCGTCCAGGATGCCTACACCTTCATGAACCCGTTCATCGACATCAACGGCGACGGGTACCCCGAGATCGTCTCGATCACGGACTTCTTCTACCTGGAGCCCTCCGCGATTCTCGTCAACGAGGTCGGCATCGGCTTCACGGTGGACGAGTTCAGTGGCTTCCAGCTGGGCTTCAATGGCATGGGCATCGGCATCGGAGACGCCAACGACGATGGCCTTCCCGACTTCGTCCAGTCGAGCACCGGTCGCCTGTCCCTGATGCTCTCGACGCCCATGCCCGACAACCCGTCGGGCGGACTGTGGATTGAGTACGCCGGGGCGCGCGGGCTCGCTCCCGACCGCGACGAGGGGCATACCTTCGGCTGGGGGGCGGAGTACGTCGACATCGACAATGACGGCGACCTCGATGTGCCCATGCTGTGGGGCTACTGGGACGATTTTCCCAGCCTGAGCCTGCTGGACGACCCCTACTGGGCGAAGGACGCCCTGTGGATTGCAGACGATGAAGGTCTGCTGGTCAACCGGGCCGACGAGTGGGGCTTTGCAGATGTCGAGCCAGGTCGTGGGCTGGTCGTCGCCGATCTCGACCACGACGGATGGCTCGATGTGGTGAAGGGCAACATCAACGGCCCCACCCACGTGCTGATGCAGAACTGCGCGGACACCAGCTGGCTCGGAGTCGAGCTGACCGATCTCACGGCGAAGAACCGCGACGCCATCGGCGCCAAGGTGCGTGTCGTCGCGGGCGACCGCGTGTTCACGCGCTGGCTCACCGCGGGCGGCACCGGCATGTTCTCGGCCGGTCCGCTCCAGCTGCACTTCGGGCTCGACGACATCGAGGTCATCGATCGACTCGAGGTGCTCTGGCCCGACCAGACCCTCAGCGTCTTCGAGGATGTCGGCACTCGGCAGTACGTCGAGGCCATTCGTCGAGAGTAGCCCCTAGATCGGGCACGCCTCGTACTTCGCGGTCTCGGCTGCGCAGGCTTCCTCGTCGAGCACCCGAGGCTCGTCTTCGCCCTGCGCACAGAGCCAGTCGAGGTCCTCGATGCAGCTGAAGTAGGCCTCGGCGTCGGCGAGACAAGCCTCGACGAGCCGTGCCGCCTTGGCGTTGCACTCGTCCCAGCAGCCGTCACGGAGCTCCTCGCCGGTCTCTGGCGGACAGCCCTCCGCGCCCTTGTAGCGGGCATCGCACGCCTCGTAGCAGGCCTGCTTGAGCTCGGCCGTCCCCGCGGGCGGCGCGGTGTCCTCCACGAAGGGAACCCGATCCTCCGTCTCGCTGCTCCCACAGGCCAGGAGCAGCAGGCAGGCCATCACTCGCGCCATACGAACCTCCGGTCGCAGGCTAACCCAGATCAGGTGGTTGCTGTGCGAGGGATGGCGTAGGTCACCGTCGCGTGGCCGACCGGGCCATCCACGCCTTCGGCCGTGAGGCTGACCGACACGACCGCCAGTCGGCGCCCGATCTTGAGCGGGGTGGCAGCAGCGTGGAGGCATCCGGGAGGGGCCTTGCGCAGGAAGTGGCACTCGATGCTCGTGGTGACCGCCAGGGCGACGGGGCCGAGTCGGGAGAGCAGAAGGAGGTAGGCGGCGGTGTCGGCCAGCGTCATCAGGGTCGGTCCCGAGACGGTGCCTCCGGGTCGGAGGTGGACCTCGCCTGTGGGGAGGGACAGCAGGAGGCGGTCGTGCTCGACGGCCTCGATGTCGAACCCGAAGCTGAGAGCTTGGGGAAACTCTGCAGCCAGGAAGTCCAGCAGTGCATCAGCATCCATGAGGAACTCACAGGGGGAGGTTGAGCTGCGGGGGCACAGGTGCGGCAGGCAGACACCGCAGCGCGAGCAGACGCCAGTGCGAGCCGGGATGGGAGTGCCTCGGGATGGCGCGTGCGAGTGCGGCAGCGGACTGGGCTGGAGGACGGAGCGCTCGGCCTCCGACGACCGTGACGTGACCGGCCTCGAGCGACGACAGCTGTAGCGCTCCTGCGCACAGGTCGTCCGACTCCAGAGCAGTAGCCAGCTGGCGGGCGAGGGCCTCGGGTGGACCGGTGACGGCCACTCGTCGTCCATCAGGTCGAATGCGCGCTGGAGCCTCACCGTGGGCGAGCTTCCACAGGCGGCGAGCCTGACGACCGACCAGGGCCTGGAGCTGACGGGGCGTGTGGTCGGCGACCTCCCCGAGCGTCTGCAGACCTGCAGCCTGGAGTCGCTGTGCGGCGGGGAGTCGAGCGACGGGCACGGCGCGCACGAAGGCCTCCTCGTCGCGCACGCCGACCACCGTGATGCGGGGGCTCTGACTCGCGAGGGCTGCAAGCCATGGGTTTCGGGCCAGTCCGGCGCGCAGTGTGCCGTGCTCCTCCATTCGGCTCGCGAGGAGCTGCAGGACCGCCTCGGGCTCACCGAGGCCGAGCCGATCCACCGTGAGGTCCAGGTCTGCCGCGAGGCCGGCCACCGAGACCACGGCCGAGCTGGCGTCGAGGGCGTCCTCGAGTGCGCGGAGCGTCGCGAGCAGCGCCTCGGGGGAGCGCGCATGCGGGGTGAGCTGCACATGGGCGAAGCGGGGCTTCAGGTGAGCCTCGCGTCGACTGCAGCACGGCGTGGGTCGCCGAGGGGGAGGGAATCACGATGTGCCACGGCGAGGGGGAGCCCGATCTGCGGCGCGCGCTCGAGGAGGGCGACGAGGTAGGGCCATCGATCCCGGTGTCCTGTGTGGTGGGCAGCCGCACGCTGCAGCAGCGCGACCGCCGATGGGGCGGGGGATGTGGCGATGAACGCCGCGAGGCGGGGATGGGTAGCCGACGGTGCAGACGTGACGAGAGCAGCCAGGGCCTCCTCGAGGCCGTCGAGCTCCGGCAGGCCGTGCAGCGAGGTCAGCGCGAACAGGAGGTCCGTGCGGGTGTCCTCGTCGTGGATGTCCTCGAGGCGCTCGAGCAAGAGCTTGGCATCGCGTGGCTGTGGGGCCAGGCGGAGCACGCCGGCCGCCTCTCGGTGGTCCCGTCCGGCGGCACGGCTCGGTCGCGAGAGGATTCGCCGCGCGCGCACGCGCATTGGACCAGCGACGGCGCGCAGGGGATGCTCGGCCGTGCCCTGGTCCTCGCTTCGCCACGTGTGGAACAGCACGCACGCGGCCAGGTCGTTGCCGTCGCGCAGCACCTTGCGAGCGAGCCGAATGCGCTCGGCAGGCGGCGTCGTCTGATCCGTCAGGCGGTCGAGACGCTTTCGCCAGCGTCGGTCCTGGACGACCGAGCTGCTCCACGACTGCGCAGTGTCAGTGGAGCCGCGCGGGGCTCCTCGGGTGCGTTGCTGGCCCATGGGGCCTCGTATCGTCCGCGTCGTCGCCTCGCCGGGCCGGCTCTGAGCACAGCGGCCGCGGCGACGCGAGGTCGCCACGGCCGTCGGCAGGGTCGCGACTGGGCTCAGTAGCGGTAGTGACCCGGCTTGTAGGGGCCCTCGACCGCCACGCCGATGTAGTCGGCCTGGTCGTCGCGCAGCGTGGTGAGCTTCGCGCCGAACTTGTCGAGGTGCAGGCGAGCAACCTTCTCGTCGAGGTGCTTCGGCAGCGTGGTCACGCTGATGCCGTAGGACTCGGCGTTGGCGTGCAGCTCGATCTGGGCCAGCGTCTGGTTCGTGAACGAGGAGCTCATGACCAGGGAGGGGTGACCCGTCGCGCAGCCGAGGTTCACGAGGCGACCCTCGGCGAGGATGAGGATGCTGCGGCCGGTCTCGGCGAAGCGCCACTCGTGGACCTGCGGCTTGATCTCGATCTTCTCAACCTCACCGGTCTCGCGCATGGCCTCGAGGCCGGCCATGTCGATCTCGTTGTCGAAGTGACCGATGTTGCAGACGATGGCGTTGTGCTTCATCCGCTTCATGTGGGCCGCAGTGATGATGTCCTTGTTGCCCGTGGCGGTGCAGAAGATGTCCATCTCCTCGAGCACGTCCTCGAGGCGCACCACGTCCATGCCCATCATGCAGGCCTGCAGGGCGCAGATGGGATCGATCTCGGTGACGGAGACGCGGGCCCACTGGCCACGGAGGGAGTCGACGCTGCCTTTGCCGACATCGCCGAAGCCCAGCACCAGGGCGCGCTTGCCGCTGATCAGGGTGTCGGTGGCGCGCATGATGGCGTCGACGAGGCTGTGACGGCAGCCGTACACGTTGTCGAACTTGGACTTCGTGACGCTGTCGTTGACGTTGATCGCCGGGAAGCGGAGGGTGCCCGCCTCGAGGCGCTGGTAGAGGCGGTGGACGCCCGTGGTGGTCTCCTCGGAGACGCCGCGGATCATCTTGGCCATGGGGCGCCAGTAGTTGTCGCCCTTCTCCTCACGGACGGCCTTGAGGACCTCGAGGACGACCGTGTGCTCCTCGGACTCACCCTTGGACGGGTCAGGCATCTCGCCCTTCTCCTCGAGCTCAGCGCCGAGGTGGACGAGCAGGGTGGCGTCGCCACCGTCGTCGAGGATCAGGTTGCAGCCACCGTGCTCCGGCCAGTCGAGGGCCTGGAGCGTGCACCACCAGTACTCGGCGAGGGTCTCGCCCTTCCAGGCGTAGACCGCGGGGCCCTTCGGATCGGCGGCGGAGCCGTCGGGGCCGACGACCACGGCGGAGGCGGCGTGGTCCTGCGTCGAGAAGATGTTGCAGGAGACCCAGCGGACCTCGGCACCGAGCGCGATGAGCGTCTCGATGAGCACACCGGTCTGGATGGTCATGTGCAGGCTGCCCATGATGCGGGCGCCGGCGAGCGGCTGGGACGCGCCGTACTCCTCGCGGAGTGCGAGCAGGCCCGGCATCTCATGGAGCGCGAGGTCGAGCTCCTTGCGGCCGAAGCGGACGGTCGCCTCGGACATGTCGGCGACCTTGTAGGACAGGCCCGAGAAGAGGGCGAGGCCGGTGTCGAGGAAGGGCTTGGAGTCCATCTTGTACTGCTCAGACATGAGAACCACCTCAGCTGGTGAGTGACCCCATCCGTCTATCCGGATGGACGGATAAAGCAACCGCGTGCCGCGCTCTGCTCAAGAAAAGACGGCGATGAACAGCGGGGGACCCTTGGCGGTCTCGTCCGCCTGGAGGTCGGTCCAGCGCTGGAGGCACCACCCATGGGCTTCGGCGGTCGCCACGAGTGCGTCGCGGTCGAAGCCCAGGTGCCGGTGCCCCATCGTGCGTCGGTACAGGTCGCGATCGTGGGCGAGCATGTCGAGCACGATCAGCCGACGGCTGACGGTGCGTCGCATCTCGGCGAAGGCGCGCTCCAGGTCGGCGACGTGGTGGAGCACCAGCATGCAGACGGCCATGTCGGCCTCGCCGTCGGCGAGCGGCAGGTCCTCGAGTCCACCGGCGCGGAGCTGGACGTTCGCGTGCGCGGACGTTCGCTGCTCGGCAGCGCGGATCATGGCAGGCTCGCGGTCCACGCCGATCACGGTGCGCGCGACCGGAGCGAGCGCGGCCACCGCCTTGGGGTCGGGATCGGTGTCGCCGTGCGCGAGCCCCGTTTCGACAAAGAGGGGCCGGTCGCGGAAACGCTCGAGCCAGTCCGGGAGCCCGAGGGTGGCCGGGGGGCACGAACCGGTCCCTGGCAAAGCGTGCTCTACAGGAAAGCATGCCGCGAGGAAGCCCAGGGCGTCGACT
>PKCK01000124.1 GCA_002862085.1 Planctomycetota bacterium | reverse complement strand
TCTACGGCTGGATCGACACCGAGCAGGCCGAGAACGAGCGCGATCAGCCCGACGCGATCTACCTGCACGAGGAGGGAGGGTCGTTCCGAGACGTCGCCGAGGAGTGGGGCGCCGCGGACACCTCCAACGGTCGCGGGCAGGTCGTGGCCGACCTCAACCACGACGGCTGGCTCGATCTGGTGAAGCCCAGCATCGATGGGCCGCGACGCATCTACCTCTCCCGCTGTGGCCACAACGCGTGGCTGGAGGTGAGCCTGCGCAGTCCAGCCCCCAACACCTTCGCCGTCGGAGCGCGAGTCGACGTGCACGTCGGAGAGTCGGTTCACACCCGCACGCTGTTCGCGGGGGGGACGAGCTACGGTGCCTCCGGGCCGATGGAGCTCCACTTCGGTCTCGGCAGCGCGGACGCGGTCGACCGGGTCGACGTTCACTGGCCCGACGGGGTGGTCACCACCCACGGTCCCTTCACGTCTCGACAGCGGCTCCGCATCGAGCGGCTGTGATGCGCCGCGGGGCGTGGGCCTCGTCGGCACACACGCCGCGAGGACCGCCTCCAGCGAGCCCCGTCCGTCCCCATCAGCCCGACGAAGAGGCCGCACCTGTCGCGTCTTCACAGCGGTTGATCGAACTTGGTCGGGCGTGAGGGGTTAGTCGCCGCGCGTCGACCCGGAGCGAGCATGTCGAACCCACAGGCAGCACCCGAAGAAGCGAGCGACCGGCTCTATACGCCCGCTCCCGGTGAGCTGCAGCTCACGTTCCGCGCGGTGGCCACCGGCTGCCTCATCGGTGGCCTCGTCACGTGCATGAACGTCTACTTCGGCCTCAAGACCGGGTGGTCCCTCGGCGGGTCGCTGATCGCCGCCATCCTCGGCTTCAGCATCTTCCGGGCCATCGGGCCGGCGAGTCCGTTCACCCGTCTGGAGACGAACATCGCGCAGACTGCCGGCTCCGCCGCGGGCTCGATGACCTCTGCCGCTGGCCTCCTCGCTGCGATTCCGGCGATGGGCATGCTCGGCTACGACTTCGCCTGGTGGCAGCTCACGCTGTGGGCGCTGGCCGTGGCCTACCTCGGCGTGTTCTTTGCCGTGCCGCTGCGCCGCCAGATGGTCCTCCAGGAGAAGCTGCGCTTCCCGACCGGCACTGCCACGGCCGAGACCATCATGGCGATGTACTCGGAGGGGGATGACGCGGTCGCCAAGGCACACTCCCTGCTCACCTGGGCCGGAATCGCCGCGGGCTTCACCTTCGCCGGGTACCTGATGCCCGTGCTCACGCACCCCGAGGGGCCGGACCTCGCCTGGGTGCTCGGTGGCCTCACGATCGCTGCAGGCGTCGGCCTGTACGTGACCGGGCGCAAGCAGGATGCCCTGTTCTTTGCTGTGCTGGGCGTCGGACTGCGCCTCGTCGGCGCCGACATCCTCTCGAGCCAGGAGGCCGCCATCGGCGTGATGGCGAGCTGGGGCTTCAGCGTGCTGGTCAGCCCCCTGATGACGGGTGCCGGCATCCTCATCGGACCGCGCGTCGGCGCCTCCCTGCTCGCCGGTGCCATCGCCAGCTGGGCCGTCCTCGGGCCCTACGCGCAGTCCCAGGGCTGGGCCGCTGGAGAGATCATGTCGTACTCCGATGGCCCGCGCGGCTGGCTGCTCTGGCCTGGCGTCGCCATCATGGTCGCCGATGCCCTCACCAGCCTCGCTCTGTCGTGGCGCACCATCCTGAACACCTTCCTGAGCCTCGGCAAGAAGCACGAGGATGTCGCCGACGACTCCGAGCCCATCCCCAACCTGTGGTGGATGGGGGGGCTCGTGCTCGCCAGCACGGCCACGACCATCATCGCCTGGTACGTCTTCGGGATTCCCCCGATGTTCAGCATCCTCGCCATCGCCCTGTCCAGCATCCTGGCCATGATCGCGGTGCGCTCGACCGGCGAGACCGACATCAATCCGATCGGCGGCATGGGCAAGGTCACGCAGCTCGTCTACGGCGCCATCACTCCGGGGAGCATCTCGACCAACCTCATGGCGGCCGCGATCACGGGAGCGGGCGCCAGCCAGGCCGGCGACATGATGCAGGACCTCAAGACCGGGCACATGCTCGGCGCCTCTCCGCGCAAGCAGTTTCAGGCCCAGCTCATCGGCATCGCCGCCGGCGTCTTCTTCTGCATTCCGATCTACAAGCTCTTCGACAGCGTCCACGAGATCGGCGACCTCGAGGGTGACTTTCCCGCACCTGCCGCCCACGCCTGGAAGGCGATGGCCGAGCTGCTGAGCCAGGGCTTCGACGCCCTCCCGCCCATGGCGACCCAGGCCGTGATCGGCGGTCTGCTCTTCGGCTGCGTGATGGCCGTGCTCAACAAGCATGGCCCCAAGCTGCTCAAGCGCTCTCTGCCGAGCGGGCTGGCCTTTGGCATCGCCTTCATCGTGCCCGCCTACTACGCCGTCGCCATGTTCATCGGCTCGCTCGTCCTCGTGATCTGGCAGCACACCAGCCCAGCCTCTGCGAAGAAGCTAAGCTTTGCCGTCGCATCCGGCCTGGTCGCCGGCGAGGGTCTGATGGGTGTATTCACCAGCATCATCGACTTCGTTCGCAGCTTCTGACGCAGACCCGACCCGAACCAGCCGCCGAGAGCACCGGGTGCACTCACCGGGGGTGAGCCGCAGCGTCGCGCGCGGAGACCGGGCTACGATGGCGTCGAGGTAGTCCCGTGTTCCCGCTCGTCCTGGTGCTCGCCGCTGGCTGCACCCCACCAGAGCCCGACCCGGCGCGCACCAGCACGTCCTCCGTCGAGCCGGTGACCTCCAGCGCCACGCCGGACACCCCGTCGCCTGGCTCCACGGGGGAGACCGACGATTCCATCTTCCTGATCGCCTGAGGCGGCCGGGGCGACACCCGCGGGCGCGCAGGCATCCCTGTGGCCCTAGACTAGAGCAACCCTAGCAGGGTGCTTCTTTTCCTCTCAGCCGCAACTATGTCTGCGGCGAGACTTAGGAGATTTGCGTTGCCACTCTTGCTGCTTGCGTTGTCTGGATGCGGATTGATTGAAACGGTTGCCGATCTTCGAGACGCCGTCGAGAAGGTCACCAACCCCGTTGTCGTGCAAGGCGTGATCCTCGATCTACAGCCGCCCGACGACGCTCTGTTGCTGGCAGCCATGGAGGATGCGAACCTCGAGCCTGGGCTGACCGCGACCGTCTACGTCGGAGACACCCGTGCGCGCGATGAGGCGCAGCAGAGCTCGAGTGGTGCACGGGTCACCGTGGAGGGAGTCCGGGCAGCCGAGGAGGATGCGGGGGTCTTCAGCCTGCTGCCCGAGGATGGCCTGTCCTACCAGCAGGGCGCGCAGTGGACGCTCAAGGTGCGGCAGCCGCAGGAGGGCGACAGCGGAACAGTGTCGATCACGCTGCCCGACCCCGCACCGGTCTATGTGCCGGAGGTGCACACTCCGGGTGCGCCCATGCGGCTGGACTTCGATGGTCTAGGCTACGACAGCGTGCTCGCCTACGTCTTCGACGCAAGTGGCGAGACGACCTGGACCAACCAGCCTGAGAGCATCCTCGAGGTCTTTGACCTGACCGTGTCCAACACGGCGGTGCAGACCCTCGAGATTCCCGCTTCGGCCTTTCCCGATGCATCGATCTATGCGGTCGCGCTCGCCGGGATGATGCACAGCGACAACAGGGACTTCGACGGGGTGAACACGCTGCTCTCGAACATGATGGCAGGCCGAATGCAGATGTACGCGGTGTTCACCAGTCCGAGCCTGACGGTAGCCGGCCGCATCCTAGACATTCCGGAGCCCGTGGACCCGGTGCTCGGTGAAGCATTTGAGCGAGCGGGAATGCCGAGCGGCACCACCGCCTCCTTCTTCCTCACCGATGCGCGAACCGACGCGCACAGCCTCGACGAGGCGGGGCTGGAGGGAGCCGACCTGTCTCTCGTGGCCGAGGGCGCGTCCTTCGAGGCCGTGGACGAGGGAGATGGCCTGTACACCCTCCTGCCCGACGAGTCGCCCTCCTGGGACATCGGCGCGACCTGGGGCCTCGACATCAGCCACGACGGGCTGCAGGCGGAGCTTGAGGTCCGACTGCCAGAGCGTCCTGGTCTCACACTCCCCGAGAAGCACCTCGCCGGCCAGCCCCTGTTGATCGACATCACCGACCAGGACTTCGACTCTGCCTTTGTGACCATCGTGAATGAGTGGGGACACGTGGTGTTCTCCACCGAGCCCGAGATCCAGGGAGCGCTGGGCCAGTCCATCGACGACACCGACGGACTCGACCTCATCGTCGTGCCGGGTGAGGCCCTGGAGCAGCCCGGCCTGTATGGTGTCGGCGTCGCAACCTCTGTCGAGGGGGCTCCAGCGCAGTTCACCGGTGTGAACAGGGAGCTGTCAACCCTGCGCGCTGGACGGATGGCCATCTCACCTCTGCGTGTGATGCGCTAGCGGCGCGCCAGCTCCACCCCGCGCAAAGGCCCGGCAAACGACGGTGCTGCAGGGCCACGCACTCGGCTGCCGCCGCGGCTCCCGATGCCGTGGCCCCACTCATGGCTGGATGGTGGTGCCGTTCAGGAGAATGCGCTCCCAGATCCGGAAGCGCTCGGGGCTTCGCGCCCTAAGCGCGCCGAGGCTGTCCTCGATCAGACACAGCGCATGGAGGCGCGAGAACTCGGCCATGTCTTCCCACTCGTTGCTGTCTCCGTACCTCGAGGTGCGGATGTCATCGACGCGGATGGCGTGTCGCCAGACGGGGTTGAGGATGTTGTCCTGCGGCTCGAGCGCAGGTGGGTTTCCGAGGCGGGTGTACTGCTCGAAGGTGTGTCCCAGCTCATGGAGCAGCACAGGAACGTCTGCGGTCTGGGTGTCGATGTAGTTCATGCCGCCGTACGCAGCGGCACCTCCGCCAAAGTACGAGCCGTCCAGAAACTGGATGCCGTTTCCGAACTCGGTGATGATCTGGAGGCCATACCAGTACTCGACCGGGATCCGCTCCAGTCGGTTGAGGACGTCTTGGATGTCGGTGTACTCGATGGGCGGGTCGGCGCTCACGTTGACCTCGAAGGTCAGCGCGTGGTCGGTGTACTCGGTGGCGCGAAGCTCGACGTGGTACTTCGTCAGCGTGTGGCTCTCGTTGAGGTCGTAGGTGCAGGTCTCGGCGCTGCAGTCCGCTTCGCTGCAGGTCGAGCAGTCGAGGTCGAAGCACACGCAGGCCTCGCTGTCAGACCAGTCCAAGATCGTCGCGGTGCCGTACTGCGGGTACTCCTCCCAGCTGAGATCCTCTCGTGGCAGGCGCTCATCGAGGCGCTCTTCGTCGATGCCGCTCCAGTCAAAGTCCCCCTCCTCGGGCTCGGTGCCGGTCCCTTCGGGAGGCGGGATGGGGCCGTCGGGGACCTCTGGATTGACCCAGTCCGGGGTGGCTGGCGTGGTGCCGGTGCTCGCCTCCGTCGTCGTAGAGACCCCGCCGGTGTCTGCGCCGGTGTCGTCCTTGGCCTCGGTCCCCGAGCAGGCGAGCACGGGTAGAAGGGCGAGCGAGAGAACGTATCGATGCATCATGGCTCCTAGCGCTGTCGGCAGTGGCGCCAGATGCAGCGACGCGCATCCCCCAGACGACCAGCCAACCACGGGTCTTTTAGTCCACCTCTCACCGTGAGCCAGGCGATGTCCGTGTCGTCCCCCCGAGATCACGCACGCACCGCAGCAGCTCGCCTTGCACCCTGAAGCAGCGCCACCCTCCACAGGAACGCCCGCCAGGAGGACGGCGGCCACCGTCGGGCCCTCCATCGGGGACCTCCCGTGAACCACCGCGAAGCCACGCTGGGATAGACCGCGGGCGAGGTGCATCCATGACAGCGTCCGAGCCCCCTGACAGCCCGACGGTCGACTTCGCGTCACTTGGCCTGGGTCCCGACCTGCTGAGCGCCTTAACCGAGCTGGGCTTCACTGAGCCGACTCCGATTCAGGCAGCCGCGATTCCCCAT
>PKCK01000039.1 GCA_002862085.1 Planctomycetota bacterium | reverse complement strand
GAGGGCCAGCGGGCCTACGTGGAGGAGGTCCAGGCGGCCATGCGGGCCACGATCGCGCTGCGTGCTCCCGAGTGGGATGCCGTCGTCCGCGAGTTCACCGGATCGCCGCGCACCTTCAAGCGCTGGACCGGCCGCGAGCGGGGCCTGGTGGGGGGGATCCCGCGGCGCGCCGGGCTACTGCAGTACGCGGAGATCCTCGGGCGTCCCCTGCCGGAGGGACTCTGGCTCGTCGGGGACAGCGTCTTCCCGGGCCAGAGCACTGTGGCCGTCGCCGCCGGAGGCACGCGGGTGGCCTTGCAGGTGCTCGGGCGCCTGGGGCTCCGAGGCCGCGAGCTGCGGCGGGCGCCAGCCACGGCGGCGGCCTCCGGGACGCTGCTGCGTCGCGGAGCCTCCTGAGCGGCTTCGAGGGCGGAAGAGGGCCTCTTCCTTGCCCCGCGCCGGACTCCGCGCTCCCCGTTGCCGATCGGGTCATGGGCGGGTCGTTGGTGAGGGTCGGCGGAACGTCGCGACCCCTTCATGGGAACGCGGCGTCCCCTTGAGGCTATCTTTGCAAAACGCCCATAGCGTCCCGACCGTCGCCCCCCCGACCGCCTTCCGCGGAACCCCAGACCGCAGCTCGTGGGCCTGACGACTTCCCCCCCTTCGCGGGTCCCCGCCCGTACCGTACGCCGCCCTCGACCCGTGGTATCGAGCAGCGTGAATCGCCTCGTCGCGGCCGTCTGGCTCCTGTTCATCACGGCAGGATTCGGGTTCGGCCAGCAGTCGGGTTCCATCAGCGGAACCGTCACCGACGCCGACTTCGGCACTCCTGTCCCGGGTGTGCGCGTCACGATCGTCGAGACGCGCGAGGTGGCCGAAACTGGGCCCCAGGGCGGGTACTCGTTCCTGGGGCTGGAGCCGGGCGGGTACACCCTGGTCTTCTCCAAGAGCGGCTTCGACCGCACCACCGCGATCGACCAGGCCGTCGTCGCCGGGGAGGTCACGGACGTCGATGCGGCCCTCGAGGGCCGGCTCATCGAGCTGGACGACCTGTTCGTCGAGAAGACCGAGCTGCTGGGCGGCGCGAGCGAGCTGGGCCTCTTGAACCTGCGGCTGGAGGCGCCCTCCCTCACCGACTCCATCGGCGCGGATCTCCTCCGAAAGGCAGGCGTCGGGGACGTGGCCGAGGGCCTCAAGCGGATCCCCGGCGCCACCGTCGCGGACGACGCGACGCCGGTCGTGCGCGGCCTCCCCGACCGCTACGTCCCGTCGCTCGTCAACAACGTCCGCCTGCCCTCGGCCAACGAGGACAAGCGCGCGGTCGAGCTCGACCAGTTCCCCACGGCCATCGTGGAGAGCATCTCGGTGGCCAAGACCTTCACCCCCGACGCCCAGGGCGACGGCTCGGGCGGGGTCGTGAACGTCCAGCTGAAGTCCGTCCCGGACGAGCCCGTCCTGAACTTCAGCGGCTCCTACGGCTACAACACCCAGGCCGCGAACGAGAGCAGCTTCCTCGGCTACCGTGGCGGCGGTGTCGGCGGGCTCGGCCGGGAGGCCAGCAGTCGCGGGCCCCAGCTCGACAACGTCGGTGGGAACTGGGACGGTGCCGTGGGCGTCTCTCCGACGGATGCGCCCATCGACTACAAGATGGGCGCCTCCATCGGCGACAGCTACGAGTTCGACAACGGCGTCAAGGTCGGCGGCTTCATGTCGCTGTTCTACGAGCGTGACAGCAGCTACTACGACAACGGACGCAACGACTCGTACTGGCTGAACAGCGTCTCGGAGGGGCTCATCCCTCAGGTGCGGGGTCCGGGTTCGGTCGCTGCCGGCGAGTTCCAGACGGCGCTCTTCGATGTCACGCGCGGCTCTCAATTCGTCCAGTGGGGCGGCTCGGCCTCGGCAGGCGTGGAGTTCGACAACAACAAGTTCGGCCTTCAGTACCTCTACTCGCACACCGCCGAGGACGTCGCGGTTCTCGCCGAGGACACCCGAGGCAAGCTCTTCTTCTTCCCGGATTACGACGTCAACGACCCGGCTGATCCGGGCAACCTCGAGGGGCAGATCGGCGGCTCCTCCTCCGCGCCCTACATCCGCAACCACACGCTCGAGTACACCGAGCGGACGACCGGCACGCTCCAGCTTCGCGGCGAGCACGAGATCCAGACGGATCCATTCACGCTCGGGGTCTTCGAATTCGATCAGCCAGAGGTGGACTGGACGCTCTCGTCGAGCTTCGCGGACCTCGACCAGCCGGACAAGCGCCTCTTCGGCGCCACCTGGGCTCCCGACCGGTTGGATCCTGGCACGTCGGCGACGCCGCCGACCATCATCGGCCAGGGCTTCGGCCCGAACCGCCCGGGCGAGAACATCAACCTCGGCTTCCTCCAGCGGATCTTCAAGACGATCGAGGAGGACAGCAAGCAGGGCTCGCTTAACGTCAAGCTGCCCTTCCGTCAGTGGGACGACGACGAGGGCTACTTCAAGCTCGGCCTCTTCCAGGACAGCGTCGACCGCGCGTTCGTCCAGGACAACTTCTCCAACTCCGGCGACAACGGCAGCTACTCGGGGAACTTCTTCACGGACTTCTGGACCGACAACTGGGAGAACGAGAACCACCCGATCCAGGACGTCCTCACCGACATCGACTACGACGGAGAGATCGACATCGAGGCGTGGTACTCGATGATCGACCTGCCGCTCTCGGAGTCCGTCAAGCTCGTCGGAGGCGCGCGCTTCGAGTCCACGGACATCGCCGTCCGCCTCTCGCCCGAGGAACAGGCCACCTGGGTCCCGCCCGGCGGCACCGCCATCGCCGACCTCGAGGGCAACGAGGCCGACGTCGGCTTCACCGACGACAGCGTGCTGCCCTCGGCGTCACTCGTCTGGGAGGCCAGCCCGGCGATCACGGTCCGCGGGGCGTGGAGCCGTACGATCGCCCGTCAGACGTTCAAGGAGCTCGTCGCCGTCTTCCAGCAGGAGTTCCTCGGCGCGCCGATCTTCATCGGCAACCCGGATCTCTCCATCGCCCGGCTGAAGAACTACGACCTGCGCGTCGACTACAAGCCCTCCGACGACACGTTCCTCTCGGCGTCTTACTTCTTCAAGGACGTCGAGGATCCGATCGAGAACATCCAGCGTGTCGTCAGCTTCGGCTTCACGACGCCGGTCAACTACCCCGAGGGCAAGCTGAGCGGCTTCGAGCTCGAAGCCCGGCAGGAACTCGGCGCGTTCGCCGAGCTGCTCGAGGGATTCGCCGTCGGCGCGAACGCGACGTTCATCGACTCCGAGGTGACCTTTCCGCAGGCGCAGCTCGACGAGTTCGCGGCCGCGAACCTGCCGTACTTCGGCGCTACGCGGGACGCGACGAACGCGCCCGAGTCTCTCTACAACCTGTACGCGACCTACGACATCGCGGATACGCAGACGCAGTTCGCCCTGTTCTACACGGTGCAGGGAGACACGCTCGTCGCGGGGGACAGCACCTCCCAGTTCAACTACATCCCCGCGATCTACCAGAAGAGCTTCGGGACGCTGAACGCGAGCATCTCCCAGCGGCTCACGAAGAACGTCACGCTGCGCCTCGCTGCCAGCAACCTGACGAACCCGAGCATCGATCAGGTCTACCGCTCGCCGCTCATCGACGGCGACACGACGTTCACTTCCTTCACCCGGGGGGTCGAGTACTCCCTCGGGATCAGCGCGAACTTCAGCTTCTGATCGCCCCATCCGGCGACGCAACGAGGCGCTCCGGCACGGAGCGGCCACCCACCATGACCACGAAGAGTGACAAGACGAGCCGCGCGGCCCTGAGCAGGCCGGCGCCGGGCCTGCTGGCGCTGGCCCCCCTGATGCTGGGACTCGGCGGGCTGAGCCTCGTCGGGGGCGCGATCGCCCAGGACGACGAGAGCGCAGACCCGGTCAACGAGATCCGAACGATGCAGCAGGAGTACATCAACCTGCGCTCGCAGATCAGCAAGGAGCGCGCTCAGGCCGCGGAGACCGAGCAGTTCCTTCAGGATCGCATCGCTCTGGTCGAGCAGCAGATCGAGATTGCGCGCGAGGCCGCCTCGGACTCCGACGCAGAGGCGGCCAAGACCGCCGAGTCGATCGCCAAGCTCGAAGCGGAGAACGACGGACTCAAGGCCGCGACTTCGTCCCTCGAAGCCGTGATCTGGGACCTCGAGCGCGAGGTGCTGGAGCTGCGAGGCTGGATGCCCGAGGACCTCAAGGAGGACACCCGCACGCTCGCAGCGCTCGTACCAGCCACCGAGGAGAAAGCCGAGTCGCGCAAGCTCTACGACCGGTTCATCACTGTCGTGACGATCCTGAACCAGATCGACAAGTACAACACGAACATCGAGCTGGTCGCGGAGAACCGCACGGTCGGTTCCGACGAGATCAGCGTGACGACGATGTACATCGGCGTCAGTCACGCGTTCTACGCGACCGACGACGGCACGCGTGGCGGCTACGGCGTGCCCACGGCCGACGGCTACAAGTGGACTCCTTCGGACCGGGACGCCGCGGCCATTCGCCAGGCGATCGGGATCCGTGAGGGCAAGGAGAAGGCGGAGTTCATCGAGCTTCCCTTCACGGTGAAGTGATCGGGAAGAGGAGCAACAAGATGTCGACCAGAAACCGATTCATGCCTGCCGCTCTCATCCTCGCGGCGCTCTGCGTCCCCGCCGGTCACGCGCTGGCCCAGGACGGCGAGCAAGGTGCCATCACCCTCGAGCAGGCGGCCGCCAAGGTCGTCGCCGAGGTGCGGGAGACCGAGGCCGAGCTCGAGACGCTGCGCCTCGAGAACACGGCGCGTCTGCTGCCGCTGCGGAGCCGCCTCAGCGAGCTCCAGCAGGAGTTGATCCGTGCGGAGTCCGCCGCCGAGGAGGCGCGGAGCAAGCGCAACCTGAGCGCGACGCGCCTCGTCAACCTGACCAAGGAGATCGACACGCGGCGTCAGACGACCACCCGCCTGACCGGCCTCTTCGGCGAGTACTCCCGGAACTTCGAGTCCCGTCTGCACGTCTCCGAGCAGCAGCGGTACATGGAGGACGTCCTCGCGGTCCGCGCGGCGGCGGAGGACCCGAACCTCACCCCGTCGGAGGCGTTCGCCGCCCAGGCGCAGCTCCTCGACGTCGCGATCCGCCGCGTGCGCGCGATCCTCGGCGGAGATCGCTTCCCCGGGAAGGCCGTCGGGCCGGACGGCCTCGTTCGTGAGGGTCACTTCGTCGTGGTCGGCCCGACCGGCCTCTTCCGCGCGGACGGAGGGGGCGAGGGAGCCGTCGGCACCGCGGAGCGCCTCGTCGGTCGCATCGATCCGGTCATCACGACCTTCGCCGACCCGCTGGAGACCGCAGCCGCGTCGGAGCTCGTCGAGACGGGAGCCGGCCTGCTGCCCTTCGACGCCTCGAACGGGAAGGCGCATCTGATCGCCTCCACCGAGGACACCCTTGTCGAGCACATCTCGAAGGGCGGCGCGATCATGATCCCGATCCTCGCGATGGCGGGGCTCGCGCTCCTGGTCGCCCTCTACAAGTGGACGGCGCTCCTGTTCGTCCGCCGGCCGTCCAAGAAGAAGTTCAAGGGCCTGCTCGAAGCAGTCGCCGACGGCGACGAGGAGAGCGCCAAGCGCCGCGTCAAGGAGATCAAGGGACCGGCGGGCGTCATGCTCTCCGCGGGCGTCGACACCATGCGCCGCAGCCGCGAGCTCATGGAGGAGGTGATGTACGAGAAGGTCCTCGTCTCCAAGCATCGGATCCAGAAGGCCCTGCCCTTCATTGCGATCTGCGCTGCGTCCGCGCCGCTGCTCGGCCTGCTCGGGACCGTCACGGGCATCATCAACACGTTCAAGCAGATCACCGTCTTCGGATCCGGAGACGTCAAGTCGCTCTCCGGCGGTATCTCCGAGGCGCTCATCACGACGAAGTTCGGTCTGATCGTCGCGATCCCCTCGCTCCTCCTGCACGCCTATCTCGCGCGCAAGGCGCGCGGCGTGATCACGAGCATGGAGGC
>PKCK01000069.1 GCA_002862085.1 Planctomycetota bacterium | reverse complement strand
TTCGTTCGCCGCGAGGCCCGGGTCTTCGTCGATCTCGCGAAGATCGACCCCGACGTCAGCCTGCGCGCGACCGTCGAGCTCGCAGAGCTCCCCGACTGGCGCGAGAGCCTGGGCGCCGGATTCGAATCCGCGCGCAAGGACCCGCTCGCCTCACTCCGCCTCGAGCTCGACGAGGAGGACCGCACCCTCGAGCTGCGACCGCGCTGACGCGCTCGCCTGCCCTCCACTCGCGGATCTCTCGCCGCACCCCATCTTCATGAGCGACCGGACTTCGACCCCCATCTTCGGCACCGACGGGATCCGCGGGCGCGCCCTCGAGGGGTGGCTCGCCCCCGCGGCCGTGGAGGCCCTGGGTCACGCCGCGGGCCAGGTCCTCGCCGCCGGGGGCGGACGCGCCCTCATCGCGCACGACGGCCGCGCCTCCGCGGCGGCGCTCGAGGCCGCACTCGCCCGGGGATTCGCCCGCGCTGGCCTCACGCCTGAATCCGCGGGTCTCCTTCCGACCCCCGGCCTGGCCTGGCTCACCGCGAGCGACGGCGTGGCGGTCGGCGCGATGATCAGCGCTTCGCACAATCCGGCTCACGACAACGGCATCAAGCTCTTCGCAGGCGCCGGCGCCAAGCTCGACGACGAGCAGCAGGACCGCATCGAGGCTCTTCTCCGAAAGGCCGAGATCGCGGGCCCGGCCGAGGGCCCCGGAGGCGCGCCCGAGGTCGTCGAGGCCCACGAGTCCGCGTACGCGGGACACCTCGTCGACCTCGCCCTCAGCGGTGACTCCCTCGATCTCTCGGGCAAGCGCGTGGTCATCGACTGCGCCAACGGCGCGGCGAGCCGCGTCGGCCCACGCGTCCTGAGAGCGATCGGCGCCGAGGTGGACGTGATCCACGCCGCGCCGGACGGCATGAACATCAACGACGGCTGCGGTTCGACCTCCACCGAGTCGCTGCAGGCCCGCGTCACGGAGACCGGCGCGCTGTTCGGGGTCGCCCTCGACGGGGACGCGGATCGCTGCCTCCTGGTGGACGAGAGCGGCGCGCTCGTCGACGGGGACGCGATCATGACGATCCTCGCGCGGGACCGCGCCGCGCGCGGTGTCATGGAGGACAGGCGCATCGTCGCCACCGTCATGAGCAACCGCGGCCTTCACCGCGCCCTCGCTCCCGAGGGCATCAGCGTGGTCGAGGTCGGCGTCGGCGACCGACAGGTCGTCGAGGGTCTCAAGGCCCACGGGCTCGAGCTCGGCGGCGAGAAGTCGGGCCACATCATCTTCGGCGCCGACAGCGGGTTCATCGGTGATGGCCTGCTGACGGCGCTGAACGTCCTCGCCGTCTGCGCCCGCACGGGCTCACCCCTCTCCGAGCTGAGCGCGCCCTTCCAGCCCTTCCCCCAGGTGCTGCTCGGCCTCGAGGTCGCGGCCAAGCCGCCCCTGGAGACCCTCGAGCGGTTCCAGGAGATGCGGAGCCGCTTCGAGGAGGAGCTCGGGGACGACGGCCGCGTGAACGTGCGCTATTCGGGGACGGAGCCCAAGGCGCGCGTCATGGTCGAGGGCCTCGACGAGGCCCGCATCGGTGCCATGGCGGACGACCTCGTGAAGACCCTCCTGGACGAGATATCAGGATGACGGCGGGCGACGGACTGGTCCTCGCGATCGACACGTCGACCCGCGGCGGCTCGGTCGCGATCGGCGAGGAGGACGGCGCCCTCCTCGAGGCCGTCCACCTGGATCCCGAGCGGGGCCATGGCAGCGATCTGATGCTCTGCATCGAGCGCCTCGTTCCGGATCCGGCGAGGCTCAGGCGCGTCTGCGTGAGCCGCGGGCCGGGCAGCTACACCGGACTCCGCGTGGGGCTCGCCACCGCCATCGGCATCACGCGAGGAACGCGAGCGGTCCTGGTCGGAGTCGGCTCCCTCGAGGCCCACGCCCTGGCGGCGGCGCCCGCGGCGGAGAGCGACGTCGCCGTCCTTCGCTTCGCGTTCGGAGGCCAGGTCTACGCCGCGCGCTACGACCTCTCGGGTGATCTACCGAGAGAGATCGAGGTTCCGACAGTGGTGCCCGAGGACGAGGCGTCCGCCTGGTGTGAGGGTTGCGCGGCGGTCGTGGGCGACCGCAGGGCGCTGGAGTTGGTCGACTCCCTCGAGGTGCCTCTGGTCGAGGGAGAGGGCCCCTTCGCGGAGGCGGTCCTCCGACTGGGCGCCGCGCTCGGCGACGGCGACGAGGGCACGGGCCCCGAAGCTGCGACGCCGCTCTACCTGCGCTCCTTCGAGGCGAAGAACCGGCGTCGCTGATCGAGCCGCAGGAGCGGCTCCTGAGAGCTGCGAACCGGGCCTGCCGCGGCTCCGAACGACGGATGTCTCGGCCAGAGAGGGCAACCCGTTCGCGCGTACGGGCGCGGTGAACGGTGAGAAGGCGGACCCACGGCCACCTTCGATGATCGCTTCGAACACGATCGAAGGAGACGACCTCCGCCCCGGCAGCTGACGCGGAGGTCGGCGACCCCAATCACGAAGAGACCCCGCCGGGAGTCGGCGTGCCATCGGCACGCTTCACTCCCGGCGGGGTCGTCGATCAGGGGTGCGCGAGGGACCGCGCGTCCGATCAGAGGTCCTGCGGACGCAGGGTCCGACGGTTGTTCGCCTCGGCGCGCGCCTCGGCGCCCGCGATGAGCTCACGAACCTTCTCGTCGAGGGCGAGGTAGAAGTCGCCGGAGACGTTGATCGAAGCCGCGTTCTTGGTGCGGCTCTTGCTGATGATCATGTCGACGGCGCCCTTCTTCTTGGCGGCCTTCTTCTTGCTGGCCTTGCGGGCCGGGGCCTTGCGAGCGGTCTTCTTCGTCGTGCGACGAGTGGCTTTCTTCTTGGCCATGTCTGTGCCTGATTGTTCGGTGTACGGCCCGCGGTGCGGGCTGCTCTACGGACGAGGAACTCGACCGGATGAGCGGGTTTCCTTTTGGGGAGTCGTGCGGTGGTTGAATGGAATCCGTGACGCTTCGCGGAGATTGACGCTCCAAGATCAGGATGTCAACGGCGAGAATCGAGGGGAATCAGCCTGATCGAGCCCGGATCCAGCCGATTCCATCGTCGGCGAGGCGCCACACCGATGACCCGAGAGAGAGGTACGAACGATCCCGGAGCGCAGGAGCCACGCGGCGGCGGCTCGGGCGCGGCGCGACTGCTCGGTCGAGTGACGGCCTGGGCGGGCTGGGGCTCCTTCATGCTCATCGCTCTGGGCCTGGGGCTCGAGAGCTTCCCCGGCGTCGAGCGCTGGGTGGCGCATGCGGCCCAGGACCGCATCGGCGGAGCGCTGACCTCGAGCGTCGAGATCGAGGACATCGACGTCATGTGGCTCGAACGCTCCATCCGCCTGCGCGGCGTCGCGATGGGGCCCACCGGGCGTGAACTCGTGGCCGACGAGGTGACCCTCCTCTTCGGCCTCTCGGGAGGCCCGTTGGTCGAGCGGATCACGGTGGAAGGCGGCGAGCTGACCGTCACGGAGCAACTCGCCAGCCCCATCGAGGCCAGCGCGGCGCAGGACGAGGAGCTCTCCCCTCTGGAGTTCCTCTCGAAGAGCCCCGGGGTCGTCGTGCGCGACTTCGGCCTGCGCATCACCCGAGAGGACGGGAGCGCGACGCTTCTCGGCGCGGTCGACCTGTCGATGTCACAGTCCGGCGGCGACGACGCACGCATCGTCGGACGCTTCGCGCCGGCGGTCGGCGTCGCTTCGGATCCTGCAGGGGTCATCTGGCTCGAAGGCGCTCTCCTGGACGGCAGGGCCGTCGAACTCCGCGGCGTCGCGCGGGCCCTCAGCGTCGACCTCGAGCACCTGGCAGCCAGCGCGCCCGGTGAGGCTCTCCGCAAGCGCGGCCGATCCCCCATCGCGACGGCCGCGGCCTTCGATCCCGAGGGACGTGTCGACGTCGTCGCGGAGGCCACCTACGAGATCGGCAGCTCGATCCTTCCGTCCCTGAGCGCGCGCGCCGCCATCGCAGGGGGATCGCTGGCGCTCCCCTGGCTCGCCTCCAGCGAGTCGAGGCGTGTTCGAGACGTCGAGCTGAGCGCGGAGATCGAGTTCTCCCCCACGCGCGAGGACCCGCTTGGTCGCGCCGCCTGGAGCGCCCGCGGCGTCGTCGACGCGGCCTGGCAGGATCTACAGCTGGCTTCGGGCTTCCGCATGGGGCGCTTCGCTCCGGAGGGGCTCGTGTTCGACGCCTGGGCGAGCCTTCCCGACGCACCCCTCGGCGACGACCTCGGCGAGCTGACCGGCGGAGAGAAGGGCATCGATGAGGTCGAGCGCATGCTGCGACCCAAGGGCCGCGCCAGCGTCTCCATCGGCGCCCGCCTGACCGAGGTCAACGCGCTCAGGGACGACATGCGCGTGGATCGCCTCTTCGAGCGCTTCGTTTCGATCCGGCCGAGAGGTGAGGCCGCCCTGGCCTATCACGGGTCGACCGATCCGGAGACCGGCCAGCGCGAGTTCGGGTTCCCGCTCCCCGTGACCGGCGCGAACGGCGACGTCACGTGGAGTATCCGGCCGACGCCGGGAAACCCCTACGAGGGCCAGCTCGGGATCTACGACGCCACGGCGCGTCACACGGACGGCCCTGTCCTGGTCCAGGGATCCCTCCATTTCATCCCTTCGTGGCAGTTCGGCTCCCCCGAGCTCGCGCGCCTCGTGCCGATGCCCTTCCATCTGCTCGTGGAGAGCGAGGATCTCCCCGTGGACAGCGACTTCCGCCGGGCGATGGAAGGGCTGTACGACGCGCCGGAGATGCGCGAGATCCTCCCCACATGGAACCCGTCCGGAGGACGTATCGACTTCGGCCTCGAACTCTGGCGGACCGCGGATCGCAGGGAGATGAGCATGGCACTCGACGCACAGCTCTCCGACGTGGGCGCACGCTGGATCGAGCTGGCGGTGCCCGTCTCGGGCGTCACTGGCTCCCTCGTGGTCCGTAACGACGGCGGCGGCCCCACGCGCGGTCGTGGCCTCGTCGCCCTCGATCTCGAGGCGCGGACCAGCGCCGCCTCGCAGCCGCTGCGAGTCGCGGGCCGGATCGAGAGCGAGGGGCGCGATCGAAGTCTCGCCTGGTTCGAGGTGGAAGCGCGCGGGGTGAATCCGCGCTCTGGCGAGCTTCGCAGCGAGCTCGGACGGAAGAACCCGGAGGCCCTCGACGCGCTCGAGGAGGCAGGCGTCGCCGAGTTCCTGGACGCGCACGTCACCGCCGTCCGAGGCATCCCGATGCGCGAAGCTCGCGCCATGCGCGAGACGGCGACCGACAGCCGGTACGCCTACGCGGGGGGAATGGCGACCTGGCTCGACCTGCAGCCCAGCTCGGAGCGGTCTGGCATCCGGATCCAGCCGCGGAAATTCAACGTCGTCACGCGAGAGGCTCATGGGCGCGTCCGCGTCATCACGGAACTCCCGCCTCTGCCCCCCGGTCCCGCGCGCGCCGGTGCCCCTCCCCTCCCCGACCCCGAGGAGGACCTCCCCTCGCTGCCATCGACGGCGATCCGGGGCCGCGTCCAGGGCCTGTGGCGACAGAGCGGTCCGTCCGTGCCCGTGACCGCGACCATCGAGGCCAGGCCCGACGAACCGGCGCGGATCGAGGCGATCGGCGCTGGCCTCGACATCGCCAACGACGCGCTCATCGGCGCCCTCATCTCCGTGGCTCGCGAGGCGAGCCGCGCGGGCCAGGGCAGCGCGGATCCCGTGGACACCGATGTTCTCGACGTGAAGGGTCGGGTCGACTTCGAGGCGGGCTTCACCCTGCCGGCCGAGGCAGGCGACGAGCCCACGGAGACGTCATTCGGCGTCGAGGCTCGACTCGATCGCCTCGCGATCGGTGGTAGCCAGGTGCTCGAGGACGTCTCCGCGCACCTGCGATTCATGGACGCGAGCGACGAGTGGATCGGAGAGGAGGTGCGCGGTCGGCTCGGAAGCACGCCCGTCTTGATGCGCGATGTTTCGTGGTCACCCACGGAAGGGGGCAGCGTTTTCCGGACGCGGATCGACGCCACCGGGCTGCCCATCGACGAAGAGCATCTGAGCTTCTTCCTCGATCCCCAGACCCGGCGCCTCGTCCTCGACGACCTGAGCGCGAGAGGCCGCTTCGACCTGAGGGGCGCCGAGCTCGAGGTCGTCCAGTCCGACGTCGCGGGTACGGCCGTTCGCCTGAACGGCCGCCTGGCGGTCGAGGACGCCTTCGTCGACCTCGGCGTCCCGATCGAACTGACGAGCGTCGAGGCCCTCGACCTCGACCTGACGCACGAGGGCCGCGGGCTTCGCGCGCGCGCTGCGCTGAGCGGCACGAACGGTTCGATCGCGGGCAGGAGCCTCGCGGACGCGAGTTTCGGCCTGACCTACGTGAATCCGCGCCTCGTCATCGAGTCCCTCGAGGGCCGCTTCGAAGGCGGCGTGCTGCGCGCGATCGGGAGCCGCTCCTCCAGGGGCGCGAACCTCTTCTCCATCGATCTCGCACCGCCCTTCCCCTTCGAACTGAGCGCGGAGCTCGAGGACGTGGACATCGGAGCGTTCCTGCGCGGCGTCTTCGACTCCGACTTCGCCAACCGAGGCCGCATGGACCTCGACGTCCGCCTCGCTGGCGACTTCGAGCACCTGACGGACATGCGAGGAGGCG
>PKCK01000083.1 GCA_002862085.1 Planctomycetota bacterium | reverse complement strand
ACGCCCGAGATTGTCGAGGCGCGCGTTCAGTCCCGGCACGCTCGCGATCTCGTCGAGGAGCCCCTGGACGGTCATCCGGTCCGGATCGATCTCGATCCGCCGCGTGATGAGGTCGTCGCTGCCTTCCTGGGTCACGTGCACGAAGAGCTCACCGCGCTGCACGTCGAAGGGGAGATCGACGTCCCGCAGGAGACCATCCCCGAGCTCGCCGTCGCCGTCCACGTCGTGCACGAGGTTGGAGCTGCGCAGCTGGGTGAACCCGCCGTCGAGCGGGACGCCGGTCGTGTGCGCGCGGTTCAGCTCGAGGACGATGGCGCGTGCGTACTGATCGATGTTGGTCCCGACCGACGCCGCGAACTCCTCCGAGAACGCGACGAGGCCGGCGAGTCCACCGCCCCGCGGCTCGACCGGGCGGACTCCGCCCTGGAGCGACAGGACGATCGAACCGTCCGCGGTGGTCTCCACCTGCATCGGATTGGTCGAACGGGCTCCGACGAGGAGCTGGCCGTCGACCTGGACCTGGACGGCGCCCTCGCGGTTCTCGCGCGCCTGGATGTCCACGCGCTCCGCGAGGCGCTGCAGGGCCAGGTCGCGCTGGTCCCGCAGGTCGTTCGCGGGAGTGCCACGCACGGCCTCCACCTGGGTGATCTCGGCGTTGAGTCCGACGATCCGCTCGGCGAGGACGTTGACGTCGCTGACGATGGCGCGCGCCTTGCTCTGGGCGTCGCGCTGGAGTTGAGAGACCTCGCTCGACACCTGGTGGAAGCGGTCCAGCAGATTCTCCGTCGACTGGATCACGCCGGTCCGGTTGACGATGTCCTCCGTGTTGGCGGAGAGCGCCGACATGCTCGCGAAGATGTCGTCGAGCAGATCGCCGAAGCCGTCGCCACCGGGTTCGTTCAGGAGCGCCTCGACGCTCTGCATCTCGACGAGCTGTGCGTCGAGGCGGGACAGGGTCGAGGTCTGACGCACGATGCGGCCGTTCAGAAGCTCGTCGACCGAGCGGATGACCTGGTCGGCGCCGACGCCGTTCCCGAGCTGAAGGCCACGCAGGTTCACGGGCCGCGAGCTCGAGACGAGCAGGCTCTGGCGGCTGAAGCCCTCGGTGTTCGCGTTGGCCACGTTGTGACCGATCGTGTCGAGGGCGTTCTGGGAGGTCAGGAGCGCCCGCAGGCCGATGTTCATGCTGTGACTCACGTCAGACCTCCGCGTCGATCAGGGTCCCGCCGTCGAGGACGTCGTCGCCCTCGGGGGCGCCGAGGACGACCTGGAGGAGCTCACGTGTCACTTCGCGGTGCAGGCGCACGAGCGCGCTCACGCGGAGGGTCCGCTTGCGGGTCTCCTCGGTGCAGGCCGCGAGCTCGTCGCGGCACAGAGCCAGGGCCGCGCCGTCGTCGCCGAGGCGTTCGGCGGCGCTGCTGAGCGTGAGGGCGCCCCGAGCGACGCCGAGGGACCCGGCGAGGTCCGCGAGAGCCTGGGTACGCTTCGAGACCCGGTGCGGGGCGCGCGCGAGCTCGGCCTCGAGGGCGATGGTCGCGTCGCGGAACGCCTCGGAGCCGGGCGCGGTGACCGACGCCTCCTGGCGGCCGAGCATCTCGTGGAGACGGCCGTGGGCGGCGATCTCCTCGCGCATGATGGCCACCACGCGGTTGGCGTGGCGCCGCCGGGTCTCGGACCGATCGGTGACGGCGCTCATCACGACGCCTCCCCGGACTCCGAGGACTCGCGCGCGGCCTCGGCGGCGGCCGCCGCCTGCTCGCGCATGATCGACTCGCGGATCTGATCGGCGAGCCCGAGTGAGCTGCGCGACGCGAGGGACGCGCCGATCTGCTCGTCGAACCAGCCGTTGAAGGTGTCAGCCCCGGCGCCACCGCCGAAGAAGCCTTCGCCGAGCCCCTTGCGGAGCTCGGAGACGAGCATGGTGGCGAAGAGCGACTCCATCTCGCGGGCGACCGCCTCCGGCGTGCCCTGATCGGAGCCCGAGGCGACGCGCGACACGCGGCCGACCATCATGTCGTTCACGCCCGCGGTGCGGGCTGCCGTCGGAAGACCGAGACCGTCCATCAGATCCTCCGCAGGTCGGCGATGAGGAGGCCACCGTCGAGCATGGACTCGAGGATCGCGATCATGTCGCGAGGCGTCGCGCCGAGGACGTTGAGCACCTCGACGACCTCTTCGAGCGAGCTCGCGCCCCCGAGGAGGACGCCCGGATTGTTGCTCTCGACCACGTTGAGCGTGGTGCGCGGCAGCGTCACCGTTTCGCCGCCCGACAGCGGGCCGGGCTGGCTCACCTCAGGCGTCTCACCCACCGTCACGACGATCGTGCCGTGGTGGATGTAGCCGGGCCGCAGCCGCACGTCGCCGCCCATGACGATCACGCCGGTGCGCTCGTTGATCACGACGCGCGCGAGGTTGTCGGTCTCGACCTCCTGCGCGAGCGCCTTGTCGAGGTAGGCGACGATCTGGTCCCGGGGCACACCGTCGAGCACCGACATACGAACCGTCCGGCCGTCCGGCAGGACCGACGCGACGTCGGGGTAGAGCGCGTTGATCGCCTCGGCGATGCGGACCGTGTTGCCGAAGGTCCCCTGGCCGTTCTTGGAGTCGAGGAAGATGTAGCCGTGCTCGGAGATGACGCTCGTGGCGATCTCGCGCTGGACGGTCGCGCCGTCGGGCATGGTCGCCACGGTCACGTGGTTCTTGGTCGCGGTGGCCGCCTGGCCCGACGCGCTGAAACCGTCCGTGTTGACCGGACCCGACGCGGTCGCGTAGACGACCTGTCCCGTGATGTCCGTCAGCTCGGTCAGCTCGAGGATGCCGCCGTAGAGGCTCTCGGCGTCGCCGATGGACGAGACGCGGACGCTGATCTTCTGACCGGGCTTACGGCCGGCCGGGATCGTCGCCTCGACCCGCACGACAGCGATGTTCGCCGTGGTCAGGAGCGCGGGGTCGATGTTGATGTTGCGGGCCAGGAGCGAGTTCGCGAGCAGCTGCGTCGCGAGGGCGCCCGAGTCGCCGGTTCCGGCGAGGCCGGAGACGACGCCGATGCCGACGACGTCGTTGTCCTCCATCCCGCGGACCCCGACCAGGTTGCGCACCTGGGAGAAGACCCGCGAGTTGAAGTCCCGGCCCACGCGGGCGGTGTTCCCGCGCCGGGGCAGGGTCGTGAAGACGGCGCTCGACGTGCCCGTGGGCTGCGTCGGAGCCTGGATCGAGGGAACCGGGGTGACGATCGTCCCGGTGCCGGCCTGCGCGCCGGCGGCGGTCGCAGCGGTCGGCTGCGCGCCCGCAGCGGGCGGTGTCTGCGGCGTCTGGGCCTGACCCTCCTGGAGGAGGAGCGGCGCGGTGAGGAGGAGCGAGGCGATCATCGCGAGCCTCCATCGGCGTGGTTCGAGTAGATGCTCATGGGATCAGAAGGGCCAGATCCAGTCGACGGCGCTGTAGAGCCAACCGGCGAGGCCGCGGCGGCGGTTCGAGTTCGTGATCGGGCCCGTGCCCGTGTAGGAGACGAACGCTTCGGCCACGAGCTCGCTCTCCACCGTGTTGTTACGCAGGACGTCGAAGCGGCGGACGATGCCCCGGAACTCGAGCACCTTGCGCTCCTGATCGATGAGGATCTCGCGGCGGCCCTCGATGACCATGTTCCCGTTGGGCATCACGTCGATGACCATGGCGGTGAGCCGGGCCTCGAAGGCGCCGATCTTCTCGACCGCGGTCGCGCCACCGAACGTGTCGGTCTTCTGCGTGCGAACCCCCGGGAGGGTCGTGAACGCGTTGGGCTTCGCCGCGAAGTCGAGCAGCTGGTAGTTCAGCGTCGAGTCCTTCGCGAGGTCCGTGCGCTCCTCGTTGCGGAGATCCTGGTTCTCGCGGATGAGGACCGTGAGCAGGTCGCCCACGCGATACGCGGTCTTGTCCGCGATCGGCGAGACGGGCCCACCCGTGGGATCGTAGATCGAGCCGCGGCGCTGGGCCGCGGCGATGTCGGCGGCCGTCAGCGCTGCCACCACGAGGAGGATGATGCGGAAGGGTGTCATTTGATCTTCACCTCGATGTGCTGCGGGCCGCGCACGACCCCGACGAGCTCGCGACCGGTGGAGCGCAGGCGGACCGCCACGCGCTCTCCCATGCGACCATCGGCGAGGATCACGCAGAGGTCGGTCACCCTGACCGAGCCGTGGGTCAGCTGGACGGTCGCGTGATCGCCTTTGTGAGCGATGACCTCGCGGTGGACGTCTCGCTCGATGACGGCGGCGCCCGCCGCCATGGGCCGGAGAGCCACTGCGCCCGCGAGCTGGTCCATGCCCAGGGCCTGCATGCCGAGGGCGTCGCTGACCTCGACGCGCTTGACCTCGAAGAGGCCGGCGTGGAGCGAGTCCCCCACGTTGATCGCGCGGCGGAGGACCGCCTGCCGCCGCCAGATCGAGACCTGGAAGGGGACCGGGACGCTGCGATAGAGGCGATCGCCGAACCAAACCTGGACCGGGACGATGGTGCGGCCGGCCTGAACGATCCGCGGCAGTTCGCCGACGACGATCCGGGGCTCGACGTCACCGCCGGGAACGAGGACATCCGCGATCTCGCCGGCAGGCCGCGCCTCCGCGTCCTGCCCCACGAGCGTGCGGCGGACCGCGGCGGCGGCCGCCGCCTGGAGGTCGGCGCCGGCGACGGTGATCACGGTGGGCGTGACCCGGCAGCGAGGCGCGCCGTCGACCGTGACGCGGACGCCGGGCAACGCAGCGCGCAGGGACGCGCTGACCAGGTCGGCGCGGAGAACGCGGCTGTACCCGGGCGCCGGCGCATAGCCGAGGGACGCGCTGCGGATGCGGGCGACGATCTCCTCGTCCGCGCCGGTCACCGCGGTGGCGACTTCGGCCACGTGGATCTCGAGCCCGCCGACGGTCGCGGCGGAGGGCAAGGTGACGGTGACGTCGGCGGCCGGCGTGGCACCGCCGCCGAGCGTCACGAGCGTGAGAGCAGCGAGGAGTCCCATGTCAGCGCACCAGCTGGTTGATCTGCTGCAGCATCTCGTCGGAGACGCGGATGGCCCGACTGTTCACCTCGTAGTTGCGCTGCGCGACGATCAGGGACACGAGCTCGTCCACCGTCTCGACGTTGGAGCGTTCGAGGGTGAACTGGCGAACGCCTCCGGCGCCCTGGACGCCCGGCTGCGTCGCCGACGGCTGGCCCGAGGCCGCGGTCGGCTGGTAGTAGTTGTTCCCCGCTGCGCGCAGCCCGCCCTCGTTGGCGAAGGTGTGCAGGCGGATCGTCCCGATGTTCGTCAGCACGTTCTCCTCCCCTCGCGAGAAGACCTGGCCGTCGTTGGTGATCGAGACGCCCTGGGAGTCCGGCGGGATGGTGACCGCGTCGGTGAGCAGGTGCCCTTCCGCGGTCACGATGCGTCCGTTGAAGTCCTGGCGGAAGGTGCCGTTGCGGGTGTAGCGTCGCTCCCCGTTCTGCAGCTGCACCTCGAAGTAGCCGCGGCCCTCGATCGCGAGGTCGAGCTGCTCCGTCGTGTTCTCGAGGACCCCCTGGCCCATCATCTTCCGTGAGCCGGAGACCTCGACGCCCGATCCGATCTGCAGACCGGTGACGTCGTTCTGGTTGTTGGCGAGGGGCAGGCCCGGCTCGCGGTAGGTCTGGTAGAGCAGCGAGCGGAAGGACAGACGGCTCTTCTTGAAGCCACTCGTGTTCACGTTCGCGATGTTGTTCGCGATCGTGTCGACCTGCATCTGCTGGGCCTTCATGCCCGAGGCGGCGGTGTAGAGGGAACGAATCATCGGGGCGGTGCGGGGTTGGCGTCCGGGTGAGTCGGGTCGGTTGTTCGGTACGGGGGAGCGCGCGGGCGGGCCGCGCGGTGAGCGCTACTGGTTCAGCCGCCGGTAGCTCTGATCGATGGTCTTGAAGGCCTGCGAGGCGCTCTCGAAGGCGCGCTGCGCGGCGATCATCTCGACGAGCTCGTCGATGGTCTCGACGTTGGCGCGCTCGGCGAAGCCCTGGGTCACGACGGCGTCGGACTGCACGAGGGCCGCGCCCTCGCGAACCCGGTAGCCGCCAGCGTCGTCGGGCTCGATCGAGTCGGCCCCCTCGACGTCGACGACGCGCACGCGGCCGATGAGGAGGTCCCCCTGACGCACGGCGCCTCTGTTGTCGACCTTGACGTCGGGCCCATCGAGGTCGATGACGCCGCGCTGGCCCTGCCACTGGACGACGCGGCCGTCGCCGGAGACGAGCACGCCGCGGTCGGTCAGCTGGAAGGATCCGTTGCGCGTGAGCGTCTCGCCGGTCGGGCCGTCGAGCACGAAGAAGCCCGGCCCGTCGAGCGCGAGGTCGAGGCTCTCCCCGGTGCGCTCGAGGACGCCTTGAGAGAGGTCGACGCGCGTGCCGGTCACGATCTGCTCGTGGCTCGGCTCGCGGCCCCAGCCGGAGCTGCCGTGGGCCACGTGCAGCATGCGCTTGAAGCCCGCGGACTCGCTGTTCGCGATGTTGGAGGTGATGATCTCCACGCGCTGCTGGTTGGTGCGCATGGCGGCCACGGTGTGATACAGCCCGACGTTCATGCCCTCCCACGAGCAACGGGAGTGCCAAGTGCCCTCACGGGGTCGAGGAAGGCGGTGGTCTCGACGCGAACGGAAATCGTTTCCCGGCGCGCGGGACGGGACCGGTATCGATGGCTGCATCCGCGCCATGGGCCCACCCGGACGCGCGAGACCGCTGGCGGCCCGGGCGACGTACGCGGCAGGAGGGCTCGACCGCCAGCGGGCACGAGAT
>PKCK01000017.1 GCA_002862085.1 Planctomycetota bacterium | reverse complement strand
CGCATCCACCCGACCGATCCGGACACGGCCTACGCGTCGGTCCTCGGCCACCTCTACGGCCCGCACCCGACCCGCGGCGTCTATCGCACGACCGACGGCGGCGAGACCTGGCAGCTGCTCCTGTTCGTGAACGAGGACGCCGGCTGCGTGGACCTCGCCATGGACCCGACCAACCCGCGGCACCTCTTCGCGTGCTTCTGGCGCGTCCGCCGCACGCCCTACTCCCTGAGCTCGGGCGGCGAGGGGAGCACGATCTGGAAGAGCACCGACGGCGGCGACACCTGGCAGGACATCACCATGGCCGACGGGCTGCCCGAGGGCACCCGCGGCATCAGCGGGATCTCGGTCTCCGCGGCCGACCCCGACGTCGTCTACGCGATGATCGAGTCCGACGAGGGCGGCGTCTTCCGCTCCGACGACGCGGGCGCGTCCTGGCGGCGCGTGAACTCCGAGCGCAAGCTCCGCCAGCGAGCCTGGTACTACTCGCGCCTCCAGGCCGATCCGGCGGACGTCGACCGCCTCTGGGTCATGAACGTCGGCTTCCACCGCTCCGACGACGGCGGCAAGACCTTCGAGCGCGTCTCCACGCCCCACAGCGACAACCACGACGTCTGGATCTCCGCGGACGACCCGATGCGGATGATCGAGGGCAACGACGGGGGCGCCAACGTCAGCCGCGACGGCGGGAAGAGCTGGAGCGAGCAGTCGAACCAGCCGACCTCGCAGATGTACCGCGTGTCCACGGACAACGCCTTCCCGTACCGCGTGCTCGGCGGCCAGCAGGACAACTCCGCGGTGCGCGTGCGATCGCGTTCGCTGCGCGGCGGCAGCATCGGCGAGGACGACTGGGAGTCCACGGCCGGCGGCGAGAGCGGCCACATCGCCGCGCACCCCGCCGACCCCGACCTGGTCTTCGGTGGGTCCTACGGCGGCTACCTCTCGATGGTGAACCACCGCACGGGGCAGTTCCGCAACGTCACCGTCTACCCCGACAACCCGCTCGGCTACGGCGCCGAGGGGATGAAGTACCGCTTCCAGTGGAACTTCCCGCTGTTCTTCTCGCCCTTCGGCGATCCCGACGCGCCCCTCGGTTCGGAGGAGAGCCACGCCCTCTACGCGGCGTCCAACGTGCTCTTCCGCTCGACCGACCTCGGCCACAGCTGGACGGCGATCAGCCCCGACCTGACCCGCAACGATCCGGCGCGGCTGGGCCCCTCCGGCGGTCCGATCACCAAGGACAACACCGGCGTCGAGTACTACTGCACGATCTTCGCGGCCTTCGAGTCGCCCCTGCAGAAGGGCGTCATCTGGGCCGGCTCCGACGACGGCCGCGTCCACGTGACCTGGGACGACGGCGCCAGCTGGGAGGACGTGACGCCCGAGGGCCTGCCGGAGTGGACGCAGATCAACGACCTCGTCGCCGACCCCTTCACCTCCGGCGGCGCCTACCTCGCGGGCACGCGCTACAAGCTCGACGACTTCCGTCCGTACCTGTTCCACACGACGGACTTCGGCGCGACCTGGCGGGACATCTCCGCGGGCCTCCCCGAGGACGAGTTCACCCGCGCCATCGCCGCCGACACCGAGCGGCGCGGGCTGCTCTTCGCGGGGACGGAGCGCGGCGTGTACGCCTCGATGGACGACGGCGCGAGCTGGACGCCCTTCCAGAACGAGCTCCCGACGGTCCCCGTGACCGACCTCGAGATCAAGGAGGACGACCTCGTGGTCGCCACCCAGGGCCGGGGCTTCTGGATCATGGACGAGCTCGCGCCCCTGCGTCAGCTGCTGCCGGCCGAGCACGCCGCCGCTGCCTTCGTGGCCTACGAGCCCGAGCCCGCGACCCGCGCCATGGGGCGCACCTCCTCGCGGCCGGGCAACAACGGCACGAATCCGTCCTTCGGCGTGACCCTCGACTACATGCTCGGCGAGGTGCCCGAGAGCTTCTCGCTCACGATCCGCGACTACGACGGCAACCTCGTGCGCCGCTTCGTCCCCGAGGGCGAGGGCCCGAAGGCACCGCACGCGGCTCAGAAGGACGACGTGCTCCCCGCCGAGGTCGGCCACAACCGCTTCACCTGGAACCTGCGCGCCGAGGGCGCCGAGTCCTTCCCCGACATGATCCTGTGGGGCGGCAACCTCGGCGGGCCCAAGGTCCCGCCGGGCCGCTACCGCGCGAAGTTCGAGGTCGACGGATCCGAGGCGAGCGTGCCGATCATCGTGCGCGCCGACCCGCGCTCGGAGGCGTCGTCCATGGACCTCGTCGCCCAGTACGAGTTCGCGATGGAGACCGGCGAGACCCTGACGCGCGCGCATCGCGCCATCCGGGACCTGCGTGACGCGCGCGGCGATCTGAAGAGCCTCGAGGGCCAGCTGGAGACCCTCGAGAGCGAGGACGCGAAGGCGGTCGGCGAGCGCATCGACGCGGCTCTCGAGGCGATGAAGACCGCGGAGGAGGCGCTCTACCAGACGAAGATCAAGAGCCCGCAGGACCCGCTGAACTACCCGATCCGGCTGACCAACAAGCTGGCCGCGACGCGCTCCGGCGCGATGCGAGGGGAGTTCCCTCCCACCGCCGGGATGGTCGAGGTCGCCGCCGACATCACCGCCCGGATCGAGATCGAGCTGGACGCCCTCGAGCGGATCTTCAGCGAGGAGCTCCCGGCCATCGACGAGGCGGCCCGCGCCCTCGCCCTGCCCCTCGTGCGCGTGCCCGGCCGCGACTGACCCGTGAGCGCCCGGCGCACGCCGGGAGGACGCGAGCCCGTGAGGCCCGTCGCCGCGGCGGCGGGCCTCTCGCGTCGAAGCCCCTCGGACGCGCCCTGCGGGTCGAGGTCCGCGCCGCCGCTCGCGCTCGAGGCGGTCGAGGAGATCGCCCTCGAGGACGCGGGCCCCCTCGTGGCGGCCCCCGTGATCCGCGGGATCCCGGGCGCCGCGCTCAGCGCTCCACCGACCAGCGCAGCACCACCCGGTGGAGGCGGTTCGCGTCGTCCTCGGGGAGCACGAGGACCGAGCTCTGGCGCTCGACCGTCAGGGTGCCGGAGCCGCGCGGCAGGTCGGCGAGGGAGAGCCCGAGGTCGATCGAGCCGACCTCGGTGCTCCCGAAGGTCGGGCTCGTGTCGGTGAGCACGAAGGTCAACGGCAGGTCCCCGCGCTCCATGAATTCGAGCACGTTGCCGGGCGGGGGCTCCGTCTCGCTGCCCGGGACGAGGAAGGGCGCCATGTCGCCCTCCGAGGACTTCGCGAGGGCCCTGCGGCCGGACACGATCGCGGCCCTGAAGCTCGGCGCATCGCCGTCCGTGGCCCAGGGCCTCCCGCTCTCCTGCGGCGCGATCGCGCACTCGAGCACGGTGAACCGCACCCGGGTCCGGTTCTGCTCCAGGTAGTCCGCGCGGCTCTCCAGTCGCTGGCGCGTGAAGGCGAGGTCGGGGTGGCCCGGCGCCTCTCGCTCGAGCCGCGCCACGAGGCTCCGGGCAGCGTCCAGCTGGTCCGTGGCGAGGGCTGCCTGGATGGCGGCGATCAGCTTCGCGGGGGCGGCGTCGGCCGGCACGGAGGGCGGCGGCTCGTCCGGGGACAGCCCGGGCTCGTACGGACTCTCGCGGTACGCGATGGTGACCCTGCGCACCGGGGCGTCCGGGTCCCCGAACTCCAGCCGGCCGCCCTCCAAGCGCGCCAGCGGCGCGACGCGCGCGGGGCCGAGGAGGCGATCGGGTCCGCCGATCATCCCGCCCGGCGCGAGCAGCTCGAAGGTCGCGCCCTCGTCGAAGGAGGAGCGCACGGTGACGACGCACTCGCGCAGCGTCTCTTCGCCGGGCGCGGGCGGCGCGAAGGTCTCCGTCTCGAAGACGACGATCCCGTTGACGGACACCCGGGCGAAGAGCTCGTCGACCTCGTCGGAGGCCTCGATCGACGCGACGCGGAACTCGATCGGTCGGGGCTCGGCCCGGAAGGTCGCCTCACGCAGCTCGAGGCGCGCGCGCGCGGCCTCGAGCTCCTCCGTCCAGCCGAGCTCCTCGGCGTCCGCGAGGAGTCCGTTCGCATCCTCGAAGCGCTCGTCGGCGATGGCGGCGTCGGCGAGGGCCTGGAGCTCCGCGCGGCGGGACGTGCGCTGTTCGGCCTCCAGGTCCGCGGTCCCCGGGTCCGGCGTCGCGGGCTCCGCCGCACCGCTCCCGGTCCAGAGCGTCCACGCGAGGGCCGCGAGCCCCACGGCCGCGAGGCCGATGACGCCGATCCAGACGAAGTGGGGTCGCTCGGCCTGGCCCATGGCCCGAGACTGTCCGATGCGCCCCGCGGCGGCGCAAGCCTGGAGCAGCAGGGCTTGCACATCACGCACGTCCCTCCCGGCCACGCCCACCGCCCGAGTACGATCCGGGCCATGACGAGCCCCTCCGGCGAGCTGACGGCTTACGCGGCCGCGCGTGTCCATCCCCTCGACGGGACCGGCGTCCTCCGGGGCGGGAGCGTGATCGTCGAAGGCGGCCGCGTGGTGCGCGTCGCGGCGGCCGGCGAGGTCCCTGCCGGCGCGGCGCGGGTCGATCTCGGTGACGTCGACCTCGCCCCCGGCTTCGTGGACCTCCAGGTCAACGGCGGCGGCGGCGCGCTCTTCAACGACGTCCAGGACATCGCATGCCTGCGGACGATCGCGGAGGCCCACCGGCGCTTCGGGACGACGTCGCTCCTCCCGACGCTCATCACGGATCGCACCGAGGTCATCGCGGCCGCCCGCGCCGCGGTGAACGAGGCCGTGGACGTCGTCCCCGGCGTCGTCGGCGTGCACTTCGAGGGGCCCTTCCTCGACGAGCGCAAGCGCGGCGCCCACGACGCGAGCCTGGTGCGGGACCCCGCCCCCGGCGACCTCGACGCGATGTTCGAGGGGGCTCGCGGCGTCACGCTCGTGACCGCCGCCGCGCGCCGGCTCCGGGGCGGACTGCGCGAGGAGCTCCTGGCCCGCGGCGCCGTCGTCTCCCTCGGCCACTGCGCGTCCACCGCCGTCGAGGCGACCGCGGAGTTCGACGGCGGCGTCGCCCTCGTCACGCACCTCTACAACGCCATGAGCCCGCTCCAGCACAGGGCGCCCGGCGTGGTCGGCGCGGCCTTCGCCCACGACCGCGTCGTCTGCGGACTCATCGCGGACGGCGTGCACGTGGAGATGGCCGCGGCGCGCGCCGCGTGGAAGGCCCTCGGGACCGACCGCCTCGCGCTCGTGACCGACGCCGTCCATCCCGTCGGGACCGACGTGACCGCGTTCCAGCTCGGCGGCCAGCGTGTGACCCTCGAGGGCGGCCGCTGCGTCAACGAGGAGGGCAACCTCGCCGGCTCCGCGCTCGACATGGCCTCCGCCGTGCGGGGCGCGGTCGAAGGCATGGGCGTGCCCCTCGACGAGGCGCTCGCCATGGCCGCGCGCACCCCGGCGCGCGTCATCGGCCTCGAGGCCGAGATCGGCTCGCTCCGCCCCGGCGCTCGCGCGGACCTCGTGGCCCTCGGCCCTGACCTCGCCGTGAGCGCCGTCGTCCAGGGCGGCGCGCTCGTCGTTCGGTCCTAGCGGAGCGCGCCTCGACGGCGAGGCCTGCCCGGTCGGCGGAGGCCTCAGGCTCCGTCGCCGTCCACGAAGCGAGCCCCGCCCAGCCGTCGACGGTCGACGGTCAGGTCGAGCACGTCCGGGCGGGAGTAGTGTCCGGCGGGGTCGAAGTTCTGACGCTCCTCGCGCACCCGCGCGGGGTCGATCTCGGCGATCACGACCGCCTCCTCGGAGCCGAGGGGCTCGATCACCCAGCTGCCGTCGGGCGCGGCGATGCACGACCCGCCGTCGTGGACGATCTCGTCCGCGTCCGGCACGACCAGGTCCCGGCCGGGGAAGTCCGCGGGGACGTCGGCGGCTCGCAGCGGCGCGGACACGCTGATGACGTACGAGCGGCCCTCCTTCGCCATGACGGGCGTGATGTCCTCGGTGTTCCGCCGCGAACCGGGCCACAGCATGCAGTGCAGGTCCTCTCCCTGGGCGTAGAGCGCGGCGCGCGCCAGCGGCATCCAGTTCTCCCAGCAGTTGAGGCCGCCGACCGTGAACGGGCCGACGGGGTGCACGACGAGCCCCGCGCCGTCCCCGGGCGCCCAGGTGAGCCGCTCCTCGTGGGTCGGCCGCAGCTTCCGGTGGACGCTCAGGATCTCTCCGTCCGCGCCGATGAACACGCGCGCCGCGAACACGGAGTGCTGGTGCCGCTCCGCGACGCCGAGGCAGACGGTGATGCCGTGCTCCTTCGCGGCTGCCTGGACCGGCGCGAGGTGACCCGCCCCGATGTCGACGGCCTGTTCGAGATACAGGGAGTGGTACTCCTTCTGGTCCTGCGCCGCGAAGCGCGCGCCGTCGGTCCGGCCGATCCAGACGGGATAGCCCGGCAGGAGCGTCTCTCCGAAGACGATCAGCTCCGCTTCGCCCGAGCCGGCCTCCGCCACCGCGTCGACGATCTTCGTGAGGGTCCGCTCCCGGTCGAGCAGGACCGGCGCGATCTGTCCGATGGCGACCTTCATGGGGGGCATGACACACGCCGAGGAAGGAGGGCGCAACCTGCCGCGACGCGCCCGGTGCACGGGCTCCGCGCGGCCGCCGCGCGCGTCCCTCCCTCGCTCCCCGCGAACGCTTCGACCCGTCGCGCCCGGCTGAGAGCACGAGGTGACGGCGCCGGCGGGCGCCCACGCGACGTGTCGGCGCGTCCTGGCGCGCCTCTCGCAGGAGGACGTGTCCAGCGCCGCCGCGGGGACGCTCGCGATGGGGCGCAGTGGGCGGGGCGGAGAGGTTCACCCCTGTCGGAGCGCCAGGTCGGGCGCACGGACCCCATGATCTGGGAGCCGTCTCGTTC
>PKCK01000104.1 GCA_002862085.1 Planctomycetota bacterium | reverse complement strand
GCTGGATCCAAGTATAGCTCATTACCGCGGGCTCTCCGAGCGTACATCATCACACAAAATCGCAAGCATTCATCTGTGCTTAGCACACAGCACTTCATCACAATAATCGCAAGCATGCGCATCCTCGTCGCGCTGCTCAGCAGTGGCGCCGCCACGGCGCTCTCCGCGACGCTGGTGACCCGCCTCTGCACGCTGTGGTTCGCCATGGGGATCGGACTCGTGGCCCTCGCTCTTCATCGTCGCTCTCGACCCTCTGGAGGGGCGCCAGAGGCGCGCTGAGACCGGAATTGGCCCGGAAGCCGTCGCCCCGGCCCGCCGTTCGGTTACTCCATGTCCCGTGAAGGGCACGCCCAGGCACACCCCCAAGGACGTCATGCGAACCATTCCTCCCTTCGGAACGCCCATCCGAGCCACCCTGCTCTTCTGCGGGATCGGCCTGCTCCCCTCGTGCACCGCCTCGGAGGACGTACTCGATGAGCCGCCCCCGGCGCCGCCGGGCGCGCAGACCAACAGCGTCCTCGACCGGGCGGAGAGCCTCGGCCTCGGCACCTTCGTCGAGCTGGGGAGCCTCTCGAGCTTCGCCGGTGACCTGCGAACCGCGTCCCCCATCACGGTCTTCGCGCCGGACGAAGCCGCGTTCGCTGCCCTGGGCGATGCCCGGCTCGGCGACCTTCGAGATCCCGCCAATCTCGCGCAGCTCGACGCGCTGATCGGCCGCCTCGTCGTCGCCGGGGACTACGACGCCGAGCTGCTCGCGCGGTTCAGCACGCTCATCAGCGCGACCGGCGATCCGCTCCAGGTGGCCCGCTTCGCCGACTTCACCACCATCGACGAGGGCCGGATCGTCGCCGAGGACGCGGAGGCCGACAACGGCCGTCTCTACGTGCTCGACGGAGTCCCGGACATCCCGCTGACGCCCATCGACTCCCTGGAGCGCAGCGGCCTGACGACCCTGGTCCAGCTGTTCGACGCGGCGGGCCTCCGAGCGGACGTCGAGTCGGGGGAGTTCACGATCCTCGCTCCCACGGAAGCAGCCTTCGCCGCGCTTCCGCCGGGCGAGCTCGACGACCTCCAGCTGCCCGCGAACCTTCCCGAGCTCCTCGCGCGGCTGCGATTCCACCTCGTTCCCGGGACGCGCTCCTTCAGCAGCCTCAGCGACGACTCCGGCGTCGAGACGGCCGAGGGCGCCCGCATGTTCGCGTACGTCGATCCGGCTGGACTCGCCTTCGCGAACGGCGCTTCGGTGGTGAGCGCCAACCGCCCGACCTCTGCGGGCGGCCTCATCTACGAGGTCGACGCGTTCCTGAACGTGCCCCCCTCGCTCACGGAAGCCCTCACGGACCCGGACCTCGACACCCTCGAGCTCCTCCTCGCGGCGGCAGCGCTCGTCCCGACCCTCGAGGGGATCGAGCCGTTGACGCTCTTCGCGCCCGACGACGCCGCGTTCGCGGCGCTTCCTGCGGGCACCGTCGACGACCTGCAGCTGCCGCAGAACGCCACGGTGCTCACCACGCTGCTCCGGTCCCACGCCCTCAGCGCCAGCCGTCCCTCCCCTACCATCCTGGACGGAGATCTCTTCAGGACGCTCGCCGGCACGGTGATCACTGCAACGGACGACGGGGCGCTGCTGCTCGACGGTCTCGCTCGAATCAGGACCCCCGACGTCTTCCTGCGCAACGGCGTCCTCCACGTCATCGACGCCGTCCTCGCCGCGGACGGGCTCTGATCCCTCAAGCGTGCCGCCGGCCCGATTCGCGCGCGCGCGCCAGGGCCGCAGCCGCCGCGAGGACAGCCGCGACGAGCGCGAGGGCCGCGGTGGCCACGCGCTCACCCCGCTCCCGCTCCCCTCGGGCGAGATCGAGTTCCGCTGTCGTCGTCGCAGGGAGCTCGGGGGCGCGCCGACCCGTCGGGCCAGCGCGCTCCCGCTCGGAGAGCGGGACCACCCATCGGGGCGCGTCGAGCGCTCCGTCGAGGAGCGCCGCCATCGACACCGCGAAGGCCTCCGCCGGCGCGGGGTCTCCGTCGAGCCGCAATGGCGCGACCGTCACCCGGCCGGAGACGCGCGTGATGAGGTCTCTCCGAGGCCCTTCGCCGTTCGCGACCCACCAGGGACGGCCGCTCCCGGGAGACTCCCCGGCGTCCGTCGCGTACCGCACCCACCACCCGTCGCGGCCGCCGCTGCGGTCCGCGACCCGGCGCGGGAGCGGGCCCGCTCCCTCGACCACGAGCTCGGAGGCGTCTGCACGATCCTCCACGAGCGCAACGCCGCGGTCGCTCGCCCAGGCCCTGGCGAAGGAAGCGATGACGGGGTCGAGCTCACCTCCGATCCACGCGAGCGGCCTCAGCGTGGGGTCCAGTCGAGGCTCGCTGCCAGGCCCGTCCCAGAGAAGGGCGCCCTTGGCACCCCAGCCCACGGGACCGGGTACGGCTTCCCCTCCACTCGCCACCCAGCCCGCGGCGGAGGGCAGGGTGGACGGCACGCGGTCCGTGACCCAGAGCACTCCTGCACGGTCGAACGCCCCCCAGCTCGGTTCGGGGAGACTGTCCACGGGCCGCTCGAGCAGCTCCGCTGGGGGAGCCGCCTGCACCGGCGCAGCGGCCCCGACCGCCGCCCCCGGGCTCGAGCCATCGACGAAGCGGACCCTCGACGACGCAGGACCAGCCTCCTCCAGCAGCGCCCGCGCCGCAAGGAGCGAGGCCGCGAGACGCGAGCGCCCCGACCCGGCGCCCGTCGTCAGGTACATCGATGGGCTGCGGTCGACGACCACCAGCCATTCGATCTCGGAGACGTCCCGCTGGCGCGGAGCGGGCCCGACGGCCGCGCCCGTGGCGGCGGCCAGCGCGAGCGCGGCGAGCACTCTCGAGGCCGTGAGGCGGCGAGAAGAGCTTCGTCCACCCCCTCCGGCGAGTCCGGAGAAGAAGCGCGCGGTCCCGAGGAGAACGGTCCGTCGTTCCAGGCGACGAAGGCTCAGGAGCAGGAGGACGAGCGGGAGGAGCAGCAGCGCGGCGGCCCACGGCCGCGTCAGCTCCAACGAATCGATGGAGAAAGCATCGAGAAGCGCGCTCGGCAAGCTGCAGAACATCGGATCAGCCGACGAGCCCGGGGCCGGCGCCCGCGCGCGACGGGGGCGTGAGGCGGTCCATGACGATCACCGGAGCAGCTCCGGCAGATGATCCTCGAATTCCTTCCCACTGGTCCAGACGGCGTGGGTCATCCGATGGTCGCGTGCGAGCCGCGCCCAGCCCTCGACGAATTCCGCGAGCCGCGCGAGGTAGCGCGATGAGCCCGCGGCGTCCGCGGACCAGCGCTCCTCGGGGTGCTCGGGATCCACCCAGACGGCCCCCTCGGCCGAGGCAGCGCTCGGGTCCCACTCCTCCCCCGCGAAGACCTGTCCGAGGTGCACGCGACGCCGGCCCCCGGCGAGCGTTGAGACCCAGCGCGGGTCCACGTCGAGGAAGTCACTGAAGAGGAGCACACGGCCAGCCCCATCGAGCCCTCGATCCAGGGAGCCGGGCGAGGACTCCCCCTGGGCCGCTCCCGCGCCCACCCAGCTGGACTGCGTGCTCGCGCCGGCGACCATGGCGCGGAGCGCATCGAGCCCTCGCTGGAGATCCGAGGTGCGGCGCAGCTCGACGATCTCCTCTGCGCCGTTTGCGGGCGCGAGAAGTGCGATGGAGTTCCCGAGGCGCAGCCCGAGCGCCATCGCAGCGCCCGCGGCCTCCGCGGCGGACTGCAGTTTCCCGGGCCGGCCCACGCCCATCGAGGCGCTCGCGTCGAGGGCCATGAGCCAGCGTTCGGAGGAGCTGGAGCGGTGCACCCGGACGAACGGACGATCGCCCCGGCGCGCGAGCAGGGTCCAGTCGAGGTGCCGCAGGTCGTCCCCCATCCTGTACGGACGGTGGCCGACGAACTCCTCGCCCTCCCCCTGGAGCGCACGCCTCCGCCCGACCTCCTCGCGCTCGCGAGCGGCGGACAGCCGCGCGGCGAAGGCGCCGAAGCGCCTGACCAGCGCGGGCCCGATGGACACCCCGGGAGAGGGGAGCGAGCTCGCCCCGGCGTCCGAGCGCGCCCCGCGCCACGCCGCGGTCACTCTGCCTCGACGCGGCGGATGGCGACGATCGTGACGTCGTCCTCGCGCGCGCCCTCCGCGAACTCCAGCGCCGCGCCCGCGACCGCCTCGACGGTCTCCTTGGCCCCGGCCCCGACATGGCCCTGATCCGCGAGGACCGCGCGAACGCCTTGCTCCTCGAAGAAGCGGTCCGGGTGGTCGGGGTGGCGGGCCTCGACGAGGCCGTCGGTGAACGCCAGCAGCATGTCACCCGGCGCGAGGTGGATCGGCTCCTGCGCGGTGTACGCCATGTCCTCCATGAGCCCGAGCGCCGGCCCATCGCTCTGCACCGACTCGATGGTCGACGTCTCGGCGCGCCAGATCAGCGGGGGCGTGTGCCCGGCGTTGAGGACGCGCACGACGCCGTCGGCCGCGAGGTCGGCCACGAAGAGCGTCAGGAAGATGCCGTCGTCCATCCGCTCGGACAGGTCGCTGTTCAGCATGGTGACGACGGATCCGGGGTCCTCGAGGACCTTCGCGTAGCTGCGGAGCCCGGCCTGCGCGGTGGCGGTCACGAGCGCGGGTCCCACGCCGTGCCCCGTCACGTCTCCCACCACCGCGGCCACTCCGCCGCCCTTGGTCCGGACGAAGTCGTAGAAGTCCCCGGAGGCGTGCTCGGCGCTTCGATACCACCCGAACAGGTCGAAGCCCTCGATCGACGGCGGCGACTTGGGCATGAGGCCCGCCTGGATCTCCGCGGCGATCTCCAGCGACTTCTCGAGCCGGAGCTTCTCCAGCGAGTCGAGGTTGAGCTGGGCGTTCTCCAGCGCGATCGCGATGTGCTGGGCCAGGGCGTGGAAGAGCGCGAGGTCCTCCGACGCGAAGTCTCGGGTCACCACCCTGGAATCGACGTAGAGCGCGCCGCGAGGCAGCACCCCGGAGGCCTGCCCGTCCGGCGTCGCGGACTCGGAGTCACCCGCTCGCGGCGCGAGAGGAACGCACATCACTGCCCGGAGCTTGAGGTCGTAGACGGAGTTGCCGAGGTCCAGATCCTCGCCGCCCTTCTGCAGCGTCGTCTTCAGCGGCTCGTCCGTGTCGATGACGCGCTTCACGACGGACGTGGAGTACTTCACGTCCCTCTCCAGGGAGACGGCGGTCCCGTCCGACCGTCGCTCACGGGCGACGCGTACGACCTGGCCCCCTGCCCGCTCGTCCATGAGGACCAGGAAGCCTCGCTCGGCCCCCGTCGCCTCGATCGAGCTGTCGACCACGAAGTCCAGGAGCGACTCCAGGTCGCGAGAGTGGGAGACACGCGCGATCGTGTCGAGCAGCAGCTCGAGCGACCGCGAGTCCTCCCCGATGTCTCCGCGGAGGAACATGGTCGATTGGGACGAGACCGGCGCCGAACCGCCTGACGGCCGGGCCAGGGACGAGCGGGGCCGCTCGGCTGCCGGGATCGGATCGTCCGCGGTGGCGCGTCGTTTCCAGAAGGCCATGGGCGCAAGTCTATCAGCCGCCCCCCGAGTGACCACGGGCGTCGAGCCGTCCTGGCCCAGGCCTCGAAGGCGTCCCGCTCACCGCACGACCGCAGCCCCGAGCCACCGCCGGGTCGGTGGCGTCTCCCTCCACCTGGTGCCACGCGCCGTCCGTGCATCCCGGGGGGCGAGTACGCCCCGGACGCCTCGGGGCGAGCGGTTTCGCTTGCGAGCCGGGCCGGGGGCGAAGAGACTGTCGCGCCGGCGCCCCCCGCGCCGCGCTCCCCCCGCCCCGCCTCCGCGCGGCGTCACGCCCACCGCTCAACCGCCGCATCACCAGGCTCGTTCGCCCCCCGGCGGCCGTGCGCCACCCCCCACGACCCGCACCGTCTGCGCCCCCATCGATGCACATCAACGTCGAACCCGGTGACGACCACGTCGTCCTTCACCTTCGCGGCGAATTCGACACGTTCTACTGCCATCTCCTCGACGAGGAGATCGCCGCGATCCAGAAGAACGGGATCCACCACGCGGTCCTGAACCTGCGCCTCGTCAAGTTCATCAACTCGACCGCCCTGGGCGCGATCATCAAGGCCTCCAAGGCCCTCGGGAAGGAGGGCGGCAAGCTCGTCATCTCCCGCCCCTCCGCGTTCTGCCGCGACATCATCGAGAAGGTCGGCCTCGACCGCGTCGTGCCGGTCGCCGAAGGCGACGAGGAGGCGGTCCACATGCTGAAGGAGGGGCTCGAGCCGATCGCGCCCAGCGCGCCGGCCGCCGGGGAACAGGACCCCTCCTCGGTCATCTTCCGTCTCGTGGACACCGAGCGCCTCCGGCACTTCGTGGAGCAGGCCGCGGCGAAGAACCCTCTCCATGGGCACGCGTTCGGGGAGAACTGGGCCGGCATCGGTCGAATGTCCGGTCTCGACGGCGAGGGGCTGCGCTTCACCTGGAGCGGTGGCACGACGGATCTCTCCACGTTCGACATGGGGCAGATGCTCGCCGTGGGGACCGAGCTTCTCGTCAAGTTCCGTCTCCCGCTCCTCCAACGCGGCTACTGCGAGGCCAAGGTGGCCGTCTCGTTCCTCGAGGAGCGCAGCGACGGCGTCAAGGTCGGCTGCGCGTTCGGCGAGATCGACGCGGAGACGCGAGGCGCGGTGGAGCAGTACGCCGAGGACATGGCGTTCCTCAAAGAGGAGCTGCGGCGCGCGACCGACGCCTGATCCTCCCGGAGCACGGCCTGGGCTCGCTCCAATCCCGGGCAGGCGAGGTCGGCCAGGGCCGAGATCAACGAGGGCGGCGCCAGGAGCGCCGCCCTCGTTCGTACGAACCACGAGGACCCGTCAGGAGGCCGAGCGGAGCTGCTCGCCGTCCTGGTCGCCCTCGCCTCCTTCCAGCCCCGCGCGCGGCTCGCGCGCGCGGATCCGATCCTCCTCCGATTCCCCCACGACGCTCCGGAGGATCTCCTCGAAGCGCGAGGCCACGTGGGGCCAGGTCATCCCCTCGACGGCCCGCTCGCGCGCGGCCTGCCCCCAGCGT
>PKCK01000116.1 GCA_002862085.1 Planctomycetota bacterium | reverse complement strand
GCGCGGATCCGATCCTCCTCCGATTCCCCCACGACGCTCCGGAGGATCTCCTCGAAGCGCGAGGCCACGTGGGGCCAGGTCATCCCCTCGACGGCCCGCTCGCGCGCGGCCTGCCCCCAGCGTGCGCGACGCGCGGGATCCGAAGCGAGGCGGGAGATCGCCTCGACCCAAGCGTCACGATCGCCGGCGCGCACGACGAGTCCCGTCACGTCGTGCTCCACCGTCCCCCTCAGGCGATCGACGTTCGACGCCAGGACAGGCGTCCCGCAGGCCATGGCCCGTCGGATCTTCTGGCTCGCGACGTCGTCGTCGAGGGCGGGAACGAGCAGCGCGGTCGCGGTCCCGAGCAGCCCCGGGAGCTCCTCCTCCGCGACGGGTCCGATCCAGCGCGCGCGTGCGCTGACGCCCAGCCGCTCGCAATGCGCTCGGAGGGCGGCCCGCAGGGACCCCTCACCGGCGAGAGCGAGGGCCCAGTCACCGCGCTGGCCGACCGTCCTCGCGAAGGCCTCGACGAGCACCTCGATCCCGCGACCGGGCTCCATGCGACCGATCGCGAGGAGCACGTGCTCGGGGAGCCGATGCCGCACGCGGCGCTCGCTGGCGAGTCCAGGACGGTAGGCCGAGACGTCGACGCCCGCTGCCAGCTCCACGATGCGCGCCTTCTCGAAGCCCCTTCGCTCTGACTGCGCCGCCGCGACGGGGTCGAGCGCCACGACCCGCGCCGTGGTGCGCTGCACCAACGATCCCCAGGCGCGCGTCCCGAATCCGCGGAGGATGCGTTCGATCGGCTTGCCGTTGGGTGAGAACCCCTCCTCGACGAGCACCAGTGGCGCCCCGGTGCGGCGTGCGAGTCGCGCGCCGCGAAGCGCCGCGGGGGACCGCCCGTCGTAGGCCACGATCACGTCCGGCTCGAAGGCCGCGAGCCCGGCGCCCTCCAGCGGGGCGGGATCTCCCTCTCCCGCCGCGCTGACGCTCGACTGCGGCACCGCTCCTGCGAGGTCGCCGACGACGCGGACCCGGTGGCCACGACCCAGGAGCTCCGACGCCATGACAGGCGCGTGGAGGCCCCCGGTTCGCCGGAGCGCGAAGGGGTTGAGGACGATGGCGATACGAAGGGAGGACTTCATCGGGGGGAAGGGCGCCGCCCCTGTGCGAAGAGGCCGCTTCGAAGTGGATCGAGTCCCGTCCGGGCGAGACCTGACACCGCTGCGCCGAATCGGCGCTGGCGGGCCGTAATCGGGACGCGAGTCGCCGCTTCGGGGGCCTCGATGGCCTGCCCTGGCGGCCCAGGGGAGAGCCGAATTCCGCCCGGCACCGATCGGCCCACTCGGGTCTTCCCGGCTCGGCAGGGCCCTTTTTTCACCTTGATCGAGCGCGCCAACTGCCGACATCCAGAGGTGTCCTGAATCGATCAGCGATCAAGCCCCCCACGCCGCTTCGGCCATCGTGCGCCCGAACTGCGAGCGACCCCGGCTCCCCGGCCATTCTTCCGCGCTCCCCGATGAATTCCCTCTCCGACTCTTCCTGCCAAGCCCCCCGCGGTCTCGTCTCCGACAGCTGGGGCCCTCCCCCGCGGGGCGTCTTCGTCGACGTGCTGGGCACGCTCGTCGAGCCCGCCGAGAGCGGCCAGTTCCCGGCTGCTTGCGATGCGACTTTCTACGAGGGTGTCCTCGACGCGCTCTTCCACGTGACGCAGGCGGGCTGGAACCTCTACCTCGTCGGCAACATCTCGAGCGTCGCCTTCGGCGAGCAGTCCCTGGAGGACTGGAGAGAGTTCCAGGCCGGGCTTCGCGACATCCTGAAGAGCCAGGGCATCCGCGTCACTCGTGACTACACCTGCGTGGACCATCCGGAGGGAATCAAGGGCCGTGACCGTGACTCGGTCTACCTCCTCCCGGGGACCGGCGCCATGCACCACGCCTCCCAGGAGGACGGAGTCTCCCTCCCTCTCTGCTGGGTCCTCGGCGACAGCACGATCGAGCTGGTCGCCGGATGGCGCGCCGGCTGCCGCGTCGCCGCCGTCCGGACCGGAGTGGCTCTGGGTGACAGGACGTTCCACGTCGACCCCGAGCTGCAAACCGCGACCGCGGCCGATGCGCTCCGCCTGATCTCCCGGGACATGACGATGCTCCGGCGCGTCGCCTGAGCCTCTGCGGCTCCCGGAGCTCGAGAACACCTTCCCGGTCAAGACGGCGCCGCCTCCACTCGTTCAAGGCCCCACCGGCCGGTGAGTCGAGGAGGCGTCCACTGCCCCGCTCCTGCCCAGCTCTCGCCCCACGGCGCGCACCGGGCATCGACGGATACGAGGCGCCCTCCACCGAGTCGTCGACCGTGGAGGGCGCCTCGTCCCGTTCAACGGGGGTCCAGTCGATCGAACGACGGTCGTCCGAGCCGCGGGGCGTGCTCTTCGAGCGTCCCGAAGCTCATCCGCAGGCTGCCATCCGCCTCGAAGACCGCCACGGCGCCTGGCTGCATCAGGTAGTCGGATCGGGGCGTGAAGCACCAGCGCGGCGCCGGTGACCCCGAGCTCACGAAGACCTTCGTCCGGCCGCCGCCGAGGACACGGACCTCGACGCCCGCCCCGCGCTCCGCGGCCATGACTCCCGTGCCGTTGAGCTGCGCTCGGAGGAGTCCGCGCCACTGGGCCGCGTCGAAGGGCACGGCCGGACGGGAGCCAGGACGCACTCGCTGCGCCTGTGCGGCGTCCGTCCGGTCGGCCTCGGGGGGCATCGCCCCCATGCCGTCCGGCGCGCTGGTCTCGTCCCCGCCGGCAGGGAGCTGTTCGAGGTCGCCCGCGCGCCAGCGCTCTCGCGGCTCCGCCACGGTCCCCGCCTCGTCACTCGCTCCCCGATCCTCGCGAACCGTGACGATGAATTCAGGCGCTTGCTCGGGCGTCACGGGGATCTGGGAGAGGGTGCCGCCGGCTCCGCGGGGTGCTGGCGCTGCGACGGCAGCGGTGCGGTGGGACGTCGAGCCGCCCAGGCCGTCCGGGGTCACGATCCGCTCGTAGCGGCCCCCGGACGCGCCGAAGGGCTCATCGAGGACGCGAGTGGTGCGCCGGATCCGTTCGCGCCGCGCCACATCGGCGTCCGTGTCCGTACGGCCACGCCAGGGCCAGACGGACGTCAGCGACTCGGCTTCGGGGTCGAGGGCCCAGGCTCCTCCCAGCGCCTCGCCGTCGGGCAGCGCGGGCTGACTCCGCACGTGGCGGGGCCGATCCAGACGGACGCTCGAGCCGGGATAGACGAACACCGGCGGGATCGGCTGCGAGGGGTTCCCGAGCCACTCCAGGCGGGCCGGCCGACCCGCGTGATGAAAGAACTCCGAGGGGCCACCCGCGATCCCGCGAAGGCGGAACGCCCCGCGGGAGAGAGCAGCGCGCCAGGAAGCGGGGATCGAGACCTCATGCTCGCCCCGCCTGACCTCGACGTCGGCCCAGGTGAGCTGATGGAAGATGGACCTGACTCGATCGCCCTCCGCGATCCACTCGACGGACGACGGGCCGAAGACCTCGATCGACATGGTCTCGGTCCACCAGACGCGCACCTGACTGCCGAGCGTGACCTCCAGATGGGTCCTGCCCCGGGCGGACTTCGACTCACCGCGGCGCATCTCGTGACCGGTCATGCCAGCGCCCACGAGGACCGCGCGACCGGCGACCACCTCGACGCGAGCGGAGTCGAGGACCGAGGGGATCTTGACCTCACCGGCTCCCGAGGATCTTTGGGTCGTCGTCGAGGCGTTCGGCGTGGGCGCGACGAGGCCCGCGAGGAGCGCAACGGGGAGGAGGAGGAGCGAGGTCATCAGCAGCGACGGGTCCAGGATCTCGATCGAGGAGAAGGCGGCTCCGGGCCGCCACAGGCCGGATATCGACGCCGCTGTTCGCTGCTTTTGAGGCGCTGTTCTCGCCACCTGGAACGTGCGCCACGGCGGGACCGAGGCGCCCCGGGATGCGACATCGCACGCGCCGCGTGCCAGGAAGCTGCGCGAGACCATCGGGCAGCGTCGCGGTCCGGAGGAGCGGCTCGGATTCATGCTGCGCGGGGCTCGCCGCCCGGACTCGGGCGACGGCGATCCCCGGGCCGAGGGCGGTCGATTCACCCACGGGCGTCCCAAGCATCAACTCGGTCTCGTGCGGACGCGGCGTGCCGCAGCCGCCGGGCGGAAGAGCCGGCCAGGGACCACGAAGAGCACCCTGAACCGCGGAGGCCGCCCCGCGAGATGGTCCCGCAACCCCTCACGGCAACGGAGCGAGCACGGCCCATCTCCGAGTCGCGGGGATCACGGCGGGCTCCTCACCGTCGATTCGCGCGGAGAGACGCTCCTGCAGGGGCCCGCCCCCGCTCGACAGGTCGCTTGCAGCCGGATGCCGCCCTGCCCACGCGGGACGTCGCAGCGGCGCGCTCAGGCCCTCAGAGGCTGTAGAGGATCCTGTCGCAGGACGGGCACTGAACGAGCTCCATCCCGCGCGCGAGCCGCACGACGATGTTCTTCGGGAGGTTCACGAAGCAGCCCTCACAGAGGCCGTCTCGCAGCTCGGCGAGCGCCTCGCCCTGCCGGGTGCGCAAGAGGCCTTTGTACACGTCGAAGTCCGCGGGGGAGATCCCATCGGACGAGCGCTGCGCGCGATCGGCCCGGAGCGTTCCGAGCTTCTCGGTCGCGGCCTCGGTCTCGGCGGCGATGTTCTGCTTGAAGCCCTCGAAGGCGGCCTCTTCCTCGCCGAGGCGAGTGGACATCTCCTCGATCTCGGTGTCGAGGACCTCCGCCCGGGAGAGCCGCTTGATGCCGGCGTCCTCCGCCTGACTGACGTTGCGCTTGATGTTGCGCATCTCGTGGCTGTACGCAGCGATGAGCGAGGCATCCGCGGTCCCGCTCGTCGACTCGTGTTCCAGCTTCTTGAGACGCTGCCGTAGCCCCACCGTGGTGTGTTCGATCTCCTTGATCGAGGTCCGCAGCTCGGTCACCTCGCGGCGCTTGTCCTGGAGCGCGCTCTCCTGCGCGGCCATGGCCTCTGCGCGGGCGGCGAGCTCCTTGGGAAGACGGTCGAGCTCGGCTTCCACCTTGAAGATCTCACGATCCACTTCTTGGAGACTGAGGAGTGCCTTCAGGACGGGATTCATCGGGGCGCTTCGGAGAACGAGGGCTGGTGCGGGGGGGGGGCGTCCGCGCTGTGCTCGGACACCGGAAGGCGAAGCATACAGCCCCGCCCCGGGCCCATGTCCGTCAATCGGCGCCGCTCCGGACCCGGCGGGCAGGCGCGCTCCTGCGCGCGGGAGTCCCCGGCCGTGCCCCGTCTCCACGAGCCCGGGGGAGAGGCCGAAGGCCATGGGCTCCCCCCCCAGCGAGGAACCCCCTCCGCGCTCGGCACGAAGGGGGTCTCCAAGGATCGGGCTCGGGCGCCCGCTCGCGACGGGTGGCGGCCTACTCGAAGTTGCCGCCGGCCATCTCGTACTCGGCATCGTCGGGAATCTGAATCCCGTCGAGGAAGCTCGCGAGCTGGCGCGCCCGGACCGGGTGGCGGAGCTTGCGGACTGCCTTCGCCTCGATCTGGCGGACGCGCTCACGGGTGACGCGGAAGATCCGGCCGACCTCCTCGAGGGTGTAGGTGTATCCGTCGCCGATCCCGTAGCGGAGCTTGATGATCTCGCGCTCCCGGAACGTGAGGGTCGACAGCACGTCGTCGATCCGCTCCTTGAGCATCTCCTGGCCAGCTGCCTGGAGCGGGCTCTCCGCGGACTCGTCCTCGATGAAGTCACCGAAGTAGCTGTCGTCGGACTCGCCGATCGGACGATCGAGGCTGATGGGGTGCTTGCTGATCTTCATCACCCGCTTCGCTTCCTCGACCGTGATGCCAGTGGCCTCGGCGACCTCCTCGACGCTCGGCTCGCGGCCCTTGGCCTGGACGAGCTTCTTCGTCACGTTCCGCAGCTTGCTCATCGTCTCGATCATGTGCACCGGGATGCGGATGGTCCGCGCCTGGTCGGCGATCGAGCGGGTGATGGCCTGCCGGATCCACCATGTGGCGTAGGTGGAGAACTTGTAGCCGCGGCGATACTCGTACTTCTCGACGGCCTTCATGAGGCCGGTGTTGCCCTCCTGGATGAGATCGAGGAAGGAGAGACCGCGATTGCGGTACTTCTTCGCGATCGAGACGACGAGGCGCAGGTTTCCGCTCGAGAGCTGACGCTTGGCCTCCTCGTACTCCGCGTAGTGCATGCGCACGTGATCGAGGCGGCGCTTGAGGCGGCCGATCGGCTCGAGCGCGACCATTTCGAGGTCCTCGAGGCGCTGCTCGAGCTCCCGGGCGCCTTCGGTGTCCATCTTGTCGGCTTTCTGGAACTGCTCGAGCTTGCGCTCCACGGACCGCATCTCGCGGTAGTGATCCTCGAGCACCTCGATGTAGGGCCGCACCTTCTTGATCTGGAGGTGACACTCCTCCAACAGGATGATGAGCTTGCGTCGCAGGTTCTGAACCCTGGAGCGGACGTCCGCCTGATCGGCGGCGGACAGACCACCGTCGATCAGCGGTCGGTACTCGTCCCGGATCCGCTGCATCAGCCGCTCGATCGTGGCGACGTTGACCGGCAGGCGCTTGGCCAGGAACGCCTTGCCCAGGGTCTCGACGATCTTCGGATCGTCGTCCGGCTTGGGGTTGGGGTTGACCTTGAGGGTGCGGTCGAACGCGAGGTTGCCGGCGAGCACCTCGTGCAGCGTCGCCAGGGACACGTCCATGCACACGCCGGAGCCCATGCACTTCTTGCGGAAGCGCTTGCGAGTGATCTCGATCGACTTGGCGAGGAAGATCTCCTGGGGCCGCGTGAGCAGCGGGATCTCACCCATCTGGGTGAGGTACATACGAACCGGGTCGTCGATCTTCTCGGCGAGCACGGCGCGCGAGGCCTCGACCACGGCCTTGGCGGCGGCGGCCGTGCCCGGCGGGGTGGCGACGTTCGCGCCCGCGGTGACGTCCGTGGTCAGGTCGGCGTCGCCGTCCTCGATGACGTCGACGCCGGCCTCCTCCAGGCCGATGAACACCTGCTCCAGCTTGTCCGGCGGGAGGAACTGGTCCTCGAGGAGCTTGTTCATCTCCGCGTGGGTCAGGAATCCGCGCTTGCGCCCTTCGTCGACGAGGAGCTTGATCGTCGTGTCGATCGTATCGGTCATGATTGTGGAAGGTCACCCTGCGGCGCGCGCTCGGGGAAGCGCGACGACGAGCCTCTCGGGTTCCGACGGAACTCCGGCGGCCGCCGCGCGACGCGGACGGGAGGTGATGTCTCGGAGTGGGCCGGACGAGGCCCGGGGGACGATTTCGAGGTGGTGGGTCCTGATCGGTGAGGGCGCAGCAGCGTGGGGGCGACGGGGTTGGACGCGCTGATCGACCGGCTCGAACCAGGTCAGGTCCGCTGTGGAAGGTGGGTAGGGGTCGGTTCGCCCGGCGGGCGGACTGGGGGGGTCGTGAGGGAGGATCCCGGCTCGTCAGCGCGGGTTTCTCTGTAGATCGAGGAGGCGCAGGAGCGCATCGTCGAGCGCGCTGGCCGCAGCGGGGTCGCTCGCGGCGCGTGCGTCGAGGTTCTGGATTTCCACCTGTAGACGGGCCATCTCTCGCTGGTGTTCATGACGTTCCAGGAAGGTTACGGCGCTCTCGAATAGGTGCTCTGGCCGATCCGCCCTGCGGGCGAACTCGACGATCCCGGGCACGAGATTCCTGGTCGGGTGGGCTCCGAGGGCTGTCATCACCAGGGAGGGAGTGATGTCCGCATCCTCATGCTCCCACAGGTCCACGACGGCCTGAAAAACGTGCGCGAGGTCGGGCGCGGGACAGCGATCGATCCACGGCCTCAGCCTCGGAACCAACGTCACGTCCTCGAATGCCGCCCCCAGTAGACTCCCGTAGGCCGTGCGAACGCCCGCCTCCAAGGGAGCGTTTTGC
>PKCK01000056.1 GCA_002862085.1 Planctomycetota bacterium | reverse complement strand
GATGCGCTGCATGCAGTAGGTGCACTTCTCCATCACGCCGCGGCTGCGCACCGTGACGTTGGGGTTCTGGCCGAGCTGCAGGAGCTTCTGCTCCGGCTCGTCCATGAACTTCGTGTAGTGGAAGTAGTTGAAGCGCCGGACCTTCACCGGGCAGTTGTTGCCGCAGTAGCGGGTGCCGATGCAGCGGTTGTAGACCATGTCGTTGGTCCCCTCCTCGCTGTGCACCGTCGCGGCGACCGGGCAGACCTGCTCGCAGGGCGCGTTCTCGCACTGCAGGCAGTTGACCGGCTGATTGACCGCGTCCATGGTCGACGCGTCCTCGGCGTCGCCCTGGTAGTAGAGGTCGATCCGCATCCAGTGCATCTCACGGCCGCGGCTGACCTGCTCCTTGCCGACGATCGGGATGTTGTTCTCCGACTGGCAGGCGATGACGCAGGCGTTGCAGCCGTTGCAGGTGGAGAGATCGATGGTCATCCCCCACTGGTGCGTGCCGTCGTACTTCTTCTGGTCGAAGAGGCTCTCGAGCTTGGGGATGTGATAGACGTGCGAGACGAAGTGCTCGTCCGCCTTCCACTGCTCCTCGGTGCCCTCCATGGCCAGCTTGTAGAGGCGCTCCCGGCGACCCTTCATCCCGATCTCGTCGATCAGGTGATGCTCCTGGGTCGTCGCGAACTTGTAGCTGCCGCTGGCTCTGGTGACCGTGGCGGCCGCCGTCTCCATCTCGCCGGTGGTCCGCAGCGGGTAGGCGTCGAAGCCCGCGGCGTCGACGCTCCACTTCGCGGAGCCGGCGACCACGCCCGCCTGCTTGCGGCCATAGCCCAGGGCGATCGAGATCGAGTCCTCGGCCTGGCCCGGGGCGACGTAGGCGGCCGCCTCGACCGAGCGGTCACCGCAGGCGATCTTCACCATGTCCCCGGTGGAGACCTTCATGGCCTTGGCCGTCGCCACGCCGATCAGCGCCGCGTTGTCCCAGGTCATCTTCGTGGTGAAGTCCGGGAGCTCCTGGAGCCAGCCGTTGTTGGCGAAGCGGCCGTCGAAGACCTTGGGGCAGGGGAAGAAGGTGACCTCCGTCCCCGCGGCCGCGGCCGGGATGGCCGGGAGGCTCGACGAGGCGGTGACGCTGGCCGGCTGGTAGGCCGTGCCCTCGGCGACGCCGTCGTGGACGGCCTGACGGAAGCGCGCCTCGGCGCTCCCGGGGAGGCCCAGGGCGTCGAACGTGGCGCGCACCTCGGCGCGCCCGTCGCCCTCACGGCCGAGCAGCATCGCGCACAGCTCGATCGCGCTCTTCCCGCCGTGGAGCGGCTTGATGAGCGGCTGGGCGACGTGGTGCGTGCCGTCCCAGGAGCGGGCGTCGCCCCAGCACTCGAGCCAGTGCGCCATCGGCAGGTGCCAGTCGGCCGCCACTGAGGTCTCGTCCCGGTAGAGCGAGAGGTGGGCGCTCGTCACCTTCGCGAGCGCGCCGGCGAAGTCGAGGTCCGCCGGGGCGTCGTAGACCGGGTTGCCGCCGAGCATCAGGAGCGTCTTGACCGCGCCCGAGTTCATGTCGGCGACGAGCGCGGCGAGGCCGTCGGTCGTCGCGCCCGCGAGGGGCTCGTCGATCATGTGGAGGGTGGTGCCCAGGGACCCGACGCTCTGGTGGAGCGCGAGGGCCTTGGCGTGCACCTCGGGGGCCTGGGACTCACCGACCAGGATCGCGACCTTCTTGCCGGCCGCGGCGATGTCCGCCTGGACCGCCGCGACGAAGTCCTTCGCCTTCGCGTTCCCCTCCAGCGCCCCGCCGCTTCCGCCGGCGATCATCTCGAGGACCGCGCCGACGTCCGCGCTGCGCACCGGGAGGCGGTGATCGCACGTGACGCCCGTGGAGGTGAACCGGCTCTCGACCGTGTAGAGGCGGGACATGTTCCCCTCCTCGGGCATGCGCCGCTTCGCGAAGTGGCTCGCGAGGCGCACGGCGTCGGGGTGGTTCCGCTGGAAGTCGCAGTCGAGCGTGATCACGACGTCGGCCTCGGCCAGGTCGTAGCGCGCGCGGAGCGGACGGCCGAAGGCGAGCTCGGCGCCCTTCTGCGAGTTGTCACGAGTGACCGGTGACCACCAGACCCAGCGGACGCCCGCGCCCGCCATCTCCGCGCCGAGGCGCGCGAGGGTCGGCGAGCTGTTCGTGCTCGCGAGGACGGCGACGCCGCCCTCGGCGACCTTGGCCGAGAGCGTCGCGGCGGCGTCGTCCCAGCTCGACTTGACCATGCCGCCCTCGCCCTGGCGAGCGACGCCGCGGCTGCGGTCGGGGTCGTAGAAGCTGAGCACCTCGGCCTGGCTGTACACGTCCGTGCCGGCGCCGACGTTGGTGTTCGGCTCGACCTTCACCGGGCGGCCGTCGTAGCTCGTCACCATGACCGGGCGCGCGGCGCCGGACATGTCGAGGACGGAGGCGTAGTGCTTCGGCTTGCCGGGGATCGTCTCCTCGGGGCGCTTGGTGAAAGGGAGGATCGTCTCCTTCTCCCAGCGGCAGCTCGAGGCGCCGGCCAGCGCCGCGGAGGCCCCGAGGATCTGGAAGAAGCGGCGGCGATCGACGGAGTCGAGCTGGTCGAAGTCGTCCGTCGGGAACTCGCGGCCGACGAAGTTCGCGACCTCGTCGGAGGGCGCTTCGCCCTGGGCCGGGAGCTTGCCCTCGAACTCCGACAGGGACTGCCAGATCCGGGGCTTCGGGGAGCGCGCGTCGTCGCCGGAGGAGGCGGAGGTCGCGTCGTCGAGGAGGTCGCTCATCTTTTCGCGCGGCCTGGAGTGCGGCGCGCGGGGGGTGGGAACGAAGGGTGTGCGGGTGGTCCGGGAAGGGAGCGGAGGAGCAGCGCTGCCGCTCAGCGGTGGCAGGTGCTGCAGGACTCCTGCGGGTGGATCTCGTCGTAGCCGTAGAAGAGCTCGTCCTTCCACGAGTCGTCGCCCTCGGGCGGCGTCCAGGCGAGGTTGGTGATCTGATCGAGCGGGCGGAGGTGCGGGTCCGGGTTGCGGTGACACTCGAGGCACCAGCCCATGGACAGCGGCTCCTGCTGAGCGACCACCTCCATCTGGTCGATGCGCCCGTGACAGGACACGCAGGACACGCCGCGGCGGACGTGCGCCGCATGGTTGAAGTAGGCGTAGTCCGGCAGGTCGTGCACGCGCACCCACTCCACCGGGTCGCCGGTGGTCCACGAGTCACGCAGCGGCTTCAGCTTCGGGCTGTCCGGCTTGATGTTCTCGTGGCAGTTCATGCACGTCGCCGTCGGCGGGATCGCCGCGTGACTCGCCTCCTCCACGGTGTTGTGGCAGTAGCGACAGTCGAGCTTGAGATCACCGGCGTGCAGCGCGTGGCTGAACGGGATGGGCTGCTCGGGCGCGTAGCCGGAGGCGATGGTCTTCGGCGAGAAGCCGACCCAGACGAAGACGACCGCGTACAGGACGCCGCCGATGGCTCCGGCGGGAATCAGGAGCCTGAAGTGGTTCGTCCAGCGGGGGAAGTGGAAGCTGCTCATGGGCGCGGGGCCGAGTCCGTCTTCCTTCCTTGGACGCCCGCATGTTCGCGATGCGCCGGCGTCGGCCGACTGAGCGCGTCCACTGCGGTTGCCCGGAGACCTGGGAAGGGGTTGGGATCGGGAGATCGCAACGCGAGAGGGCGAATGCCGTCTCGCGGGCCGGATTGTGCGCTCGGTCAGGAGCCGGGCGCGTGCCGGAGACGCGCTCCTCGAGGATGCCGCCCGGCGGGCGGAGGGAATCCTGCGGGAGAACGCTGTTCCGGCGCGGAAAGAATAGTGGTCCGAGCGCGGCGAATAAACGTGCTAGATCGCCGCAATTGCGAAGAATCTCGGGGCGGTCACGGGAACTCTCGTTCTCACACTCAGGGGATCGGCCGGTCGTCGTCCGAAGCTGATGACGAGACGCCGCGCACCTTGTCGCACCCCCGCCCTGCGGCCGCGGCGGCACGACAGAAAGAAAGCAGGGCGAGGGGTCGTCGTAACCCCGCGCCCTGCGCAGTGATCGGCTCGTGGGAAGGGGTCTTCCCACGGGAGCCTCCGGCCGAAGCCGGTTCCTAGGTACGGCCGCGCTCTTGCGGAGCGTGACGCTGCAGCTTGCGCTGGAGTGAGCGGCGGTGGATCCCGAGGCGACGGGCGGACTCGGAGATGTTGCCGCCGCAGTCCGAGAGAACACGCTGGATGTGCTCCCATTCCATGCGGGCGAGCGTGGGCGCGCGGTAGGCCGACGTGACGACCGGTCCGTCCACCGGGTCTCCGCGCTCGTACTTCTCGAAGGCGGCGACGACGTCGTCCGCGTCGGCGGGCTTCGGGATGAAATTGACGGCGCCGAGGCGTACGGCTTCGACCGCCGTGGCGATGCTGCCGTAGCCGGTCAGAACGACCGATCGCGTGCCGGCGTCGACTCGCTTCAGCTCGCGGAGCATCTCCATCCCCCCCTTGCTGGGCATCCGCAGATCGACGACTGCGTACTCCGGGGAGTCCTCCTCGGCGAGCGCCACGGCCTCGTCGACGGATGCTGCGGTTCGCACCTCGAAGCCGCGGTCCCGGAGAGCGCGCCCGAGACGCTCCCGGAAGGTCTCGTCGTCGTCGACGAGCAGCATGGAGCGAGCCTCGAGCTGCGATGAGATGAGGGTGTTGGTGTTCAGATCAGTGTTGGTCACGGCGGTTTGCCTCCTGTGCGAAGGCGTTCGCCCGATGCGCCCGTCGGGATCCGCCTTCGAACGAAAAGCAGCGGCGAGGATCGAAGTTGTGGGACAGATCAGCTGTAAATGCGACGCAGCGCCGCACAGGTGCGCCGCTATCAGACATCACGAATCTCGGGAATGGGACCGAGGGGCCTGTCCGGAAGCCAGTTCGGCTCATCCGTGAAACTCGCCGGAGCCCATACCCCGAGTCCGCCCCGCCCGAGCGGGATCCGGATCGTCACGGTCGACCCGCGCCCGCGGGAGGACTCGATGGTCAGCTCGCCGCCAAGGCTCTCGATGAAAGAGCTCGCGAGGTAGAGCCCGAGCCCCATGCCCCGGCCGACCTCCTTCGTGGTGAAGAAAGGCTCCAGAGCGCGCTCGATCTGCCCGCTGTCCATGCCCTCCCCCTCGTCGGTCACGCTGATCGTCAGCGCGTCATCGCTCCGGACGAGGCGCAGATCGACTTTCAATCCCGGCGGTGACGCGTCGAGCGCGTTCTGCACCAGCGCGCGTACGGAGGTCGCGAGGCCCTCGCGAGGCAGGTCCACGGGTTCGTCCCCGCCCTCGACCGAGAGAACCACCGCGGAAGCACCCGCCATCTCGCCGAGGATCTGGCGGCCCAGGTCCGGGAGAGCGGTCCCCACGATCTCCTCACCAGGCCCATCGCCCGCCTCCGCTGACATCCGCCCGAGGATGCGTCGACAGCGGGCGACCTCGTCGCGGATCAGCCGCGCGTCTCCGAGGTCGTCCTCGTTCGCGCCCTCCCGCTCGAGCCTGCGCTCGAGCTCCTTCGCGATGATGGCGATCGTCGACAGAGGTGTCCCGAGCTCGTGGGCCGCACCGGCGGCGAGCGTGCCGAGGGCCTCGAGGTGCCGCCGCCGCTCACGCCGCTCTCGCTCCTGCTCGAGCATCTCGGACCGTTGAACCAGCGCGCTGTTCACTCGTGACACGAAGACCACGGAGAGCAGCGAGGTCAGGGAGACCGCGACCACTGTCCCCCAGTCGCGCAGGCCGACGCTCAAGGAGAGCTCGGGCACGTCCGGACTCACGAGCTTCAGGAAAACGAGCGACAACGTCACCGCGCCCGCCGCGACGAGGGAGTGACGGAGCGGGAGGAGCACCGCGCCGAGGGCGACGTGGATGATCAGGAACGCGCAGAAGGGATTCGCAACCCCACCGCTGAGCTCGAGCAAGGTCGCCAGGAGGACCGTGTCGAGGATGGTGACGCCGAGCTGCAGCGCGCGCAGTCGCCGGGTCGCGAATGGCCCGGTGAACGTCCCCTCGACCCCCGCGTGCCGCTGCGTGGCCAGCCTGCGCAGGAGCAGCAGCAGGTAGGCGTTGGTCCCGAACTCGAGCCCGATCACCCCGAGGAGCGCGGCGAGGTGGATCTGCACCTCCAGGGCGTAGCGCACCACCAGCACGGTGATGAGCTGCCCCGCGATCGCGGCCCAGCGCAGGTGGATCATCCACTGGAGGTTGATCTCGCTCCGCGGCTGCGAGGCGGCCGAGGTCGGCCCGCGGAGGACCGAGCGCCGGAGCAGGTCCACCGCGCGCACCGCGGGGGCGCCGCCCCTGGCTGGGTCGCCGCGAGCGGGTCCCGGAGTACTGCGATGGCGGCTCATCCACTCGGCGTTCGCGGGGGAGCGTCCGGCGGTCGCAGATGGTTCCGTCTTCTTCGGTGGCCCGGGCTCGGCCCTTGCTCAGCTGTCCGCCTCGGCGAGGTGACAGGCGGCGGAGTGGCCTTCAGGCCCCATCGGCAGCGCTTCCGGGTATCGGACATCGCAGAGCCCTGCCTGGGCGACCCGACAGCGCGTGTGGAAGTGGCACCCCTTCGGAGGGTTGATCGGCGAGGGGACATCGCCGCTCAGATGGATCCGCTCCCCGCGCTCGGCGGGGTCGGCCCGCGGGATCGCGGACAGCAGAGCCTGGGTGTAGGGGTGGCGCGGCCGCTCGAAGACGTCCTCCACCGGCCCCATCTCCACGATCCGCCCCAGGTACATGACCGCCACGCGATCGGAGATGTAGCGGACGACCGAGAGGTCGTGCGCGATGAAGACGTACGAGACGCCGAGCTCGTCCTGGAGATCCTTGAGCAGGTTGATGACCTGCGCCTGGATCGAGACATCGAGGGCGCTGACCGCCTCGTCACAGACGATGAGCTTGGGCTCGAGGGCGAGAGCACGCGCGATGCCGACTCGCTGACGCTGGCCGCCGGAGAACTCGTGAGGGAAGCGGTTGGCCACGTCCGGACGCAGCCCGACCTTGGTGAGCAGCTCGGCGACCCGCTCGCGCAGCGCCGCGCCCGACGCCAGCCCGTGCACGCGCAGCGCCTCTCCGATGGAGTTGCCCACCGTGATGCGCGGGTTCAGGGACGCGTAAGGGTCCTGGAAGATGATCTGGAGATCGCGCCTGGTCCGGCGCATCTCCTCCGTCCCGAGGGAGAACAGGTCGATCTCGGCGCCGCCGTCGGGCCGGTAGATCGCACGACCGCCCGTGGGCTCGATGAGGCGCAGGATCGACCGTCCGGCCGTCGTCTTACCGCAGCCCGACTCCCCCACCAGGGACAGCGTCTCGCCGCGGCCGACGGTGAAGTCGAGCCCGTCCACCGCCTTCACGGAGCCGACCTTGCGCTGGAACACGCCCTTGCGCACGGGGAAGTGCTTCTGGAGGCCGGAGACCTCCAGGAGCGGGGCGCTCGCCGGCGCGGCGGCGGGCCGCGCGCCCATCTGCGCGTCGGTCATACCGAAGCCCTCACCTGATCGACGTGATGGCAGGCCACCGTGTGCTCCGCGCCCTCCTCGGCCGGGACGAGCGCCGGCACGTCCGCGGCGCAGGCGTCGGTCGCGAGGGGGCACCTGGTCCGGAATCGGCATCCCGAGGGGAATCGCGTGGCGCTGGGGACGATCCCCGGGATGGTGACGAGCCGCTCCCCTGGCACCGCGAGGTCGGGAAGCGACTGGAGCAGACCGACGGTGTAGGGGTGCCGGGGCGCCTCGAAAATCTCCTTCGCGCGCCCGAACTCGACCACGCGCCCGCCGTACATCACCGCCACGTGGTGGGCCGTCTCCGCGACGACCCCGAGGTCGTGGGTGATGAGCAGGACGCTCATCCCCGCCTCCTCCTGCAGCTCCTTGATGAGATCGAGGATCTGCGCCTGGATCGTGACGTCGAGCGCCGTGGTCGGCTCGTCGGCGATCAGGAGTGCGGGGTCACAGGCCATCGCCATGGCGATCATCACGCGCTGGCGCATGCCGCCGGACAGCTGATGCGGGTACTCGTCCACGCGCTTCTCGGGCGCGGGGATCCCGACCTTCGTGAGCATCTCGATGGCCCGCGCGCGCGCCGCCTCGTCGTCGAGGCCCTGGTGCAGCTTGACCGTCTCGCCGATCTGGTTCCCCACGGTGAACACGGGGTTCAGAGCCGTCATCGGCTCCTGGAAGATCATCGCGATGTCGTTCCCGCGGATCTCGCGCAGCCGCTCCTCCTC
>PKCK01000028.1 GCA_002862085.1 Planctomycetota bacterium | reverse complement strand
GTCGTAGGCCACGAAGCGCACCGGCACCTCGGCGCGCAGCTTCGCCGAGACGCTCTTGCGCTGGATCCGGCGCTGGAGCGCGTGGAAGGGGAGGGGCGCGTCGCCGTCCCAGGCGAGCAGCTCTCCGTCCAGCACCGTCCCCGGCGCGAGCTCGCGCAGGGACTCGACGATCTCCGGGAAGCCCGGGTTCACGAGGTCCTCGCCCCGCGACCAGAGCAGGAGCTCCTCCCCGCGCCGCACCGCCTGGGCGCGGATGCCGTCCCACTTCCACTCGGCCTGGAAGTCGCTCGCGTCGCCGAGGTCGGCGACGTCCTCCGGGACGGGGTGCGCGAGGAAGAAGGGGTAGGGCCGGAGGGGGTCGGCGTCCCCCTCCTCGGGCGCGACGACGGCGCGCCACGCCTCCGGGGTCGGCTGCCACTTGCCGCTGAGCCGGTGGAGGATCGTCGCGCGGTCGACGCCCGCGACCCTGGCGAGGGCCTTGGCGACGATCCCCTTCGCCACGCCCACGCGGAAGCCGCCGGAGATGAGCTTGTGGAAGAGGAAGCGCTCGCCCTCGTCGAGCTCCGTCCAGGTGCGCGTGACGAGCGCGCGCTTCGCGTCCTCGTCGAGCTCCGCGAGGGCCATGACGCGCTCCGACATGAAGGCGGCGAGCGCGGGCGGCTCGGGCCGCTCGTCCGCGTTCGAGAGGAGCAGCGCGAGGGTCTCGGCGAGGTCGCCGACGGCGTCGTAGCTCTCCTCGACGAGCCACAGCGGATGCCCGCTCTCCTCCGCCGCCCACTCGCGCAGGAGCCGCGTGTTCACGGCGCGCCGTCCCTTGCGCCCGAGGAGCAGGTGCGCCGCCCACGCGGCGTCCTCGGGCGGGGCCGCCTCGAAGTAGGCGACGAGGTGGCGCTCCTTCACCGACGAGCGAGTCGTCGCGTCGAGGGCGCGGAAGAGCTCGTGGAAGGCTCTCACGCGTCTGCCTCCGCGGGCGTCCCCTCGTCGGCGGCCTCGCCCTCCTCTCCTTCGAAGCGGCTCTCGAGGGGCGCCGCGTCGAGGCCGCGCTCCTCGCGCAGGAAGCGCACGAGGGTGTCGACGTAGCCGTGGGTCACGAGCACCCGCTCCGCGCCCGTGGCCTCGATCGCCGCGAGCAGCCCCTTCCAGTCCGCGTGGTCGCTCACCACGAAGCCGCGGTCGAAGTTGCGGCGCCGCCGCGGCCCGCGCAGGCGCATCCAGCCCGAGGCGAAGGCCGTGGAGATCTCGCCGAACTTGCGCACCCAGGGCGTGCCGTTCGCGGACGGCGGCGCGATCACGAGCCCCTTCCCGCGGATCTCTTCGGCGGCCTCGGGCGAGGCGTAGGCCGTCTCGGGCAGCGCGATCCCCTGCTCGCGATAGGGGGGCAGGAGACGGTGCAGCGCGCCGTGGACCCCGATGGGGCCCGGCCCGCCCTCGAGCCCCGCGAGCAGCCGCTGGGACTTGCCGAGGGCGTAGGCGCAGAGCAGCGAGGTCCGGCCCGCCGCGGCGTTCTCCTGCCACCAGTCCATGACGTCCGCGGCCACCGACTCCGCGGAGGGCCAGTCGAAGACGGGGAGGCCGAAGGTGCTCTCGGTCACGAAGACGTCGCAGGGCACCGCTTCGAAGGGCGTGCAGGTGGGGTCGGCCTCGGTCTTGTAGTCGCCCGCCACGACCCAGGTCTCGCCGCTGGCGGCGCGAACCTCCACCTGCGCGGAGCCGAGCACGTGGCCGGCGGGATGGAAGCGCACGGTGACGTCGCCGATCCGTCTGGACTCGCCGTAGGGGAGCGTCTCGACGATCGCTCCCTCCTGGGTCCGCAGGCGGACGAGCTCCGCGCCCTCGGGCGTCGTCAGGTAGCGCTTCGAGCCGGGCCGCGTGTGGTCCGCGTGGGCGTGGGTCACGACCGCCCGCTCCACCGGACGCCAGGGGTCGATGTGGAAGCCGCCGGCCTCGCAGTGGAGGCCGGACTCGGTGGTGCGGACGAGGTCGGTCACGCGCGGCGGGTCACACGGCGGCGACGGGCTCCGCGGACGCGGCGCGGCGCAGGACGTGCCCGGCGAGGGCGCGTCCCGAGAGCCACGCGCCCTGGACCTTCGACCCCGCGAGCCAGTCGCCGGCGAGCCCGATCCCGCTCGCCGCGTCGAACAGCGCCTCGTCCTCGCGGGGGGGCGCGGCGGCGCTGTACATCCAGCGGTGGGCGCTCGCGTGGAGCTGCGCCGGCGCGGCGACGCCGGCCGCCTCCTCGAGGGCCGCGACGAGATGCGCGGCGGCCTCCTCCCGGTCGAGCTCGATGTGCGCGCGCGTCCACTCCGGCGAGGCGTGCAGGACCCAGGCGTCGCCCTCGGGCCGGCCGGGCTTCACGGAGTCGCGCGAGACCCACGAGAGCGGCCCCGCGTTGACGAAGGCGCCGTCGAACGGGGCGTCGAAGCGCCCGTCGAAGGCCACCATCGCGGCCCAGCACGGGTTCATCTCCGTGGAGCGCGCGGCGTCGAGGAGGACCTCCGGGGCGGAGGAGATCGACCCGAGCAGCTCGGCGGCCTGGGCGGGCGGGAAGGTCACGAGGACGGCGTCGAAGCCGGCCTCCTCGCGCCCGTCCTCGAAGGCCACGCTCCACGCGTCGCCGGCGCGCTCCAGCCCGGTGACGCGGCTGCGCACCGTGACGTCGAGGCCGCGGGCCATGCGCACCGCCATGGCGTTCATCCCCGGCACGCCGACGAAGCGCTCGTGCCCGGCGCTCGCCTGGAGCGTCGGCGCGCCCGGCGCGTCGATGGTCGCGATGCGGCCCTCGTAGGGCGCGACGACGCCCTCGGCGCACCACGCGTCCACGAACCGGCGGAAGCGCGCGTCCCGCGCCGTGAAGTACTGGGCGCCGTGGTCGAAGGCGAAGGGGTCGGCGCGCCGCCAGCTGGTGCGGCCGCCCACGCCGCGCGCCTTGTCGAAGACGCGCACCTCGTGCCCGGCGTCGCGCAGCGCGCGCGCGGCGGAGAGGCCCGCGATACCGGCGCCGAGCACGGCCACGCGGAGGGGCGAGCCGGTCGCCGGGCGGGTCACGCGCTTGGCGTAGCGCTTCACGTCCATGCGCTGGGCGTGCACCCGCGTCGTCCGCTCGCGCACCGAGCCGCGGATCGGTCCCTCGGGCGGGAAGGGACGGTCGAACTGGCCGAGGCACCAGAGGATCCCGCCGTAGGAGGAGGGGTCGCGGCCGTCGAGGGCGTAGCGGTGGTTGAGGTCGAGCAGCTGCGCGAGGCACTCCTCGGGCCCTGCGGTCCACTCGAGCAGCGCCTTGCCCCAGGTCATGCGCAGGTTGTTGTGCAGCTCGCCCTGGCGGAGGAGCGCGGTCTGCATGGCGTCCCAGAGCTCGTCGCCGGTGTCCGCGTGGGCGAGGGTGTCCCACGAGTGGAGGGCCGGCCGCTCGTCGTCCGCGTGCTCGCGCAGGGTCTCGACGGCCCAGCCCGGCAGGGCCGCCTCGATGGCGTCCACGTCGCGCACGTGGTGGCAGAAGTGCCAGGCCACCTCGCGCCAGACGAGCAGCTCGTCCAGGTACTTCTCGGCGCCCGCGCCGCCGAAGCGCTTCGCCTCGGCGGCCACGCGCAGGGGCGAGACCATGCCGAAGTGGAAGTAGGCGGACATGCGCGACACGCCGCTCCTGAGCGGGTCGTTGCGGTCGCGCGCGTAGCGGTCGAGACCGCGCTCGACGAAGGCCTCCCAGCGCGCGAGCCCCGCGCGCGAGCCGCCGCGGGTGTGGGGGACCGGCGCGACGCCGTGATCCACCGCGCACGCGGCGATGAGCGCGTCGAGGTCGCCCTCGAGGTCCGCGGGCGCGAAGGGCAGGTCGCCCTCGAAGCGCGCGGGCGCGGGGAGCTCCTCGGGCTCCCAGCCGAGCCAGTGCTTGCGCGCCTTGGAGGTGGCCTTGCGGAAGCCGAAGGCGCGGTCGTGGGCCTTGCGCGACTCGGTCACGGGGACGACGCAGCTCGCGTCGACCTCGACGAGCGGGACGTCCGGGACCGCGGCCGCGAGGCGCTCGGTCCAGCTGCGGATCGGCTCGACCGGGTGGACGTCCGCGATCACCGCGGCGCTCTTGCGCGCGAGGTTCACGAGCGCCGGGGTGCGGTGGCCGGGGCGGACGAGGTGGAAGGCGTAGCGGATCCCCCGCGCTTCGAGGTCGCGAGCGAGCTCGCGCGCTCCCTCGAGGACGAAGCGCCAGAGCCGGTCCGAGGCGTGGGGGTGGCGGTCGTCCAGCGCCTGGTAGGCGAGCAGCGGCAGGTCGAGGGCGGTCGCCAGGGCGATCGCCGCCTCGAGGGCCGGGTTGCTCTCCGCGCGCATGGCGCCGCGGACCCAGAGCAGCACGCACTCGCCGTCCGGGGCGGGCGTGCGCTCGGCGCCCAGGGCGCGCCTGGAGAGGTCGGGGGGGAGGAGATCGGAGACGGGAGCGCCCATGGCGGGGGATTCGGCGGGCGGGCCCGGCTCGATGCCCGGGATCCAGCGTGGCGCGCGGGACGTTCAGGACTGCGACCCATCGCAGCGGGTGAGCGCGGCGCCCGCGCGCTGTAGGGTGGATCCCGCTCCGGGGCAGCGCGTCGCGGCGCTCGTCATCGCCCGAAGAAATCATCCGTCGCACGACGACTCCTCCCACGCCGCTCGCCTCTCCCCGCGCTCCTTCGCCATGAAACGCCGCCTCGCCATCGCCGCCGCTCTCGCTCTCGCAGTCGGGATCGCGCTGACCATCTGGCTCAGAGTGTCGGAGGCCCCGGCGCGGGAGCGGGTCGTCGCGCTCGCGGAGCAGCTGGAGGAGTGGCGCGAGGCGGCCGACTTCGGCCGCGACGCGGTCTGGGGGGAGACGTTCGAGGGAGCCGCGTGGCCGCACTACGAGCGCGCGCTGGAGGCCGTCGAGGCGTTGCCGGATTCGCTCCGTGACGGGATCGCGGAGGCCGCTGCGTTCACCGGAGAGGAGGACGCGGCCGCGCGCGCCGATCGAAGTGACTTGCTGGCGCGCTGCCAGGGGGTGCTGAGCGAGATCCGTGCCGGCGCGCACGCGCGCGACGCGCGCATCGGCGACCCGGGGGAGGGATTCGGCGCCGACGCGGCGAAGCTCGTGAGCACTCGCGCGCTCTCGGACCTCGCGATCCTCGCGCTGTGCGACGCCGAGGGGCCCGAGGCCCAGCTCGACGCGGTGCGCTCGGCCCTCGATATCCAGCAGTGCGGCAGGGACCTCGCGAGCTCCCCGTTGCTCATCAACGAGATGATCGGGCTCGTCATCATCGTGCCGAACGGACTCGACGAGCGGCTCCGGGGCGGGCTGGCGAAGGAGCTCGACGCGGCGGCGAAGCACGAATGGCTCGCCGGACTCGAGCGACTCGAGCGCAGCCTCGCGCCCGAGAGCGTCGCCGTCCGCGGTGAGCTCGAGCTGTGCGCCAGCGGGATCCTCACCGCGCTCGAGCCCGATTCCGGCTCCCCCACGGACCTCCTCGAGTGGCCGATCGAGGACGCCGCGTCGGTGGCCCGTCTGCACCATCACGCCGCCGCGTTCATCGAGGCCTTCCATGGTCACGTGCCGACCATCGAGGCCCACTACCGCACGCCCGGGCGCGAGGGATACGACGCCCTCACCGCGATCAGCGAAGAGCTGGTGGAGGGGGGCAACCCGATCGCCGAGCTGTGCGCTCCGGTCTTCGCGCCTGCCCTGCTCTCGCGTCACACGGGCCGGACGCGGCTCTCCTTCCTCCGCCACGCCCTCGCGCTGCACCTCGGCGTCGAATCCGCGCCGCCCCTCGATCTGTTCGGCAGCGGGGTCGAGGTCGAGCAGGTGGACGGCCGGGTGCGGGTCTCGACGACCGACTTCCTCGGCCAGGTCATCGAGATCGAGCTCTGAGCCCCCGGCTCAGCGGCGGCGCACGCGGATCGGGCCCTTCGCCGTCGAGGGATCGACGACGCGGCCCTTCTGGGTGATCTCCACCTCGCCCGCGGCCACGAGTCGCCGCGCCGCGCGCCGGGCCGGCTCCATGAGCTCTTTCCACGCGTCCTCGCCTTCGGCCACCGCGCGCGCGGCCTCCGAGGGGCAGATGCTCGCGCCGCCGGCGCGGCCGGCGAGCAGCTCGAGGATCGCCGCCTCGAGCTCTCGGTCGACCGGGCGGACCTTGCGCTTGCGGCAGGCCGCGCTGCAGTAGCGCCGCTCCTCGGGCTGGCCGCGGTCCCCGCGCCGCGGCTCCATGCGCCGCCCGCAGGAGGCGCAGGTGCGTTCCTCACCGCGCGCGCTCATGGCGTCCTCGCGGCGAAGAGAAGGGCGCGGTGGGCCGGGTCTGGCAGGAGCCCATGGACGCGCTCGGACCGCGGCGGCCTTCTGCTTCGCGCGGCACACGTCGACCTCGTCGTCCGGGGCGCGGTCGTTCTCGAGGGTATGAGGTCGAAGCTGGCACTGGACGGTGGGGAAGAAGAACGGCGAGGCGCCGGCGCCCCCGCGGGAGCGCCGGCGCCTCGCGCGAACGCCGCGATCGGGCGCGGCTCAGGTCAGGTAGCGCAGGTAGATGTAGACCGTTGCGATCCCGACCGAGAAGAGCATCAGCGGGAACGCGTGCTTCAGGAAGGTGATGAAGCGGATCGGAGAGCCCGCGCGCTCGGCGAAGCCCGCGACGATGAGGTTCGCGCTCGCACCGATGAGCGAGCCGTTGCCGCCGAGGCATGCGCCGAGGGACAGGGACCACCAGATCGTGTGCTGCTGGTCGAGGTCGAGGCTCGACCCCTGGTCCGACAGCTGCACGAAGGCGGTCTCCAGGGTCGGGATCATGGTCGCCACGAAGGGGATGTTGTCGACGATGGCCGAGGCGACCGCGGAGACCCACAGGACGGCGATCGAGAGGCGGGTCGTGACGTCCCCGCTGTTCGCCGCGCCGTCCGTGAAGCCGACGACCTTCTCGGCGAGGATGTCGAGCGCGCCCGCGTTCTCCAGGCCGTGGACGATGACGAACAGGCCGACGAAGAAGAAGATCGTGACCCACTCCACCTCGCCGAAGGTGTGGTGGACGTTCTCGGACTTCTCCTCGGGCGTTCTCGAGAGGTTGTCGAGGAGCAGGAGCAGCGCGCCGCCCAGCATGGCGACGGTCGCGGGCTCGATGCCCATGGGGTGGCCGAACATGAAGCCGAGGAGCACCACCGCGAGCACGCTCAGGGACTTCTTCAGGAGCGGCACGTTCGTGATCGCCTCCCGCGCCTTGAAGTTCATCACCCGGGCCATCGCCTCGTCCGTCGCCACCAGTTTCCGGCCCCACATGAGCCAGATCGGCAGCAGGGTCATGACGAAGATGAGCGGCACGATCGGAGCGACCTCGGTGAGGAAGCTGTTGAACGTGATGGTGTCGACCTGCGAGCCGATCAGGATGTTCGGCGGGTCACCGATCAGCGTCGCCGTGCCCCCGATGTTGGAGAACAGGATCTCCGCGAAGAGGAACGGGTAGGGCGCGATCTCCAGCTCCTCGGTGATGAGGAGGGTGACGGGCGCGATCAGGAGCACCGTGGTGACGTTGTCCAGGAGGGCCGACAGGACCGCGGTCACGATGGACAGCATCACCAGGATGCCCCATGGGCGCGCCTGGACCTTCTTCGCCGACCAGATCGCGAGGTACTGGAAGACGCCGGTGCGCTGGGTCACGGCGACGATGACCATCATCCCCGTCAGGAGCCCGATCGTGTTCCAGTCGATCCCGTGGATCGCCGCCGCCTGGTTGGGGTAGACGCCGAAGAGGATCATCGCGCCGGCGCCGAGGAGGGCGACGACGGCGCGGTTGTACTTCTCCGTCATGATGATCCCGTACGTCAGCACGAAGATCACACCGGAGATCCACAGAGGGTCCCAGCCGAAGGCGGGCTCGATGCCGTGACCCTCTCCACCGCCTCCGAGGAGGGTTGTCGCGAGGGAGAGGAACATCACTCACCCCCCAGGAGGCGGCCGACGATGTCCCAGTGGCTCACCATGCCGAGCAGCTTGCCCGTGCCCTCCTCGACCACCGGCAGGTTGTTCCGGGACTCGGTGAGGTGGACCACGACCTGCGAGATCGCCGTGTCCGGATGGAGCACCGGCCCGACGGCCTCGGCGTGGTCGCCGACCGGCTGGTCGTGCTCCTCCGCGAGGCGCCGCTGGAGGTCCGCCAGGTCGTCGTTGAGGTACCCGAGGTTCGAAAGTCCGTCGTCCCCGATGGCGGCCTTGGGCAAGATCAGGCTCAGGAGGGCCTGGATCCCGAACTGCCCGACCATCTTGCCCTCGCCGTCGACGACGGGGACGCTCCGGAAGCGGTTGTCCCGCAGGACCGCGGTGGCGGTCGCCACGGGTTCGTCGGCTCGGACCGTGACCGGATCCGGTGTCATGATTTCTGAACAGGTCATGTCGTGCGGGACCGTGGACGC
>PKCK01000041.1 GCA_002862085.1 Planctomycetota bacterium | reverse complement strand
CGCGCCCTCCTCGGGGACGAAGGCGATGCGCGCGCCGACCGCCAGGCCGATGCCGCACTCGTCGGCCGCCACGTGGGCGCGCACCACCCCGGCGAGGGTGTTGCGGTCCGCGATGGCCGCCCGACGATGGCCGAGGGCCGCCGCGCGCCGCACGAACTCCTCGGGGTGGCTGGCGCCGCGCAGGAAGCTGAAGTTCGTGGTGACGCACAGCTCCGCGAACGCCACGTCCGCCGCGGCGCGGGGCGCGCGTCCTTCCCCCCGGGCCCCCGCGCGGGCGGGGTGGGGGACGATCTTGGGGGAGGGAGCCTCGGGCATGGCTCCCTGGATGGTAGGGTTTTGTTAGTGTTCCCGCAGCGGTCCCGAGCCGTACCCCGGAGTCCTTCAGGAGGGCGCGCCGTAGCGCATCTCGAGCAGGCGCGCCCCGCCCGGTCCCGGCGTCAGCACGTGGACCCGGTCGTAGGCCCCGTGGGGCAGGTGGCCGTGGGGGATCGGCGGGTCGAGCTCGACCGCCTCGAGGTCGGGCAGCAGCACGCCGAAGGCGTGGGCGAGGGCGGGGATCGTGTTCGAGTGGCCCGCGACGGCGACGACGTCCCCGGGCCCGAAGCTCGAGAGGCGCGCCACCCACGCGTCCATGTCGCCCGGCGCGATGGCCTCGCTCTCCACGCCGGTCCGGGCGGCCAGGGGCGCGAGCGTGTCGCGGGTGCGGATCAGGCCCGAGTGGAGGAGCGCGGTGACCCCGGCGTGCTCGAAGGTGCGCGCGAACTCCTCGGCGCGCGCCTGGCCGGCGTCGGTCAGCGCTGGATCGGCGGAGCCGTCGCCGACCTTCTCGGTGTGCCGCACGAGGATCAGCGTGCAGGAGAGCGCCGGGCCGGGCGCCTCCGCGCCGCCCTCGACCTTCGCCGTGCAGGCGGCGAGGACCGGCGCGACCCCGAGACCGACGGCGAGCTGGCGCCGTGAGAGACCTGCGCCGCTCATGCCGAGGCCTCCGCGTCGCCCATGGCCTCGGCGAAGCGCGCCTGCGTGAGCGCGCCGTGGCTGTCGTGCCAGAGCAGCTCACCGCCGCGGAACCAGAGGGCCTGGGGCGACTGGTGCTCGATCCCGAGCTCCTTCGTCAGGCCGCGGGCGAGGGGCTTCTCGGCGATGACGTCGATCAGCGCGAGGGAGACCGCGTCGTTCTCGGCGAGGCTCTTGGCCCAGGTGAGGAACTCGAACTCGGCGCGGGTGCTGACCGGGCAGATCGGGCTCTTCTTGAACACGACGACGTCGCGCTCCTCGGAGGCGTCGCGGAGGGCCTGGACCGCGGCGGCGGCGTCGGCGGGAAGATCGATTCTTCGGCTCATGGTGGGGATCGTCGGCCGGCGTCGCCGGCTCACAGTCTGTGCGGCGGGGTCTCTGGCGCGTCCGTGGACGCGGCTCAGCGGGTGGTCTTCTTGCGGGCGGGGGCCTTCCTCGAGGCGTTCTTCCTCGCCGGCGCCTTCTTGGCGCGCGCCGGCGCTTTCTTCGAGGCCTTCTTCGCGACTTTCCTCGCGGCGGCCTTCTTCGCCGCGGGCTTCTTCCGGACGGCGGGTTTCCTGGCCGCCTTCTTCTTCGCGGCTCCCTTCTTCGCTGCGGCCTTCTTGCGCCCCGCGCTCGTGCCGGCGAGTGCCTCCTCGTAGCCGGCGATGAACTTCTTCAGGGTCATGCGCTTCACGGCCTTCCCGATCACCTCGAGGGGCACGTCCTCGAGCTTCTTGAAGCGCAGGCAGGACTTGCCCATGTCGAGCTTCTTGCCAGCGGCCTTCCACTCCTTCGCCAGTCGCTCGGCCTCGCCAGGCACCGAGTAGACGCAGAACAGGTACAGCGCCATGTGGTTCTTCTGGCTCGCCAGGCTGGCGAAGGGCAGGGGCGTGTCCTTGGCGCAGTGATAGCCGTCCGGGTAGACCGAGAGCGGCACGACCCAGCCGGGCATGCCGTAGGCCATGGCCTCCTCGATCTTCGGGTCGAGGTTGTCGCTGACGACCTCGCGGATGGCCTGGAGGGCCTTGCGCCGGTCGTCCGGGAGCGACTTCAGGTAGGCCGCGACGGTGGTTGCTGCGCTCTGCACGGGGCCGAGGGTAGCGCGGCCCCGCCGGCTCAGCCGGTGGCGTCCTTGTGGACGCCCATCACCGCCCGCCCCGAGGGGTCGGCGGCCGCGGCGAAGGACGCGTCCCACTCGATCGCGGCCGGGGACGAGCAGGCGATCGACTTGCCGCCGGGCACCGTCTCCGCGGGCGCCGCACCGGGGAAGTGCTCCTCGAAGACGGCCCGGTAGAAGTAGGCCTCCTTCGTGGTGGGCGGGTTGATCGGGAAGCGCTTGTCGGCCGCCGCGAGCTCGCGGTCCGACACCTGGCTCTCCGCGTGGTCCTTCAGCCCGTCGATCCAGCCGTAGCCGACGCCGTCGCTGAACTGCTCCTTCTGACGCCAGAGGATCGAGTCGGGGAGCGCGCCGTCGAAGGCCTCGCGCAGCACGCCCTTCTCCATCCGCCGCGCCTCGGGGCCGCCGTGGACGACCATCTTGTGCGCCGCGTCCATGGACATCGCCACCTCGAGGAACTCGCGGTCGAGGAACGGCACGCGCGGCTCGACGCCCCAGGCCATCATCGACTTGTTGGCCCGCAGGCAGTCGTAGCTGTGCAGCGCGTCGAGCTTGCGCACGAGCTCCTCGTGGAAGGCGCGCGCGTCGGGCGCCTTGTGGAAGTAGAGGTAGCCGCCGAAGATCTCGTCGCTGCCCTCGCCCGAGAGGACCATCTTCACGCCCATGGCCTTGATGCGCCGGGCGAGCAGGTACATCGGCGTCGACGCGCGGATCGTCGTGACGTCGTAGGTCTCGATGTGCCGGATGACGTCGGGGATCGCGTCGAGGCCCTCCTCGAAGGTGTACTCGAAGCCGTGGTGCACCGTGCCGAGGGACTCCGCCGCGACCGCGGCGGCCGCGAGGTCCGGTGAACCCTCGAGCCCGATGGCGAAGGAGTGCAGCCGGGGCCACCAGGCGTCGGCGCGGTCGTCCTCCTCGACGCGCTTGTCCGCGAACTTCGCCGCGACCGCCGCCACGAGCGACGAGTCGAGGCCGCCCGAGAGGAGCACGCCGTAGGGCACGTCCGTCATGAGCTGGCGGTGGACGGCGTCCTCGAAGGCGCCGCGCAGCTCCGCGGCCGGGACCTCGACGCCCTCGACGCGGTCGTACTCGCGCCAGGGCCGATCGTAGTAGCGGGCGAGCTCGCCGGAGCCGGTGTCGTACCAGTGCCCGGGGGGGAACGGCGCGACGTCGGCGCAGGTGTCTGCGAGGGCCTTCATCTCGGAGGCCACCAGGAGCCGCCCCTCCCGGTCGTGGCCCCAGTAGAGCGGGCAGACGCCGATGGGGTCCCGCGCGACGATCGCGCGGCCCGCCCTCGCGTCCCAGAGAACGAAGGCGAAGATGCCGTTCAGCCGCTCGAGCACCCCGGGCACGTCGCCCTCGCGATAGAGGGCGCTGATGACCTCGCAGTCCGACTCGGTCTGGAAGTCGAAGGGCCGGGTGAGCGCGGCGCGGAGCTCGCGGTGGTTGTAGATCTCGCCGTTCACCGCGAGCGCCAGCGCGCCGTCCGCGGAGACCAGCGGCTGCGAGCCGCCCGCGGGGTCGACGATCGCGAGGCGCTCGTGGACGAGGATGACGCGGTCATCGGCGTGGACCCCGCTCCAGTCGGGGCCGCGGTGGCGCTGGCGGCGGGACAGCTCGACCGCGTGACGACGCAGGGCGTCCCGGTCGTCATCGGCCTGGAGGCCGAGCAGGGCGAGGATGGAGCACATGGGGGATGAGCGGGGCGTCGGAAGGAGCTCCGAGGGGCGACTCAGCTCTCCATGTCCACGTGGAGGACCCGACCGGTCGGATCCCAGGCGACGCATAGAACCTGATCGGTCATCTCGCCCCCCAGCTGGAGGTCGACCATGAGGCTCGGCTCCTCGCCCGCGAGAAGGACCGCCACACCGGTCAGGACGCAGTGTTCCAGGAAGACGGTGATCTCGGTCCGCCAGGCGTCCCCGTCCCCGAAGCACGCCTCGATCTCGTCGGGCTCGAGCTCCTCCGCGTGATGCGCGCGGTAGAGCTCGACGACGGACCCCTCCCCGGCACGGTGCTCGGCGGCCAGCGCCGCGCGGGCTTCGGCGCCGAGGGCCTCCAGGTCGTCGAGCCGCCCGATCAGCGCCGGTCCCGGCCCCGCGTGGGGGTCGCCTTCGATGTCCACCGAGACCAGCTGACCCCCGTGCTGCACGTGGCCGCAGAGCTCGTCCTCGCCTCCGGGCTCGAGCCCCGCGAGGAGCGCCTTCACCTCGTCCTTCATGGCGCCCAGGGTACCGGTGTCTCCACCCTCGGACCGCTGGCGCCGGGCGCCGCGCTCGCTCGCCGAGGGAAGCGCGGGCCGCGGGCCTCCATGCCGGGAAACGCTCCGGCTCACCGGGCCGGGCGTCCGCGCCTCGCGGGGGACGTGACCCTCCCTCGAGCGGGTGCGTGGTCGGATCAGTGGACGGCGTCCGCCGCTTCGTGCGCGTGGCCCTCGTGCGCATCCGGCTCGCCGGCCGGAGCCAGCTGCCACTCCGGCAGCGGATCGTCGAAGGTGAGCCAGAGCTCCTCGCCGGCGTTGAACTCCTCCTGGGTGAGGAGCGCGCCCTGGAGAGCTGTCTCGAGCTCCTCGTGGGGGAGGTCCACGCCGATGAGCACGAGCTCCTGGCGCATGTCTCCGAACTCCTCGTCCCAGACGGCCTCGATGTGCGCGCGGCCCTCACCCTCAGCCGGCCACTGCTCCTCGGGGACGAGGGCCCACCAGGTGCCCGCGGGCTGGACCGTGGCGCGCTGGCCGGCGGTCTGGACGAGGGTCTTCCAGCGAGCGCGCGTCGCGAACCAGAGGAAACCCTTCGAGCGCAGGACCTTCTTCATCAGCGGCGACTGCAGGAAGTCCATGTAGCGCCCCGGGTGCAGGGGCATGCGCGCCCTGAAGACGTAGGACCCGATGCCGAACGCCTCGCTCTCGGGCGTGTGCTCCTCGGTGAGCGCCTGCGCCCAGCCGGGCGCGGCCTGGGCGACCTCGAGATCGAAGCCGCGTGTGTCGAGCACCTCGTCGAGGTTCACGCGGCCGTGCTCGGTCCTGAGGATCTGTGCCGAGGGATTGAGATCGGTGATGAGCGCCTCGAGGCGGGTGAGGGTCGCCTCGTCCACGAGGTCGCACTTGTTGATCACGATGATCGTGGCGAACTCCACCTGCTCGGCCATGAGCTGCGCCACCGGGCGCGCGTCCTCGGCGTCGTCCGTCCAGCCGCGCTCGACGATGTCGTCGTCGGCGCCCATGTCCTCGAGGAAGCGCGCCGCGTCGACCACCGTGATCATGGCGTCGACGGCCACGCGGTCCGACACCGACGGGAGCTCCTCGAGCTCGAGGGAGAGGGTCTGGGCCACCGGGAGGGGCTCCGAGATCCCGGTCGACTCGATGACGAGCGCGTCGTACCCGCCGTCGTCGGCGATGCGTCCGACCTCCTCCAGGAGATCCTCGCGCAGGGTGCAGCAGATGCAGCCGTTGGAGAGCTCGACGAGGCGCTCGTCGCTCTGCTGGACCTCGATCCCCGCGTCGCGGGCCGCGAGGAGCAGCTCGCCGTCGAGGCCTTGCTCGCTCATCTCGTTGACGAGGACCGCGATGCGGCGCCCCTCGCGGTTGGCGAGGAGGTGGGCGAGGAGGGTGGTCTTGCCGGAGCCGAGGAAGCCGGAGAGAACGGTGACGGGGAGGCGCATGACTGCAAGACCATGCCGCGCGCCGCTCGCCAGTTCCGATCGAGCTGGCAAAAACCGGGCCCGTCCCGGCACCGGGCACCGTCCTCGCGCCTTTGCCCGCCGCCCCCCGGCCCTTACCGTTCGACGGTGACGCCCCCGACCGAGCCCCTCTCGAGCCCGCGGCTCTCCGTCCGCGGCGCCCGCGAGCACAACCTCCAGGCCGTGGACCTGGACGTGGATCCGGGGACCTGGACCTCCGTCGTCGGGCCCTCGGGCTCGGGCAAGACGACCTTGGTCTTCGACGTGATCCTCCGGGAAGGGGAGCGCCGCTACCTCGGGGCGGCGTCGCCCAAGGCGCGCCAGTTCTTCGGGAAGCTCGGCCGAGCGAACGTCGAGGGGGTCGAGGGGCTGCCGGTGCCGATGGCGGTGGCGCGGCGCTCCGTCACTTCGAACCCGCGCTCCACGGTGGGGACCCAGTCGGGGGTCCTGGATCTCCTGCGGCTGCTCTTCGCGCGGGAGGCGGACGGCGGCGACGTGGCCCTCACCCGCTCGCACTTCAGCTTCAACACCTCCCTCGGCGCGTGCCCCGCCTGCGGGGGGCTCGGCGAGGAGGACGCGGTGGATCCCGCGCTGCTCATCGCGGACGAGAATCGCTCCATCCGCGAGGGCGCCCTCGTCCCGACCCTGAAGAGCGGCTACACGGTCTACAGCCAGGTGACCCTCGAGGTCATGGACACGATCTGCCGGGCCCACGGCTTCGACGTGGACACGCCCTGGCGCGAGCTCACCGACGAGCAGCGCCACGTGATCCTGTTCGGCACGAAGAAGCTCGTCGTGCCCTTCGGCAAGCACTCCCTCGAGTCGCGGATGAAGTGGGAGGGCATCACCGCGCGGCCGCGGGAGGAGGGGCACTACCGGGGCATCGTGCCGGTCATCGAGGAGACCCTGAAGCGCGGCCGGAACCCGAACATCATGCGCTTCGTGCGCTCGACGCCCTGCGGCGAGTGCGGCGGGACCCGCCTGTCCGAGCCGGGGCGGAGCGCGACGCTCCCGTCGGGCGCGACGCTCCCGGAGCTCTGCGCGCTCGAGGCGACCGCGCTCGCGGAGCGCGTGGACGAGCTGGCCCGGAGCCCGGTGGGCGCGGCCATCGCGCCCTCGCTCCGCCCGATCCTCGAGCGGATGGTCCGCCTCGGACTCGGTCACCTCTCCCAGTCGCGCGCGGCGAACACGCTCTCCGGCGGCGAGGCCCAGCGGCTGCGCCTCGCCGCGCACCTCACCAGCGGCCTGTCCGGCGCTCTCTACGCCCTCGACGAGCCGACCCTCGGTCTGCATCCCGAGTCCCGCGCCGGCATGCGCGACGTGCTGGACGAGCTGGTGGCCGAGGGGAACACGCTGGTCGTCGTCGAGCACGACCCCGGCATGGTCGGCTTCGCGGACCGCGCCGTCTCGCTCGGTCCCGGCGCCGGGCCTCTCGGCGGCCGGATCGTGGGTGACACGGAGGAGACCGAGGGGCTCCTCGACGTCGCCGTCGAGCGCACGCGTCGCCGCAGCACCGGCCCGCCGATCCGGATCACGGGCGCGACTCTCCACAACCTCGAGGGCGCCGGCCTGGAGATCGAGCGGGGCGTGCTCAACGTCGTCGTGGGGCCCTCCGGCGCCGGCAAGTCCTCCCTCGTCTTCGGCACCCTGCTCCCGGCGCTGACGGGCCAGCCCGGCGGTCCCTTCGAGGCGCTCGAGGGCGTCGAGGGAGGCGCGGCGCTCGCGGTCGACGCGCGCCCCATGGGGCGCTCCTCGCGCAGCACGCCCGCGACGTGGTCGGGGCTCTTCGACCTCGTGCGCAAGCGCTTCGCGGAGACCGACGCGGCCCGCGAGCGGGGCTGGGGCGCGTCGCACTTCTCCTTCAACGGGAAGAAGGGCGGACGCTGCGTGGAGTGCGAGGGCCTGGGGCGCGTCAAGGTCGGCCTCCACCTGTTCGAGGACGCCACGAGCCCTTGCCCGCGCTGCGGCGGCCGGCGCTTCGACGACGCCACGCTCGAGGTGCGGGTGAAGGGCGCGAACGTCGCCGAGGTGCTCGCCATGGACGTCGACGCGGCGTGCGAGCACTTCGCGGACGACCCGGCGATCCGGCCGCTCCTCTCGGCGCTCCAGGACCTCGGCCTCGGCTACCTCGAGCTGGGCGCGCCGTCCACCACGCTCAGCAGCGGCGAGGCCCAGCGCATCCGCCTCGCGACGATCATCGCGGCGCCGCCGAAGCGCGCCGCCCTCTTCCTCTTCGACGAGCCCGACCGCGGCCTCCACCCCGCCGACCTCGCGCGCCTGGTGGACGCCCTCGACGTGCTCTGCGCCGCCGGGCACACGGTGCTCTGCGTCTCGCACCACCAGCTCCTGTGGCGCGCGGCCGACGTGCTCCACGAGGTGCGCGAGGGACGCGCTCGACGCGCGTCGCTCGACGAGGTGGACGTCGACTTCGGCGGAGCGCGACGCGCGGCTCGCCCGGCCCCGCCGGAGACCATCGAACTCCGCGGCGTGCGCACCCACAACCTCGACGGCGTGGACGTGTCGATCCCGCGAGGCGCGATGACCGCGATCGTCGGTCCCTCCGGCAGCGGCAAGTCCTCCCTGGCCTTCGACACCATCGCGGCGGAGGCCTGGAGGCGCTACGCGGAGTGCCTGCCCTTCCAGGTGCGCCGGTTCATGGAGCGCGCGCCGCGGCCCCTGCTGGATCGAGCCACCGGCCTCACGCCCGTGGTCGCCCTCTCCCAGTGGGGGGGGGAGGCCAGCGGGTCGTCGACGGTCGCGACGCTGCTCGGGGTGGCGCCGCTCCTGCGGCTCCTCTGGGCGCGGGCGGGAGACGGGCCCGAGGTCAGCGCCGGGGATCTGCGCGCCGACGGCGGCCCGGCGAGCTGCCCCGCGTGCGCGGGCCGCGGCCGGA
>PKCK01000020.1 GCA_002862085.1 Planctomycetota bacterium | reverse complement strand
AAGAACCCCATGGCCGCGGCCCTGCGCGACGTGGCGGCTCTCATCGAGGGCGGCGTCGGAGCGCGGGTCTACTCGGTCACGAAGGGCGGCTTCGACACTCACACGAACCAGCGCCAGCGCCACGACGCGCTGATGGCGGGGATCGACGAGGCCCTCGGCGCGTTCATGGCGGATCTCGCGCGCTCCGAGGCCGGACGCCGGGCCGTCGTGATGGTGTTCTCCGAGTTCGGCCGGCGCGTGGCGGAGAACGGCTCGAAGGGCCACGACCACGGCCAGGCCGCGCCGGTGCTGCTCTGGGGCCACGGGGTCCGCGGCGGGCTGCACGGCGAGCACCCCTCGCTCGAGGAGCTCGATCGTGGAGACGTCGTGCACACGACCGACTTCCGATCGGTCTACGCGACGCTCGTCCGCGAGCTCTTCGGCGCGGACCCCGAGCCCGTGCTGGGCGGGGTCTACCCCGAGCTCGAACTCTTCCGCGCCTGAGCGCGGGCCGTCAGGCGGCGAGCACTCGCGTGTGGAGCCGCATGGCTGCCTGGCGGTCGAGCTCGAGGCCCATGGAGCTGTAGGCGTCCTGGAAGCGCGCCCAGCGGTGGGCGGCGAAGGTCTCCTCGAGGAGCTCCGGGCGGAAGCGGCCCCGGGCCTGGAAGCCGAAGGTCCACTCGATGATCTCCTCGTCGCCGAGAATCCAGCGCCCCGGCATGTCGAGGTCGAGGAGCCGGCCGGAGGGGTCGAGGCCGATCTGCTCACGCACGCGCGCGCGGATCGCGCTCTCGAGCTTCTCGCCGAATCCGAGCTCGTCGTGGAGAGGACCCCAAAGCGCCTCGATGCCCTGATCGGGCTTCAGCAGCAGGTAGTGCGGCGCCGCCTGTTCGAAGCGGTACACGAAGACCTTGATGCGATGGTGGAGCTCACTCATGTTGCGGCGACGGGCGGGGGCCTGATGGTGCAGCCGGAGCGCACACTCGACCGTACCCTGGTTCCGTGACTCGACGAGATATCGCAGCGATGACCGTCTCCTGACGATCCCCCCCGCGTCCCCCGATGAGCCAGAGCAGGATCGAAGCGGTGCTCGCGCGTCTCGACGCGCGGATCGACTGGGAGCGCCGGGACCGCGGCGCGGGCTGGCGCATGGACCTCGCGCCGATGACCGATCTCGTCGAGCGCCTCGACCGGCCCGATCGCGCCGCGCGCCTGGTGCACGTGACGGGATCGAAGGGCAAGGGGTCGGTGTCGAGCATGGTCGCCGCGGCGCTCCGCATGGGAGGCGCCACCGTCGGCGTCTACGGATCGCCCCACGTCGAGCGCATCAACGAGCGCATCCGGCTCGGCGGCGCGCCGATCGGGGACGAGGCCTTCGCGCGCGCGGCGGCCCGGGCCCTGGACGCGGCGGACGCCGCGGAGCGCGAGGGCAGCGACGGCGCGGGGGCGTCCTGGTTCGACGTCGTCACGGCGACGGCGCTGGAAGCGTTCCGCGAGGAGGGCGTCGACTGGGCGATTCTCGAGGTCGGCCTCGGGGGCCGCCTCGACTCGACCAACGTGGTCGAGACACCGGAGGCCTGCGTCGTCACCACGGTCGAGCTGGAGCACACGGCGATCCTGGGCTCGACGCGCGGCGCGATCGCGCGCGAGAAGGGCGGCATCTTCAAGCCAGGGGCTCACCTGGTGACCGGCTGCGCGCGGGGGAGCGAGGCCGGCGACGTCCTGGAGGCGCTCGCCGCGTCCGCGGGCGGCGCTCTGGAATTCGCGCACGACCCATCCGACCGCTCCTTCGAGGAACGCAACGCGCGGGTCGCCCGGGCGGTCCTCGCGCGGCTCGAGACGCGCGGCGCGACGCCTGCGCCCCTGGACACCGCCGCGCTGGAAGCGGCCAGGCTCCCGGGGCGGATGGAATCGCGGCGCGTCGGCGACGTCGAGGTCGTCCTCGACGGTGCTCACGTGGCCTCCTCGGTGGAGGGCGCCGTGCGCGAGGCGCGAGCGGCACGGGCGGGCCTCTTCGCCGCGCTCGTCGCCGTGCACCGGGAGAAGGACGCGGCCGCGCTGCTCGCGCCCCTCGCCGGAGCCTCTCTGCTGGTGGCGACGACGATCCCCGGGAGCGGCGTACACCTCGCCGCGGAGGAGGTCGCGGCCGCGGCGGAGGCCCTGGGGATCCGGATCGAGATCGTCGAGGAGCCCCGCGAGGCCATGGCGCGCGCTGCCGGGTGGGCCGCCGAGGCAGCCGGCCGGTGGGTCCTCGGCGTGGGCTCGCTCTACCTCGTGGGCGCCGTCCGCGGGGCCACGGAGTCAGCCTGACGTGGCCCGGCGAGGACGGAGCGGGAAGTTCTTTCTCCCGCAGCGATTCGGAGTCCGCCGGGTGCTCAAGGGGGCGCGGTGTGGTGGCCGATAGCAGCGCCCGGGGAGCCGGCGGCTCCCGACCACGCCGATGCTCTGCTCCGACCTGTTCCTGACCGACGCCTTCCTGATCAAGGGCAACGTAGAGCACAAGTACACGCGGCTCAGCAAGCTCCTCGACGAGCATCGCAAGACCTTCATCCGCGTGCGCGACTGCACGCTGATCGACCTCGGGTCGCGGGACCGGATCCAGACGCCGCTTCTCCACATGAACGTGGACGAGATCCTCGTGGCCCACGAGTACCTCGACGAGGCCGGCGACGGCGCGCGAGCCGACATGGCCGCGGATCCCGACCTCGACAAGGTCCGCGTCTTCTACACGGGCCACCTCAACGTCGAGCTGTCCGGGTTCATCCGGCCCGGCTCCTACGAGGTGACCGACTCCGCGACGCGCCGCTTCTTCGTGATGCGCGACCCCGAGCTCCGCGGGTTCAGCCACCGGGACGACGAGGACCTCAAGAGCCTCTTGAACCTGCCGTACGCGATCGTGAACAAGACGCGGTTGTCGTACGTGTACGACTTCAACTGAGCGGAGGCGCGGCGCCGGGAGCCGTGGCGGGGGTCGACGCCTCGAGGCCAGTCTCTGAATGAGATTGACCGGTCTTTGACGGGCCTGTCGGCCCCGCCGAGGGGCGAATCCGGGGTTCGTTGTGGATCATCTGCACCGCCTCCCCTGCCTCGGTGGGGAGGCCCGTTTCCACCCACCAGCCATCTCGCTCCCATGACCGCTTTCCTCCGTATCGCGCCCGCCGTGCTCTTCACGACGGCGGCGTTCGCGCAAAACCTGCAGATCAACGAGGTCCGCACCGACCAGTTCAGCACCGACAACGACGAGTACTTCGAGCTCGTCGGCCCCCCGGGCCTCTCCCTCGACGGGTACGGCTACGTCGTCATCGGCGACGGGGGCGGAGCCGGCATCGGCGGTGGCATCGACGCGGCGATCTCGCTCGACGGTTACGTGATCCCCGCCGATGGCTACCTGCTGGTCGCCGAGTCGTCCTTCACGCTGGGGGTGGCGGACTACACGACGAGCCTCAACTTCGAGAACAGCGACAACGTCACGCACCTCCTCGTGGAGGGTGCGCTGCCGGCGAGCGGTGACGATCTCGACGCCGACAACGACGGCGTCATCGACGCCGCCCCGTGGAACAGCGTGATCGACGGCATCGCCCTCGTGGAGACGCCCGCCGCGGGCGAGCTCTACTACGACAACCTGCCGAACACGGTCGCCATCGGGCCCAACGGCAACTTCGCCCCCGCTCACGTTTATCGCTGCATCCTGGGCCTTCAGCTCGGCGACTTCTTCCTGGGCGCCGACACCGAGACCCCCGGGGAGCGCAATCTCTGCGACGACCCGCGCATCAACGAGATCCGCATCGACCAGTCCGGTACCGACAACGACGAGTACTTCGAGATCGCCGGTCCTCCGGGCTTCTCCCTCGACGGGTACGGCTACGTCGTCATCGGCGACGGGAGCGGGGTCGGCCAAGGAGGCGGCGTCGACGCGGCGATCCCGCTCGACGGCTACGTCATCCCCGCCGATGGCCACCTGCTGGTCGCCGAGTCCTCCTTCACGCTGGCCGCGGCTGACTACACGACGAGCATCAACTTCGAGAACAGCGACAACGTCACGCACATCCTCGTGGAGGGCACGCTGCCGGCGAGCGGTGACGACCTCGACACCGACGACGACGGCGTCATCGACGTCGTCCCGTGGAACAGCGTGATCGACGGCATCGCCCTCGTGGAGACGGTCGACCCGCTCGTCGACGGCGGCGAGCTCTACTACGACAACCTGCCGAACACGTCCGCCATCGGGCCCAACGGCAACTTCGTCCCTTGCCCCGTGTACCGCTGCGGCAACGATTTCCGCGTCGGCGACTTCTTCGACCTCGGCGGCTTCCTCGAGACCCCGGGCGATCCGAACATCTGCAGCGCCCCGACGGGCGTCTTCTGCTCCCCGGCAGTTGCCAACAGCGTCTCGATGGCGGGCTCCCTGCTCGCGCTCAGCAGCGCCAGCGGCGGCTCGATCGCAGCCAACGACTCGTCCCTGGTCGTGACGGACACCCCCGACGACTTCGGCATCTTCGCCCAGTCGATGTCGGTCATGGCGCCGGTGAGGCTCCCCTCGAGCGGGGACCTCTGCCTCGGCTACCCGGACTCCCAGCGCCTCAGCGCGCCGATCATGGCCTCCGGGAACACGGCGTCCCTCGCCCTCGACTTCACTTCCGGCCCCGCGTCCGGCGTGGCTGCGGGCGTCACCATGTATTACCAGTGGTGGCACCGTGACATGGCGACGGGCGGCTCGAACCTCTCCGAGGGTCTGTCCGTCACCTGGCTCGAGTGATCCTCGCGCGCGCTTCGGACCGTTCTCGGTCCGTCGCGCCCGTGATCCATCGCGGCCCCGGCTCCTCCTCGCGGTGGAGCCGGGGCCGCGCCCGTTCGGGGCGCGCCGGCTACCATCGCGCACCGTCCACGCCATGGTCCCGATCCGTCAGCGCATCCTCCTCGCCCTCCCCTTCGCGATGGCCGCGGCCTTCGCGCTGGTCGGCGGGCTGACCACGCCCGATCCGCGCGGGTACGGGACCCATGAGCAGCTCGGTCTCGCGCCCTGCGGGCTCCGCGAGACCCTCGGCTTTCCTTGCCCCACCTGCGGGGTCACGACGAGCCTGAGCCACAGCGTGCGCGGTGAGGTCGCCGCGGCCTGGGGAACGCAGCCCCTGGGGCTCCTGCTGCTCCCCGCGGCGCTGGCCCTCTGCGTGGCCGCGGTGCGCCGTCATCGGCGCGGTGAGGATCTGCTGGCGGCGGCCGCCGGCGTTCGCCCCCGCGTCTGGGGCGTCGTGGCCGCGGTGGTGGTGACCTGCTGGCTCCTCGGGATGTGAGGCGCCCGGGCGCTCAGCCCATGGGATCGACGGGCGCGTCGTCCGGGTCGTAGGCGCCCTCGGGATCGACCTCGTCGAGCAGGCTGAGGTAGCTCGCGTAGCGCGTGTCCGCGAGGCGGCCCTCCTCCACGGCGTCCGCCACCGCGCAGCCCGGCTCGTGGTCGTGGGTGCAGTCGGAGTACTGGCAGGCGCCCTGGTACGCCGCGAGGTCGGGGAACAGGTCGCGCACCTGGGTCCTGCGCAGGCCGTAGGGGCGGAACACGCGGATGCCCGGCGTGTCGATCACGTACCCGCCCCGGGCCAGGGCGTGCATGGCCGAGTAGGTCGTCGTGTGCTTGCCCTGCTTCCAGTAGCTCGAGATGCGGCCCTCCTTGATGTCGAGGTCGGGCTGGATGGCGTTGAGCAGGCTCGACTTGCCGGCGCCGCTCGGGCCGTAGAGCACCGAGATACGGCCGCGGAGGCGCTCGGCCAGCTCCTCGACGCCCTGGCCGGTGCGGGCGGAGGTCACGAGGATCTCCAGGCCCGGGATGTCGCCGTAGGTGGCGAGGTAGCGCTCGAGGCGCTTGCCCTTGGCGTCGAGGTCCGCCTTGTTGAAGACGAGGATCGCCGGGATCTCGTGCCACAGGCAGGCCGCGAGGATCCGGTCCGTGCGGTTGCTCGAGAAGCCGGGGTCCTTGAGGGCGCCGATGACGAAGAGCTGGTCCACGTTGGCCACGAGCACCTGCTCCCGCGGGTCGTGGGAGGAGGCCACCCGGCCCAGGTAGTTGCGCCGGGGGCGCACGGCCTCCACGGCGCAGGGGTCGCCCTCCGGGTCCACCTCCACCAGGTCCCCGACCGCCACCGGGTTCTTCACCGGCCCGAGGTCCTCGAAGAGCGAGCCGCGCAGGGCGGCCTGGACGGGCGCCTCGCCGTCCCCCAGGTCCACGTGCACGACCTTGGCGTCCACGCGGACGACGCGGCCCTCCTTCAAGGCCGGAGGTCCCGGACGGACGCGCGCTGGACGGGGTCGGTCATACGCCCCCGATCGTAAGGCGTATCCTGCCTCTCGTGAGCGACTCCGACGAGGTCATCGCGTCCGCGCAGAACGCGGCGCTCAAGCGCGTGCGGGCCGCGCTGCGCGGCAAGGAGCCGGGGGCGGTCGTCCTCGAGGGGCGGCGGCTGGTCGAGGACGCGCTCGCCGCGGGGCTCGAGCTCGAGGTCGTGCTCGTCGAGGAGCGCGTCGCGGCGCAGGCGCCAGCGGGGGCGCGGCTCGTCGAGGACGGGCTCCTCGGGGGGCTCGGCGGGGTGAAGACGTCTCCCGGGATCGTGGCCCTCGCGTCCGCGCCGCCGGCGCGCGGCCTCGACGCGCTGGGGAAGCGCTGCGCGGGAGAGGAGCCGCTCCTCCTCGCGATCGTCGCGGGCGTCGCCGACCCGGGCAACCTCGGCGCGCTCGCGCGCTCGGCCGAGGCTTTCGGGTGCGACGCCATGGTCGTGGTGGCGGGCGGTGCGCGGCCCATGGGCCCCAAGGCGCTCCGCGGTTCCATGGGCAGCCTGCTGCGCCTCGATGTCTACGAGGCCCCCGACGCGGTGTCGCTCGCCGCGCTGCTGGAGCGCGCGGGGGTCACCTCGTTCACGGCCGCGACGCGCGGCGGTGCGAGCCTGTGGGAGCTCCGCGTCCCGGCGCGCGCGGCGCTCTGGATCACCGGCGAGACCGGCGATGGCGTCGACGGGGCCGTGGGGCTGCAGGGCGTCACCATCCCCATGTCCGGGGAGGTCGAGTCCCTGAACGCGGCGGTGGCCGGGGCGCTCCTGCTCCACGAGGCTGCGCGTCAGCGCGCGGAGTCGGGGCGGTGAGCGCGCGGCTGTTCGACGACGGCCCCGAGCCGGAGCCCGAGCCCGAGGGGGAGCTCGAGGCCGAGGTCCCCGCCGACGCGCCCCTGGCCGAGCGCATGCGGCCGCGATCGGTGGAGGAGGTCGTCGGCCAGAAGCGGCTCCTCAGCGAGGGGGGCCTGCTGCGCCGCGTGCTCAGCGGGGACGTGCGCCAGAGCCTCGTGCTCTGGGGGCCGCCGGGGGTCGGGAAGACGACCCTGGCGCGCATCGTGGCCCGGGCGTCCGACGCCCGCTTCGTGCCCTTCTCCGCGGTGCTCTCCGGCGTCCGCGAGGTCAGGGAGGTGATGAAGGAGGCCCGGGAGCGGCGGGCGCGGACGGGCCGCGCGACGCTCCTCTTCGTGGACGAGATCCATCGCTTCAACAAGGCCCAGCAGGACGCCTTCCTGCCCTTCGTGGAGCGCGGCGACGTGACCCTGGTGGGGGCGACGACGGAGAACCCGTCCTTCGAGCTGAACGCCGCGCTGCTCTCGCGCTGCCGCGTCCTCGTGCTGGAGCCCCTCGAGATCGAGGACGTCGTCGAGCTGATCGGCAACGCGCTCGCCGGCGAGCGGGGCTTCGACGGGCGACTGCGCCTCGACGAGGACCAGGTCCTGCGCGTGGCCCACGCAGCGGACGGCGACGCGCGGCGGGCGCTGACCCTCCTGGAGACCGTCGGGGCCATGAGCCTGACGGGCGGCGTCGTCGACGAGGACGTGCTCACCGAGGCGCTCCAGCGCAAGGCGACCCGCTACGACAAGTCGGGGGAGCAGCACTACGACCTCATCAGCGCGCTGCACAAGAGCGTGCGGAACTCCGACGAGAACGCGTCGCTGTACTGGCTCGCGCGCATGCTCGAGGGCGGGGAGGATCGGCGGTACCTGGCGCGGCGGATCGTCAGGATCGCCTCCGAGGACGTCGGCCTCGCCGACCCCTTCGCCTTGCGCATCGCCCTCGACGCCGCGGAGGCCTTCGATCGGCTGGGCGTGCCCGAGGGGGATCTCGCCCTGGCCCAGGCCGTCGTCTACCTGGCCCGCGCGCGCAAGAGCAACGCGGTCTACGTCGGGCTGGGCGAGGCGATCTCCGACGTGCGCTCCCACGGCGCCGAGCCGGTCCCCCTGCACCTACGCAATGCGCCGACCGCGCTGATGAAGGAGGCGGGCTACGGAGCCGGCTACCGGTACGCCCACGACGATCCCCGGGCGGTGGAGGAGATGGAGTGTCTGCCCCCCGGGCTGGTGGGACGCCGCTACCTGCGGGACAGCCAGCCGCGCGAGGACGGCGATTCGACCTGACCCCCCGAATACGGGGGCGAAATGGCTTGTTCAGCCGATGGCGCGCCTCTACAACCCGCCTCCCCGCTCGTGAGGGCGGGCGCGGAGGGCAGCTCGTTGCTGCCCGCTCCGTGACGCACGCATCGGGCCCGCAGCGCTTCCGCGCTGCGGGCCCGAGCTGTTCCGTCTTCGGCTGCGATCACCTCCCGGCTGGACACGCGGCGGCGCTAGGAGCGACGGCGCCCTCGGAGGCTCCGTCGTCATCCACCTCGCGCGGAGGCCCGGCGGTCGTCGGGTTCAGGATTCGTGCTCGGGAAGGGTGGTCTCGAGCCGCTGGCGCAGGCGGCTCAGCCG
>PKCK01000054.1 GCA_002862085.1 Planctomycetota bacterium | reverse complement strand
CAACCCCGAGGCCCAGATCGTGCCGGGTGAGCACGCCATCACCCTGGCCGGCGACTGGGACGAGCGCGTCGCCGTCACCGTCACCGCCAAGGTGATGCCGACGCCTCCCGACACCGGGGTCCTAGACCTCAACCTCTGGTTCACCGGCGCCTACGGACTGACCGCCGAGGCGGCACAGGACGACGCCTACTTCCAGGAGGTCCTCGACTACGTCGACACGCTCTACGCCCGAGTCGGCCTGGAGCTCGGTACCCTCGAGTACCACGAGCTCGGCGCAGAGTGGCAGGTCGTCGAGAGCACCTGGGGCCCCGGGAATGACCTGTCGGAGCTGCTGTCCCAGTCGTCCGAGGCGAGGCAGAACGCCCTGAACGTCTTCTTCGTGGACGAGCTCTACGTCGGCGCCGCGGGGAGCCCTCCCGGTGACCTGATCATCGGCATCTCGGCCGGGACGCCTGGCGCGCCGCTCGTCCAGGGCACTGGCTCCAGCGGGGTCGTCGTCACCACCTGGAGCACCCTCGACATCCCCGCCTCGCAGCGCTGGGTCCCTGCGCTCGCGGGCACCATCGCGCACGAGACGGGCCACTTCCTCGGGCTCGAGCACACGACGGAGTACGACGGCACGCCCGACAACCTGCCCGACACAGCCGATGACGACCGGGGCAACCTGATGCACTGGGACCCGGATCCCGAGCAGGGCGAGCTGTCCCCCTACCAGGGGCGGATGATGCTGCAGAACCCGTGGGTCCGGCATCCGTGAATCGGAGACCGCTCGCAGGCGCCCGGTGCCAGCCTCACTCCGCGATGCTGTCGAAGTGCGCCCGCGGGTCGAACACCCCGGTGGCCTCGTCGAGCCGAAAGTCCACCCGCTCCTTGGGCGCCTCGTCCAGCGCGTCGACCGGCAGCGCGAAGGTCATCACGTTGCCGTCGAGCTCACCAGTCTCGTCGTCCATGTAGAGCGCGTGGCCCCCCGAGAGAGCCTCCGGCCAGCGCGCGCGGATGGACTCGCGGACCGCGTCGCTCAGTCCGTTCTCCAGCCCCGGCCAGGCCATCACGGCGACACAGGGGAACTCCCCGCAGTCGAGTCCGATCAGGGCGCCACCCGTCTCTTCCGCGATCTGAGAGAGACCGGCCTCGACCGCGATCTCCTGGTGACTCTCGGGGGCGTCGTCGGGCCACTCCAGGGGCGCGCCGGTCGCGAGCTCCTCCTGGGCCTGCAGCACCGCGAGGGCCTGCTCGGCCGACGCGAGGGCCTGGCGGCGCTCCAGGATCCCCGCAATCGCCGGGGCCTCGTCCGGACAGTCCGCCTGTGGGCGGGCCAGCGGACGCTCCGGGGCAGGCTCGACCGCAACCGGCGCCGGCGAGATGGGCGGGGCCGACCCCATGCTCACCACGGCGCCCACAGCCAGGGCACTGACCACGAAGCCGATCCCCTCGGCGAGCCGACTCATGGCTCCTCCAGAGAGGCCGAGACCTCCTCGAACACCCGCCCCACCCGAAAGGACATCCGAGTGGCCAATGCATCGTCCGCGACGGGCAGCATGGCGAAGGACGCCATGTAGGCCCCGTCGAGGTTGGTCATCGAGGTGATCCAGGCTTCGTGCTCGGGGTAGCCACTCGCCGCGAGAGCCTCCTTCAGTGCATCCAGCGAGTCCCCATGTACACCGGGGAAGTCGTCCTCCTTGGGGACCTTCACCGCGGTGACGCAGGGGTACTCGTCGCACTCCAGCTCGAGGAGCTCTCCCCCGACCTCGGCGAGCGCCTCTTCGAGCGCGGCTCGCCAGACCTCGGGACGCAGCGACGGGTCAGGCTCGGCAGGCCACGGACTCTCGGCGCCCTCTCGCTGAACCCTTCGAACATCGAGGATGCGCTGCTGCAGCGCGACGGCCGCCAGGGCCCCCTCGAGGCGGGCGGTCTCGGCGGCCAGAACCGCCGCGCGCGCTGGACAGGCACTCGGAAGCGGCGCGTCAAGCTCGACCGCGACGACAGGTGGGGGTGCTGGAGCCGGCTCTGGTGCCGGGGGCGGAGCCCGGAGGATGCTCCCGACGAGCCCCCCGGTGAGCCCACCGGCGACGCAGGCGGCAGTGATGGTGAGTGGTGACCGCATACTAGCGCCTCCCTGGAGGGCGACCCGCGAGCGGGCGCCGCGCCACGTCGATGACCGCCGCAGCGAAGGCGACGGCAGCCGCCTCGCAGTCGGCTTGGGTGCCGGTGAAGAAAGCCGAGGCGAAGTTGGTCTCCGACGGCGGCGGGAGGATGGAAGCCGTCCGCACGTCAGCGTTCTTCAGCACGGCCTCGAACCCGAGCGTCGCCTCCGTTGGCGGCGCCACCAGGTAGGCCATGCTGTCTCCTGGCTGCAGGCCTGCCTCAGCCGACAGATAGTGCCCGAGCGAGCCGATGACGTGCGGGAAGACGGCGATAGTGCCCTCGTCGTTCGCTGCGTAGAAGCACGCATCGTGGGCCAGGCACCGGAGCATGGCGGCCAGGCCCTCCTCGATCTCGTCCGGGTCGCTCGCCGCGAGCACGCCGAGGATCTCGCCCGAGAGCGGCCCCGAGGCATGGCCCGCGCCAGCGTAGAACGACTTGGCGAAGACCACGTCCACGGCCGCGTGCTTGGTGGCCTCGTCTAGCGCGACGTAGGTGGGGTCGTCCTGGTCGCAGGTGATCAGCCCGAGCGAGGTGTGACGCTCCGGATCGGCCCCGTAAGCACGGAGAACGTCAGGGTGCGCGTCGGGGATGCGACGCACCGACAGCACGGTCGGATAGAGCGGCTCGAGCAGGCTCATCGATCCACCTCCACCAGACGCTGCCGGACCTGCGGTGCCCGGTAGCCTCCGCTGGCCGCCTCGCCCAGCTCAGCGACCAGCCCGGAGAGGTCGAGCCCGACACCCGAGGTCCCCTGGTCGAGCATCGCCCCGACCAACACGGCGCGGCGCTTGTCCGCCTCGGCGGTGGACTCCGGAGTGTCGGTCGCCGGATTCACGCCGATCACCGCGTCGCCGCAGCCGTAGGCGAGCCCCTCGCGGGCCGAGACGAGGATGCCCTGCACGTCGTCGGTGGGGTGGTTCGGCTGGACCCGGCTGGAGAGCCGCCCTGGCAGGCCGAAGGTGTTGTTGGCCCGGACCACCACCTCACACTTGGCCCCGACCACCATCAGGTCCATGTTGCTCATCAGCTTGCACGCAGCGGCCGCCATCTCGGGGGTCAGCCCCGGCGCGATGGCGCGGATCTGCGTGCCCGTGGTCTCGGTGTCGAGCAGCCACTCCCGGAACTGGGAGACGCTGAGGTGCCCCACGGCCGCGAAGGCCCGCTCGTCGAGGGTGTCCTCCACAATGCGGGTGACCTCGTCGACCTCGTAGGGAATCACCGGATTCTCGCGAAGGTCCTTCAGCGTGAGCGTGGACAGCGCAGCCCGCGCGGCGACGCGCTCCACGGCATCCCGGGCCGACACACCAGCCAGGTCGTCACCGGACTTCGGCGGGTTGGCGCGCGCGAGGACCTCCTTCACCGAGGCGAAGGACCACTGCTGCCCACGAACGGTCGCACTGAGCTTCATTCCGTGCGGTTTACCACGCACAGCGACAAGCGCCGCCCCCTGATCGGCAAGGAGGCCACGACGGCCGAGAGCTTCGGGCTACGGCGGCCTCGGCACACCCCCGCTACCAGCCCGCGCACTCCACGCGCAGCGACGGACTGCCCGAGTAGTTGTTGCCCAGCGCGATGTTCAGGCAGTACGGGTCGCACTGGTCGGGCACGTCCTGGGTACGCCACAGGTACTTGCTCGACGAGCACTCGGTGCCCCGCTGGGACCACGAGTAGGCCCAGAAGGGGTCGCCGATGGCCGGCCCTCCCCCACAGGTGGTCCACGTGTCGTCGCCGGTCGTCGCCGCGCAGATCAGACGGCAGTTCCGGGACTCCGACGAGTTGACGTAGAGGTTCGTGTGCCACTCGTACTCCGGGTACGAGGCGCACACGTCAGGCGTCACCCGCACCTGGAAGTCCGTGCACACGCGGCCCTCCCAGGCCGCGCAGCGGAAGTCCATGGCGCCGAAGACGTCGATGCCGCCGTCGTCCGGGTCGAAGACCTCACCGCCGACTACCGTGAGCACCACGTCGGTGCGGCCTGGAACGATGCCACAGGGCGGGTCCTCGCCGTCGCAGTCCTGATCGATGCCGTCGTCGCAGATCTCGGGGGCAGACGGCGAGACCGCCGGGTCCGCGTCGTCGCAGTCGAGCCCGACCCACTCCGGCCGAGCGCGGCCGTCCGGAGCGTCGCAGGTGGGGACCGGGTCGAGCGGGTCACCCGCTCCATGACCGTCGCCGTCGCTGTCGGCGTACCAGAGGCTCGGGGGACCGACCTCGGGGTCGGCGTCGTCGCAGTCGTCGTTGGTGGCCGCCGTGCCGTCGGGGCGACTGCAGGCGTACTCGAAGTCGTCGTCAGCGCCGAATCCGTCGCCATCTCGATCGGCGAACCACTCGAGGTAGCTGTCGGGGCTGATGTCCGGGTCGGCATCGTCGATCAACCCATCACAGTCGTCGTCGACCGGGCCGTCCGGGTTGCAGATCTCCGGCATGTCGGGGTTCACGTCGGCACGCCGGTCGTCGCAGTCCGTGTCGGCGAGACCGAAGCCCGCGGGCTGCTGGCAGGCGAGGAAGGCATCGACGTTGGTGCCGTAGCCGTCACCGTCGCCGTCCCGACCCCAGGCAATGAGCGTCAGCGGGTCGATGTCGGGGTCGTCCTCGTCGAAGAGCCCGTCACAGTCGTCGTCGAGCACCTCGTCGCCGTTGCAGATCTCGGGGCGGCTCGGGTTGACCTCGAAGCGGGTGTCGTCGCAGTCGTCCCCGCCGTAGTCCGCGTTGAAGAAGCCGTCGCCGTCTGCGTCACAGAGCTCGGCGCACTCGTCGTCCTCGCAGTCGACGCGGCCGTCGGCGTCGTTGTCGCGGCCGTCGGTGCAGACCTCCGGGCAGGCCCCGTCGCAGTCCGTGTCGTCGCAGTCGACACGGCCGTCGGCGTCGTTGTCGCGGCCGTCCGTGCAGTTCTCGATGCAGGACGGGTCGTTGCAGTCGTCGTCGTCGCAGTCCACCAGGCCATCGGCGTCATTGTCCCGGTCGTCGGTGCAGACCTCGTCGCAGCTCGGATCGACGCACTCCTCGTCGAGGCAGTCGACCTTGCCGTCGCCGTCGTTGTCGAAGCCATCGCCGCAGACCTCGGGGCAGCTGCCGAAGCAGTCGCGGTCGTCGCAGTCGATGGCGCCGTCGCCGTCGTTGTCACGTCCGTCGCCGCAGTTCTCGGGGCACAGGCCGTCGCAGTCGTCGTCGAGGCAGTCGATCAGGCCGTCGAGGTCGTCGTCGGTACCGTTGGTGCAGACCTCGCCGCAGAGCGCGGCGCAGTCAGGGTCGGCGCAGTCCGCGAGGTCGTCGAGGTCGTCGTCCTCGAGGTTGTCGCAGATCTCGGCGGGCGGCTTGTCGTCGGCCTCACCGAGGGACGACTCACAGCCAACAACGGGGAGCAGGAGCAAGAACCAACGCACAACGCGCTCCGGGGCGGGTGGTTCCCCTATCGTCTGAGCGCGCTCAAGGTCGCCAGTCCCAAGGAGGGCTCCCCGCGGGTACTGCGTACGTCGTGAGGAGCCTCGTGCGTCAGCCGGCGCCTAGCGCGTCGGCGGGGCGTAGTTCGTGAGCTTGATGCCCTCTACGGCCGCCGTGTACTCCGACAGGCTCGGCGTGCGACCGAGGATGGTGGACAGCACGACGACCGGCGTGGAGGCCAGCAGGGACTCGCCCTTCTTCTCCGCGCTGTCGGCCACCACGCGGCCCTGGAACAGGCGCGTGGAGGTGGCCATGACCGTGTCGCCCTTCTCGGCCTTCTCCTGGTTGCCCATGCACAGGTTGCAGCCCGGGCGCTCCAGGTAGAGCGTGTTGCGGTACTTGGTGCGGGCCGTCTCCTTGGGCGCGCTGTCGTCGAACTCGAAGCCCGCGTACTTCTGGAGGACCTCCCAGTCGCCCTCGGCCTTCAGCTCGTTGACGATGTTGTAGGTCGGGGGCGCGACGACCAGCGGCGCCTTGAACGCCACCGTGCCCTGCTGACGCTCGATGTTGCGCAGCATCTGGGCGAGGATCTGCATGTCGCCCTTGTGGACCATGCAGGAGCCCACGAAGCCGAGATCGACCTTCTTCTCACCGCCGTAGAAGGAGATGGGCCGGATGGTGTCGTGGGTGTAGCGCTTGGACGGGTCGTCGTTGTGCACGTCGGGGTCGGCGATCATCGGCTCGACGATCTGGTCGAGGTCGACGACGAACTCGGCCGCGTACTTGGCGTTCGCATCGGGGAGCAGCGGCGGCGTAGCGCCCGAGCGGATGCCCTCGATGCGCTCCTGTGCCTTGGCCTGAAGGCCGGCGAGCACCTGCTTGTCGTTGTCCATGCCGTGGTCGATCATCAGCTGGATGCGGCCCTGCGCGATCTCCAGCGACTCGATGAGCGTGTCGGGCTCGGAGATGCAGATGGAGGCCTTGGCCTTCATCTCGGCCGTCCAGTCGGTGAACGTGAAGGCCTGGTCGGAGAGCAGGGTGCCGAGGTGGACCTCGATGATGCGCCCCTGGAAGACGTTCTCGCCGTCGAACTCCTTGAGCATCTGCGCCTGCGTGGCGTGGACCACGTCGCGGAAGTCCATGTGGTCCTTCAGCGTGCCCTTGAAGGTCACCTTGACGGACTGCGGGATCGGCATCGTGGCCTCACCCGTGGCGAGCGCCAGCGCGACGGTGCCGGAGTCGGCGCCGAAGGCCACGCCCTTGGACATGCGGGTGTGGGAGTCGCCGCCGATGATCACGGCCCGGTCGTCGATGGCCAGGTCGTTGAGGACCTTGTGGATGACGTCGGTGAGGGGCGCGTACTGGCCCTCAGGATCGCGGCCCGTGATCAGGCCGAAGTCGTTCATGAACCGCATCAGCTTCGGGATGTTGCGGCGGGCCTTGGAGTTCCACACCGACGCGGTGTGGCAGCCCGACTGGTAGGAGCCGTCGACAGTCGGCGCGATGGTGGTCGCGGCCATCATCTCGAGCTCCTGGCAGGTCATCAGGCCCGTGGTGTCCTGGGAGCCGACGATGTTGACCTGCACCCGCACGTCGGAGCCGGCGTGGAGCACCTTGCCCGGCGTGGTGCCGACCGCGTTGCGGTTGAAGATCTTCTCGACGGCGGTGAGGCCCTGGCCGGCGTGGGAGATCTCCTTGGAGGTGGCGTAGACCACAGGCACGTCGATGCCGAGGATGGCGGCCGCCGTGGACTGCAGCTTCTTACCGAAGACGACCGCGTAGGAGCCGCCCGCCCGGATGAACTCGAGCTTCTGGGGCGTGAGGGCCGAGGCGATGTCGCACAGCTCCTCGGAGCCGTCAGCGCTGTAGAGCTTCTTGGTGCGCGTGTTGATCGTGAGCACGGTGCCCGTGTCGATGGAGAACACCTGCTCGAGGACGGGCTCGCCCTCGTCGTCGAAGATCACCTCGCCGTCGGCGTCGAGCTTCTTGACCCAGTTCTTCAGGTCGACCCCGATGCCGCCGGTCACGCCCACGGTCGTGTAGAAGATCGGCGAGATGCCGTTGGTGCCACCCACGATGGGGGCGATGTTGATGAACGGCACGTAGGGGCTGGCCTGGATGCCAGTCCACAGAGCAACGTTGTTGACGCCGGACATCCGCGACGAGCCGACGCCCATGGTGCCCTTCTCGGCGACGAGCATCACGCGCTTGTCGGGATGCTGGGCCTTGAGGTCGAGCAGGGCCTGCTGCTTGGCCTTGTCGTGCTCGAAGAGGCTCTGGCCGTGCAGCTCGCGGTCCGAGCGGGAGTGGGCGTCGCTGCCCGGGGAGAGCAGGTCGGTGGAGACATCGCCGACGGCGACGACGTAGGTGACGACCTGGATCGTCTCGTCGACCGCCGGAAGCTCGGTGAAGAACTCAGCCTTGGCGTAGCTCTGGAGCAGGTCGGTCGCGAGGGCGTGGCCCGACTCGTGGGCCGCCTTCAGGCGATCGGTGTCGGCGTCGTAGAGGAACACCTGCGTCTTCAGGACGGCTGCGGCCTGCTGTGCGATGGCCGCGTCACTGCCGAGCGCCAGGTCGAGGAGCACGCGGACCGACGGGCCACCCTTCATGTGCGACAGTAGCTCGAAGGCGAAGGCCGGCGTGATCTCGGGGACCGTGACGGTGCCGAGCACGATGTCCTTCAGGAACTGAGCCTTCACGCCGGCAGCGCTGGTGGTGCCCGGCAGCGTGTTGCGGATCAGGAAGTCGAGGGACTGCTCGCGGTGCGGGTTCCCCGGGGCCGTGATCTGCGCGATCAGCTCGTCGACGAGAGCTGCATCCTCGATGGGCTTGGGGTGCAGGCCCTGGCCCTTGCGCGTCTCGATCTGTGCCAGGTAGTCGGTGTAGAGGCTCACGGGTCCACTCGGGGCTGTCGGGTTGGAGAGGCGGCCGATGCCAAGGGGGCCGAACTAAGGCGGTACCCCGGCCCCTGCAATCCACCTCTCGCCCCCCTCCGCGCGAGGGCATGCGACAGGTCGCGGCGCCGCACACATCCGCATCGACCCGCCTGCACAGCAGACTCAGGCGCGGCGAAAGAGAACGTTCAGAGCATCGCTCGCCCCCGCCCGCTTAGCCGTCGGCCAGAAGTGAGGATGAGATGTTTTTGTTGAACCGCGCCGTGTTCATGGACAGCCGCCGCTACGACCGCGTGTATGAGCAGCCCGAGCGCCGCGAGCCGAAGCTCGTGGTCGCCGAGCCCGTCCCGCAGGAGCCGGCTCCCATCACCGCACGGCCCCGGCAGGCGCGCGCGGCCTAGAGTCAGTCACGCGTCCCCCGAGGTCCTCGAGGCCAGGCATCGCCCACGTCTGGGTCGCGACGCAGGCCGACCATAGGGGCCCACAGACACAGAGGCTCCACTCGGACCGTCACAGGTCTTCGCGCGAGCGTTACTCGGAGGAGGCTCCAGCTCCCTCGCAGGGCGCGTGCCGTCCTGCCGGCGCCCCTGCCCCGCGCGCGCCACCGAGGAGGTCCGACATGAACGACGCCTACTTCGACCGCAGCCACCTGCCGCTGTTCGGTACGGTCGCCAAGGGCAGCCCAGCGCTCGCCGACCGCTTCTTTGCCTACTACGGCGCCGTGTTTGCGGACGGCGAGCTGTCGGCACGGATGAAGTCGCTCACAGCCCTCGCGGTCGCCCACGTGGTGCAGTGCCCGTACTGCATCGATGCCTACACGAGCGACAGCCTCGAGAAGGGGGCGGACCTCCCACAGATGACCGAGGCCGTCCACGTGGACCACGACGTCCTGATCCACGAAGGAGGGCACGTTGACGAAGGAGACGCGCGTCACCCGGTCGCCGTCCATCTCCGCCGACGCGACGACGCGCCCTGCGGGCGTGTCGATGCG
>PKCK01000132.1 GCA_002862085.1 Planctomycetota bacterium | reverse complement strand
GTCCGCGACCACGCGGGCGATCGAGGCCTCCTCGTTCAGCGCCGGAACGATCACCGAGATGCTCCGGGGTCCAGGGCTGCGCACGAGGTCGGTGGCGCGATGCCATTCCCCGGGCGTGTTGACGTTCACGTAGTCGCCCTGCAGTTCGAGGAGATCGACGCGCGCTCCGGCGCGGACCTCCCGGTCGAGGACGTCCACGAGCTCCACGGGGGCGCCGCCGGTCCCTGCGCGTCGGATCGCGTCGAAGATCCCGGGAGAGAAGACGAAGGTGCCGCACCCGAGCCACCCCGGCGCGGGGGCCGCGGGCTTCTCCTCGAGGCGGAGCACGCGGCCGTCATCGCCCACGTCGAGGGCGTAGTTGCGCGCGATGAGCCTTGGATCCGCGTCCGCGATCGCACCGCAGGCGGCGAGCGCGCCTGACGCGAGCGGCGGGAGCTCCGCGTGGTTGGCGCCCACGTAGACCTCGTCAGGGAGGAGCGTCACGAAGGGCCCCTCGAGCAGGTGCTCGGCGAGCAGCATGCCGCGGGCGAGACCGATGGACGGGTCCTTGCAGCGAACGAAGCTCAGGCTGACTCCTGGGTAGCCGGAGAGCGCGGCGCGAACGCGCTCGTCGTCCTCTCCAGTGATGACGATCACCTCGTTGATCCCCAGCTGGTCGCGGACCGTGCGAACCGCGCGCGCGAGGAGCGCCTCGCCGTCCACCTCGAGGAGGCACTTGGGCGTGCTCCGGGTCAGCGGTCGGGCGCGGCGACCGCTCCCCGCGGCGGGGAGCAGGGCGCGGGTCGGGCGCGGCGGGGGGTCTTCGGTCGTGATGGCCATGGACTGGGCGCCCCCGAGAATAGACCGGCTCGCCCACGAGGTGACGGATCGGAGCGACCGCGTGGGCGCCGCGGCCCCGAGGGGGGGCGACAGGAGGGCTCAGTCCCGGGAGCCGCTGCCGCGAGCGTCTCGCCTCGCTCGCCTGACGAGCATCAGGTTACGGGCCTGGACGAAAGGGCCGAGGGCGAAGCTGGCGATGAAGACCGGATCACCGCCGCGCACGGCGTAGGCGAGCAGCGCGACGTTCCCCACCAGGCCCATCCACCAGAACGCGGGCGGGAAGTGCGCTTCGCCGGAGCGCTCCGAGTGGAACCACTGGACGATGAAGCGCGAGCTGAAGACCACCTGTCCGGCGAATCCGATCGCGAGCCAGACCGGAGGCAGCGGCTCCTCCGCGCCGGGGACGGCGCCGAAGTAGACGACCGCGCCGGCGACCGTGAGGGCGACGGCCAGGGCCGGCCCGGGCGCGAGGCGGCCAGCTCGCGGGCCGAGGTGAGCGATCGTGATGTTCCGCAGGTAGATGCAGAAGGTGACCACGTAGCCCACGGCGAGCGGCATGTCTCCCTGGATCAGCGCATAGCTCCCGAGGGTCGCAGCTCCTGCGAGCGAGAGCCACCAGAACATCTTCGGGGCGACGCTGCGCTGCGCTCGCTCGGACTGCCACCACTGGACGACGAAGCGCAGGAAGTAGAAGGCGTTCCCCGACCACCCGAGAGCGGCCGCGGAGCTCGCGCCGATCGCGACGGTGAGCGCCACTGCGTCCATCGCGGGAATGGTAGGCACCTCGAGCGAATTCGACCGATCCACGGGGCGGATCGGTTCGAACAACCAGGTGAGGCCACGCCGCGGGATCACGCTCCTCGCGTGCGCGGGCGGGCCCGGAGCGGCACCTCATCTCGGATCACGATGCTCACCGCCCTCGTCACCCTCACGCTCGCGTCGGGCCCCGTCGCCCCCGGCCCGCAGGAAGAGCCCTTCGATCACGACCACGCCGCCTGGACCGCGATCCTCGAGGACGCGCTCGAGGGAGGGCTCGTGGACTACCGAGGTCTGCGCGAGTCGCCCGAGGCCCTCGATGCCTATCTGGCGCAGCTCGCCGCGACCACTCCGGAGCAGCACGCCACCTGGACCCGCGAGGAGCGCTTCGCCTTCTGGATCAACGCCTACAACGCGTTCACGGTCCAGCTGGTCCGCGACCGGGGGCCGGTGAAGAGCATCAGGAAGCTCGGAGGCCTCTTCACCACGCCGTGGGAGATCAAGTTCATCCCGATGCCCGCGTTCGATCCCGAGCGCAAGGGCGAGCCGATCACCCTCGACGAGATCGAGCACGAACTCGTCCGCCCGGTCTTCAGGGACGCGCGGATCCACGCCGCGGTCAACTGCGCGTCGCTCTCCTGCCCGCCTCTACGGGCCGAGGCGTTCTGCGCGGAGACGCTGGAGGCGCAGCTCGACGAACAGGTGCGCGCGTGGCTCCTGGACCCCGGGCGGAACCGGCTGGAGCCCGAGGACGGGCGGGTGCGGATCTCGAAGATCTTCGACTGGTACGAGTCCGACTTCACCGCCGGGCGCGAGGGTGGAGACTCCCAGCGGGTGCTGCTCTGGATCGCCGATCACGTGGACGACGAGGGGCTCGCTGCGCGCCTGCGGAGGGGCGCGCGGACGCTCCGGGTCCGCCACCTCGACTACGACTGGTCGATCAACGCGCAGCGCGGCCGGCGCTGACCTTCCCAAGGATGCGCGGATTCGCTACACCCGCGTGCCCATGAGCGCCTCGAAGCCACCCGTCACAGCGACCACGTACTGGGACTACATCAAGGTCGAGGAGCTGCTCGCGCTCCAGTCCGGCCTGGAGACGGACGACGAGGGCCTCGCCAACGAGGAGGTCCTTTTCGTCGTGGTCCATCAGATCTACGAGCTGTGGTTCAAGGTCGTCCTCCGGGAGCTGACCAGCGCGCGCGATCTGTTCACGGCCGAGGTCGTGGCAGAGCAGGAGCTCTCGGGCGTCGTGGAGCGTCTCCGTCGGATCGCTGCCATCTTCGACGTGGCGTCGAGGCACTTCGCCGTCGTCGAGACCCTCGGAACCAGGGCCTACCTCAGCTTCCGGGACAAGCTCATGCCCGCCAGCGGGTTCCAGAGCGCCCAGCTCCGCCAGATCGAGATCATGTTCGGCCTGGAGGAGCATACGCGGATCCCCCTCGGACCGAAGGGGAGCCACCTCGCGGCGTTGCATTCGCCCGGCGGCGGCGCGAGCCCGGCCCTCGCGCGCGTCGAGCGGACGCTCGCCGACACCCCGAACTTCCGGGAGGCCCTCGACGGATGGCTCGCGCGCACGCCGATCGACGCGACGTGCGGGGCCGATGGAGAGGCCGAGAGCGACGCCGAGGGATTCGTCGCCCGCTATCTCGAGGCCCACGCTCGCGTGGTCGGTGCGTCGCGCGACCACGCGCAGTCGGTCGCCGAGGCTGCGAGCCGCGACGTCGAGGGCGAGCGCGCGCGCCTCGCCGGGGTCTACGAGAGGGAGCGTGCCGGGGTGGAGGCCTTCCTGCGGCCCGAGCACGACCCCGCCCGGCCCGACCGGGCCCGGGTGCGCGCCGCGATCGTCTTCCTCGAGAGCTACCGGGAGCTGCCGTTGCTCGCCTGGCCCCGTGAGGTGCTCGCCGCGGTGATCGAGGTGGAGCAGGCCTTCGTCATGTTCCGCCAGCGCCACGCTCGCATGGTCGAGCGCGTCATCGGCCGCCGGACGGGCACGGGGGGCAGCGCTGGCGTCGAATACCTCGATCAGACCGCCTTGGAGTATCGGATCTTCGACGACCTCTGGGCCGTCAAGACCTTGCTTCTGCCAGAGTCGTCGACGCCGGCCCTCCGGGATCCTGCGTTCTACGGATTCCGCTCGGAGTGAAAGCAGAGCGGCGCTCTCTCGCTCGCGGAATCCTCCAGGACTCTGAATTTGATCTTTATATTTCGCACCTACCGTTCTCGACGTCCGAACTCGGGGCCTGCGGGCTCGGCAGATCCCATCCATGGCGAAAGAATCCGTACTCATCGTCGAAGACGATCCAGACATCGTCGAGCTCCTGCATTACACGCTGGAGCGGGAGGGCTACTCCGTCGCTGTGGCCCAGAACGGCGAGAAGGGGCTCGCCGAGGCCCGGCGCCGCAAGCCGGGTCTCATCGTCCTCGACCTCATGTTGCCCGGCCTGGACGGTCTCGAGATCTGCAAGGCCTTGAAGGCCGAGGACGCAACCAAAGGGATCCCGATCGTGATGCTGACCGCCAAGGGCGAGGAGAGTGACATCGTCCTCGGACTCGAGTTCGGCGCGGACGATTACGTCAAGAAACCCTTCAGCCCCCGCGAACTCGTCGCGCGGATCCGCTCCGTGCTGCGCCGCGGCCGGTCGGTCGCCGAGTCGAAGACCCGCATCGAGATCGGGCCTGTCGTGATGGATCGGGAGCGCCATGAGGTGACGCTCGAAGGATCCGATGTCCCGTTCACGCGCTCCGAGTTCCGTCTGCTGTGGACTCTCGCGAAGCACCCTGGACGCGTCTACACGCGCGAGGAACTCGTCGAGAAGCTCACCGACGGTGAGGTCGTGATCCTCGACCGGAACATCGACGTGCACGTCAGCTCGATCCGCAAGAAACTCGGTGAGCACCACTCCGTCGTCGCCACCGTGCGCGGTGTCGGGTACAAGTGCAGCGAGAAGGCCAACTAAGCGGCCCCGCGTGCGCCCCCGGGCCCGGTCGATAGATCTGCCGGGAGGCTCGCGCGAGGGAGATCGCGGCGGCCTGTACGCGACGTCATGTTCCGCTCCCGCTTCTTCTGGAAGCTCTTTCTGAGCCACGCTTTCGTCATCCTCCTGACGTTGGCGACCATCGGTTTGCTGGTCTTCCAGCAGTACCGCTCGAGCCTGCGTGGACAGCTGGAGTCGAGCCTGCGCGATCAGTGCATCGCTCTGGCGGATCTCTCCCGCCACGACCGAGTGGATGGCGGACTCGAGGGAGCCCGCAAGCGCAGCGAACAGGTGGCTCGGGCCACCAATCACCGGGTGACGCTCATCGGAGCCGGCGGAGAGGTGCTCGTGGACACGGTCGCCGAGGCGGCGACCATGGAGAACCACGCCGACCGCCCAGAGGTGAGGCTTGCGCGCGAGCAAGGATTCGGCAGTGATGTTCGCTCGAGCGACACCGTCGGAGCGGATTACCTCTACGTCGCTCACGCCCCGTTTCCGAACGACCCGACTGCGAGCATCGTCCGCGTGGCAATGCCGACGCAGCTCGTGGACGAGGAAGCAGGCCTCATCACGCCGCTGCTGTTCGCGGGTGGAGGGATCGCGGCGCTGCTCGCGCTGGTCGCAGGGGTGTATCTGGTGCAGCGGATCTCGCTTCCCCTCGATCGCATGCGTCAGGTCGCAGCGGCGCTCACCGCCGGGGACTACAGCGCGCGCGTTCACCTGACGCGGGCGCCGCGGCGCGGGGACGAGCTCGGCGAGATGGCCAGCGCGCTCAACCGGCTCGGCTTCGACATGCGCCAGCGGGTCGCCGATCTCACAGCTGGCCAGGAGCGCCTCCGCGCCATGGTCGCTGGCATGGTCGAGGGCGTGGTGGCCGTGGACGAGGAGGATTGCATCACCTTCTCGAATCACGCCGCGCGTGCACTGCTCGAACTACCGCCGGACGCCGGCCGGATACCGTTGGGTGACCTGGTCAAGGTTCGGGGCCTGGACGCCCTGATGGACGGCGCCCGCATGTCGGATCGGTCTGCGCAATGCGAGCTCGAGATGAGCACCACGGACGAGGACGCGATCGTCCGGGCTCAGGCTCATCGTTTCCAGGACGGGGCGGAGATGGGCGTCGTGGTCGTGATGCAAGACGTGTCCGAGCTGCGGCGGCTCGAGCGGATCAGGCGCGACTTCGTGGCGAATGTCAGCCACGAACTGAAGACGCCGCTCACTTCGATCCGCGGCTACGTCGAGACCCTTCTCGACGGCGCCATCGACGACGACGAGCACAACGTGCGCTTCCTCGAGAAGATCGAGAAGAACGTCCTGCGGCTCAATCACCTCGTGACGGACCTCCTGAGCCTCGCGCGGATCGAAACTCAGGCCGGAATGCTCTCGCGGCAGACCATCGATCTGCGCGCCGTCGTCGAAGAGGCCGTGCGGCGCCACGAGGTCACTGCCCAAGCGCGCGAGCTGACGCTGGCCCTCGATATCTGCGCTGGCGGGGTCCGGATCCTCGGCGACCCCGAGGCCTTGACCCAGATCATCGACAACCTCGTCGACAACGCGTTGAAATACACCCCGGACACCGGCACTGTGACCATCCGCTTGAGGAGAGGTGATACACACGCGACCCTCGAGGTCATGGACGACGGTGTCGGGATCCCTCAGGAGGATCAGGCGCGGATCTTCGAGCGCTTCTACCGCGTGGACAAGGCCCGTTCGCGCGCCGTCGGGGGGACGGGCCTCGGGCTCTCGATCGTCAAGCACCTCGTGCATGCGATCCAGGGGACGATCGAGCTGGAGAGCGAGCCCGGGGAGGGCAGCACGTTCCGTGTGCAGCTCGAGCTGGCCGAGCCGACGGCCCCGGGTGCGGGCTGACCGAGCCGCGCATCGCAGCCGGTGCGGCCTTCCACGCTTCGCCGCTGCGCGTGCCGTGCGGTTCGATCCCCGATTCGAGATCGGTCCAGCAATAGGGCAGGACTATCCCGCGGTCCGTCCGTTCGTGTCGTGCGAGAAGGTCCGCCAGCGCGCTTCTCCGTCGAGGCGATCGCTCTCGCATCGTCGGAGGAGCGCCCGATAGCTCGCTCCAGCGCCGTCACGCCTCCCATCAGCGTCATAGGCTTCGAGCGCAGCGCGCGCTCTCGCTTCCCGTCGGTTCAGGCAAGGGTGCTCGCCCGGACAGATTCCTTCCGACGTTCTCTCCATGAAGTTCACGTTCTCCGGCGTTCTCGTCGCGGCCGCTCTGCTTGCGCCCAGCGCCTCCGCTCAGCTCACCCCCTACACCCAGGACTTCGAGGGCCTCGACGCGGCCAACCCCGACGAGCGCCTGGCGGCCGTCGGCTGGAAGGTGTTCGCGAACGTCTTCAACCCCGACATGTCGTACGCCTACGGCTACGGTGTCTTCGATGCGCCCAACGGCGGCCCGGGCTTCTCGGCCGTCGGGACCGGCTCCTGCGGCCCGGCTCAGGGCACGCAGTACCTCAACGCGTACAGCGACTACGGCAACGGTGACCACGCCAACGGTCTGATCGTCAACGCCCTGCTCTTCCAGGAGCAGCTGGTCGCTCCGAGCGACGTGGGCAGCACCTGGCGCTTTCGCTTCGACCAGCTCCAGCCTCCGCCCAACAACCCGGGTGGGACGACGACGCAGGCCTTCATCAAGGTGCTCAAGGTCTCGGATCTCTCCTTCCAGGCGCTGTTTCAGAACGAGTACGACAGCACGGACATCTCCCAGAGCGCTTGGTCGTCGATGGCTCTCGACATCACCATCGACCCCGCTTGGGCCGGTGAGCTGATTCAGTTCGGCTTCTCGAGCTTCGCGACGAAGTACGAGGACTCGGGCCGCTACTACGACAACGTCGACTGGGCGCCGGTCGCGAACCCGGGCATCGGCCGCGTGGTGTGCCTCGGCAACCCGACCTCGACCGGCGGCGACGCGCTCCTGACCGCGACCGGTAGCGTCGTCGCCGCGGACAACAACCTGACGCTCACCGTCGACGGCCTCCCGGCCAACAAGCTGGGCCTCTTCATCCAGTCGTCCACGGGCGTCACTGTCTACAACCCGGCCGGCAGCGAAGGTCACCTCTGCATCGCCAGCTTCAGGATCGGCCGCTTCCCGACGGTCCTGGGCTCCGGACTCTCCGGTAGCGTGAGCACCTCGGTCGATCTGACCGCCCTCCCGAGCGGCGCGGGCCCCATCAACGTGATGGCGGGCAACACGCACCAGTTCCAGTACTGGAGCCGCGACGTCGTCGGCGCGACGGCCACCTCGAACTTCTCGAGTGCCGTCTCGATCACCTTCCAGTGATCGGACGGGCGCGGCGGTGATCCGTCACCGCTGCGCCGCGCTGGCCTCGCCGGTGTGGCAAGCTGTCACTCGTGCAGCGGCGCGCGGCAGCCCGCCAGGGCGCGTCCTGCGTGCGCATCGCTGCTCGATTCGAAATCCTTCCAGCGTTGATGCAGGACTATCCCGCAGGCCGATCATTGGTCTCGCATGAGAATTGCCGCCCGCGTGCCGTTAAGTGCAGGTGAGGGCCGTCGCATCGTGAGAGGGGGCCGCGGCAGAGCTCTCCAACGCCGCCACGTTTTTCGCAAGACTCGTAGGATTCTCTTGCTTCGCGCGCTCCCGCCCAGACCCGGCTGCGCGCCCAGATCGATTCCTTCCAACGTTCTCTCAATGAAGTCCGCCAAGAAACACCTCGCCGCCTTCACAGCGCTCGCGCTCTGTCCCCTCGCCTCCGCGCAGATCGGCTCCTACGCCCAGGACTTCGAGTCCGTCGACATCAACTCCCCCGACGCCCTCTCCAGCGACGGGTGGTTGACCTACACCAACGTCTTCGAGGCCGACGGCTCCTTCGCCTACGGCTACGGCTCCGGCGGCGCGCCCAACGGCGGCCCGAGCTTCTCGATCATCAACAACACCCAAGCCGGCCCGGATCAGGGCACGCAGTACGTCAACATCTACAGCGACTACAACAACGGTGACCACGCGAACGGCCGCATCATCGAGGCGAACGTCTATCGCGAGCGGGGCATCGACGCGGCGGACGTGGGCCAGACCTTCACCTTCCAGTTCGACTACCGGAAGAACCCCGAGGTGAACAACGGTGACGGAGCCACGGAGGCCTTCGCGTTCATCAAGGTCCTCAAGCGCTCCGACTTCTCCTTCGCGACCCTCACGCAGCTCAACTTCGAAACCACGTCCGCCTCGACCACGGACTGGGCCACCGCCAGCATTGACGTGACGATCGATCCGACGTGGGATGGCGAACTGTTCCAGTTCGGCTTCTACAGCACCGCGACAGCCTACGCCGACTCCAGCCGCCTCTACGACAACCTGACCTGCTCCTCGCCCAACAGCCAGCCGCCGGGGCTCGCCCCCTACGCGCAGGACTTCGAGGGTCTCGACGCGGCGGAAGGGACTGCCCTCGGAGCGGACGGCTGGAAGGTGTTCACCAACGTCTTCAACCCCGACGGCTCCTACGCCTACGGCTACGGCGTCTTCGACGCGCCCAACGGCGGCTCGGGCTGGTCGGCGATCCAGGTCGGCTCTGGCGGGCCCTACCAGGGCGCGCAGGCCATGAACATCTACAGCGACTACGGCAACGGTGACCACGCCATCGGCAACCTGATCGACGCGCTCGTCTTCCAGGAGCAGGAGATCGACGCGGCGAACGTCGGCCAGACCTGGCGCATGAGCTTCGACCAGCTCCAGTCTCCGCCCAACAACGTGGGTACGACGACGACGAGGGCCTTCATCAAGGTCCTTCGCCGCTCGGACTTCTCCTTCGCCGAGCTGTACCTGAACGAGTTCGACACCACGGACATCTCCCAGACCGCCTGGTCCTCGACGGCCCTCGACATCACCATCGACCCCGCCTGGGCGGGCGAGCTGAT
>PKCK01000021.1 GCA_002862085.1 Planctomycetota bacterium | reverse complement strand
GTGGAGTCCCGCGTCTTCGAGCACGTGGAGCCGTACGTGCGCCACGCCTGGTCCGACCCGTCCTCGGGCGGCCACGGCGCCATGGGCTACAACGGCTCCTACCGCGACAAGGGCGAATTCTGGTCGCGGACCGGCCTCGTCGCGCTGGCGGAGGTGCTGCGCGGGGACGACGCGGCGATGGCGCCGTCGCTCCTCGTGCTCATGGAGGAGCGCCACCCCTGGATGCTCAACAGCCACGCCTACGGGGAACCCGGCGGCGCGCTCGGGCTGCTCTCCCTCTCGACCGTGAAGCGCGACCTGCTCGAGCGCATCGTCCCCCTCTACCGCTGGCGCTTCCTCAACGCGTGGGAGCCCGGTCACGGCCTCCGCTACACCAGCCCTCACATGGGCGCGCCGTACATGGGGGAGGAGGCGATCCTGAACCTCGCCTACCTGCTGCTACTGGCGATCGAGACGCGCGGACTCGCGATCGCGAGTCCGGCCGAGGAGCGCTGAGCGCCTCGGGGCTCAGTCGCTGCCCGCGCCCGAGGTCTCGCGCGCGAGCGAACGAGGTCCGCGCGTCCTCAGCCAGAGGCACTCGGCCGCGGCCACGATGCCCAGGCCCAGGACCATCGCCCACCAGACCATCTGGAGCCCGTCGCCGCGCCGGAGCACGAACCACGCCGCAGCAGGCAGCGCGATGATCCACCACGCGATGAAGTTGAAGACCGCCGGCGGCACCGTGCGTCCCATCCCGCGGAAGATCCCGGAGCCCGTGACCTGGAGACCGTCGAAGACCTGGAAGGCCGCGGCGATCGGCAGGATCGATGCCGCCAGCGCGAGAGCCGCGTGTTCGGAGGTGTAGAGCCAGGGCAGCACGTGGCGGCCCGCGAAGAGCGCGAGCCCGAGCACGGCCATCACGCTCGCCGCCATCCCCATGGCGACCCAGGCGCTGCCCTGCGCGCGCTCGAAGCGTCGCTCGCCGACGAGGTTGCCGATCCGCGTCGTCGCGGCGAGGGCCACGCCGAGCGGGATCATGAAGGTCAGGCTCGCGAGGTTGATGCTCGCGGCGTGGGCCACGGTCGCGGTCACGCCGAGGCAGCCCGCGAGCAGCGTGGAGGTGCCGAACGCGCCCACCTCGAAGACGAAGTGCAGGGCGATGGGGAAGCCGTACCGCAGCGTGCGCGCGATCCCGGACCATCGCAGGGACTTCGCGTCCCACGGGACCCAGGCGCCGCGCAGGAGACGCGCGCGTCGCACGAAGCCCAGGAGTGCGAGGGCCATGAAGACCCGCGTGAGCCCGGTCGCGAGCCCCGCGCCACGGATCCCCAGGTCGAACTCGAAGATCAGCGCCCAGTTCCCCACCGCGTTGAAGAGGTTCGCCAGCACGGTCACGACGAGGGCGGGGCGCAGGATCCCGCGGCCCTGGAGGTACTGGCGGAGCGCGATGAACACGAGGAAGAACGGCGTCCCGAGGCTCTGGATCACGGCGTACTCCTCGGCGGGCGCTGCCAGGCGCTCGAGGGCGTCGAGGTCGAGCGACGCCAGGACGTCAGCCGCGTGGTCGCCGGCCAGCGCGGCCGCGCCGGCGCGCACGAGGCCGAGGAACTCCTCGGTCAAAAAGCGCAGCGCCACCACGGGGACCGACGCGAGGAGCGCCACGGCGACGCCGCGCTGGAGCGCGCGCCCGAGGGCCTCGCGGTCGCGGGCGCCGTGCCCCTGGGTCACCATCGGGTCCATGCCCATGACGAGCCCCATCCCGAGCATCTGGGTCATGTGCACCCAGACGCCCGAGAGGGAGGCGGCGGCGAGGGCCTCGTCGCTGTAGCGACCGAGCATCGCGATGTCGACCGTCCCCACGAGCATCCAGAGGACGTTCGTGATCACGATCGGCAGGGCGAGGCTCGACAGACGCGAAGCCTCCTCGCGGATCCAGGGTTCGCTCGAGCCTCGACGCATGGGAGGCGAGGACCATACCGGCACTGCCGCAGCTCCGAGCCTTCCCCTGGGCCTTTCGTGGATTCCGTACTCGCGGGCTGCACGCCTCGGGTTGGCGACAGCGCTGGCCCTTCACGTCGTCAGGTGTTCTGCGATCGCGCGGGCTCTTCGACGAACCCGGGAGGTCACACGAAGACCTCGAGATCGATCACTCCCCATGTGCCGGCCGTTTCTCGTGCCGGCCTCTCATCCTCTGTGGCGTACGGATGGGGGCCGGACGTCCTCGGTCGGGCTTTCCAGCCGGCGTGCTTCGTGGTGATCGCGAATCAGGCCTGCGTTCTGGACGAGAGGCTGAGGAAGCTCGAAGACCGGGCTGAGCCGGCCGCCGATCAGAGATGCGCGCGCAAGAAGGGCCCGGTGAGCGCGACTCGGCGGAGAAGGAGTCGCGCAGTTCGGACTCGGCGAGGGACGTCTCAGCGCGCCAGACCGCGGCGGGTACGAACGAATCCCCGGGCCCGCTCACGTTGGGGGGCTCCGCTTCGTAGGTTCAGGCGATGACCTCGCGCGCACCCGACGAGCCCGTGGATGCACGAAGCGACGGCTTCGTGGCGTTCCTGGCCGCGACCTCGACGCTCCTCCTCGGACTGCTCGTGGCACACCAGGTCCGGCCGGACTGGTTCGGGCTCGCGACCGGATCCCGGAGCCCGGCGTTCGTACCTCGGTCCGGCGGGGACGGGCCCGGCGACCCGGCGGCGCGTGAGGAGAGCGCGGCGACTCTCGCCCAGCGGATCTTCGCCGACTCGGGCCTCTCGGTGGTCCACGTCACCAAGCGCTCGAGCACGGGCTTCGACCCGTCGTCCCAGGAGTACGTGACGGGGACCGGATCGGGCCTCGTCTGGGATCGGGCGGGGCACGTGGTGACCTGCGCGCACGTCTTCGAGGACGCGTCGGGGGCCGTGGTGACGCTGGGCGATGGACGCCGTCTCGAGGCGCGGCTCGTGGGCATCGACCCCGACCTCGATCTCGCGGTCGTCCGCATCGACGCGCCCGCCGAGGACCTCGTCCCGATCAGGCTTGGCTCGTCCGACGCCGTTCGGGTCGGGATGACGATCTTCTCCATCGGATGTCCGTACGGCCTCGGGCCCTCCCTGAGTCAGGGGATCGTCAGCGGGCTCGGCCGGACGCTGCAGTCGACCACGGGCGTCGAGCTGGAGGGCACGATCCAGGTCGACGTGGCCATGCACCTGGGCTCGTCCGGCGGCGCGCTCCTCGACGACGAGGCGCGACTCATCGGCATGAACGCCGCGATCTATCTCGGGTCCAAGCGCCAGGCAGGCGTGGGCTTCGCGCTCCCGGTCGACCGGCTGATCGAGGCCGTCCCGCGTCTCCTGGAAGCCGGGTATCGATGGGCGCCTCGCTTCGGCTTCGTCACCTTCAGCGACGCCGACTCGGCCGGGTTCCTGGAAGGCGTCGGGAAGACGGGCGGTGCGCCGCCCGCGGGTGTCGTCGTGGCCGAGGTGGACCGCGGCAGTCCGGCCGACGAGGCGGGTCTGCTCCAGATGCAGAGCCGCCTCGCTGCGGACGGCCAGCGCAGCTACATCGTCAAGGACATCATCGTCGGCGCGATGGGGGAACCGGTGGCCAGTCGCGCGGACCTCGAGCGAATCCTCGCGGCGCTCGAGCCCGGCGCAGCGCTGGAGTTGACCGTCGAGCGTCGGTCGGGGACCGCGACCGTTCGCATCGAGCCGGCGCCGCGCGACTAGGGCGCGCGGGCGCCTTCTCGCCGGAGTCTCAGCGCTCGAGCCAGTCGAGCGGGCCGGTCGCGCGCTGCGCCTCGAACACCGCGGCGACGTATCGCTCATCCTCCCCTGCCAGATGGGGGCTCGCGTACTCCCAGAGGACGCGTCGGCTCTCCGGATCGATGACCAGCACGCGCCCGGCCATCGACTCCGCCGTGAGGACGTGTCCATCGGGGAGCCGCTCGACGGTCCCGCAGAAGAGCGAGTCGAAGTCGCTCGGCGGGGCCCCCTCGTAGCTCCACGCGATCGACCCGTCCGCGAGACGCAGGTCGAGGAGCCGGGACGTTCCGCCGGGGCCGCCGAGGTTGTCGAACACCAGGAGGTGGGGAGCGCCCTCGTCGTCGACCCAGGGCGTCGGGTCGTGCAGGCCGCGCCAGCGTGAGGCCCGTGGACCCGACGTGACCCACACCGCCCGCCCCGCGTCGAGGTCGACGGCCACGACGAGGTCGAGGTCACGCATCGACACGAGGACGGCGCCGGCCTCGAGTCCCGGTACATCGAGCGCCTCGCAGAAGTCCGCGTCGAGGAGCGCGAGCCCGTTCGCGTGCATGACGTCACCCTCGCGCACCGTGAGCCGTGTGAGGAGCTCCGCGAAGGGGGACGCCGCGAGGGCGTCCCAGAGGGACAGGGATCGCAGCGGCTCGCCGGTGGCGAGATCGAACTCGACCAGCAGGTCGTCGACGATCGGAGTCTCCCCCTGGACCTCCTCCACGATCCGCTCCGTGCGGGCGAGGGCGAGGCCCACGCCGTCCGCGCGTGTGATCACGTCGTGGTGAAAGCGTTCGTAGCGCGCCCAGACGAGGCTCGAGTCGGCGCGCACGCGGACCATGGCGCGGCCGGAGTGGATCGCGACGAGGTCCCCGTCCTGGAGGAGTTCGACCGCGCGCCAGGGGCGCTGGTGATCGCCCTCGAGAGGCGGCGCGCCGGGGAGCCCTGCGTAGGGGAGGGCCCAGCGGTGAACGACCTCCCCGCGCTCGTCGACGAGCTCGGCCGCGGCCGCGTCCCCGTGGCACAGCAAGGTGAGCCCGGGCGCGAGCCCCTCGGCGGCGCTCACGACGCCCGTACTGGGCGCGGGCGGCTCCGTTCCGGTGGCGTAGCCGATGCCCCCGAGGCCCTCGGGAGTTCGGGGCGCCGGCCGCACCGCGAAGCTGCCGGGGAGCCCCATGACCCAGCCCCCGCCGGGGTCCTCGACGACGTCCTCTCCGCGCCCGCGTCCGTCGAGGAGCCACCAGCCACCGGCCAGTCCGGCGGCGACGAGCAGGAGCAGCGCCGCGAGCCTCACGTGCCGGAACGCCGCTCTCCGAGGAAACGCGCGAGCAGGGCCTCGGCGGCCTCCGACGCGGGTCGCTCGCCGGCGCGCACCGCCTCGACGACGGCCGCGAGCTCCGCGGCCACGTCGGGATGTCCGCGGAACGCGTCCATCAGCCGCTCCTCCACCAGTGACCACATCCAGCGCTCGGCCTGTGCGTTGCGCTGTGCCTCGAGCGCGCCGGCCTCCTCGAGGGCACGTCTGTGCTCGTCGATCGTGGACCACAGCTCGTCGATCCCGTCGCCGGTGTGGGCGCTCACCGTCAGGGCGCGCGGCGTCCAGTGCTCGCTGGCCGGGCGCAGGTAGCGCAGCGCCGCGCCATGGTCGCGGGCCGCAGCGCGCGCGAGCGCCACGCGCTCACCATCGGCCTTGTTCACGGCCAGCACGTCGCCGACCTCGAGGATGCCCTTCTTGATGCCCTGGAGCTCGTCGCCGGCGCCGGGGAGGAGCAGCACCACGAAGGTGTCGACCATGCCGCGCGCGGCGGTCTCGCTCTGCCCGACGCCCACGGTCTCCACGAGCACGACGTCGAAGCCGGCGGCCTCCACCAGCAGCATCGTCTCGCGCGTGCGCCGGGCGACGCCCCCGAGGGTCGCGGCGCTCGGGCTCGGTCGGATGAAGGCGCCCTCCTGACGGGCGAGCGATTCCATGCGGCTCTTGTCCCCGAGGATGCTGCCGCCGGACAGCGTGCTGGAGGGGTCGATCGCCAGCACAGCGACCTTGCGGCCCGCCTCGCAGAGGCGTGTGCCGAGGGTCTCGATGAGCGTGCTCTTGCCCGCTCCGGGCACGCCGCTGATCCCGACGCGGTGGGCGCCGCCGGCGTGGGGGAGGACGCGGGCCAGGATCGACTGGGCCACGGCGGCGTCCCGGGGACGCGTGCTCTCCACGGCGGTGATGGCGCGCGCGAGCATCGTACGATCGCCCGCGAGGACGCCCTCGGCGAGCTCGCGTACGCGTCGCTCGTCCTCTTCGCTCGGGCCGCTCATCCCCCGCAGGTTAGCGGGACGGAGCGCGGACCGGGTGCGGTCTCCGCGCTCGATCGCGCGGCCGGCTCAGCCGAGCTGCAGGGCGCGGTCGTCGGCCCGTTCGCGCACGATCTCGCGGTCGCGATCACGCCGCTGCTGGCTGACGCCGTCGCGCTGCTCGCGGTGGACGCTCGTCGTCCTCTCCAGCACGCGCGCGACCCCTTCGGCGTCGTGCTCGATCCCGAGGAACCGGAGGAGACCGGCGAGCTCGCCCTCCATGTCGGCGATGAGGGTCTCGTGGACCATGCGGTCCGGCTCGATGCGGGCCTGCTCGAACAGCTGCTCCCACCTCTCGCCCTGCTGGCGCATGAAGCGGATGGACCTGGTGATCGCGGCGGCGTCGAAGGCGGGCTCGCGCGGCGCGGCCTTCGCCGAGGTCCGTGCGCCGGTCCGGGAGGCCCGGACGACGTCTCCGGGCCGTGCTCGGCGATCTGATGGGGGCAGAGGCGCTCCCTCGGCTCGCCGGCCTCCTTCGTGTTCATCGGGAAGGAGCAGAGCAGGTTGCTGCCGGAGCGCGGGGTGGTGCGGACGAGGTCGTCCATGGCGTCGCGGGCGGGGCGGCTCTCCCCGGGGGCTTGCCGGCAGGATCCGACCGCGGCCGAAGGAACGGCCAGCGTCGGCGAAGACACGGCGCTGGAGGTCGGCTCCGGGCTGGCTTCCGGTCCGCCATCCGGGTGCGCCAGCGGCTAACCTTCCCGTCGATGAAGCCCCGCAACCGGATCGCAGAGGCCACCGCGCCCGACGGCACCGTCCTCGAGCTGATCGAGCACGACGGCGACCACGAGATCGTCGTTCGTGGCGCCGGGCTGATGGGTTCGCGTCAGCACCACTCGGAGGAGGAGCTCGCCCGCCGCGCATGCGAGGATCTGGCCGAGGCCGAGGCGCCACGTGTCATGGTCGGCGGGCTCGGTATCGGCTTCACCCTGCGCGCTGCCCTCGACCTGCTGCCTCCGGCCGGCAGGGTCGAGCTCGTCGAGCTGCTTCCCGAGATCGTCGAATGGAACCGAGGTCCCCTCGCGCGGCACGCGAAGTCGCCGCTCGATGACCCGCGCGTGAAGGTGACCATCGGCGACGTGGGTGAGGCCATCCGCGGCGCGCGCGGCTCCCTCGACGGGATCATGCTCGACGTGGACAACGGCTCATCGCCGATGGTCCTCGCGAACAACAAGTCCATCTACAGCCACAAGGGCCTCGGCTTCATCCGCCGCGCCCTGCGTCCGGGCGGGCGCGTCGCCTTCTGGTCCGCCACCGACGACCCGCTCTTCGCTGCCAAGCTCAAGAAGGCCGGCTTCCGCGTCAGCCAGCACGAGGCCCACGCGCGCCCCGGTCGGAAGGGCTCGCGGCACTCGATCATCGTCGGTCAGAAGACCTGACGCTCGCGCGAGGCGCCCTCAGGCGCGGAGCGCCTCGATCAGCTCGAGGGCCGCGCTCGTGATCACGGTCCCGGGGCCGAACACGGCCGTGGCGCCCATGTCGAGGAGCTTCGGCACGTCGTCCGGCGGGACCACGCCGCCGACCACGATGAGGATGTCGGGCCGGCCGAGCCTGGCGAGCTCCTCGCGCAGGGCGGGGACCAGCGTCAGGTGTCCGGCGGCCAGGGACGAGGCGCCGATCACGTGGACGTCGTTCTCGACGGCCTGGCGCGCGGTCTCCTGGGGCGTCTGGAAGAGGGAGCCGATGTCCACGTCCCATCCGAGGTCGGCGAAGGCCGTGGCGATCACCTTCTGTCCGCGGTCGTGGCCGTCCTGCCCCATCTTCGCGACGAGCAGGCGGGGGCGGCGGCCCTCCGCCTCGAGGAAAGCATCGGAGGCGTCGCGTGCGGAGGCCACGGCCTCGGAGTCGCTCTGGTCGCTGGTCATCTGGGAGCGGTAGACGCCGCTGACGGCGCGGATGGCGGCCTGATGGCGCCCGAAGGCGTCCTCCATGGCCTTGGAGATCTCGCCGACGGTGGCCCGGGCGCGGGCCGCGTCGATGGAGAGGGCCAGGAGGTTCTCCTCGTCGGAGCGGACCTCGCCGGCGTGGACCTTGGCGGCCGCCGTACGTAGGCGGTCGAGGGCCGCGTTCAGCTCGGTCTCGTCGCGGCCGGCGCGCAGCTCCTCGAGGCGGCGGAGCTGGGCCTCTCGCACCTCGTCCCCGCCGATGGAGAGGACGGGGATGTCCTCGCGGCCTTCGGGGCGGAAGCAGTTCACGCCGACGATGGGCTGGGCGCCGGCGTCGATGCGCGCCTGCGTGCGGGCCGCGGCCTCCTCGATGCGGAGCTTGGGGAGCCCCTCCTCGATGGCGCGGGTCATGCCGCCGAGTTCCTCGACCTCTGCCATGTGCGCGCGGGCGCGTGCTGCGAGCTCCTCGGTGAGGGTCTCGACGTAATGGCTACCGCCCCAGGGGTCGACGGTGCGCGTGATCCCGCTCTCCTTCTGCAGCACGAGCTGAGTGTTCCGCGCGATGCGCGCGGAGAAGTCCGTCGGCAGGGCGAGGGCCTCGTCGAGGGAGTTGGTGTGCAGGCTCTGGGTGCCGCCGGTCGTGGCCGCGAGGGCCTCGACGGCCGTGCGGGTGACGTTGTTGTAGACGTCCTGCGCAGTGAGGGACCAGCCGCTCGTCTGGCAGTGGGTGCGCAGGGCGAGGGACTTGGGATTGCTCGCACCGAAGCGCGCGACGGCCTCGGCCCACAGCGTCCTCGCAGCGCGCAGCTTCGCGATCTCCATGAACGGGTTCATTCCGATCGCGAAGAAGAAGCTCAGTCGCGGCGCGAAGTCGTCGACGGCGAGGCCGGCCTCGACCCCCTTGGTGATGTACTCGACGCCGTCCGCGAGCGTGTACGCCAGCTCGAGGTCGAGGGTCGCCCCGGCCTCCTGCATGTGGTAGCCGCTGATGGAGATCGAGTTGAAGCGCGGCATGTGCTTCGACGTGAACCGGAACACGTCCGCCACGATCTCCATCGAGGGGTTCGGCGGATAGATGTACGTGTTGCGGACCATGAACTCCTTGAGGATGTCGTTCTGGATGGTCCCGCTGAGCTTCTCGGGCGCGACACCCTGCTCCTCGGCCGCGACGACGTAGAGCGCCAGGATCGGCAGCACGGCGCCGTTCATGGTCATCGACACGCTCATGCGATCGAGGGGGATGCCCTCGAAGAGCACGCGCATGTCGAGGATCGAGTCGATCGCGACGCCGGCCATGCCCACGTCGCCCACGACGCGTGGGTGGTCGGAGTCGTAGCCGCGGTGGGTCGCGAGGTCGAAGGCGATCGAGAGGCCCTTCTGGCCGGCGGCGAGGTTGCGGCGGTAGAAGGCGTTCGACTCCTCCGCCGTGCTGAAGCCCGCGTACTGGCGGATCGTCCACGGCCGCCGCACGTACATCGTCGAGTAGGGCCCGCGCGTGAAGGGCGGAAAGCCCGGCACGCTGCCTTGAGCGGCGGACGCTTCGTA
>PKCK01000046.1 GCA_002862085.1 Planctomycetota bacterium | reverse complement strand
CGTCGACTTCGAGGTGAAGGACACCGGTGAGGGGGCGGTGTCGGTGACGAGCGACGGAGAGCTCCTGGGGTCCGTCGGGTACGTCACCAGCCACAACGACCTCTCGGTCGTCGTCGTTCGGGCCGACCGGGTGCTGATCTCGCAGTACGGCCGGGGCCGCGCGCTTCCCCGCCAGCGAAGCGCGAGGTAGGGGGCCTTTCGATTCCCCCGCGGGCGCGACCGCCGGAGACCCGATGGACTCGCGGTGCCGCCGCGTGAGCTCCTGCCGCGTGCGTCAGGACCGGGCGCCCACGCTCCGCGCGGGCGCCCCGGTCCCCTGCGCCGCTCAGCGCTGGATCGTTCCCAGGATCGGGCCCGAGGGAGTGGAGCCCGCGGTCTCCCGCTGGAGGACCTCGACCGTCACGCTGCCGGCGGCCACCGTCGTCTCGTCGTCGGAGACCTGCGCCGTGAAGGTGAAGGTGCCCGCGGTGTCCATCAGGACCCGGTGCCTGGCCTCGCCGCTGCCGGTCGCGAAGGCGACGTCCTGGCCGTCGACCCTGAAGGTCAGCGGGTCCAGCGGGTTCGGGTCGGTCGCAGCGAAGGTCAGGAGGACCTCGTCGCCCTGCCGTACGACGCCGCGATCGACGGCCAGGGAGGCCGTCACCGTCGGAGCGACGTTGACCGGCTCGTAGGTGAAGACCACCTCCAGGCTCGGTCGCAGGGCGCTCTGCCCGTCACTGCATGGGAGGCTCTGCTTTCGCCGTGCTGGCTCCGAGCGACCGAGTTCTCGGAAACGGGGAAGCCCCCCGTGCGGTGGACCGCACGGGGGGCTTCCTGGATCTGGTCCGGAGTCATGCCCCGGTGCCCGAGATCACTGCCAGGTGACGCTGATGCCGTTGGACAGGTTGAAGCCCGTCTGGCCGGCAGGGATATCGCGATACCAGAGCTGGAAGTGGGTGGTCATGCCGGGGGCGATCATGCTGCCGGCCGGAGCCGTGTTGAGGTCCACCTCGATGGCAGCGACGCCGTCAGCCCCGGCGGACACGCTCGGGTCGATGCGGGTCAGGCCGTCCACGCAGAGGAAACCGTCGCCGAAGGGAGTGAGCGCCTGGCTGGAGCCAGCGACGTAGATCCCGAACGAGCCGCTCGGGACGCCGGAGGTGCTCAGGATCAGGTCGTTGTCCGAGACGAGCGCGCTGCCCTCGGCGCGGATCGCGGCGCCGTCACCGGCCGAGTTGGCCGAAGCGACGCAGTAGTTCTCACCGATGGACTTGAGCTCGAAGAAGAGCAGCTGACCGCCCTCGACGAGGTCGCCGTCGTTGATGCGCGAGGAGGGGTTGACGTTCTCCTGGTCTTCGATGCCATGAGCCTGGACGTCGATGAGGAAGAGCGTGCCGAGGTCGCGGCCGAAGAGGCTCGAGACGTCGATGATGCCCGAGGACTCCCACTCGCCGGCCGCGCCGGCATCCTGGTCCACGGCGTCCAGCGGATTCGCGATCGTCGGGTCGACGATGGCGAAGCGGTCGATGTTGCCCACGCGGAGGGTCTCGCCGGTCATGGGGTCGACGCGCACGATGCCGGCCTCGTTGGGGTTGGCCGCGCCAACGCCGAAGAGGGGCTCGCCGGTGAGGGTGTCCTCCTCGGCCTCGTCCTCCTGCACGTAGAGGAAGCCGTCGTCCGCCCACTCGAGGTTGTCGGGGGAGCGCAGGGCGCGGCTGGGGTCGGCGTCACCGTCATAGGTGATGGTGACGTCAGCGGTCATGTCGCTGAAGTCCGTGGTGATCGTGTAGAGGGTGCCGAAGGTGTCGGCGCCGTTGACGTAGGTGTCGACGCCCGTGGCGGCGAGGATCGCGACGTTGCCCTGGTAGGGGTTCGTGGCCACGTCCTCGGGACGCGAGAAGCCGAAGGCACCAGCGGCCTCGGCGCGCAGCCAGAGCATGCGCTGGGTCGGGTAACCGTACTCGTCGTAGCCCGTGCTGCCGTCGATGGAGGCCTGGCCGACGTTCGGGCTGTTGTCGATCGCGACCCACGTGCCCGCGAGCGTACCGGAGGCATTGAACTCGGCCGGGGTTCGCTTGGACTGATCGTTCGGGACCCAGACGTAGAGCGTGCCGTTCCGGAGGCCGTTACGGTCGAGGATGTCGCCCGCGGGGTTCTTGGTGCCGACGTAGAGGCAGAGCGGAGCCGCCTCGGCGTCCGCGTCACCCGTGCCGACAGGAAGGGAGAAAGGCGAGTCGGCGTCGAACGGCGACGAGTCGTCCGCCAGCAGCATGGCGACGGTCGAGTCGGAGCCCGTGTCGATGGTCGTCATGTTCTCCCAGGCGCCGCGGCCGAAGGCCGGAACGGCCCAGAAGTCGCCGGAGGCGGTGTCGAGGGCCCACGCGAGGCCGCCGACGCTGTTGAAGCCGGAGCCGTCCTCTTCGCCAGTGAAGTACAGGCGATCCTCGAGGCCACGTCCGTTGCCGAACTCCTCGGCTTCGAAGAGCGCGGAGGAGCAGAAGCGGCTGAAGCCCTGATGCTGGCTCGCACCGATGCCGAAGAAGGGCACCTGGGGCTCGGGCAGGAAGGTGATGTCGCTGGCCTGGTTACCGTTCGAATCGTAGACGCGCTGGTAGGCCTGACCCGCGTCGACGACCTGCATCGTCGCGACGTCGATGTCGAAGTAGGAAACGCGCGCCCCGATGAGATTGAAGGTGCCTCCGGAGCCGTCTTCGATGGGATAGGGGTACCCGCGGAAGTGCAGGAGCTCGTGGTTGGCGAACACGCGGACGGTGTTCGCGTCCTTCTTGAAGGCGCCGAGGCCGTCAAGGATTCCGGGCGGCGTGTAGCCGTTGATGGTCTCGCCGATCGTGAAGAGCGGCGTCGCACGGAACCCCTCCGAGCCGATCATCATGGGCTCGAAGGGGGTTTGAGCAGGTGCGAGCTGGCAGAGGAAGAGAGCGCTCGCCGAGGCGGCGAGCAGGTGCTTTCGTTGCATAGCTGAGAGCGAAAGGGGTTAGGGGAACTCGAACGTTCCCACGCTCCCAGATCTCTCTTGCTGTGGGCTCAACGCGCCGTTGGTTCCAGGTTGAACTGAACCCTCGTCGCACGCGAGGTGCTCGGCCGATCAAGGCGTGTGCAGAGGCCATGAAGAACGAAGTCGCACTTGACTCTCAAGCTTTCGTCAGCGCGCGATCAAAGCGACTGGAGGAAGGCGACGAGGGCGCGTCGATCCTCTGCATCGAGCGACTTGAATTCATCGCGGGACGCGGCGGCCTCGCCCCCGTGCCAGAGGATCGCTTCCTCGAGCCCGCGCGCGCGGCCGTCGTGGAGCAGGTTCCGATGACGGTTCACCATGAAGACGAGGCCCACGCCCCAGAGGGGTGGAGTGCGCCACTCGGAGGCGCCGGCCTCGAACACCGGGCGTCCGTCCGAGAGGCCTTCACCCATGTCGTGGAGCAGGAGGTCCGTGAAGGGGTGAATGGTCTGGTTCGACAGCTCCGGGAAGAGCGGGTCCTGGCCGGTCAGCAGGGTCTCCACGTGGCAGGCGTTGCAGCCAAGACTGCGGAAGAGTCGTTCACCCCTGAGGACCACAGGGTCCTCGATTGAGCGGCGCGCAGGCACCGCCAGGGTCTTCGTGTAGAAGGTCACCAGGTCCAGGATCTCGTCGCTGACCTCGGGTTCGCCCCCGCTGGGCGCCTTCACCGACTCGAGCTGGAGGGCCGTGGTGGATTCGGCTGGAAACAGCGACGACGTGATGCCGATGTCGCCGCGGAAAGCCGCAGCCACCTGCTGTTGCACGTTGGGCTGCTCGCACTTCCAGCCGAAGCGGCCATGGGCGGGCGCGCCCTTGGCCACGTCCCAGACTCGGTTGACGCGCCCGGATATTCCGTCTTCGTCTGTGTCCTCCGGGTCTGCCAGCCGGTCGAGGGTCTCGTCCGTGATGGCGTCCAGGAGCCCGACGCCGATCACCGTCGGCGCCACCCGCCCGGAGAGCTGGATGTCGTCGGGCATGGGCCCGTAAGCGAGATCCTCGAGGTGGTAGGAGGGCCTGCGCAGCGAGTAGGGCGTGCCATCGTCGTAGGTGCCGGGGATCTCGGTCCACTGGACCGTGGCCTTGGCCTCGGGAGCGACGCCCTCGACGGCATTCGTCTGAAGCTGATCCCCGTAGGCCTCGTGGGCCACGACGCCGTGCCGGGCCAGGTCTTCGGGGTTCGCGCCTTCGTCGGAGACACTCAGCCTGATCAGCATGGACAGCATCGGCTGGCCCGCTTCAGGGGGCTTACCGCGACCGTCCTTGATGTGGCACGACTGGCAGGACATCGTGTTGAAGACCGGCCCCAGTCCGTCCCTCGAGGCGGTCGAGGCTGGCGCCGTCACCCACGGATTCTGGAAGAACGAGTTCCCGGCGAAGTGATCGCCACGTCTGGTCAGCGGGAGATTCGCCGCGGGGAAGGAGAAGGCGCCGCGATAGGCGGCCTGCGCCCGCGGGAGCTCGACCGAAGTGTCCCCGCCCGACATGGCGCGAGAAGGGTCCGTCTCGATGCCGTCGCGGTCGTTGCTTGCGAGGACGAGACCGGTGAGGAGCGAGCAGAGAGGGAAGTAGCGGAACATGGCGGTCAGAGCTTGGCGAGTTGGGGGACCATGCCGTGCACGGCCTCGAGGCTTACGGTCTGGATGCGGAGGAGCTCCATGAGACGCTTCAGTTGTTTGCGGCCCGCTTCGTTCTCGGCGGGGATGAGCTCGTCCATGGGCTGACCGGCTTCGACGAGCTTCGAGACGAACTCGACGGTGTTGCGCATTTCGCCGCGCAGCCGCCGATCGAGCTCGGGGTCGAGCTTCATCACCAGGTCAGCGATCGAAGGACCTTCGATCACCTTTCCGCTCGCCGTGACGTAGCGGCCCAGGTACATGCTCTCGATCCCCAAGACGTTGGCGAGAAGCGCCTCGAGCGACGTGTCGCTGAAGCACGACTGCTCCTCCTCCTGATCGCTGGTGATCAAGGCCACGCGGACGCGCTCCGACGCGACCTCGGCGAAGCTCAGAGAGCCCAGGCCGAGAGTCATGCGACGCAGGCGCTCCTCCACGGGCAGCGCCTCGTACTCGCGGGTGTAGCGGCCTTTCTCCGGCATCCACTGGTAGAGCATGAAGCGCAGGTCCGTGAGCAGCAGCCGCGCCGCTGCGGACAGGTAGTCCCGCCTGCGTGAAGTCGGCCCGTGCGTTCCGCCGTCGCCGACGACGTAGTCCGTGTACGGCCGCTGGCCGGCAGCCCCGGGTTCGGCGTTCAGGTCCTGGCCCCAAAGCAGGAACTCGATGGCGTGATACCCGGTGGTCACGTTGCTCTCCACGTCCGTGATGTTCGCGGCTGCCGCTGCCTTGGGATCCGCTCCGTTGCGGTACTCCGCGATCAGATCGTCGGTGATCATCATCCGACCCTCGACGATCAGGTTGGTTCGCGCGTAGGGGTTGCCCTCGTGGTGGACATAGCCGTCTGCCACGTAGTCGATGAGCCCCTCGTCCATGGGCCACGCGTTGACGTGCCCCTCCCAGGCGTCGACGTTGGGGTTGCCGAAGCGCAACACCTCGCTGTGGGAGTACGTGATGTGCGCGGCCAACCAGGCTTCCTTGGCCGCGTCCTGGGTTTCAGGGGACGGCGATTTGAGGAAGGCTCGGATCGCGACGAGGAGTTCCTGGGCCTGGGCGAAGGAGTCCTGGTAGCGCGCATGGGCGAGCTCGACGTAGTGCCTCGTGACCGCCTCCGCAGTGGCGTCGTCGACGGGGCGAGGAGGAGAAGCGAATGCTTGCAGCGGTGACGCTGCGATCAAGAGGGGGATCAGCATGGTGGAGGAGCTGGGCTGGTGTGCCCCAATTGGATAACTCCGTCCTCCGAGAGCCGAAGCCACCGACTCGTCGGCCCACAGCATTTTGATCTTTCACTTGCGGTTCCTCACGGGGACTTGATTTGCCATGAGGCGAGCGCGAACGCTCTGCGCACGTCGCGCTCGGCGACCGACGACCGGGTCGATCCAGGAGAAAGGAACGAACCCCGTCGAGTCGCGGCGTGAATCGAGCCGTACGATCCAGCGGTGAAGAACTCCTACGACCTGGTCATCGTGGGGCGGGGGCATCGTGGGGCTCGCCGCGGCGTGGGCCGGCGCCCGTCGCAGCCTCTCCGTGCTCGTGGTCGAACGAAGCGCCCGCGCCAACGGCGCCACCGTCCGGAACTTCGGGATGGTCTGGCCCATCGGGCAGCCCTCGGGTGAGGGCCTGGAGACCGCCCTTCGCTCCAGGGAGCTGTGGCTCGAGGCAGCCGCAGGGGCCGGCTTCTGGAGCGCCATCTGCGGCTCGCTCCACCTGGCCCGCCGTGACGATGAGGCCGCGGTGCTCCACGAGTTCCTGGAGCGCGATGGAGCAGCGAGAGCGGGGGTTCGCTGGATGGACGCCGAAGAGGCCTCGTCCAAGGAGCTGCTGGCCCTCGAAGGTGGCGGCGCTCCACGGCTTGCGGAACGCGTACATGCAGAAGTACGCGCCGAACGCTGCGGCGATGCAGTAAGCGGCGAAGGCCGCCGGCGATGCCCGACGCAGCCACCGCGTGAGGAAGGGATCCGGGGAATGCACGGCCGTCGCGAGTCTGCCAGCGCACGGGCCCCGGAAGGGGCTGCGGCGCAGCCAGGTGCGAGCACCTTGATGGGATCTAGACCCCGCCTTGAACTGCTGGCGCCGCCGGCCCGCAGGCGGTGGGCGGATCGGTGGACCGGAGTCCGCGGAGGCGACCAACGGGGCCCCACGGCTCACGGAGCTTCATCTCCGCTCGGCCGCGGCACTCGATCAAGCGCTGAAGCCTCGCCACGGAGCTCCACCTCGTTCCGTCGGCCGCGGTCGTGTTCGGCCTGACCAGGGCCGGGGGCCAGCCGACAGCGAGGCGGACCCCGCTGCGAGCGTGGGGACCGGGGCGCCCGCGCTCCATGCGGGCGCCCCGGTCCCCCGCGCCGTTCACCTCTGGATCGTCCCCAGGATCGGGCCCGAGGGAGTGGAGCCCGCGGTCTCCCGCTGGAGGACCTCGACCGTCACGCTGCCGGCGGCCACCGTCGCCTCGTCGTCGGAGACCTGCGCCGTGAAGGTGAAGGTGCCCGCGGTGTCCATCAGGACCCGGTGCTTGGCCTCGCCGCTGCCGGTCGCGAAGGCGACGTCCTGGCCGTCGACCCTGAAGGTCAGCGGGTCCAGCGGGCTGGGGTCGGTCGCAGCGAAGGTCAGGAGGACCTCGTCACCCTGCCGCACGACGCCGCGATCGACGGCCAGGGAGGCCGTCACCGTCGGGGCGACGTTGACCGGCTCGTAGGTGAAGACCACCTCCAGGCTCGGTCGCAGGGCGCTCTGCCCGTCCTCGCTGGAGCGGATCTCGATCCCGTCGTCGTTCAAGGTGACGACCTCGGGCAGGATGGCGAACCCGTGCACGGGCTCGCCCGCCGCCCAGGCGGCCATCGCCGGCGTCACGTCCACGCTGCGGCTGAAGTCGAGGTCCGGGTCGTTGTCGCCCTGGAAGCGCCCGAGGACGCCGCCGATGGTGTCCGTCCCGGGGTCGATCCCGCCGCCCAGGTCGTTCCACGTGCTCGACTCGCTCCACGCGCGGGACATGCGATACACGTCGAAGCCCGGGTCGAAGAGGTTGGTGTCCCCGGCCAGGTCGAGGCGCAGGGTGGCCCGCTCGATCGTGGCGCCCAGGGGGACCTGCGACGGGTCCGGCTCACCTTCGAGGACCGGCCCGCGGGTGATGCCGTCGAAGCGCAGCAGGCCTTGACCCTGACGGTCGCTGAAGATGCTGTTGTTGACGTCGTCGTCCACGACGATGACGCCGCTGGAGCCGTACGAGGTGTTGCGGTCCTCGTCGCTGATCCAGGTGTCCTGCGTCCCGGAGTACCCGGTCACGCCCTCCTGGAACTTCAGGAAGTTCGAGGAGGCCCGGTAGGAGTCGAAGTCGACGTCGAGGACGAACTGGCTGTCCGACCCCGTCCGGAAGTCGTCGAGGAACGGGGAGTAGGTCTGGACCGTGATCGTCCCCCCGTCGATGTCGAAGTCCATGGTCCGCAGCCAGCCGTTGCCTCCGTTCCCGAAGGTCGTCTGGTAATCCGCGAGGACCTCGTGCACCGGCAGGCCGAAGGCGTTCGTCGAGAGCTGGCGGTGCTCCCCGTCGTTGTGGCCGCAGTGGACCAGGAAGATCTGGCGGTTCGCCGCCACGAAGCCGTTGAAGAAGGCGTCCGCTGGGATGCCCTCCGGCACGTAGGGCGGCTCGAAGAAGTAGTTGAACTCGTCGTAGCGGCCGGCGCCCAGCGGGCCCCACTTGAAGAGGTAGCGGTGCGTGCTCACCCAGGTCGGCAGGTTCCTGTGGGCGTTGAGCACGGTCTGGGCCCAGGCGAGCTCGGCGGCCGGGGTCTCCACCGAAAGGTGGAGGAACAGCAGCTCGGTCCCATCGACCTCGATGACCTGGTAGCTGCTCAGCTCGGAGGGGCTCGAGCCGCGGTACCAGGCCTCGCCCTGGAAGATCTGGGGGCCGAAGTTGGCGCGGTAGCTCGTGCCGAAGGGGTCGAAGAAGGTGCCCGGGTAGCGGAAGTCGTGGTTGCCGGGGCAGATGCCGTAGGGCACGCCCGCGCCGTCGAGCGTCGACATGGCGGACTTCGCGGTGTTCCACTGGGACAGGGTGGCGGCGTCGTTGACGACGTCCCCGAGGTGGGTCACGAAGGCGATCCCGTCGGGCACGAAGCGGCTCGCCACCCACTGGGTCTGGCTGTTGAAGATCTGGGGGTAGCTGCTCGCGTAGTTCTGCGTGTCCGGCAGGGCCACGACGCGGGACGACTGGGCCGAGGCGGTCGCGCACAGGAGTGCGGCGAGGAGGGCTCGTGTGATCTGGGTGCTCATCGTCGGGCTCAGCGGTCGGTGGTCTTGATGGAGGGGACGAGGGCAGCGGGATCGTCGACGCCTGCGCGGCCGATGCGCTGGATCAGAGTGGCGCGCGTGCCTTCCCCGGGGGCGAGGCGGAGGAGCTCCGTGGTGAGGGCGCGGGCGCCCTCGCGGTCCCCGAGGGCTGCGAGGACCTCTGCGTATCCGATCCCGCGCGCGACGGTGAAGCGGAGGCTCCCGCGGCCCTCGCCGTGGAGCGCGAGGCCCGGCCGCGTGATGCGCGCGCGGCGGAGGGCACGCACCTCGCCGTCGAAGGCGCGGCGCGGGTGAGCGATCTCGGCGACGGAGACGTAGTCGCCGCGCGCGAGGAGCTCGTCGAAGGCCGCATCCAGCAGCCCGTGGCGCGCTCGATTGCGCACGTCGATGCGCTGGAAGAGGTCAGCGACGGCCTCGGTGCGGCCGAGGCCGTGGCAGAGAGCGCCGAAGTCGCGAGCCAGACGAGCGTCGCCGCTGCGGGTGTCCTCGAGCGCGCGAGTGATCGAGGTGAGCAGCTCCTCCAGGGTCCGGCGCGCGGCCTCGTCGAGGGACGCGAGCCGGGCCAGCGCCGCGAGCTCGATCCCGCGACGCGCGAACAGGACCGGATCGGCCTGCGCATCGGGGCCGACCGTGCTCCTGACGCGCGCTGCGAGGAGCTCGGCCGCGCCCGCGAGGCGCCCTGCGCGGGCCAGCAGCGCCGCGCGGCGCGCGCCGGAGACCGGGTCCTTCGCGCCGGCCCCGTCCAGGTGCGCGGTGATCGC
>PKCK01000109.1 GCA_002862085.1 Planctomycetota bacterium | reverse complement strand
GTGACGCCCGAGGTCGGTGCTGTAGATGCAGAGGTTGCCCTGGCTGCCGCCGGGGTTCGCGACCAGGATCGTCTCTGGCGAGTTGACGAAGAGGACGGTCTGGTTCGGCGGGAGGTCCGTCAGCTCGAGGGTCGTGTCGTTGTTCACGACCTCGAAGCTCCCGGTGGCCGTGAGTGACGCGCCAGCGCCTGTGGAGTTGGCATTCCCAACGCAGACGACGTTGAAAGTCGAAAAGTTCTCGTACCAGGCGATCTTGTCGTCGAGGAAGGAAGCCGAGAGGACGTCGGCGTCACCGTCTCCGTCCAGGTCCGTGGCGTACGCGGACCGGGCGTTGTCCGCGGAGGTCGTGATCACCTGGCCCGGGCCGAAGGACCCACCGCCGAGATTCTCGTACCAGGCGATCTTGTCGTCGTTCGTGGACGCCGAGAGGACGTCGGCGTCGCCGTCTCCGTCCAGGTCCGTGGCGTACACGGAAAAGGCGCCGTCCGCAGCTGTTGTGATCTCCTGCTGCGGCCCGAAGGAGCCGCCACCGAGGTTCTCGTACCAGGCGATCTTGTCGTCGGCCGTGGACGCCGAGAGGACGTCGGCGTCGCCGTCTCCGTCCAGGTCCGTGGCGTACACGGAGAGGGCGGCGAGCACGGAGGTCGTGATGACCTTCTGCACGCCGAAGGAGCCGCCGCCGAGGTTCTCGTACCAGGCGATCTTGTTGTCGCCCGAGGACCCCGAGATGACGTCGGCGTCCCCGTCTCCGTCCAGGTCTGTGGCGTACACGGACCGGGGGAAGCCCACGGAGTTCGTGATCACCTCCTGCGGACCGAAGGAGCCGCCCCCGAGGTTCTCGTACCACGCGATCTTGTTGTCGAGGCCCGAAGCCGAGAGGACGTCGGCGTCGCCGTCTCCGTCCAGGTCCGTGGCGTACACGGAGAGGGCGTCGAGCGCGGAGGTCGTGATGACCCTCTGCACGCCGAAGGAGCCACCGCCGAGGTTCTCGTACCAGGCGATCTTGTCGTCGCCCGAGGACGCCGAGATGACGTCGGCGTCGCCGTCTCCGTCCAGGTCCGTGGCGTACACGGACCGGGCGAAGCTCGCGGAGGTCGTGATCACCTCCTGCGGACCGAAGGAGCCGCCCCCGAGGTTCTCGTACCAGGTGATCTTTGCGTCGTTGGAGCATGCCGAGAGGACGTCGGCGTCCCCGTCTCCGTCCAGGTCCGTGGCGTACACGAAAGTGGCGCCGTCCGCGGCAGTCGTGATCACTTCCTGTGGGCCGAACGAGGTCGATTGCGCCGCGGCTGATGTCGAACCGATCGAAACGGCGATCGCGAAGAGACCGGGGACGAGGAACCGTCGGGAGTTGAAACGCTCGATGACGAGGCGAGGAAGGAGGAGAGACGTCATGAAGAGGGAAAGGTGGCAGCGAGGTGAACCGAACGCCGCGCGAGGCCAGCGATTGCGCACACGGTCGAGCTGTGTGCAGCCGAGATGCGGGAAGCGGATAACGCGGAGACTAGAGCGTGGCCGGATTCGCGGCGTCCCGGGAATGTCCTCTACGTATGAGCCCTAAAGAGCGATCGAGGGCAACGCCCGGGACAGAACGCGCTCCACGAGATCGCACCGATGTGAAGGAGGCCCCGCGCGCCGATGGCGAGCGGGGCCTCCTCGAGGTCACCCTCGTCCGGCCCGGTGAACCGAACAAGCGAGAGGCACGATCAGTTGAACGTCACGCCCACGGCGCTCGAGAGGTTCGAGGTCGGCGCGCCGCCCCCATCGACGTCGCGGTACCACGCCTGCCAGTACCAGGTCTCGCCCGCGACGACAGCGGTGCGGCCGAGGTTCGTCGGGACGTTCGCGAGGTCGAGGGCCAACGACGCTGTGCCAGTGGCGCCGGAGTCGCGGATGTCGTTCACATGACGGCCGAGGGCGAAGCTGCCAATACAGAGATCTCCCTGGCTACCGCCCGGGTTCGCGACCAGGATCGTCTCCCGCGAGTTCACGAAGAGGACAGTCTGGTTCAGCGAAAGGCCCGATACACCGAGAGTCATGTTGTTGTCCGCGACAGCAACGCTACCGCAGGCGGTGAGTGTGGCACCGACACCCGTGGAGTTGGCGTTGCCGAGGCAGACGATGGAGCCGATCCCCTCGTTGACGGTGATCACGCCGTCGCCGGAGTTACCAACGAAGCCGCCGACCTGGATGGAGTAGGTCGCGCCAGCGGTCGCCGTGAAGGACAGTCGGCTCGTAAGACCAGCACCTCCGTCGTCGTTGCAGGCGATCTGCGTCAGCGCTCCGCAATCGCCGTTGTAGACAGCTGCGCCCGTGTCGTACAAGCTGCCTGACAGGTCGATCGTGACGGAGCAGTCACCAGTTGCGGTGTAGCTGAACCACACGTCGGAGACCTCACCGTCCGCGACGCAGCCCATGACGACGCCGCTGTTCCCGGCGCCCACGTTGCTGTATCTCGTCTCTCCGATTCCGATCGGGCGCGCACTGGAACAGTCCTCATTGGCGAACGCTATGGGATAGGTCGCCACGAGCGTTCCCGTGCCCGTCGCGTCGTCGAAACCAGCGACGCGCACGTAGTAAGTGGTGAACGCTGTCGCGTTGAAGTCGAGCTGGCTGGTGAAGCCAGAGCAACCAGGGAAGTCGTCGGTGCAGCCTTCGGAGATGAGAGCGCCGCAGTGGCCGGAGTAGACCTCCAGAGTCGTGTCGAAATCAGCCGTCCCGCAGGTCGAGACCGAGGCGGGACCGTCGGAGTTCGCAGTGAAGCGGTACCAGACGTCGAGCGGGTCGGCAGTGTTGCCAATGGGGGGCGCACCACAGCTACGCGCAGGAGCGCTGGCGGAGTGGGTCGCGAAACGAGTATCGAAGCCCACGGGAATACCGTTCGAGAGTTCGAGCGCGCCGACGCACTCGTCGTTGGAACCGAGGTTCTCGTACCAGGCGATCTTGCGGTCATTCGGAGTGGCCGAGAGGACGTCGGCGTCGCCGTCTCCGTCCAGGTCCGTGGCGTACACGGACCTGGCGCCGTATGGGGCGCTCGTGACCGCTTGGCTCGGCCCAAAGGAGCCGCCGCCGAGGTTTTCGTACCAGGCGATCTCGTCGGTGTTGAAGGAGGTAGAAAGGACGTCGGCGTCGCCGTCTCCGTCCAGGTCCGTGGCGTACACGAACCAGGCGTTGTTCGCGGAGGTCGTGATCACCTGTTGCGGGCCGAAGGACCCACCGCCGAGGTTCTCGTACCAGGCGATCTTGTCGTCGTTGAAGGAGGCTGAGAGAACGTCCGCGTCGCCGTCCCCGTCGAGGTCAGTGGCGTATACGGAATAGGCGTTGTCCGCGGAGGTCGTGATCACCTGCCCCAGGCCGAAGGAGCCGCCGCCGAGGTTTTCGTACCAGGCGATCTTGTCGTCGAACCGCGAAGCCGAGAGGACGTCGGCGTCGCCGTCTCCGTCCAGGTCCGTGGCGTACACGGAGAAGGCACCGTTCGCAGAGGTCGTGATCACCTGCTGTTGGCCGAAGGAACCGCCGCCCAGGTTCTCGTACCAGGCGATCTTGCCGTCGTTGGCTGAAGCCGAGAGGACATCGGCGTCGCCGTCTCCGTCGAGGTCGGTGGCGTACACGGACTGGGCGTTGTTCGCGGAGGTCGTGATCACCTGCTGTTGGCCGAAGGAACCGCCGCCCAGGTTCTCGTACCAGGCGATCTTGTTGTCGATGAAGGACGCCGAGAGCACGTCGGCGTCGCCGTCTCCGTCGAGATCCGTGGCGTACACGGACCAGGCGCCGTCCGCGGAGGTCGTGATGACCTGCTGCGCGCCGAAAGAGCCGCCGCCGAAGTTCTCGTACCAGGCGATCTTGTCGTCGGCGGCGGAAGCCGAGAGGACGTCAGCGTCGCCGTCTCCGTCCAGGTCCGTGGCGTACACGGACTGGGCGTTGTTCGCGGCGGTCGTGATGATCTGCTGAGAGCCGAACGAGGTCGATTGTGCCGCGACCGATGACGAACCGATCGAAATGGCGATCGCGAAGAGACCGGGAACGAGCAACCGCCGGGAAGTGACACGCTCGATGACGAGGCAGGGAAGGAGGAGAGACGTCATGAGGAGGGAAGGAAGGCAAGTGGGATGAATCGATCGCCGCGTGAAGCCGGCGATCGCGCACACGGCCGAGCTGTTTGCGGCCGTGACACGGGAAGCGCATCGAGCCGAGCCTAGAGCGTGGGTGAATTCGCGGGTTCCCGGGAATACCCCCTACGTGTCAGCCCTGAAGAGCGATCGAGGGCAACGCCCGGGGACAGCACGCGCACCACGCGATCGCACCGATGTGAAGGAGGCCCCGCGCGGACAACGCGCGGTGGGATCGCCGGACGTCTCGGCTGCGAGTCACCCGAGGGACGACCGCACCGTGCAGTCGAAGCGTCCATCCCGTCGCGAGCCGCGGATGCCGATGGTCAGGGCCTCGCCTCGACGCCCACGCCTCGGTCCAGCAGCATCCGGGGGAAGGGGGCGTAGGTGGCGGGGTAGTCGAGCTCGCGTTCGATCTCCCGGATCTCGCCGAGGAGGCGTTCGTGGGTGGCCTCGAGCGCGTCCGAGAAGCCCCGGTCGCAGAAGTAGCTGCGGCAGCCGAGGGGGCGGCCCTCGCGGGCAGTGCACTTCCCCTCCACGTGGTAGGGGCAGCGCCCCCCGGCCTCGGGCGCCGGCGCGTGCGGCTTCTTCGCCGCCGCGTAGTCGGCCTCGAGCCCCGTCGCGTAGAGGACGTGGTCCGCCTCCTCGAAGCGGCAGCACACGCCGCGGGCGATGCACACGGGCCGCGCGGCCGAGAGGACCTCCTCGAGCTCGGCGTAGACCGCCTCGAGCCTCCGGAAGGCCTCCGCGCGCGTCTCCTCGTCCGGCTCGAGCCGGATGCCCGGGCAGGTCCCGCGCGCGGCCTCGAAGCCGTCCTCGGTCTCCATGACGCTCGGCCAGTACGGGAAGGTGCGGCAGTGCGCAGGCCGCGCGGCGTAGACCGAGCAGTGGTTCTGCCCCTCCAGCAGGGTGCAGCGCCCTCCGCGGCCCTCGTCCTGTTCGCGCAGCGAGCGCCGCAGCCGCCCGGGCTCGCGCGGGTCGGGCGCGGCGCGCACGTGGAGACGTTCGAAGGCCTCGTGGTCGACGCCGAGGGCGGCGGCCATGGCCTCGCTCTCTCCGTCCTCCAGCCACACGTGCCCCTCCCCGCCCGTGCAGCAGTGGCCGCATCGGTGACAGGAGAAGCGGAAGGGGACGACCCCGGCCAGGCCTGGATCAGCCCCCGGATCCGCGACCGGCTCCACTTGCTCCCCCATCGCGATCAGCTCCGACGGCCGCGACCGGGGGAGGACGATCGGCCCGCCCCTCGGCCGCGGCCCTTGCCCGAGACGCCGCGCCCCTGACCTCGCTGACTCGCGGCCGACTTGAAGTCGAGGCTCGCGTACCCCTCGACCTGCTCCCCCACCTGGGTGACGAGCTCGTCCCAGCTCTGATAGCGCAGCTCCGGGTCCTTCGACATCATCTTCTCGACGAAGTAGTGCAGGAGCGGCGTGTGGGCGTGGCTCTTGAGCTCGGGGGACGAGAGCCGCTCCATCACGTGCATGCGCAGGGTGTCCTCGTCGCAGTCGCCCTCGAAGGGCAGCGAGCCGATGGTGAGCTGGTAGAGGGTCACGCCGAGCGCGTAGATGTCGCTGCGGATGTCCGCCTGCGCGCCGCCCTCCGCCTGCTCGGGCGAGAGGTACTGGACCGTCCCGCGCGCGGTGCCATCTGCATCGCAGGCGTCCTGCTGGGCGCAGAAGCCGAGGTCGATCAGCTTCACCCGACCGCTCTGCGACAGCATGATGTTGCCCGGCTTGACGTCCCGGTGGACGAGCCCCTCGCTGGCCATGTAACGGAGCACCTCGGCCACCTCCAGGGTGATGCGGAAGGCCGCCTCCTCGTCGAACAGATGGCCGCCCTCCAGGTACTCCTGGAGGGTCTGGCCGTCGACGAGCTCCATGCGCGAGAGGTAGGTCCCATCCGACTTCGCAGGCCCGAAGCCCTTGACCAGCCCCGGGTGGTCGAGGCGCTCGAGCAGCCGCGCCTCCTCGATGAACGCCTTCACCTCGACGGGGTTCCGGGCGTACGCCTGGGTGAGGATCTTGAGGGCGAGGGTCTTGCCGGACTTCCTCTCACGGGCGCGGAAGACCTCGGCCGTGCCGCCGACGCCGAGGGGACCCAGGATCTCGTGCCCGGGGATCTCCGGGCGTTCACCCGCGTCGGTCCGGCGCATCTTCGCCACCCGCTCCTCGTCCCAGCCCTCTGCCTCGAGGAGGGCCTCGTCGAGGGGCGCACCCCCTTTGAGACGACCGATCACGGGTTCGGCCTCCTCGCGCGAGAGGTGCCCGCGGTGCACCAGCTTGGCGAGGAACTTGACGTCGTCTTCGGAACTCATGGCCGGGTCCGCGCCCGAGTGTAGGGCCCTCGTGCGCGCGGACGACAGGGCATTCACCGCGCCTCGAAGCGTGATCTGGCACACGCGAGGGTCTCCCGTCGGGACCCGAGCGTCCTTGCGGCACCCTGCATCAAGATCCGTCCGCGCGAGGGCCGAGTGGTACGCCATGGCCGCGCCTCGGACCGAATCGAGTCCGAGGGGCGCCCCCCCCCCTTCCCCCCCTCCTCTTCCTGCCCCTTCCCCTCCCGTGTCCGGCCCCGCACCCGAGCGCAGCGTCTACCGCTACTTCGACCTGGCGGACTGCTTCGTGCAGATCATGACCCTGGACGGGGCTGGTCTCAGCCTGGGAGAGCGCCCCGGCCTGGGGCGGGCGGGCTACCGAAAGCTGGTCATCGGGGCCTGCATGCCGGACTTCCAGGAGGACCTCGACAAATCGCTCGAGACCCTCTTCCCCGACGACCCCCTGATGGTGGAGGACCTCCTCTACCAGCTCTGCATCGAGGTCAACCCCAACCTCGACATCCACGAGGTGCGCCTCACGGTGGACCCGAAGAAGGAGCAGCGCTCGACGGCGCCCGACACGGCGACCGCCGTGCTGGCCCGGAGCGACGCCCTGGACCGGCTCGCGAGCCGCGCCCGCGGGCTACGTGGTGCGCTCCTGGAGCAGGTCGTCGGCCAGGACCACGCGGTGGACACCGTCGCCCGCGCCGTGCGCTCGGCCGCGGCGGGTCTGGGCGAGAGCCAGCGTCCGCTGGCTTCCTTCCTGTTCAGCGGGCGGACGGGCACCGGCAAGACGGAGCTCGCCCGCGCGCTCTCGCGACATCTGTTCGGCGGCGACGGCTCGCGCGGACTCGTTCGCGTGGACTGCTCGGAGTTCGCCCTGGCGCACGAGTACTCGAAGCTGATCGGCGCGCCTCCGGGCTACGTCGGCCACGACGACGGCGGCCAGCTCACGGACGCGATCGCCGAGAACCCCGAGTCGGTGGTGCTCTTCGACGAGGTCGAGAAGGCCCACCCGAAGCTGCACAGCCTGCTCCTCCAGGTCCTCGAGGAGGGCGCGCTGACGGACGGCAAGGGCCGCCGCGTCCGCTTCGACCGAACGATCGTGGTCATGACGTCGAACTGCGGCGCGGCCGAGATCCAGGGAGCGAGCCGCGCGGTCGGCTTCGGCGGAACGCCGACCCTCGCCCGCGCTAGCCTCGAGGAGCTGACCCAGTCGGCGCTCGAGCGCACCTTCACGCCCGAATTCCTCGGGCGGATCGGGAGCACCGTGCTCTTCGACGAGCTCGGCCCCCGCCAGATCGAGCGCATCGCTGCCCTCAAGCTGGGCGAGCTGAAGGAGCGGGCGGCGAGCCGCGGCCTCTCCGTGCGCTTCACCCCCGCGGTCGCCCGCTGGGTCGCCGAGGAGGGCTTCCGGCCCGAGACCGGCGCCCGTGAGCTGCGGCGCGTGATCGCCCAGCACGTGGAGCCCGGCCTCTCCGATCTGCTGCTGGACGGAGCCCCGACCGGCGAGGTCGTCGTGCGCGTGTCGCGCGGTGCCCTCTGCTTCGACCGGGCCTGACCCCGGCGCTCCTGGACGAGCGCGCCCCGGCGAGCCTAGGCCACGGAGATAGGCCTCGACCCGGGGGTGACCTCGTCGCTGTGGGGCCAGGCGTGACGCTCGCCACCGGCCGCTGGCCCTCACACGCCGCAACCCCGGGGCGCCTCCGCGGCCCGAACGGATTGGTCGTGTCTCCGTTCGGTGCACGTCGAATGCCCGCTACATCAAGGAGAGATCAAGCATCGATCAACGCCTCGAGCCGCCTTCCGGCGCCTGACAAGGGCCTTCAGGGATGCTGGGAGGGTCCTCGATGGCTGTTTTGCCGCTTGGTCTCCCTCAGAACCTTGAAGCTAACATCAAGGAAATGCTAAGATCTTTGCCCGCGGGGCCTCGCCAGCCCCTTCGCGGCCCTGAGAGCCGCAGGAGAGCACACCCATGATGAAGCCGATTCTTCGCCCCACGCTCGAGCTCGCCGGGCTCGTCGCATTGATCTGGTTCTGCCGGCACTGGGCCCTCGTGGGCGTCGGCATGCCCGAGGCCTTCAGCTGACGAAGGCGGCGCACGAACAGCGCCCACCCCCACTCACGAGAGCGCGCCTGCGCGGAGAAGCTCCCCTTCGGAGCCCCGCGCAGGCGCGCTCGGCCGTTTCAGGACGACGGACGTCCCGGCCCCGTTCGAAAGCGGTGATCAGGGCAACGAGATCCTCGGCATGTCGGTGCCCGCGCTGATCTTCCTCGCCGCGAGGAGTTCGCGAACCTGCCTGTCGTCGTCGACGCTCCAGAGCTCGAGCCGCAGCACGCCCTCGGGCAGGTCCGTCGGGCCGATGTCGTAGCTGCCCTTCCCCTTTCTCACCGGCCCGCGCGGCACGACGTTCGTCCAGACGGCTGCGCCGATCCGCTCGTTGTAAGCGCTCCTCGCGAGCGTTCGACCGGCCGTCATCGGGGCCGGATCCTCGCCCTCCGCGAGGATCACGACCCGGCCTGCCCGCGGGGCCGCGAACAGATCAACGGAGAGGTCCAGGCCGGACCGGAAGCGAAGCGACAGCTCGATGCTCTCGCCGCGCAGGCCTCGGTCCTCGATGGGAGTGGACCGCGCGTCGGGCGGGAGCGTCGCGCCCGCGTCGACGGGCAGCGTTCCCCGAGGCGTGACGGACACGCTCCACGACCGAGACGCGCCGTAGGCCCAGAGGGGCACGCGCCTCCGCGATGTCTGCACGGTCCGCTGAAGGGTGCTGAAGAGGCCACGGCTCACCTCGAGGCGGGCCAGGTCGGTCCAGGTTCCTGCGAACACGACCTCCCCCAGGTAGGGCGGCGGCTCGAGGTGGATCACGCCGAGCGCGACGGAACCGCCGCCGCTGGCCAGGTCGAGAAGGGCGAGGTCGGCGACCGCGGCGAAGACTCCTTCCACCGAGAGGAGCGCCGCGCCCGAGAGGGCGCCGAGGTCCTCCTCCGCCGTCGCGATCCTGAGCATCGGGCGCGCGGGGGGCCCGAACACGTCCGCTTCGCCGAGGGACCGAGCGGACGGGAGGTGCACCTCGAAGCGGGCGACGCCGTCCTCGACCTCGATCGTCCGCCTGCGGCCGGGGACGCCGGTCGTGGCCAGACCCACGACCTCGCAAGCCACGCGCTCTGGAACACGACCGTCCGGCAGGACCGGCCAGAACGAGAGAGAGCGCAGCTCGCTCATCCGTGCCACGGGCTGTTCCCGGCGGCCTGCGAGGTCTCCATCGAACCGAGCCGTCTCGGCTGGAGCGACCCCGGCGAGGGTCGCCCCAGCCGGCGTCGCGCTCTCCGGCGCCGGCTCGCGGACGACC
>PKCK01000005.1 GCA_002862085.1 Planctomycetota bacterium | reverse complement strand
CATCCCCTGGAACGAGCTCGCGTTCCCCAGCGTGTCGACCGCCTTACGCCTGTGGAACGAGGACCGGCTCGCCGGACGGCACCGCGTTCACACGGGCTCCGTCATCTGGAGCGGAGAGGGCTCCAGATTCGACCTCGCGCGGTACCGGCTCGAGGACCACACCGCCCACTGAGGCCCATGGCGGCCCGACCGGTCTCGAACCCGCCGAACCCGTGGACACGGGCGGCCGGCGGCGGCTACGAGGTGGAGTGGCTCGGCGCTCCGCCCGAGGCGAGGGTGGAGGTGTACGAGGAGCGCGCGCGATCGATCATCACGACGAACGACTCGCCGGACGTTCCGTTCTCCTTCGGCGTGAACCCGTACCGCGGCTGCCAGCACGCCTGCGCCTACTGCTACGCGCGGCCCGGCCACCAGCATCTCGGCTTCGGAGCGGGGACCGACTTCGACACGAAGCTCGTGGTGAAGACCAATGCGGTCGAGCTGCTCCGCGAGGCCCTCGCGCGGGGCCGCACCGGACCCGCTGGTCAGCGGGACTGGATCGCGATGAGCGGCGTGACCGATCCCTACCAGCCCTTGGAGGCCAGCTACGGGGTGACCAGGCAGCTCCTCGAGGCGTGCCTCGAGTTCCGCCAGCCCGTGGCTCTCATCACCAAGAGCGCGCTGGTGCGGAGGGACGCGGACCTGCTGGGCCGCATCGCGCGCGTCGCCGGGGCGCGCGTCTTCCTCTCCATCCCCTTCGCGAGCGAGCGCCATGCGAGGGCGCTGGAGCCCTGGGCGCCCGGTCCCCGCCTTCGCTTCGAGGCCCTCGCCGCGCTGCGCGCCGCGGATGTCCCCACCGGCGTCTCCATCTCACCGGTGATCCCGGGGCTGACCGATCACGCGGTCCCGGAGATCCTCCAGCGCGCCGCGGGCGCGGGGGCGACGCGCGCGTTCATGATCCTTCTGCGGCTTCCGTCCGAGGTCGCCCCGGTCTTCGAGCAGCGTCTCCGCGCGTCCTTCCCGGATCGCGCGGACCGGATCCTCGGCCAGCTCGAGCAGTGCCGTCAGGGCCAGACGTCCAGGGCGGCGTTCGGATCCCGCCTGGCCGGCTCGGGCCCGCGCTGGCGGGCGATCGAGGACGTGTTCGATCTCTGGTGCCGTCGCCTCGGCCTCGAGCGGGGAGAGAGCGAACGCGTCGAGCCCCTGACCCCGGACCTCCATCGCCCTCCTCCCGCCGTCCAGGGAGACCTCTTCGGCGGGTGACCCGCTGACGCGGGCTCAGAGACGGTCGAGCTCGTACACGACGAGGTCCATGAAGGACCCCTCGCCACCGTACAGCAGCAGCCCGACGCTGGCCGAGGACGCCGTCGGCGCGAACTCGAACTCTCCGGCCGGCTCTCCGTCGATCTGAAGCGTGAGCAGGCCCGGGGAGTCGTGGGTCAACGCGAAGTGGAACCAGCGATCGACGTCCAGGTCCACGGGGGCCTTGCGTGCTCGGCCCACGAGGTCGTAGCGAGGACCGAAGCCGTCACCCGGGTCCCGCTGGGTGAGCGTCTGGATCCTCCCCGCCCGGGCCTCGTCGAACGGACGAAACTCCCGCGGCGGTTCGTCGACGCCTTTCACGCGGGAGGGCCGGAGCGTGAAGCCGTTGAAGACGCCTCCCTCGGGGCTGCTGGCGACGATGGACAGCACCGTGTTGGAGTCGCCGAGCCGCGCGAACCCCTCGAACCGGAAGGTGGGAGCGACCGGCCGCTCGAGGAAGAGGCCAGCCGGCTGGGGGCGCGGGGCGGTCCCGGTGATCGTGCCCTCCTCGACCGTGAACACCCCCTTGCGGGCGTTGATCCCCTCCAGCGTCCTTCCGTCGAACATCTCGACGGGGCGCTCGAGCGCCATGATGTCGTCCACGCGCAGGCCGACGGCCAGCTCCATCGCCACCGACGTGCCCAGCACCGCGTCGAGGAACAGCTCCGCGAGAGCGACGGCGGTCCGCGGCCGTCCCTCCTCGAGGAGCTTCTCCAGCACCTTGTCCACCCGCTCCCGGTAGCGCGCCTCCGCCCTGGCGATCTTCTTGTGACCAGCCCGATCGACTTCCCGACAGAGCTCGTCGGCCGCCGCCGAGGTGTCCTCGTCATCGAGTGCGAGCGCCACGTCCCGCAGCCGTCGCGCCCACAGGAGTGTCTCGTCCGCCGCCTGGTCGTCTCGCTTGCGAGACTCCTTCCAGCGCGCATGGTGGAGCTCGGAGAGACCGGCCAGCGCGCTGATGCTCATGGGATCCCGTAGGAGCGCTTGCTCGTACAGCCCGAGGGCGTCCGCGGCGTCTCCCGCCTCGGCCCGCCCGGCCGCTGCGAGCACGAGCTCAGACGCACGGGCAACGGGATCACTCTCGGACGCGGCCAGGGCCTGCATGGCGGCGACCCACTCCGCCTCGAACTCCTCGAGCGTCAGGCCGGAGTCCCCGAGGACCACCTCGTCGAAGAGGCCCGGACCCGTGACCATCCGCTCCCCGAGCAGCTTCATCGCCGTCGGCAGCGCGTCCGGTCGAAGGAGCCTCCCTCGTCCATCGCGGCCATGGATGAGGTGATAAACGACGCCCCACGCGACGGAGTACTGCTCGGCCGTGAGGCTCCCGATGGCCTCGATCGTCGCGCGCAGGGGCCTGTCGCCTCGCTCGATCATCCCGATCAGTGGCCCGAGCCTTCCGAACGCGGGGAGCCCGACCCCGATCTCGGCCTTCTCCGAGAAGGTGACGCCCTCGAAGTAGCTCGACATCCCTTCGTTGATCCAGAGCGGCGCGACCCGCTCCTCGGTCACCAGCCCCATGTACTCGTGGCTGGCCTCGTGCCACAGCGTGGACCAGAGCCCGTCGAGGGGGCGGCCGAAAGCCCGCGGGTCGTACCCGAACACCTCGAACTCAAGCTCGACGTCACCGTCCCCGTTGATCCGAGGGATCTTGCGAATGAAGGCGAGCAGCCCCGGGTTGTCCGCCCGGGGGTAGTTCGCGATCTCCTTGAACTCCTCGTGGGTCCGGCAGATGTTGACCGGCGTGAGGCGGCGCACGAGGGAGCGGTCGACCCCGTAGAACCGCTCGTAGTACTCGGCGATGGCCTCCAGGCTCTTGACCGCGACCTGGCCCACGTCGTACCCAGCGTTCGTCTTCACCGCGTAGCGATCCCCCTCGAACTGGCCGGCGTCCGCCCAGCGCTCGTGGGTCCGGGCCCACTCCAGCAGGAACTTCCGGGGCCTGCGGAGATCCTTCTGACCGAGCAGCCGGCGCGCCTCGGCCTGCAGCTCGGGTGCCAGCTCCTTCCGCAGGGCGCGTAGCTCCCGACTCGCGCGCGGATGGTCGGGTCGGTAGTCGAGGATCCGCGCTCCGACGGCGAGCGCGTTCCTCTGCTTGTTCTGGTTCCCCGCGTACAGACGCAGCGCCCAGGTCAGGTCGCTCAGGTAGCTGTCTCTGGCTTTCCTGATCGACTTCAATCCGGCTCCGAGCTCATCGATCTCCGCGACCAGCGCCTCGAGCCTCTGCTCCTTCGCGGCCTCGTCGTCGTACTCGGTCTGATCCACCGCGTCCGCGGCCAGCAGCAAGTACGCGACGTGCCCGTCAACGTCGCCGTCCGCCTCGAACGCGCGAGCGACGGCCTCGAGCGCCCCTGGATCGTCCGGATCGGCGCTGCGCGCTCTCTGCGCGCGCTCGAGCCCCGACAGGTCCGCATCGTCTTGCCCCCCCGCGAAGGAGCAGACGGCCGGAAGACTGGCGAGGACGACGAGGAGCGAGGGTCGCATGACGCGGCGCTGGCTGTGCCAGCCCCGGAGCGAGCGAGCATAGGCCCCGACGGCCGCGCCGCGCGGCCCCGAGTCCGGGAACGCGCGGCGCGCTTTCATGAACGGGAGCGAGAGTCCTGCTCCCGGTCCGGTCAGCTCTTGACCTCGAAGTCGGCGTCGATCGGCTCGTCGCTGTCGTCGTTGCTCGCGCTGGCGGCGCCCGGGTCGGCGCCCGACGCCTCCTGCTGCTCGGACTGCGCCTGGGCGTAGAGGATCTCCCCGAGCTTCTGCGCCTTCTTCGCGAAGGTGTCCCGCGCGGACTCGAGCGTCTCCTTGTCCTCGGAGCCGAGCTGCCCCTCGAGCTCCTCGACGGCGGCCTCGATCTCCTTGACGTCCTCCTCGGAGAGCTTGTCCTTGTTCTCCTCGAGCTGCTTCTTCGTCCCGTGGGCGAGCTGCTCCAGCTCGTTGCGCAGGTCGACGACCTCACGACGCTTCTCGTCCTCGGCCGCGTGGGCCTCGGCGTCGCGCTTCATCTTCTCGACCTCCTCGTCCGAGAGGCCGGAGGAGGACTCGATCTTGATCGACTGCTCCTTGCCGGTGCCCTTGTCGGTCGCGCGCACCTCGAGGATGCCGTTGGCGTCCACCTTGAACTCCACCTCGATCTGCGGAACACCACGGGGAGCCGCCGGAATGTCGGTGAGGACGAAGTTCCCGAGGAGGCGGTTGTCCTTGGTGAACTTGCGCTCGCCCTGGAAGACCTTGATGTCGACGGACGGCTGGTTGTCGGCCGCGGTGGAGAAGACCTGCGTCTTCGAGGTCGGGATGGTCGTGTTGCGCTCGACGAGGACCGTCATCACCTCGCCCATCGTCTCGATGCCGAGGCTCAGGGGCGTGACGTCGAGAAGCTGGACGCCCGAGACGTCACCGCCGAGGACGCCCCCCTGGATCGCGGCGCCGAGCGCCACGACCTCGTCGGGGTTGACGCCCTTGTTCGGCTCCCGGCCGAAGAAGGCCTCGACCTTCTCCTGGACCATGGGAATCCGGGTGGAGCCGCCGACGAGGAGGACGTCGTCGATGTCCGACGGCTTGAGCCCGGCATCCTCGAGCGCCTTGCGGCAGGGTTCGATCGAGCGCTCGACGAGTTCGGAGATGAGGGACTCGAACTTCGCCCTGCTGATCGTCTGCTGGAGGTGCTTCGGACCGGAGGCGTCGGCGGTGATGAAGGGCAAGTTGATGTCGGTCGAGGTGCCGCTGGAGAGCTCGATCTTCGCCTTCTCGCAGGCCTCCTTCAGGCGCTGGAGCGCCATCGGATCCTCGCGGATGTCGATCCCCTGGGACGCCTTGAAGTCCTCGGCCACGAAGGCGATCAGCGCCTCGTCGAAGTCGTCGCCACCGAGGTGGGTGTCCCCGTTGGTCGCGAGCACCTCGAAGACACCGTCCCCGATGTCGAGGACGGAGATGTCGAACGTGCCTCCACCGAGGTCGTAGACCGCGACGCGGCCCTCCTTGTTCTTGTCCGTGCCGTACGCGAGGGTCGCCGCGGTCGGCTCGTTGATGATGCGCTCGACGGTGAGGCCTGCGATGGCGCCGGCGTCCTTGGTCGCCTGGCGCTGGCTGTCGTTGAAGTACGCGGGCACGGTGATCACGGCGCGCTCCACCGTCTCGCCGAGATAGCGCTCCGCGGCCTCCTTCAGGTACTGCAGGACCATCGCGCTGATCTCGGGGGCCGAGAAGCTCTGACCGTCGATGTCGACCTTCACGACGTCGTCAGCGGCGCCCGTGAGCGTGTAGGCGACCTGCTTCTCCTCGTCGCCCACCTCGTGGTGCCGGCGGCCCATGAAGCGTTTGATGGAAGCGACTGTCTTCGTCGGGTTGGTGACGGCCTGGCGCTTCGCCGGCGCCCCGACCAGTCGGGCACCGTCGTTCTGGAAGGCGACCACCGAGGGGGTGGTCCTGGCCCCTTCGAGGTTGGTGATCACGGTCGGCTCCCCGCCCTCCATGACGGCGACCACCGAGTTCGTGGTGCCGAGGTCGATGCCGATGATCTTTGAATTGCTGCTCATAGTCGGTGTGCGGAAGCGGTGTCTCTGGTTCCTCGGTCGCAGGAACAACATCTGTGCCAAGGCCGGGAGCCCCCCGGGGCACCTTCACGGCACACCAGGGGGCTCCAGACCCTGCCAGAGTGGCGGTCGGCCGCCCCCACGCTGCCGGGGCGGCACCCTCGCGAGGCTCATCTCGCCTTCTTCGACTTGGCTGCACCGGGGAGCGGTGACACACGCTCCAGCTTGCTGACGCGCCCGTTCCTGTTCCAATCGAGCACGTAGAGGTTCCCTCGGGCGTCCGCGCCGATCCCGTGGGGCGAGAGGAACTCACCCGGCCGCCAGTCCTGGACAGGGATTCCGTTCTGAGCCCTCTTCCCGGGGTCCGGCTGCTCCGCGAGGTGGACGAGGACGCGCCGGCGCCCCTCGTCGTCCAGCCCCAGCAGCGTCACCCTTCCCCGCAGCTCCGCCACCGCCAGGACGCCCGCGGAGAAGACCGCGTTGCATGGACGCTCCAGCACGGCGCTTTCGGCGCGGATCAGCTCACCCTCCATATCGAAGCGCTGGAGCCGCCGGTTCTCCCGGTCGCACACGAGCAGATACGCGGCGTCTCCCATGGTCTCCATCACGAGCCCGTGCGGCGTGCGCATCTTCCCCGGCTCCGTACCCGGACCGCCGAACGATCCCAGGTACGTCCTGTCGGCGCGGTAACGATGGATCCAGGACTGCCCGTATCCGTCGGCCACGAAGATGGTCCCGTCGGGCGCGATCGCGATTCCCGTGGGGCGATACTGCCCCTCGTCCTGGTACTTCCCCGACGCCTCGGGCCAGGGAAGGGTCCAGACCACGCGGCCCTCGAGCGTGAGCTTCGCCGCGCAGTGCCGCCCCGTGTGAGCGATGTAGAGGAACTCCTCCCCGTCCTCCTCGACCAGCGCCATGCCGTGGAGGCCGCCCTTCCATTCCTCACCGAAGGTGCGCTCCACGCTCCCATCGGGCCCGACCACGACGATCGCGTGCTCGCGATCGGTGTTGAAGTACACCCGCCCTGCCTTGTCGACACAGACGGCGCCGTGCGTGTTGCCGAGAGACATCCCCTCGGGCAGCTTCAGCCAGTCCTCCACCCAGCGGTAGCGGTGGTCCCGGTTCCCGAGGAGCAACGCGTCCGCCTCGCTGGACGCGCTGACGGAGGACTCCTGAGAGGCTGGATCGATGAGCGCGGGCGCGAGGAGGACTGCGGTGATGAGGGAGCAGATCATGCCGTCATTGTTCCCCGAACAGCTGCGAACGCCAGCGTCCGTCCGCCCCAGCCGTCGCCCTGAGCAGCTCTCGAAGCCTCCGGGCCCCTCCGATCCGGCCGGCCGTCGCGGCATCGGCTGCACTCCTGACCCGCTGCTCCACGTCCACACGCACCGCGGCGAGCAGGGAACCGCTCCTGGACGCGAGTCGAAGACGAACGACGAGGCGGGCGATGAACAGCCAGGCGAGGGCGATGATCGCCGCGCTCGCGATGAAATCGAGCCCCACGTACCGCTCGCGCGCGAACCCGATCACCACGCGATAGAGCACGAACCCGGCGAGCGCGTAGACGGGGATGTCGATGGCCCACCTGAGGAGCCGCGGAACGCCGCGGCGGGCCACCCGGGGCAGCTCCAGCTTCACCAGCCGGTCCCAGGCCTCGTCGACCGCCCGCGTCGCCTGCCCGTCGAGCTCCTCGGCCGCCGGTGACATCGACTCGAACTCCCCGTCCGCGAAGAGCCCCTCGGCTGCGAGACGCGCGTCGGCGAACGCGTCTCGACCGAGGCCCTCGATCTCCACCGGGCCGGGCAGGAGACCGGACGAGGACTCGAAGCGGGTCTCACGGAGGAGCCCCCGGGCGCGATCCGCTGCGATCGAACCGACCGCGATCCCGGTGGCCAGGAGTGGATTCCGTCGCGCGACCGCCGCGCCTGCCCCGAGGCCAAGCGCGGAGAGCCCGCCCGCGCGGAGCGCGTAGCCTCCTGGCCCGTCCCAGACCTTGGACGCGTCGTCCCAGAGCATCCGCTGCAGATCGACGCGTCGGACATCGAGTCGCTCGTCGACCGCCGCGAGCAGGCCAGCGACCCAGCGGTCGGCGCCCGAGGCCAGACCCGCTTCGAAGGCCACGAAGTCGTCGGAGCTCCGTTCCGCGATCCCCGCCGCCAGATTCGCGATGCGAGCCACGTTCCCCACCGCGTTCTGCCGCCTGACGCCGCCGAGTCGCTCGTCCGAGATGATCGCCCCGAGGGCCGCGCGGAGCTCCGCGAGCCCCCCGCCCTCCGGGTCGACCTGGCCCTCCCTCGCCGAGATCGCGAGAACGGGCGCGTCCCCGCCCTGCCATCGCTCCCGCGCGAGGGTTCGCAGCTGCCCCAGCAGCTCCGCGCAGGAGGGTTCAGCGAGTTCGTCGCGACGCCCGAGCACGAACACCATCCCTCGCCGGCCCGCGAACAGGTCCACGAACGTCGCGTGGCTGAGCTCGCCGATGGACTGGCGATGGGCGGTGACCACGAGGACGTCGGACCGCCGCGCGAGCTCTCCCACGACGTCCCTGTGCGTGGTCTCGACGCTGTTCACATCCGGTGCGTCGATCAGGATCTGGCCGCGCCAGAAGGTGTCGGCCGACGAGGTGTCCGGAGCGTCGTAGCTGACGATGGACGGCGCTTTCCCGGGGAGATCCCGGACGAGTTCGCGAACGTCCGCGTCCGCGGGACGGTAGATCACCGGCGCTGACGTCGTGGGGCGGTCGACCCCTTCTCGCGCGAGCGGACGACCGACCAGCGCATTGAGGAGCGAGCTCTTGCCCGCGCCCGTGGAACCGACCAGGCACACCACCGCCGCGTCCTTCACGCGGTCCAGCTGACGCCCCAGATCCTGGCGCAGCTCGTCGAACTGCGCGGCCTCCCCGTCCATCTCGCGCAGGACGCCGAGAGCATCGAGATCGCGCCGCAGGGCCTCGTCCAGCCGGGCGAGGGTGCCCCGCTCTCGGGCGCTGGTGTTTCGCGTGGATTCAGCCATACCGGGTCTCCGTGGAGCCAGTCGATCTCGGTCCTCTCTGCAGTTCGTCCAGAATCGCGAGGAAAAGGCTGAATCGATCCGCGAGCTCGCGAATCGCGAGGAGCTCTTCCCCGGCCAGGCCCTCGCGCGCAGCCACCGCGATCCGGGACGAGCGCAGCTCCACCCACCGCTCGCGTGCTCGGGCCGCCACCCCCGTGCCGAGCAGCCGGGAGAGGCGTTGGGCGAGCGCCGCGCTCAGGGCTCCGCCCCCGGCCACGGCGAGGTCCGCGCCGAGCCCGCCCGTCTGCACGATCACCGCGCCCGCGACCCCGAGCGGGAGAAGATGCAGCCCATCCACAGCGAGCTGGAGCGCCCACTCCGAGCGTCCGGCGTCCAGCTCCGCCCCGATGAGCTCACGGCACGCGGTCCGATACTCCCCGAGCAGCTCTGGATCCACGGAGAGGCGCTCGGCAGCGCGCTCGAGGGCGCCGTCGAGATCGGGCGAACCCAGGAGCCGCGCTTCGAGCGTGGAGGCCACCGAGGGCGCGAAGGCTCCACCGCGGAGCTTCGCCCGAAGGTCCCTCAGCGCAGGCTCGCAGCCATCGATCCAGCGGCGTTCCAGCTGTGACCGCTCTGCGTCGAGCAACGTCCCATCAGCGACGCCCTCTCCTGCCCGGCTCCGGCCCTCACCATCCCCGACGAGTCCTCGCAACGATCGAGCCCCCTCGACGATCCTGTCACCCGTCCAGCGCAAGCCCCGGCGCAGTTCGCGTTGGATCAGGGTGGGGCGCTCATCGAGGACGTCGCGGAACGCCTCCAGGAACGGCCCCATCGGCATGGCCTGCTGCGCGACTGCTCGACCCAGGGGCTCGGCGAAGCGCTCGAGCGAGGTCTCCAACTCGGCCACGCCGGCGAGCTCGGACAGCGCGGCGAGACGAAGCTCCTCCAGATCCTCCTCCAGGGCCGCGAGGGACGCGGCCAGCGAGCGACCCTTGAGCTCCTCGGCGCGTCCGAGATCT
>PKCK01000091.1 GCA_002862085.1 Planctomycetota bacterium | reverse complement strand
GCGCGGGACGGGACCGGTATCGATGGCTGCATCCGCGCCATGGGCCCACCCGGACGCGCGAGACCGCTGGCGGCCCGGGCGACGTACGCGGCAGGAGGGCTCGACCGCCAGCGGGCACGAGATTCGGCTCGACCACAGCGCCCGACCGCCGGGGAGTCCGATCAACCCGGCGTCGGCGTCGAGATCGCGCGCTGATCTCTGCGCCTCTGTCTCACGCGCGCGCCGTCAGGCGCAGGAGGCGGAAGGCTCCAGGCTCCGCGACCGCCGCCGCGCCTTCCTGATCACGGAGTTCGACGCGATGACCGCGGGCTTCGGCGCGCTCGACGAAACGCGCCAGCCGCGTCCGACCCGGGTCTGCGAGCCACGCAGTGCCGCCCGGGGTGAGGAGCGCGTCGAAGAGGTCGAGGAGCGGACCGTGGAAGCCGCCCTCGTAGAGCACGTCGCAGCCCAGGATCACGTCGAAGGGCCCTGGAGGAGCGCTCGAGAGGTCGTTCCAGTCGAAGTCGGCGGCGCTCACGCCGACGACGCCGCAGGCCGCCGCCTGCGCCCTGGCGGCCCGAACGGCGAGGGGGTCGTGGTCGGTCAGCACCACCTCGGCGCGGTGGGCCGCGGCGACGGCGATCCCGACGAGCCCGAGACCCGCGCCGAGCTCGAGGACACGTGAGGGGCGCGGCCAGTCCTCGGCGGCCAGCAGCCGCGCCATCGTCGGCGCTGAATCCCAGATCCACGCCCAGTAGGGCATCGAGTCGTTGAAGCGGTTGCGCTCCCGGACAGCCTCGTCGTCCAGCAGGCGCTCCGGATCGCGCGGGGCACGTAGCTCCACGCGCGCGCCCCCTGGCAGGTCGAAGGTCCGCAGCTCCCAGCCGCCGGCGAGCGGCGGGAAGACGGCGTCGGACTCCTCGGACAAGGCTTCAGCTCGCGTGGCCCTGCTCTTGCTCCTCGTCGGTCGCGTCGCGGATCGACACGACCTCGATGGAGAAGAGCAGCGTCTCGCCCGCGAGCGGGTGGTTGAAGTCCACGGTCACGACCTCGCCCTCGATGGACGCGATCATGCCCATGAGGGGCTGCCCATCGGGACCGGTCGCCTGGAACTGCAGGCCCGCCTCCAGCTCCGCTTCGGGCGGGAAGGCGCTGCGCGGCACGTTCTGGACAGCCTCCTCCTGGCGCGCTCCGTAGCCGTCGGCCGGCGCGACCTCGACGTCGAAGGACGCGCCCTCGGACTTGCCCGCGAGGGCCGTCTCGAGGCCAGCGACGATGTTCCCGGCGCCGTGGAGATAGGGCAGCGGATCCCGCCCCTCCGAGCTGTCGACGACCCTGCCGTCGCCGCCGCCGAGGGTGAGCTTGTAGTGAATGTTGACGACCTTGCCGTCACCGATCGTGGTGGACATGCCTGCAACCCTAGGCGCTCACGAGACCCGTGCGGAGCACGAACGCCGCGAATGCAGCGCGCCGGCGCTCCACTCCTCGCCCGCGGGCGATGGAGGGGAGCGCCGGCGCGGCCGGATCGATCAGACGGATCAGATCAGGTTGACGGTCTCGGCCAGGACCTCGTCCTGGGCGGACACGACGCGCGCGTTCGCCTGGTAGCCCCGCTGGGCCTCGATCAGGCGAACGAACTGCTCCGCGGTGTCCACGTTGGAGTTCTCGAGGGCGCCGGAGATGACGGCGCCGGCCTTCCTGATGTCCCCCGTCCCGAAGCGCGCCTCGCCGGAGTTCGGCGTCTCCTCGAACTGGTTGTTGCCGGACGCCCGCAGGCCGTCGTCGTTCTGGAACGTGACGATGCCCAGCTGGCCGAGCTGGCGCGTTTGACCGTTGGAGTAGAAGCCCTCGATCGTGCCCGTCGTGGACACGAAGAGATTCGCCAGCTCGCCGTCGCCGAAGCCGTTCTGGTCGAACACGAAAGCCGTGCCGTCGCTGCCGAACTGGGTCACGCCCTCGACGTCGCCGTCCCGGCCGAAGTCGACCTCGATGTCCTGGGCCGGCTGCCCGGCGAACTCGATACGGATGTTGTTGTCCACCGAGCCGAGGCCGGTGGGCGAGCCGTCGGAGGAGAACGTCAGTCCGGTGATCGGGTTGCCGGCGCCGCCGAGTGCGATCGTGCCGGTCCCCTCCGGGATCTCCGCGTAGAGGTTCCACGTCAGGTCCGACTGACGCTCGTAGCGCATGGTCACCGTGTGAGCCACGCCCGCGGCGTCGTAGACCTCGGTGCTCGTGGTCACGGTGTCGGGCCCCGTGCCGTCGGTCGTGACCGACATCGCGTAGGTGTTCCAGTCGGATCGCCCTGCGTTGGCGGGGTCGTCCGTCAGGGACAGCAGGAGGTTCGCCTCGCCGGCGCTCTGGGCCGTCACCGCGAGGCGGCCCGACCCGTCCACCGTCACCTCGGCGTCGCTGTAGTAGGTGTTCATGAAGGCGAGGAAGTCCTGCATCGTCGTCCCGTCGCCCGCGGCGCCGTACGTGAACGTCGCCGAGATGGGGGAGCCGTCGGTGTCCTCGCCCACGAGCTGGATACGGTCGCCGTCGACGTACTCCGACAGATTGCCGGTGAGCCCGTTGATGTCCACGGTCGAGAGGTCGCTGGGGATCGCGGACTCGGAGCCGCTGGTGAGCGTCGTGCTGAAGCCGACGAGCTGGGTCAGATCGAAGGCGCCCGCCGGAGGATTGACGTCGAGGGAGAAGGAGGCGCCCTTGCGATCCGTGGTCATCACGATCTCGCCGGTGCCGCCGTCCACCGACGCGGTGACGTCCTGCAGCGCGTTGATCGCCGCGGCGATCGAGGCTGCGGTCACCTCGCCGGTCACGGCGTCGCTGGGCACCACCACCTGCTGGGGCACGCCGCCGTTCGCGATGACCTCCATGCTCACGACGTCTCCGGGGGCGCCGCCGAGAGTCGAGACGTTGTAGGTCGCCGCGGTGCTCGCGCTGCGGGTCTGCGCCGGAGTTCCCACGAAGAAGGCCGCATTCGCGCCGAGCGCCTCCGCGAGGGGTCCGGACACGACCGCCGGGAGATTGCCCTTCATCGTCACCTCCGTCGTGATCTGCGGCGGGAACAGGGACGTCACGTCGAGGCTGATCGGCGAGCCGTTGGGGTCGAGCACGTTGGCTCCGCTGCCCTGATCCACGAGGTTCTGGGCGGCATCGAGGCCGAAGGCACCCACGCGGGTGAAGGCGCGGCTGCCCTGCGACTGCAGCGCGAAGAAGCCGCCGCCCTCGAGGGCCAGGTCGAACACCCGACCTGTGTCCGTGAGCGCTCCCTGGGTGAAGCTCTTGTCGATGCTACCGATCGACACGCCATAGCCGATCTGGGTCGGGTTCATGCCGCCCTGTCCGCCGTTCGGACCGCTCGCGTACCGGAAGTTCTGCGAGAAGTTGTCCGAGAACGTCGCGCGGCTCTTCTTGAAGCCCGGCGTGTTCTGGTTGGCGAGGTTGTTACCGATGACGTCGATCCACTGCTGGTGGGATCGCATCCCCGAGAGGGCGGAGTAGAAGGAAGCAGGCATGGCGCAGGAGAGGAGTAGGTGGATGTCCGGGCGCGGACGCCCTGGCAGGGGTTCAGTGTTTCGCTGAGTGGGAGGGATCGATGGAGGCGTGCGTGCTACTGCTCGTCCGCGGGCCCACCGTTCTCGCCGCCGGAGTCGTCGTCGCCGGTGATCTCGTCACCGTCGCCGACCTGCCCGAGGATCTCGGCCACCTGGACGAGCGGGACGTCGACGCCGTCGATGCCCAGCAGGATCTGGCCGTCCTGGACCTTCGCGTACTCGACGTCACCGGCCACCAGCTGGCCGTTCTGGTCCGCGTAGGACACGCGCTGGCCCACGAGACCTGCGGCGCCGGTGATCTGATCGACCAGGGCGTTGCCCTGCTCGAGACGCGCGAGGCCAACGATGTTCTCGTTGACGAGCTCCATCTGCTCGAGGGAGGAGAACTGCGCGAGCTGAGCCGCGAGCTCCTCGTTCGTCGAGGGCGACAGGGGGTCCTGGTTCTGGAGCTGGGTGACGAGGAGCTGGGTGAAGGCGTCCTTGTCGAGGGTCTGCTGGGCGGTCGTCGAGGCGAGGCTCGAGTTCGCGCTCTCCACGCTGATTCCGTCGATCATGGCTGTTTCCTTGGGGTCGAGTGAGCGGTGAGGGGGCGTCTGTCAGGCGACGAGGTCGACGCCCGTGGTCTGAGTGGCGGCGTACGCGAGGGTCTCGGCGAGGGTTCCGCCCGCGGCGCTGGAGGCGAGGGGCGCCGCGGCCGATCGGCGATCGCGTTCGCGGCGCTCCTGGCCCCTGGCGTCCCTGGTCGCCGCCTGGTCCCGGCCGGCTCCGGCGTCGAGGCCGAAGCGTTCGAAGCTGAGCTCCACTCGCTGCGTGCCCTCACGGGAGAGCCAGGCCCTCAGTTCGGGCGCGTGGGACTCGAGTACGGCGAGGGTCTCGGCGCTCTCGGCCGCGAGGTGCGCCGTCACGACGCCGCCGTCGACCTTGATGCGCATCTCCAGGAGGCCGAGCTCCTGGGGCCTGAGCTGCAGCCGCGCCTCCCTCTCACCGGCGCGGATCTGGACCTTGAGCTGCTCGAGGATCGCCGTGGCGCGCTCCATCCGGGCGGCGCCCGGGCGCGGGTCCGGGGAGGCCTGGGGCCTCGCCGTGGAGGCCGCTCCAGCCGCCCGGCCGGTGGGCGTGATCGGCGCGATCTGCGGCGCGGACTGGCGACCCCGCGGGGCGGCAGGACCGGCTCCGAGGGCGAACGCGGCGACCGGCGCCGCCTGGGCGGCGCGCGGCGCGGCCGCGACCCCGGCTGTCAGCGGCGAGGTCGTGATCGCCGGGCCGGACGGAGCGCCGCCGAAGACGTCGCTCCCGTCACCGATTCCTTGATGCTCGCCATGGAGAGCGCGGGCGTCGTTCGCATCGGTGAGCTGGATCGAACGCTCCCCGGAGGAGAGCTCGGCGCCGTCTTCCCGAGCGGGATCGTCGTCGCCGCGACGCTCGTCCCTCCCACGCGGCTCTCGCTCGCGCCGGCGCTCCTCCCGGGGTTCACGGCGCTCCTCGGCGTCCGGATCCGCTGAGTCCTCACCCGGGTCGCGTTCCCGCACCCGGTCGCGGACGTCCGGCTCCGACTCCGCGGCGTCGGTGCGGCCGTCGCGGATCCGCGCAGACACTTCGTCGATGGTCGTCTCACGGAGCTCCCGCGTCCCGGGCGCGGCCTCGCCGGCGCGCTCCCGCAGGATCGACGTGAACCGCGCTCTGCTGGCGGCTGCATCCGCGTCCCCGGAGGTGGACACGGACGGCCGCTCCGTGCCGAGCGACCGTCCTTCCAAATCCATGGAACGGAGACCGAGTTGGGACTTCGGGAACTCCATCGTCTCGCATGGAGCAATGGAGATGCCAAGCGCGCGGAAGCCCGCTCAGGGGCGACCAGGGCGGTGCTCGACGACACCGGGTGGAATCCCGTTCCCGGCCCCCGGAACAGGATTCTCTGCCCGACGCCGAGGCTCGGGAGGGCCATCCGGGCCCGACGTCTTCAGCCGTCCCTGCGCCGGACGTCCGCGCTGCCGTCGTCGTGACCGATGACCAGGACGTGGCTGAGGCCCACGAACAGGCCCGACTCGACGACCCCGGGGATCTCGTCCAGGGCCCGCTCGAGGGCCGCGGGATCCTCGATACCCGCGTCGAAGTGGACGTCGAGGATCTCGTTTCCGTTGTCGGTCAGGTACGGCGCGTCCTCGCCGCCTCGAACGGCCGGCGTCCCGCCGAGGCCTGCGATCCGGCGCGAACAGGCCGATCGCGCGAAGGGAACGACCTCCACCGGCAGGTCGAAGGTCGTCCCGAGGCGCTCCACGACCTTGTCGGGCCCGACCACGGTGACCACCTCGTCCGAGAGCGACGCCACGACCTTCTCGCGCAGCAGCGCTCCACCGCCCCCCTTGATCATCCGGTAACCGCCGTCGATCTCATCGGCGCCGTCGATCGTCACGTGGAAGCGCTCCACCCGGTCGAGGGTCGTGAGCCCGATACCGAGGTCACGCGCCTTCGTCTCGGTGTCGACGGACGTGGGGACGCCGAGGATCTCGAGTCCCTCGTCGCGGATCCGCTCCGCGAGGCGCTCCAGCACGTAGAAGACGGTGGAGCCGGTGCCGAGCCCGACGGTCTGACCAGAGGTCACGAGGTCCGCGGCGGCGCGGCCGGCGGCGCGTTTCTGGGCGGTCATGACCGGGTGCTGGCTGGGAGGGCGCGATTCAGGCGCCGGGGCGCCGCGCCATGATGAAGACAGCGCCTGGCGCCGCGAGCATGCCGAGGCGCGCGCTCTCGACGAGGGCGTCGGCGTGGTCGCGCTCGCCTGGCGTGAGCCCCTCGCTCTCCGCGGCGCTCTCGATCAACGCGCGCACGTCGTCGTCGGAGTAGCGGTGGAGCGGAGCGTGGACGCGGATCTCGACCTCCCAGTCGGGAGGGAGCATCGACGCCAGCTCGCCGGGCGCGAGGTCCTCTCCATGGCGGATGCCGCGGCGGCGCTCGAGTCCGCGCGTGAAGCTGTCGAGCCGCGAGGTCAGGCGGTGCATCGGGATCGCGGGCCAGACGAAGGGCTCGGCGATGATCACGCCCACCGAAGCCGCGCGCAGGGCCTCCTTCAAGGCGCGCTCCGGCACGGAGATCCGGTGGAGCACGTTGTGCATGCTGACCCAGGGGACGCCGCCGTCCTCCTCGTCCAGACGGGTCGCCTCGCCGAGGTCAACGGGGAGTCCGAGTTCGAGCGCGAGACCGACGAGAGCCTCGCTCGACTCGACCCCCCTGGCCATGACGTCCCTCTTGCGGAGACTGCGGATCAGGTCGCCGCGCCCCGCGCCCACGTCGAGCACCTCGGCAGGATCCTGCTCGATCAGCCAAGCGCAAAAGGCCTCGCGAAGGCCAGCGCAGTGCTGCTCTGTCTCGGGGGAAGGGGTGGTCATCTGCACGGCGGGCTACCCTGGGGTGATGCCGATATTAACCGCCGTCCTCCCTGTTCTCGCCACAGCCATCGTTCCCTCCTTCGCCGTCGGAGGCTGCGACGCCGAAGAGCCCGACGCATCGCCCCGTCAAGAGGGCGCGACGATTGCCCGCAGGCCGAATATTCTCTTCGTCTTCAGCGACGACCACGCGCCCCACGCCATCGGCGCCTACCGGCCTCATCTCCCCCACGGAGCGTGGATGAGCGGCGTCGACACCACGCCGCGCATCGACAAGCTCGCCTCCGAGGGAGTCGTCTTCACGCGCTCGTTCTGCGGCAACTCCATCTGCGGGCCGAGCCGCGCCACGATCCTGACGGGCAAGCACAGCCACGCGAACGGCTTCCGCCGCAACGGCAACAAGTTCGACGGGGATCAGTGGACCTTCCCGAAAGAGCTCCGCCGCGCCGGCTACCGCACCGCGATGATCGGCAAGTGGCACCTCAACTCGGACCCCCAGGGCTTCGACTACTGGGACGTGCTCCCCGGCCAGGGCCACTACTACAACCCGGTGCTGATCAACGAGGACGGTCGGCGCACGGTCGAGGGTCACTGCACCGACATCGTCACCGACCTCGCCCTCGGCTGGCTCGAGGACCAGAACGAGGAGGACGGCCCCTGGATGCTCATGTGCCAGCACAAGGCGCCGCACCGCACCTGGATGCCGGCCGGCCGCCACCTCGATCTCTGGGCCGACGAGGACCTGCCCGCGCCGCCGACTCTCTTCGACGATCACGCGGACGATGCGCCGGGCGCGCTCACCTCACAGATGTCGATCGGCCGCCACATGGAACTGTTCTACGACCTCTTCGTGACGACCGAGGACGGCACCGTTCCCCAGGGCGGCAGCGCCCTCGACGCCTCGGGCTACAGAAACCTCAAGCGCATGACCGAGGCGCAGCGTGCGCGCTGGGACGAGGCCTTCGGCCCCCGCAACGCCGCCTTCCACGCGGCGGGCCTCGAGGGCGAGGATCTCGTCCGCTGGATGCACCAGCGCTATCTGAAGAACTACCTGCGCTGCGTCCGCGGCGTCGACGAGAGCGTCGGCCGCCTCGTGGACTGGCTCGAGGAGAAGGGGCTCGCCGACAACACCATCGTGATCTACAGCTCCGACCAGGGCTTCTATCTCGGTGACCATGGTTGGTACGACAAGCGCTGGATGTACGAGGAGTCGCTGATGATGCCGCTGATCGTGCGCTGGCCCGGAGTCGTCGAGCCCGGCTCGACCGTCGACGCGCTCGTCCAGAACATCGACTACGCGCCGACCTTCCTCGACATCGCTGGCGCGGAGACGCCGGCGAACGTCCACGGCGAGTCCCTCGTCCGCCTGCTGCGCGGCGAGACCCCCGAGGACTGGCGCGATGCGATTTACTACCGGTACTACGAGTTCCCCGGCGCCCACCAGGTCGCCAAGCACTTCGGCGTGCGAACCGCCACGGCGAAGCTCATGCACTTCCCCGAGCTCGATGCCTGGGAGCAGTACGACCTCGTGGCTGACCCTGACGAGCTGACCAACGTCTTCGGCACGCCCGAAGCCGCGCCCGTGGCAGCCGAGCTGGCCATCCGGCTCGGCGAGCTGCGCGCGCAGTACGGCGACCGATAGACGCACCTCTCCGACGCGGAGGGCGCGCGAGCCGTTCCCGCGGTGGCTCGCGCTCCCACCGTTTCAAGCGAATCTCCGCGCGGTGCGCACCAGCTCTTGCGCGTAGCTCCCACCGAAGAGACGAACGTGCACGAGGAGCGGGAAGAGGTTCCAGAGGTCCCTCCGGTCCGACCAGAACTCCCTGTCGAGGACGCCCGGCTCGTCGCTCGACGCGCGCTCCCGGTAGACGTCGAAGAAGCGCCGCGGGAAGCCACCGAACATGGTCGCGAAGGCGAGGTCGACCTCGCGATGGCCGTGGTAGGGAGCGGGATCCAGGAACGCGGTGAGGGCTCCACCTCCCGTGAGGACGTTGCCGGCCCAGAGGTCGCCGTGGAGGAGCGCGGGCGATGCGGGCTCCGCCGCGAGATCGGCGAGCCGCGCCGCGACACGTTCGACGAGCTGGACCCCGTGAGCGTCGAGCCGGCCCTCGTCGCGTGCGGCGCGAGCGAAGGCCACGAGGCGGTGCTCCGAGAAGAACGCGAGCCAGGAGTCTCTCGGCGTGTTCGGCTGATCCAGGCCGCCGATGCGCGCGTCGGTCGCGAGCCCGAAGGGCATCTCGCCCGCTGCGTGCAGCTCGTACAGCGCGCGCGCCGCGTCCTCGGCCGCGTCAGGAGCCACCCCGGTCTCGCCGGAGCACCAATCCATCAGGAGCAGGTGGGGCCCGGCGGACTCCACGCGCGGAGCGGGCGCGCCCGCGGCGGCCAGGAGGCGCAGCCCGTCCGCCTCGGTCTCGAGGCCGCCGTCGCCGCGCGGATCGAGCTTCGCGACGAAAGCAGGGCCCCCTTCGACCTCCACGCGGAGCACCTCGCCGGTGCGCCCCGCGGCGAGGTGCGCGGCGCGGAAGCGGCGCGGCGCGAGGGCGGCCTCGAGGGCCGCTCTGGCCCGGTCGGTCACGCGGACCCCAGTCCCCGGCGGACCCGCTCGAGCAGGACGCGCGAGCCCTCCTCCACGAGGTCGATGACCTCGTCGAAGCCGTCCGGGCCGCCGTAGTAGGGATCCGGGACCTCCCGCTGCGCGCCCGGCTCGTCGAGGCCGAGGAAATGCATCACGCGCTCCTGGTGCGCCGCCGGTGCCTGCTCGCGGAGCGACGCCACCACGTCGTCGTCCATCCCGAGGACGAGGTCGAAGCGCTCGAAATCACGGGGCTCGATCTTCCTCGACCGGATGGGGGACAGGTCGTGGCCGCGGCGCGCGGCCGCCGCGGTCTGCCGCGCGTCTGGCGGGTTGCCCGCATGGAAGTCGATCAGCCCGCAGGAGTCGACCTCGACGCAGGTCTCGAGGCCTGCCTCGCGGACGGTCGTGCGGAAGACCGCCTCGGCCGTGGGCGAGCGGCAGATGTTCCCGAGGCAGACGAAGAGCACGCGCATCGAGACATCATCGCCCGGACCGGCGCCTTCATCCACTGCTCGCGTCCCGACGCCCCGTCGACTCTCCGGTCCGCACCGCGGGCCTCGCGCGCCCGGCCGGCGAACGACCAGGAGGCCTCGTGGTTCCTCGCGACGGAGCTCGTCGCGCCTCCGGCGGAGAGGGTCGCGGCATGCCCTTGCGCGAGGGCCGGCGGGCTTCGAACGAACCGGGCCGAGGTGGCACCCGATGGGAGCGTCGATCGCGCGGGGTCGGCGACGAGCTGGAGTCTCCCGGGGAAGGGCGAGATCGCGGCGGCAGCGCGCAGCCCTCGATCCC
>PKCK01000036.1 GCA_002862085.1 Planctomycetota bacterium | reverse complement strand
GTCGGTCTGCTCGCCCTCACGGTGCTCTTCCAGATCGTCACGCTCCCGGTCGAGTTCGACGCGTCGGCGCGCGCGAGGCGCGTCCTCGCCAGCGCGGGGATCACGCGCAACGAGGCCGAGTCCAGCGGCGTCGGGAAGGTCCTGGACGCGGCGGCGCTCACGTACGTCGCCGGAGCGGTCACCGCCCTGCTGCAGCTCGCCTACTGGGCGATGATCCTGCTGCAGAGGTCCGGGGGCGGCTCCAGCGACTGATCGGCTCCGCGTCCGCGCCCGGGATCCGGACGGGGACCGAGAGGGGGCGCGCGCCGCTGGAGGGCTGTTCGTTAGACTTTCGCGCGACGTCGTGCGTTCCGGCCGGGAGCGCCGGAGCCCGTCCCTTCCCGACCCCCCCCGACCGCGCTCCGGCTGCGATCACGAACCGTGGACCGTCTCACCCTCGACTACACGAACGTCCTCGCCTCCGCCGTCGGCCCCGAGCACGGGCTGGACATCTCCGAGCTGGAGGCCATGGCGGGCCCGTCCGAGGCGGCTCTCGCCGCCGTGCAGGCGCGCAGGACCCAGGACCTCCGCTGGCTGGACCTCCCGCATCAGCAAGGTGTCCAGCGGGACGTCCTCGACTACGCGGCGTCCATGCAGGACGCGTTCCGCTCCGGTGATCTGGAGAACGTCGTGGTGCTGGGGATCGGCGGTTCGGCCCTCGGCAACCGAGCCCTCCACGCCGCCCTGTCGAGTCCCTTCCACGACATCGCGCGGCCGGAGGGCATGCCGCGGCTCTTCGTCCTGGACAACGTCGACCCCGACCTCGTCGGCGAGTTCCTCGACACCTTCGACGTGTCGAAGTGCCTGTTCAACGTGATCTCCAAGTCGGGCTCGACCGCGGAGACCATGAGCCAGTTCCTCGTGCTCCGCCAGCGTCTGGTGGAGGCCGTCGGGGTGGAGGCACATCGCCGTCACATCGTCGTGACGACCGACGCCGAGAAGGGCGTTCTGCGGCCGATCGTCGAGAAGGAAGGGTACGCGTCCTTCGTCGTGCCCGACGGCGTCGGGGGCCGCTTCAGCGTGCTCTCACCCGTGGGGATCGTGTCCAGCGCCCTCGTCGGGATCGACGTGCCGGGTCTGCTCGCGGGCGCTGCTGCCATGGACGAGCGCTGCCGCGAAGCGCCCTTCGCGGAGAACCCGGCGCTGGTCTACGCGGCCATCCAGAGCCTCATGCAGGAGAAGAAGGGCAAGCCCATGGCGGTGACGTTCTCCTACAGCCAGCGCCTCGCCTGTCTCGGCGACTGGTACGCGCAGCTGCTCGCAGAATCCATCGGGAAGCGCGTCTCCACCGACGGCGCCGAGGTCTTCACCGGGCCGACCCCGATCTCGGCGGTCGGGGTCACCGACCAGCACAGCCAGGTGCAGCTGTACGTCGAGGGGCCCTTCGACAAGTGGTTCACACTGCTCAGCGTCGAGCGGCCGGACCACACCGTGGAGATCCCCGCCGAGTACGCCGACCACGACGCGCTCAGCTACCTCGGGGGCCGCACGATGAACGAGCTCTTCGCGGCGGAGCGGGAGGGCACGCGGATCGCGCTCACCGACGCCAATCGGCCCAACGTCACCATCCAGTTCCCCGCGGTCACGGCCCACGTGGTCGGGCAGTACCTCTACCTCATGGAGCTCGCCGTGGCGGTGATGGGGGAGCACTATCGAATCGACGCCTTCGACCAGCCCGGCGTCGAGGCGGGCAAGGTCGCGGCCTACGCGCTCATGGGGCGCAGCGGCTACGAGGCGCGGCGCGCGGAGATCGAGGCCGCGGCCGGCGGCGAGCCCCGCGTCGTCTGATCCCGCATCCCGGGGAGCGTCAGTCTTGGACGAGATCCAGACCATCACCGTGGGCGTGGGCGTCCATCCGCGCACCGGAGAGCCCGACGTGGGATCGCTCCGCGCCGCGCGACAGGCAGCGTGGGTGGCGCGTCAGACCGGCGCGACCGTGACGCTGCTCACCGCCGCGTGGGCGGAGGACAGCAGCGGTCCCCTCGAACTGTCGAACACCGCGATGGACGAGCTCAACGCGCTCTCCCTCATGGTGACCGCCGATGGAGCGAGCGCGGAGATCGAGGTCGTCGAGGAGTATCCCTGGCTGGCGATCGTGCGCCGCGCGCTCGAGGGGAAGGCCGATCTCGTCGTGGCGGGCAAGCGCAGCCAGCCCGACGGAGGCCGCCGACGCGTGGGCAGCACCGCGGTCAAGCTCCTCCGCAAGTGCCCCGTCCCGGTGTGGCTCGTCCAGCCTGGCCACGACCTGCTCCACCGTCACGTCCTCGCCACCACGGACCTCTCCGCGGTCTCGCGCCGCGCGATCGACGCGGCCGCGTGGATCGCCGCGCGCTCGGAGGGGGAGCTGCACGTGCTCCACGCCTGGAACCTCTCGGCCCAGGAGCAGCGCGCCGCTGCGGAGCTCCCCGAGGAGGAGTACGCGCAGCGCGTCGAGTCGGCGCGCGCCCACGCGCACACCGCCCTCGAGCACGAGGTGGCGGGGCTGGACATCGACCCGACGCTCCATCTGGAGCGAGGAGATGCTCACGCGGAGATCCTCAAGGAGGTCGAGGAGGAGCAGCCCGACCTGCTGGTCATGGGGAGTCTCTCCCGCGGGGGCCGCTCGGGATTCCAGGTGGGGACGACCGCCGAGCGCGTCCTCGAGCAGGTCGACGGATCCATCCTGACCCTGAAGCCCGCCGATTTCGTCTGTCCGGTGTCCGCCGACTGACCCGCGGCGCTCCGGTCACTGCCGCCTCGTGACCAGCTGCGCGTCCTCGTCGCTGGCGCGGCGTGCGAAGGAGAGCACGTCGCCCATGATCGCCGCGGCGATGGGCCAGGGACCTTCGCCACCGCCGCGCAGGAGCTCGGTCCGGCCGGAGGCGCGATGGAGCACCAGGGAGTTCGAAGGGCCGACGAAGCCCTGAGGGGAGGGCTCGGGTCCGAGGACGCGGGACTCGACGTTCGCGACCGGGCCGCCCTCGGACCGGAAGACGCTGCCCACGAACCGCGCGCGCCCCGGCGAGGGGGCATCGGCGTGCGCCCCGTCCTCGAGCGGGTCAAGAGGGAGCCAGCGCAGCGCCGGCCACCCCGCCGCCCGCGCGAGGAGCTCGAGCGCGACGACCATCTCGCCTCGAGCCCCCGCCTCTGCACGACGTGCGGTTCGGGCGGAATCCAGCGCGCCCGCCGCGGAGGTCTCGCCGGCGAGCGCGGCCTCGAAGCCCACGAGCGGGTCTTCTTCGTCCAGCGCGGCGCGCGTGACGGACTCGAGGGCGGGGAGAGCTCCGCCCACGGCGGCCGAGCAGGTGAAGCTCACTCCGGCCTCCCGGGCGACGTCATCGAGTCGCGGCGCCGCGAGGGCGATCGCCCGTGCGCCCGAGCCCACGACGTGCGCGCCTCCGCGAAGCGCGCGGGCCATGAAGGCGGCGGCGAGCTCGTGCTCCTCCATGGCCTCGATGACGAGATCAGGGCCCGCGGCGAGCGCCGCCTCGATGTCGCCGGCCAGGAGCCCGGCCGTCGCGTGCGGAGGTCCGTCGAGCTCGAGCTCACGCGCCAGGATCGAGACGATCTCGAAGCGCTCCGGAGCCGCGGAGAGCTGCGCGAAGACTCTCGTGCCCACCGTGCCCAGCCCGAGGAGCGTGACGCGCAGCGGCCGGGGCGCCTCGGAGAGCGTTCGTTCGATCGTGGGAGCGGTATGCACCGTCGTCCCGCGTGCACCGGCCACGTGCCCGGGCCCGACGACGTCGAAGGGGAGTCCGTGATCGCGCGCGAAGCGGATCGCGCGCGGCTGGAGGATGGCGTCCCCGAGCGCCAGCGCGTCCTCGAAGGACACGCTCGAGAGACGCCGCGGGCTCTCCTCGCCCGCCACGCGCGCAGCAGGATCCGAGGTGTAGAGGCCTTCGACGTCCTTCACGAGGGTCACGGGCGCCTGGAGGTCACGTCCGAGCACGACCGCGGTCAGATCCGAGCCGCCGCGTCCGAGGAGGGCCGGCGCCCGTTCGAGCGAGTCCTCGACCGCGGCGAATCCAGGGAAGCAGATCACGGAGACCTCTTCGAGCAGCGCCCGCAGGGACTCCGCGTCGACGCCCACGGGGTCCTCGGTCCCGGGACCGACGAAGGGGCCGTGCCGATGGACCCTTGCGCAGACGGCGGACACCCCGGCGCGGCCGAGGGCCGCCGCGAGCAGGTTCGCGGTCTCGACCTCTCCCGTGGCGAGGAGCGCGGCACGCACGCGCTCGGAGGAGGGCGTCGCTCGTCCGGCGTCGAGGCGCGCGAGGCTCTGCTCCAGCTGATCGGTCCGGCCGTGGAAGGCACTCGTCACGGCGATCAAGCGTTCGCCTCGCCGGACGCGGGCGTAGATCACATCGACCGCCGCGAGGAGGTCCTGCGGGCCACGGAGGAACGACCCTCCGAACTTCAGGACGGAGATGGAGCTCACGGCGTCCGGTGGAGCGAGGGCTCGACCGAGCCCGCAGCCAGGGTGAGGCCAGGAGGGACGCGGGGCAGGTCGGCGCTCGGGGCGGGGATCGAAGGAGGAGCGGGGGGCACGGCGAGGGGGAAGAGCTCCGGAGGGCGCGGGTCGGCGGCGGGACCGCGACGTCGAGCCCGGAAGGTCGCGCGCCGTCCATTCGCGACACTGTGCCCGGGATGGCCGGAGCGCGGAATTCCGCAGGGCCTCGATCTTCGCCCGCGGCGCGACGCTGGACGAGTCTCGGGGGGAGTCGGCGCTCCGGAGACCATGGAGGGCCCCCTCGGCCCCTTCGTCGGCGGGCAGGACGCCCGGCGGCTGGACCGTGCGGTGTGCGAGCTCCTCGGCTGCCCCGTGGGGCGGCGCTCGCCGCTCACTCGAGCCCGCAGCGGTTCTCGAGCGTGTTCCGCGTCGTGATCCCGAGCTGCGCCCGGGTCTCGAGCATCTTGCGCACGTCCTCCTCGGGCAGCGGCTCCAGGCCGCCCCGGGCCACGTGAGCGAGCCAGAGGATCTTCGCCGTGTGCTCGAGCATGTCGAGCTTCTTGTAGGCGTCCATCAGGTTGGCGCCGAGGGTCACGGAGCCGTGGTTCTGCATCATCATCACGTCGCTGCAGCGGACCAGGTCCCGGATCGTCTCGGGCAGCTCGGAAGTTCCCGGCGTTCCGAAGGGGGCGGTGGGGATGCCGCCGATGGTGACGATGATCTCGGGGATCACCGGCATCTGCAGGTCGACGCCGGCGATGGTCATCGCCACCGCGTGGGGCGGGTGGGCGTGGCAGATGGCCTTGACGTCCGGCCGCTCCTGGTAGGAGACCAGGTGGATGCCGACCTCGCTCGAGGGCTTCGGCCCGTCGTCGATGGCGCGGCCGGTCATGTCCACGTGGGCGACCTGGTGCGGCTCGAGGAAGCCCTTCATCGCGCCGGTCGGCGTGATCAGGATCGTCCCGTCTGCCATGCGCGCGCTGATGTTCCCGTCCGCGCCGACGATGTAGTTGCGGTCGTAGGAGAGCTTGCCGATGCGGCAGATGGCCGTGCGCAGCCGCGCCTCCTCGTCGGTCCAGCGGGCGGCCGCCATCAGAGCGCCTCCGCGTGGTCGTAGACGAGGCGCCCGCCCACCTCGACGTTGTCGACGAAGCCGACCACGAGGGTCTTCACGGGCGCGTCGGGGGCGCCGAGGATCTGGCGGCCGGAGTTGCCCTCGTCGATGACGAGGACGCGGTCGCCGACGCCGGCGCCGATGGTGTCGATGGCGACGCGCGGCTTGGCCGAGACGGGATCGCCCCCGGGGGTCAGGGGCCGCACCACGAGGAGGACGCGCCCTTCGAGGGCCGGCACCTGCTCGCTCGGTGACACCACCGTCCCGATCACGTCCGCGAGCATCATCGCGGCGCCTCCTGGGGGAGCGTCGCGCCCTCCACGTGGGCCTGCTCGGCGTAGCCCGTGATGGCCACGTCGACGGGGACGAAGGTCTCGTCCGGCAGCGCGAGCGCCGCTTCACGGCCATCGATGAAGTGCACGAGGTCTCCGGGGCCGACGTCGAGGGCGCAGGCGGCGACGAGCTGCTCGCCCGTGCTCCGGCCCGCCTCGTTCACGGGTTCGAGGAGCTGGAGCTTCACGCTTTCCAGGCCCTCGTAGCGGACCGTGGCCACCAGCCGTCCCGTCACCCGACCGAGGTACACCGCGTCAGCTCCACTTCTCGTAGACGTTCTCACCGTCCACGTCCCAGGAGTCGACGATCGCCATGACCACCGCGTCGCAGGGCTTGTCCTTCGTGATGGTCGTCTGGCGCGCGGAGGAGCCGCTCGCGTAGAGGACCACGTCGCCCGGGCCAGCGCCGACGGCGTCCACCGCCACGACGTACTGCTCCTTGGGCTTGTTCGCGTGGTCACGGACCTGCACCACGAGCAGCTTGAAGGACTCGAGCTGCTCGTCCTTGCGAGTGGAGACGACGCTCCCGACGACTTCGCCGATCAACATGGGGCCGCGAGGGTATCGAAGCGCCTATTTGGCGTCGAGGTAGCTGACGACCTGCTCGCGCAGAAGGGTCGCCTCGAGGAAGCGCCGGCGCAGGTCCTGATGGACGTTCATGCGCATCTGGGGCCAGGTGGGGGCCGGGATGCGGTCCCCGAGCATCGCGAGGGCGGCTCCGTTGGTCAGGCGCACCGGGCCGAAGACCTCGCCCGCGCACGCGTCCGGGGCTCGGTCCACGACGGCGAAGGCGGCCTGACGCAGGCCGGCGAGGTCCTCCGAATCACCTGCCCGGGAGAGGTTGCCGAGGAGCCCCTTCCGCTCGCGGGTGCCGCGGTCCTGGCTGTGGATCTCCACGGCCGCCAGGAAGTCCTCGGGCGAGCGGATCCCCTCGCGCAGCTCCCGGAGCTTCTCCTCGACGGCCTTGAACGACGGCCGCAGCGGATCGTCGGGCCGCGGGCTCGCGTTCATGTAGAGGATGCGGACCTCCACCGCCTCGCCGAAGAGGCTGTCGAAGCGGCGGCGCTCCTTCTCGTACTCCGCACGCAGGGACTCGTCGTCGTGCTGGCGATCGACGGCCTCGTGGGCCAGCGCGGCCGCCTGGATGGCGGGGTCGCGGCGAACGGCCTCCACCGACAGCCCGCGCGCCGTCAGGATCTGCTCGTAGGACGCGCCGCGGAACCTGGGGTCGGCCTCCGCCTCGGCCCGGCGCCGCTCCATCTCGCGGTCGAGGGCGGCGGTCGCGCCCGCCGCGCCGAGCTCCGGCATGCGCGCGCGGACGGCTCGCGCCAGGAGGAGCAGGTAGCACGCCTCGCGCTGCTCGTTCTCCGGCGTCTCGCTCCGGATGTGGACCGCGAACTCGTCGCGCGTGATGGTGAGGTCGCCCGAGGTCACGACCACGCCCTCCGCCCAGGGGAACTCCTCGGCCTGCGTGCCGCGCTCCGTCAGCTGGTCCTGGAGCCAGAGCTCCTGCTGGTCCGGCGTCACCTCCGTACCCGCGGGGATCTCGAGGGCGCGACGCGTGAGCTCCTCGTGCACGAGCGACAGGCGTAGGTAGCGGCGGAAGTCGTCCGCTTTCACGCTTCCCTCGCGCATCAGCTCCTCGAGGCCGCCCTGCCTCCCGCCGGCCCGGATCTCGTCGTCGAGGACCGCGGTCCGCTTCGCCACGGCCTCGTCGGTGATCACGATCCCCGCCGCCTCCCCGAGGTGTTCCACGAGTCGCACCTCCAGCAGCTGCTGGAGCGATCTCTGGCCGATCGGGCTCATCGCGTCGCGCCAGAGGAGGAGCTCGTCCAGCTGTTCGAAGGTCACGACGCCTTTCGCGCCTTCGAGCAGCCCGCCAGCGGCGGCGGGTGCGCCGACCGCGCGGGCCGCGACCGACTCGACGGCGGTCGGGGCGGCTGCGGCGGGAGCCTCCACCTCCTGCGCCGCCGCGGAGGGGGCAGCGTGGAGTCCGGCGGTGAGGAAGAGAAGGCCGAGAGCCGGGGTGCAGTGGATCGGTGCGCGCATGGGGGGGCAGAGCATACGTCGAGCGCCGCGGTCTCTTCCCACGCTGTCCTGGCGCTCGCCCCGGGGATCCCCTCCGGCCCCACCGATCATTCGTCCTTCACGCGGGCGGCTCCCTGGAGCATCGCGCCGGCGGTGACCCCGCCGCGCAGGAACGGGCCGATGGCCGCGTCCATGTGCAGCAGCAGCACGGTCTCCGGGCCGCTCCCGAGGCGCCTCGCGGGCGTGAAGTCGGGCCCCTGGTAGACCGCTCCGCGGCTCAGTCGGACCTCGTCGATCAGCCCGTCGAAACTGGACGTGCAGCGGCCGCGACCGTCGACGTCACCGCCGATCACGAGGGGCAGCGCGTTCCGAGTGCGCTTCCCACTGGCCGCTGCGCGGCCGACCAGCCGGCCGTCGAGGTACAGGCGGAGCTCCGCGCCGTCGAAGACGCCGGCGATGTGCTGCCACTCGCCCGCGCGCATGCGCGTCGCGCCCGACCTCGGCTCCACGTAGGCGCCGCCGAGGTGGACGAGGAAGGCGAGCACGCCATCGTTCGCGAAGAAGCCGTACTCGGAGCTCTCGGTCTTCGCGATCACTCCCTGGCGTCCCTTGAAGCGATCTGGCTTGACCCACGCTTCGAGGGTGAAGGGGCCGTCGGGCAGCTCGAGCGCGTCGCTCTCCACGGAGACGTGGTCCGCGCCCGCGCCGGAGAGCGCCAGCACCTGCTCGGCCGCGGGAACCGGGGGCTGGGGAACGCTCGTGAGGTCGAAGGGGAGTTGCTCGACGCGCCGGGGGACGGCGAAGCGCGCGGACTCGGTGAGGTAGTCGAAGCCGAGGTCGACAGTGGGGAGCTGGAGGCCGGCGTCGAGGGAGCCGGGGGGGCGGGTGATCGTGACCTCGGCCTCGAGCGTGCCGCGAGGGCCGAGCCGGCCGTGCACGTGGTCGGGGGTGAAGGACCAGCGCGGATCGGCGCTGGTGAAGCGCGCCTCGGCGTCCACCGAGGCGTCCGTGGGGTTCTTCAGGGAGAAGCGCAGGCGCTCCTCGACCTCGCCCGTCGGTCCGAGCCGGACGCGGCCCTGCCAGCGCGGCTTCACGCCGAGCAGCCGCGGGGCCTGGGAGCTCACCTCGCCCGTGATCTCGCGAGGATCCATGGTCGCGCCGACGGGGAGCGTCGCGCGCTCGATGCGATCCTCGCGCACGGTCACGAGGTCGAAGCAGTGCAGGTAGCCGGCCTCGGGCACGCTCCCGTTCTGGTGTCCGCCCACCGTGGCCAGCGCGAAGTACTCGATCCCGTCCTTCGGGTCGTAGCGCATGCGGTGGATGTGACCGCCGAAGACGGCCTTGACGTTGCCGGCGTCCACCAGCCGCTCGTGGACCCTGTTCCAGTCGTCGCCGTACTGGCCGCCGATCCAGCGCGGGTGGTGCACGAAGACGAAGACGTGTTCGGCCTCCGCGGTGCGCGTCAGCGTCTGGTCGAGCCACGCGAACTGCTCCGGGCTCATGCGCTGGCACTCGGCCTTGCTGAAGTTGCGCTCACCCGTGTCGGGGTTCGGCTCGTCGGTGTAGAGCACGATGAACCACGCCGACTTGTGCCGGAAGGCGTACCAGAGCGGCCCGAAGTGCATCTCGTAGCGGCCCTCGTGCTCCTCCGCCGGGACCGGACCGCCGCGCCGCTCCGGCCGGTAGTAGATGTCGTGATTGCCCGCGACCGGGAACCAGGGCATGCGGAGCCCGGACATGGCGTCCTTGTACTCCTGCATCTGCTTCATCCACGCGTCCTCGGCGTTGTAACCCTGGATCAGGTCGCCCACGGTCATGACGAGGTCGGGGCCGAGCAGGTTGGTCTCGGCGACGGCCTCGCGCAGGACGGCGACGCCCTCGGCCGGGCCTCCCGTGCGGTCGCCGTAGACGGCGAAGAAGAACGCGTCCTCCTCGTGGGGGAGCGGGAGGTTCACCCCGCTCTTGCGGTTCGTGATGAACCTCGCCGCGTCGTGTTCCGTTCTCCCGTCGTCGTGGGAGTGCGGAGCGGAGGAGCCGTCTTGAGCGCCGGCCGGGAGCAGAGCGAGCGCCAGAAGCGCCGCGCCGGGGAGGGGAGTCGCCATGGTCCGGATGCTATGACGGGCACTGCGATGGATCCTCGTCTTGACCGAATCTCAGCGAGCCCTCGGCCAGGGGGCTCCCCGTGAGGTGGCTCGGGCTGCTCGGGTTGGTCGCAGCGGCGACGCTCTGGGCGCTGGGGCGGGCATCGGCCCCGTCCCCGCGCCCGGACGGCGCAGAGGTCGTCCGCGAGCCGGCGCCGGAGAGCGCGACGCCGGCTGGGGCGACCCTCGCCGGGGTCGCTCCAGCCGAGACGGCTCGGTTCGATGGAGACCTCGCAGGCCGCCGGGAACAGCCCGTGGC
>PKCK01000114.1 GCA_002862085.1 Planctomycetota bacterium | reverse complement strand
GACGGAGAAATTGTCGCAGGTGCGCATCCGTGGTCGGTTGACGCGGCGAATAACCGAGCGCGATCAGAAGAGGGGATGCAAAGAAGTGCGGCGCCCCCTTTTCAGCAGATCGTCCCCGGGAAGGGACCCCTGGGCGTCGGCAGCACCTACGGGCGTTGTCGGCGCTCTTTTTTCGTTGGAGCAGCCGGAGCGGGCGCCGCAGCCTCAGTCGGCGCGGATCGTCATGCCACCGGATTGGCGGAGCTCGACTCGATAGGTCTTGCCCGGCCGCGCCTCGATCGAGGGGGCTTCTCCAGAGATGGCCCTCACGCCCAGGGCCGCTGCGGCCTCGGGATCGTTGGCGTAGTCCCAGATGCGCTCGAAGAGCGCGCCGTACAGCGGATCGGGGAGGTCGTCGCCCCGGAAGGGCAGGGGGTGGCGGTACTTGGAGTCGATCGGGACGCCGTTCTCGGGTGCCACGGCGTCCGAGAAGAGCCGCTCGAACAGGCAAACCGACGTACCGCGCAGGTGATCGCCCTGCTCCACGTAGTCGTCCTCGAACTTGATCACCAGCCCGTCCAGGTAGAGGCGGGTCCCCTTGATGGTGATGGGCTCACCTTCCGCGATCGGGTCGCCGACGTCGTCCAGCTCGGTGAAGAGGATCTCGGTCTCCGTCTGGCCGGATCCGTCCTCCGCCGGGCCCTGGCGGAGGACCTCGATGGTCGCGACGCGGTGGTCGAGGCGGAGCAGCTGGCGAGCGAGCTCGAGGCGGTCGATCACCGCGGCTTGCCGCTCGATCTCCGCCTCGTTTCGGGCAATCTCTTCCAGGCTCCTCTGGACATCGGTCTCGAGCGACGCGATCTGCGCGTCCCGCTGCTCGAGCTCGCGCCGATGCATCGTCTTGGAATCGAAGAACTGGTAGGACCAGAACGCCGCGATCGCGGCGAATGTACCCAGGATGAGGTTGCGGACCATTTGATGTGCGGTGGGGGCGAGGTACGACCGAAGGCCATGTTACGTAGCCCGCGGGGCGGTATTCGGATGACCCTGGAGGGGTTTCCAGTCTCCCCCACGACCCCGTGACCGCGCCGGCCACTCGATCCGCTGGCTTGAGGCCTCGTCCTCCCCTCTCAGGATCCGGGGGCCCACAGATCATGAATCCCGACCTCCTCATCGGCCGCCTCGAGGCCTTCTCGTACCAGCTCCGGAGCCTCGTCAAGGACATCCCCCAGGACCAGGCGCGGTGGCGCCCGGCCGAGGGCGGCCTCTCCATGCTCGAGATCGTCGGGCACCTGTGCGACCGCGAGACCCTCGAGTTCCGACCGCGGCTCGAGCTCACTCTCCGGGATCCCGAGCGCCCCTGGCCCCGCGTGGAGCCCGAGGATGGGATCGACGAGCTCAACTACAACGAGCGGGACCTGACGCGGGAAGCCGAGCGCTTCCAGCGAGAGCGCCTCAAGAGCGTCCAGTGGCTCCGGGGCCTCGGCGCGGCGAACTGGACGGCCACCCACGAGGACCCGAAGCTCGGCCCCGTGCGCGCAGGCGACCTGCTGGTCTCCTGGGCCAGCAACGACGCGCTGATGACGCGGATGATCGCCCATCGCAGCTGGGACCTCTCTCAGCGCGACGCGCCCGGCTTCACGTCGAGCTACGTCGGCAGCTGGGACGGTGAGCCCGCCGCATCCTGATCGCCTTCCAGCCCTCGCACGTGTCGATGTGTCCAAATGGGACGCTTCTGCGCCCGGTAAATCGTTGAGAACGAATCTCAATCGCGTATCATCCGGCCGGGCGGTCGCACCGCCCGCTGGACATGGGCAAGAAGAAGAAGAAGAGCGAGCACAAGTCGGACACGAAGAAGAAGTGCTGCGACAAGCCGCTTCGCAAGATGTGCAAGCGCTGCCCCAGGCGCTCCGGCGCGGAGAGCTGCTGAGCTCCGCTGCGCCTGCGTTCCGGGGCTCCGCCCGGCCGTGAACGCCCCGCTCTCCACGTCCGAAGCCGGCCGCCGCGCCGTCCGGAACGCCCGGCGCAGCCTCGCCTCCGTGACGGGGCTCGCCGGCCTCGCCTCCGCGGCCGTCCTCCTCCTCACCGAGCCCGCCGAGGTCGCCGCGCCCGCTCGCGTGATGATCGTGGTCCTCGCGGGAGTCCTCGGGGTCCTCCTCGCGGTCAGCTTCGTCCGTCCCGCCGCCGCGTTCCGGGTGGCGGCGTGGCTGTTCCTCACCGGCGCCTTGATCGACGGAGTGGGCGCCTTGCTCGCCCTCGGGGCCGTCCTGGGAGAGGGCCCCTGGCCGCTCGCCCGCTCGGTCGTTCGAGCGATGGGCAGCCTCTGGCTCTGGGACGTCATGGACGACGCCCACGCGGCGTCGACCGATCCCGACTGGACTCCTGACGACGACGACGACGAGGACGACGACGAGGGCCTCTAGGCCTGCGGCGGGACCAGCCTCCCCGGCGTCTGTCCCGATCGGAGCGTCGCCCCCCCTGAGGCCGCGTGGGCGTCACCTCCATGCTGTACCCTCGCCGATCATGAGCACGAATCGCGTGGCCGTGGTCGAGGGCAACCTCGACGCCTACCTCGAGGAGGCGGTGGGCCCGGGGGAGCTTCTGGCACCCGACGCGCCGCTGCGTCCCGGCTCCGCCCTGACCGCGCGCCAGGCCGTGGAGCTCTTCGAGGATCAGGTGCTCTCGCGCACCCTCGACGTGATGGCGCGCGAGCTCAAGCGCGAGGGGAAGGGCTTCTACACGATCTCCAGCGCCGGCCACGAGCAGAACGCGATCCTCGGCGCGCAGCTGCGCACGACGGATCCCTGCTTCCTGCACTACCGCTCGGGCGGTTTCATGGCCGCGCGCATGCGCAAGCTCGACGGGAGCACTCCGCTCTTCGACACGCTTCTCTCGTTCACCGCCTCCGCCGACGACCCCGTCAGCGGCGGCCGCCACAAGGTCTGGGGCTCCAAGGCCGCGTGGGTCCCCCCCCAGACGAGCACGATCGCGAGCCACCTGCCGAAGGCGATGGGCACAGCCTTCTCGTTCTCGCGCGCCGCGAAGCTGGGGATCGACACCGGCCTTCCCGAGGACTCGATCGCCGTCGCGACCTTCGGCGATGCGAGCGTCAACCACGCCACCGCCCTCGCCGGCATCAACTCGGCGCGCTATGCGTGGCGCCGCATGAACCCGACGCCGGTGCTGTTCGTGTGCGAGGACAACCAGCGTGGGATCAGCGTCGAGACCCCTCGACGGTGGATCCGCGACTTCTTCTCACGGCTGGAGCATCTGCGCTACTTCGAGGCGAGCGGAGACGTCGACAGCGTCTGGGACACGACGGCTCTCGCGATCCAGACGTGCCGGACGACGCGTCAGCCGACCTTCCTGCGCCTTCGCTGTCATCGCCTCTGGGGCCACGCGGGCTCCGACGTGGAGAGCGCGTACATGAGCCAGGAGCAGATCGAGGCCGCGGAGGCCCGCTGCCCGGTGCTCGGGAACGCGCGGCGACTGGTGGAGACCGGCGCGGCGTCGCCCGAGACCCTGCGCGCCATCGTGAGCTCGACGCGCGAGCGCGTACGGGCCGCCGCGAAGGAAGCGGTCCGGCGTCCCAAGCTCGTGAGCGTCCCCGAGATCTCCGCTCCCCTCGCGCCCGAGCACCCCGAGCGCTGGCGCGCCGCCGCGGCGGCGCCCGTCGACGCCGAGGCAAGGCGTGAGGTCTTCGGCGACCGCCTCCCCGAGAAGGCCAAGGCCCCGACGCGTCGCACCCTCGGCGCTCGCATCAACGACGCGCTCCACGACGAGATGGTGCGCCGGCCGGGGGTCATCTGCTTCGGCGAGGACGTGGGCCGCAAGGGCGGCGTGTACGGCGTCACCCAGAACCTGCAGTCGCACTTCGGCCGGAGCCGCTGCTTCGACACCCTGCTGGACGAGACGACGATCCTGGGGCTCGCTCAGGGCGCGGCCCTCGTGGGGATGCTCCCCGTCCCCGAGATCCCCTACCTCGCCTACCTGCACAACGCCATCGACCAGATCCGCGGAGAGGCGTGCTCGCTGCAGTACTTCTCGAACGGGCAGCACCAGAACCCGATGGTCGTCCGCATCGCGGGCCTGGGCTACCAGAAGGGCTTCGGCGGGCACTTCCACAACGACAACTCCATCGGGGCGCTGCGTGAGATCCCCGGGCTCGCGATCGCCTGTCCGTCCAACGGGTGGGACGCGGCGCTGCTCCTGCGCGCGGCCCTCGCGATGGCGGCCGAGTCCGGTCGCGTCGTGGCGTTCCTCGAGCCCATCGCGCTCTACCACGAGCGTGACCTCCACGAGCCCGGCGACGGCGGCTGGCTGAGGGACTACCCCGTTCCCGACGGAGGGGAGATCGAACCGCTCCTCCCGGGTGAGGTCGGCATCGAGCATCCCGATCACGGCGATCTGCTGATCGTCTCCTACGCGAACGGGTTCCGGCTCTCGCTGCGCGCCGCACGCCGCCTCGCGGAGGCCGGCGTGCGCGCCCGCGTCATGGACATGCGCTGGCTGGCGCCGCTTCCCATGGACGCCATCCGCGCTCACGCGGAGGAGTGCGGGGCGGTCCTCGTCGTGGACGAGTGCCGCGCGACGGGTGCGGGCGTCGCCGACGCCATCGTGAGCGGTCTCGTCGAGGACGGCTATCGCGGCCGGCTCCGGACCCTGCGCAGCGCGGACTGCTACATCCCCCTCGGCGCGGCCGCCGAGGTCACGCTCCTCGACGAGGACGAGATCGTCGAGGCCGCCCAGGAGGTCGTGCGATGAGCCGCGCTGTCCTGCTCTGCCCCGGCCGGGGCTCCTACACCGAGAAGCAGCTCGGCTCGCTCCCGCCCGATCACGAGCTCGTACGCGCCGCTGAGCGCCTCCGCGGCGACCACGGGCTCGAGCCGCTCCTGGCCCTCGATCAGGCGGACCGCTTCGAGCCGGCCCGGCACCTGCGCCCCGCGCACGTGTCGCCGCTCATCTTCGTGAAGGCCATGATCGACGCGGACGCCGCCGCGGCCGAGCACGACGTGGTCGCGGTGGGAGGCAACAGCCTCGGCTGGTACATCGCGCTCGTGGTCTCCGGCGCGCTGTCCTTCGAGGACGGTTTCCGCCTCGTCCAGGAGATGTCGATGCTCCAGGAGGAACTCTCGGGCGGCGGTCAGGTGATCTACCCGGTCTGCGACGACGACTGGCTCCCCTCGGACGAGCACCGCGCCGCGGTGGAGGCGGTCCTCGCCTCCTCCTCGGGCGAGGCGATGCCCTCCATCCACCTCGGCGGCTATGCAGTGCTGGCAGGGAGCACGGCAGGCGTCAGCCACCTCCTCGAGGAGCTGCCGCAGGTGCGTATGGGGAGCGTGACCTATCCGATCCGGCTCGCCCTGCACGGCCCCTATCACACGGCCCTGGCGCGCTCCGTCTCCGACGCGGCGCTCGCGCGCTTCGCGGACCTGTCCTTCGCCTCGCCGCGGACGACCCTGATCGACGGTCGAGGACGCACCTTCAGCCCCTGGTCCACCGACCTGGGCGCGCTGCGGGACTACACGCTCGGCCACCAGGTCACCGAGCCCTACGACTTCACGGCGAGCGTGCGCGTCGCGCTGCGCGAGTTCGCGCCCGACCACCTCGTCCTGCCGGGCCCCGGCAACACCCTCGGCGGCATCGTCGGGCAGGTGATGGTCGAGGAGCGCTGGGGCGGGATCGCGTCGAAGGCGGACTTCCAGGCCGCGCAGGCGGCGGGTGAGCCCTTCGTCGTGAGCATGGGCATGTCGGCCGGCTGAGCGCGCGGCTCTTCACCCCTCGAGGCGTCGGGCCGCCGCGGCGAGGCGGGCGACGACTTCGCCGGCGGGCTCCACCGCGCGGATCCCGCCCACGCTGCGCCCGGCCTGCCAGACGTCCTTGTAGGTGACGCCCTTCTGGATCGTCTTCTTGAGCTCTCGCAGCGAGCGGAGAGCGTAGAAGGTGCGCATCCAGTGCTTGGTGCGTCTGCCCTTGAGGAGGCGCCGCGCGATCGGTCCGGCCTTGGTGCCGACCTTCTGCACGAGGGGCGTGTTGATCACGGCGACCGGGACGCCCGAGAGGCGTTCGGTCAGGACGATGTCGTCCTCCTCGGCCTCGATGATCGCCTTCCAGTAGTCCGCGTGGACCGCGCACTCCTCCGTCGCGATGAAGCGCGTGCCCATCTGGACGGCGCCGTAGCCGAGAGCCAGGAGGCGCGCGTACTCGTCCTCGTCGCCTGCGCCGCCCGCCGCCACGAGGGGGAGGCCGAGGTCGGAGAGTTCCTCCATGAGGTGCTCCGGCGTGAGCGTCCCTGCATGTCCACCCGCGCGGCTGTTCACGCAGATCAGTCCGTCGACGCCCGCGTCCTGCGCCTTCTCGGCCCAGCGCCGCGCGGTCACGTCGTGATAGACGGTGCCGCCCACCTGGTGGACCTTCTCCACGACCCACGAGGGGTTCCCGAGCGCGGTCACGAAGAAGCGCACGCCTTCCTCCAGCGCCACGTCGATCCAGTGGCGCATGCGGTTCTCGTAGGCCTTGGCCGACTTCTCGATGATCGCGTTGAAGCCGAAGGGGCGGCCGTCCGCGAGCGTCGCGATCTCGCGGATCCCTTCCCGGAAGTCGCGGCCGTGGACGTAGACGAGGCTCAGGGGCTGGACGATCGCCATGGCCCCTGCCCGCGCGACCGCGCCCACGAGCTCGGGGTTGCTGCAGGGATACATCGCGCCGCAGATGAGCGGGACCTCTGCGCCCGTCGCCGAGCAGAAGGCCGCGCGCGATCCACTCCATGCGGGAGCGCTCATGGCTGCGGCTTCTTCACGGGGACGGGTCCGACCCGCCAGCGGACCTCGACGGTGGCGACGATGTCGCCGATGGCGTCGCGGATGCGCGCCACCACCGTCACGTCCTGCTCCCGCTCCTCCTCGGGCAGCTCCGCGATGCAGCTGGCCACGAGCCGGCCGCGCGCCTTCTTGTGGTACTCGATGGAGAGCCCCTTCACGATCCCGCGGAGGGTCGGTGGCAGCCCCGTGAGCAGCGCGAGTCCGCTGGCCACCTCGCCGAGATTCACCATGGCGATCGCGTGCACCGACTTGAGGTGGTTGCGCACTCGCCGCCGGTCGCTCATCCCGACCTCCGCGCGGCCGGCCTCGAGGCTCAGGACCTCGGGCCGGATCGATCCGGTGTAGGGGACCGCCGCGCCGAGAGCTCGGCTGAAGGCCAGGCGCCCGAGGCGCGAACCCGAGGCCTTGCGCCAGCGGGCGAGGAGTTCGTCTCCCTGCATGAGAGCGAGCATACGCCCTCCGAGGGACCGGATAGAAGGCCGCGAGCGCGCGTCAGTTCCCGGCCGCGCGCTCCGCCTCGACCAGCCGCTTCTCGATCTCCGCGGCCTCCGCGCTCTTCTCGGCGAAGCCCTTGATGTCGCCCGTGCGCTGGAGATCGGTGGCGGCCTTCATGCAGGCCTCGTACTCCTTGCGGAGCTTCGCGACCGGGTCCTTCTTCTTGAATCCGAACATGGCACCCGGGCATTCGCGCCCCGTCCGCCGGCGGATGAGCGCGCCGGTCCGCCTCACCGGGGGACGGTGAGACGGGCCGGCGGGGGGCCCGGTGGCGAACGGAGCTCCGCGCTCAGACGTCGTAAGCCAGCCAGGGGGCGAGCCACTTCTCGGCGTCGGCGAGCGAGAGGCCCGCGCGCTCGGCGTAGTCCTCGACCTGATCCTTGTCGAGGCGCCCGACGCCGAAGTACTTCGAGTCGGGGTGGCCGAAGTAGAAGCCGCTGATGGACGCCGCGGGGGTCATGGCCATGTGGTCGGTGAGGGCGCAGCCGATCTCGTCGCACTCGAGCAGGTCGAAGTGGAGCTGCTTCTGGCTGTGGTCCGGACACGCGGGATATCCGAAGGCCGGTCGGATCCCGCGGAAGCGCTCGGACAGCAGGTCCTCCGGGGCGAAGTCGCTCCTCGACTCGTAGCCCCACTCGATCCGGGCGTGGCGGTGCAGCCACTCGGCCGTCGCTTCCGCGAGGCGGTCCGCGAGGGCTTTGACCATGATCGCGTCGTAGTCGTCTCCGTTCGCCTCGTAGAGCTGAGCGATCTCCTCGGCGCCGTGGACGGCGACGTTGAACAGGCCCAGATGATCGTCACGACCCGCGTCCGCGGGCGCGATCAGATCGGCGAGGCTCTTGTTGGGGCGATCGTCGGGGTGCACCTGCTGCTGGCGTAGCATCGGGAAACGGCCCACGGAGTCGTCCCCGCCGTTCGGGTCACCGAGGACGATGTCCTCGCCCTCCGAGCGGGCGGGCCAGTAGCCGAAGACCGCCTCCGCTCGCAGCGCCTTGCGCTCCACCAGCGAGTCGAGCATGGCGGTGGCGTTCTCGAACAGCTCGCGCGCCGCCGCGCCCTGCTCCGGATCGTCGAGGATCTGGGGGTACTTGCCCTTCAGCTCCCAGGCGAGGAAGAACATCGTCCAGTCGACGAGCGGGACGAGCTCCTCGAGGGGGATGTCGCGCAGCACCTTGCGGCCCTTGAAGGAGGGCTGCGGCACGTCGACGGTCGCCCAGTCGCAGGTCTGGCGGTTCTCGACAGCCCGCTCGTGGGAGAGGAGCGGCCGCTCCTGACGCGCCTTCCAGTTGGCGCGGATCTTGGCCTGCCGCTCGCGGTTCTCCGCGTCGGCGGTCTCGCGCCGGTCGGCGTCGAGCAGGTCGGAGACGACGCCCACGCTGCGCGAGGCGTCGTGGACGTGGAGCACCGGCTGGTTGAAGCACGGCGCGATCTTCACCGCGGTGTGCTGCGCGCTCGTGGTGGCGCCACCGATGAGCAGCGGGATCTCGAAGCCCTCGCGCTCCATCTCCTCGGCCACGTGGACCATCTCGTCGAGGCTCGGCGTGATGAGGCCGGAGAGGCCGATCATGTCCGCGTTCACCTCGCGCGCCTTCTCGAGGATCTTGTTGGCCGGGACCATGACTCCCATGTCCACGACCTCGTAGTTGTTGCAGCCCAGGACGACGCCGACGATGTTCTTGCCGATGTCGTGCACGTCGCCCTTCACCGTGGCCATGAGGACGGTGCCGCCGGTCTTCTTCTCGACCGCGACCTCGCCGCGCGCGGCGGCCTCGGCCTTCTCCGCCTCGATGTAGGGCTCGAGGATGGCGACCGCGCGCTTCATGGCGCGGGCGCTCTTCACCACCTGGGGCAGGAACATCTTGCCGGCGCCGAAGAGGTCGCCGACGACGCGCATGCCGTCCATGAGCGGGCCCTCGATGACCTCGAGGGGCCGGTCGTAGCCCTGGCGCGCCTCCTCCGTGTCCTCGTCGATGAAGTCGACGATGCCGTGGACGAGGGCGTGCTCGAGGCGCTTCTCCACGCCGTTCTCGCGCCAGGAGAGGTCCACCTCGCGCTTCTTGCCGCCGCCCGAGAGCGTGGCGGCGAACTCGGTGAGCCGCTCGGTGGCGTCGGGGCGCCGGTTGAAGATGAGGTCCTCGACGCGGTCCAGCAGCTCCTTCGGGATCTCCTCGTACACCTGGATCATCCCGGCGTTCACGATCCCCATGTCCATGCCCGCCCGGATGGCGTGGAAGAGGAAGGCCGAGTGGATCGCCTCGCGGACGACGTTGTTGCCGCGGAAGCTGAAGGACAGGTTGCTGACGCCGCCGGAGATCTTGGCGCCGGGACAGACCTCCTTGATGCGGCGGGTCGCCTCGATGAAGGCGACCGCGTAGTCGGCGTGCTCCTCGATCCCGGTGCCGATGGCGAGGATGTTGGGGTCGAAGACGATGTCCTCGGGGTCGAAGCCCGCCTCGTTCACCAGGAGGTCGTAGGAGCGCTTGCAGATCTCGACCTTGCGGTCCTCGTCCGCGGCCTGGCCCTCCTCGTCGAAGGCCATCACGACCACGCCCGCGCCGAAGCGCTTGATCTCGCGCGCCTTCCCGAGGAAGTCCTCCTCGCCCTCCTTGAGGGAGATGGAGTTGACGATGCCCTTGCCCTGGAGACACCGCAGGCCCGCCTCGATGACGCTCCACTTGGAGCTGTCGACCATGATCGGGATGCGGCTGATCTCCGGCTCGGTCGCGATCAGGTTGAGGAACGTGGTCATGCACGCCTCCGAGTCGAGCATGCCCTCGTCCATGTTGACGTCGAGCACGTTCGCCCCGCCGCGCACCTGCTCGAGGGCGACCTCGAGAGCGGCCTCGTAGTCGTTCGCGGTGATGAGCTTGCGGAAGCGCGCCGAGCCGGTGACGTTCGTACGCTCGCCGACCATCAGGAAGCTGGTGTCCCGATCGACGGTCAGCGTCTCCAGGCCGGTGAAGAAGGCCTTGTTGCGGCGCAGCTCACGGGCGCCCTTGCGGTCCCGCGGACCCTGCTCCTCGACCTTCTCGACGATCTTCGCGATGTGCTCGGGGGTGGTACCGCAGCAGCCGCCGACGATGTCCACGAGCC
>PKCK01000062.1 GCA_002862085.1 Planctomycetota bacterium | reverse complement strand
GCCGGAGCGGACGCCTTTTCGACCGACCTGAAGCCGGACAGCCCGGATCACGCAGGTGCGGGGATCCGGAAGAGAACACCGAGCTGACACCCCCTGCGGGCTGCTGGTTCTTCGGCCGTGCGAGGGCGGAGCTGAGGCGGAAGAAGGGGGGGCGCTGCGCTGCCCCATCCGCTCACGCGGATGGAGCGGCGGCTTTCTTCTCAAACGGGCCGGACGCGGCTCTCCTTCCTCCGCCACGCCCTCGCGCTGCATCTGGGCGTCGAGGCCGCGCAGCCCCTCGATCTGTTCGGCAGCGGGGTCGAGGTCGAGCAGGTGGACGGCCGGGTGCGGGTCTCGACGACCGACTTCCTCGGACGGGTCATCGAGATCGAGCGCTGAGCCCCGCGCTCAGCGGTGGCGCACGCGGGTCGGGCCCTTCGCCGCCGAGGGATCGACGACGCGGCTCTTCCGGGTGATCTCCACCTCGCCCGCGGCCACGAGGCGCCGTGCCGCGCGCCGGGCGGGCTCCATGAGCTCCTTCCACTCGTCCTCGCCTTCGGCCACCGCGCGCGCGGCCTCCGAGGAGCAGATGCTCGCGCCACCGGCGCGGCCGGCGAGCAGCTCGAGGATCGCCGCCTCCAGGTCCGAGTCGCGGTTGTTCTCGAGGGTGAGAGGCCGAAGCCTGCACTCGGCGGTGGGGGAGGAGACCGCGAGGAGAGCGACCGGCGCAGAGGGTGGCGGAGATACCCGGCGATGGACCACCCGGAATTGCGAGGTCCTAGTATGTTCCGATGTCGACAGCGTCCACGCGCCACGCTCGCTTGCAAAGCGGGCGTGTGCTCGAAACGGACGCTCGATCAATCGTCGCTTCCACGCGGCGCTCGAGTCATCACCCTCCGACCTCTCTGCCCCCGATGAAGCTTCTCTCCTCGGCCCGACTCCTCACCGCGGGTCTGATCCTCTCCGGCGCTGCTCTCGCCCAGGCCCAGAACGACGAGTGCGCCAACGCGACCACGATCACGGCCGACAAGCCCATTGGCTTGAACACCCTTTTCGCGACTCCCTCTGTTCCTGGCTTCACCGCTTCCTGCAGCGCTGCCGGCGGCAGCACGACCTCCAGGGACGTCTGGTTCAAATTCACGGCCCCCTTCGACTACGAAGCCAGAGCGACGACCTGCGGCACCGCGGGCTTCGACACCAAGATCGAGGTCTACACCGGCTCCTGCGGCGCGCTCGTCTCGGTGGCCTGCAACGACGACGCCTTCGGTTGCCCGGGCTTTTCGTCCCAGGTCGACTTCCCCGTCACCTTCGGCACCGAGTACTTCATCCGCGTCGGCGGCTACAGTGCGTCCGACTCCGGTAACGCCGACCTCCTCGTCACCGGGCCGCCCGTGGATGTCACCAACGACGAGTGCGCCACGGCGCTCACGATCGAGCGCGATACGCCGGCCGCTTTCGACACGACCCTGGCGACTCCCTCGACTCCGGACTTCACCGCTTCCTGCAGCGCTGGGGGCGGCAGCACGAGCTCCAACGACGTCTGGTTCAGGTTCACGTCCGACTCGAGTTACCCCGCCAGAGTGACGACCTGCAACTCCGCGGTCTACGACACCAAGATCGAGGTCTACGACGGCTCCTGTGGCGCGCTCGTCCCGGTGGCCTGCAACGACGACGGCGAGTTCTGCCCGAACTTCACGTCCCAGGTGGACTTCTCCGTCGTCAGCGGCATCGAGTACTTCGTTCGCATCGGCGGCTACTCGCCGGCCGACGCCGGCTCTGGGGAGGTCCTGCTCACCGATGGGCCCCCGCCGCCCCCGTCGATCGACAACGACGACTGCGCGACTGCGCTTCCGGTCGGGCTCGGCTCGACGCCCTTCACCAGCATTGGCGCCACCAACAGCCAGGTCGATTTGAGCTGCGTCTTCAACGGCGAAGAAGCCGACGCGTGGTTCAGCTACACCGCGATCGGTGACTGCCCCGTCACCGTCGATCTGTCGGGCTCTTCCTACGACACCGGAATGTCCGTCTACAGCGGAGATTGCGCGGCGCTCACCGAGGTCGGCTGCAACGACGACGGTGGTGTCGGCCTCACGAGCCTCGTCTCCTTCCAGGCAACCGCTGGCACGACCTACTACGTCCAGGTCGGCGGTTTCAACGGTGATCGCGGCGACGGCTTCATCACCCTCACCGAGGGCATTGGCGCGTTCGTCTGCGAGGGCAACGTCAACTCCACGGGCGTCGGCGCCATCCTCAGGGCTTGCGGCAGCGACCTGGTCGCGGACAACGCCACGACCCTCGAGGTGACCGACCTTCCGGCGAACCAGAACGTGCTCTTCGTGAACTCGCGAGAGACGATCCTCGTCACGAATCCTGGCGGCAGCCAGGGCGATCTCTGCATCGGCAGTTTCGCGCTCGGTCGTCACCTCGGCGCGATCGCCAACTCCGGCGCATCCGGCACCGCGGCCCTCGGCCTGAACCTGGCCAACATCCCGACGAACGTTGGCTTCACCGCCGTCGCCGCCGGTGAGACGTGGTACTGGCAGGCCTGGTACCGCGACCTCGAATCGAGCGGCGCGCCGACTTCGAACCTCTCGAGCGCCGTCGGCGTGACGTTCAACTGAGCGTCGCCCTGGCTCCCCTGGCCAACTTGGCCGGGTGAGTCGCTCCTCGAAGATGCCCCGCGCGTCGCTGACGCGCGGGGCATCTTCATGACCCGTCCCGGCTCTTCCTCGCGAGCCTCGCGAGAGTGCCCGGGGCGTCCTCCGCTCTTCGCACCACCCCGAGACCTCCTGGTCCTGGATCCACTCGTGGCTCAGGCGGCTCCTCCCGTCGTGCGGTCGAGGAAGGGCTGGATGCCGGCGATCTCCGGGCTCTGGAAGAAGTCCTCGTACCGCGCAGTGGAGCGTGAGAGGCTCGCGCCCGTATCTCCGCGGAAGAGCTGCTCCTTCACCTGCGCGGGGGCCTCGAGGTTCCCCCAGCGCAACAGCCCGTGCCAGTGCCCGGCGTCGAACTTGCCGCCGCAGTGAGCCTCGGGGCGGGCCAGGTCGAAGACCGGAGGGATACACGCGGCGCTGCCCAAGAGCTCGAAGAGCTCGGCCGTGGCCGCCTTCGGAGACCTCGTCCCGGCGTCGATCCCCTCGATGACGCGGACCGCGGAGCTTGAGGGGGTCTGGAACTCGTCGATCGGCTCCGTGATGGTGGCGATGCGATGGCGCCGGCTGCTGCAGCGGGGGCAGCGGAGGACGTCCTCGACAGAGGGCCCATCCGCTCACGCGGATGGAGCGGCTGCTTTCTTCTTCGCGCGCTTGCGCTCGTTCTCGTCGAGCAGGCGCTTGCGCAAGCGGATGTTCTTCGGCGTCACCTCGACGAGCTCGTCGTCCTCGACGTACTCGAGGGCCTCCTCGAGGGACATGATCTTCGGCGGCGCGATCTTCGTGTTGTCGTCGCGGCCGGCGGCGCGCATGTTGGTGAGCTTCTTCGCCCGACAGACGTTGAGCTCGAGGTCGGAGTCGCGGTTGTTCTCGCCCACGATCATCCCGGCGTAGACCGGGACGCCGACGGGCACGAAGAACGTACCGCGGTCCTGCAGTCCGTCGAGGGCGTAGGCGATGACGTCGCCTGCGCGGTCGGAGACCAGCACGCCGTTGGTGCGGCGCGGGATGGTGCCGCCATCACGCTCCCAGGACTCGAAGACGTGGGACAGGATCGCCTCGCCCTGGCTCAGGGTCAGGAGCGACGTGCGCGCGCCGATCAGACCGCGCGAGGGGATCTTGAACTCGAGGCGGGTCAAGTCGCCGGAGGAGTCCATGTGCAGCATCTCGCCGCGGCGCCGGCCCAGGTACTCGATGATGCGGCCCGCGTGATCGGTGGGCACCTCCACGCTCGCGCGCTCGAAGGGCTCGCAGCGCACGCCGTCGATCTCCTTGAGGATGACGTGGGGCTTGCCGACCGCGAACTCGTAGCCCTCGCGGCGCATGGTCTCGATGAGGACCGAGAGGTGCATGACGCCCCGGCCCTTCACCTCGTAGGCGTCCGCCGCGTCGGTGGAGGCGAGCTGCAGCGCGACGTCCCGCGTCGCGGCGCGCTCGAGGCGGCCGAGGATCTGGCGGCTCGTGACGTAGTCGCCCTCCTGGCCGGCGAAGGGCGAGTTGTTGACGTAGAAGACCATCGAGATGGTCGGCTCGTCGAGCTCGATCGCGGGCAGGGGCTCCACGTGCTCGGGGTGGCAGAGGGTGTCCCCGATGCTGAGCTCCTCGATGCCGGTGACGATGGCGATGTCCCCCGGCGCGACCGTCTCGGTGGGGACGCGCTCGAGGCCCTCGTAGCGGAAGAGCTTCTTGGGCTGGACCGAGAGGGCCTTGTCCCGGTCGGGGTGCGCGAGGGCGTAGCGCTTGGTGACGTCGAGGGTCCCGCGCTCGACGCGGCCGACCGCGATGCGCCCGAGGAAGTCGTCGTGGTCCAGGGTCGCCGCCTGGAAGCGCGCGGGGGCCTCGGGGTCGACCTCGGGCGTCGGCACGTGTTCGAGGATGAGGTCGAACAGCGGCTTCAGGTCGTCCTGCGCGTCGGCGGGGTCGGCGGTCGCCCAGCCATCGCGGCCGGAGCCGTAGACGACGGGGAACTCCAGCTGGTCGTCGTCGGCGCCGAGGTCGACGAAGAGATCGAAGACCTCGTTGAGCACCTCGTCGGGGCGCGCGTCCGGGCGGTCGATCTTGTTGACCATCACGAGCGCCTTGAGCTTGTGCTCGAAGGCCTTGCGCAGCACGAAGCGCGTCTGCGGCATCGGACCCTCGAAGGAGTCCACGAGCAGCAGCACCGCGTCCGCCATGTTGAGCGTGCGCTCCACCTGGCCGCCGAAGTCCGCGTGGCCCGGCGTGTCGACGATGTTGATGCGCGTGCCCTGATAGCTGATCGCCGTGTTCTTCGCGAGGATCGTGATGCCGCGCTCGCGCTCCTGGTCGCCGGAGTCGAGGGCCCGCTCGGCCACCGCCTGGTTCTGGCGGAAGGTGCCGGCGTAGCGGAACATCGCGTCCACGAGGGTGGTCTTGCCGTGGTCGACGTGGGCCACGATGGCGATGTTGCGGATGGTCGTGGAGGCGGCGGTCATTGCGCGCGGTGGGGGCCGGGTTCCGGGGTCCCGCGAAGAGGGGTCGATGGGGCGGTGGCAGGGCGAGCGAGTCCTCCCTGGCCGGCTTCGAGCGCAAAGAGGGTACGGACGCGACCCGCCGGGAGACACAGCGCGAGCCGGTTCCCGGTGCGGCGTCGCTGACTGGAACTCGGACCCGGGCCCAGCGCGTCGGGCCTCGTCCGCCCCCGGGGCGGCTGCGCCCCACCTGCGCGCGAACGCCGCGGCGACCGTTCTCCGTCGCGCGCAGGGGTCCGCGCGATCCGCTCCCCGGTCCGGCGGAGTTCCCTCCCGATCGGGGCCGCGGGGCCGGTCCGCTTCGAAGGGGGCCGGGCCGAGCGCCCTAGCTCTCGACGAGAACCTTCTGGATCCGGTCCAGGAGGTAGGTCTTGAGGGTGCCCGTGCGGATGCACTCCGCCTCGAGGTAGCTCTTCTTGTGGCGCTCGTAGAGCAGGCGCGGCATGACCGGGAGCGAGCTCGGCACGCTCGACTCGGCGCTGCCGTAGAGCAGGGTCACCTCGCCCTGCTCGCGCACCGCCTGGGTCAAAGGGCGGAGGCGAGGCTTCATGCGAGCAGGGCCGGGGACGAAGCCGGGGATGGTCACCGGGCTGCCACACTGGGCGAGGAGCTCGGCGGCGTTGTCGGTCTCGGCGCGGCGCGCGCACTCCTCCAGCACCTGCCAGCACCAGACGGAGTCGGCCAGCGCGCGGTGGTGCTCGCCCTCGTCGAGGTCGAGGTGCTGGCACAGGGTCTCCAGCTTGTGATCCGGCGATTCGGGGATGTGGCGCCGGGCGAGCTTGAGCGTGCAGAGGAAGGGTGTCTCGGGGACGGGCGCGCCGGTGCGGGCGTGTTCGAAGCCGAGGACCCGCGCGTCGAAGCCCGCGTTGTGTGCGCAGAGCCACGCGTCGCCGGCCCACTCCGTGAACTGCTGAAGAGCGCTGCCGGCCATCGGGGAGCGGCGCACGTCCTCGTTCTTGATGCCGTGGATGTCCGTGGCCTCGGGCTCGATCTCCACGAGCGGCGCCACGAGGGTCTCGAAGGTGTCGACGACCTCGCCGTCCTCGACCTTCACCGCACCGAGCTCGAGCAGGTGCGGCGCACCGCTCAGCGTGGCGGTCTCCGTGTCGACGATGACGATCGAGCGATCGAGGGGCATGGGGTCGGGGGCGGGGGCGCGAGAGCGCGGGCTGTTCGGCCCGACGCGGAAGGGGGCGGGACCCTATCCCCAGGTCCCCCGCGTCTCAAGAGAGGGAATCCCGCGCTGAGATTTGCCCCCCTCAGGCGGTGCTCAGGGCGGCTTCCAGGTCCGATATTGGACTCGTGGACGCACCCCCGAACGAAGCCGCCGCGGCCCTGCGGCCACTGCTCCTCTACGACGGAGAGTGCGGCCTTTGCGCGCGGTCGGTCCGCTTCGTGCTCGCGAAGGAGCGCGGACCGGAGCTCTGCTTCGCGCCGCTCCAGTCGGACGTCGGCCGCGCGGTGCTCGCGCGTCACGGGCTCGACGAGGACCTCTCGACCGTCGTCTACGTGGACGCCGAGGACCGTGTGCACCTGCGCAGCGGGGCTGCGCTGCGGGTCGCCGGCAAGCTGCGTCGGCCCTGGTCGTGGGCGCGCGCGATGCTGGTCGTGCCCGCGTTCCTGCGGGACGCCGTCTACCGGGTCATCGCGCGGTACCGCATGGGGATCTTCGGCGGCGCGGAGGCTTGTCGCCTGCCGCGGCCGGACGAGGCGGAGCGCTTCCTGGTCTGAGGTCCCGCCTCAGTCCTCGAGCTCGCTGAAGGAAGGCATGCTCCGCAGCACGTCGAGGTCGGTGTTCCGGGTCAGCTCGCCCCGCAGGTAGTAGCCGCGGTCGCGCGCGTTGGCGAGGAGATCGAGGGCTCGGTCGAGGTCGTCGGGGTCGGCCAGCAGGCAGAAGACACAGGCCGCGTGGTAGGAGGTGAAGCCGTCGCGCGGCGCGAGCCCGAGGGAGGTCTCGACCTCCGCGCGAGCCTCGTCGGATCGCCCGAGGCGGGCGTAGAGCATCGCCATGTGCAGGCGCGCGTCGACGTCGTCGGGCACGCGCTTCACGCGACGACGGCCCGCGGCCACGCCGCCGTCCGCGATCTCCAGGGCCTCCTCGTAGCGGTCCAGTCGCATCAGGACGTTGTAGAGGTGGTCGTAGGACGCGATGTGGCTGGGCTTCAGCCCGATCGCGCGCTGGAGCACACCGGTCGCGTTCTTGAAGTTGCCCTCGCGGGCGTAGACCGAGCCGAGCAGGCGGTGGGCGAGCCACTCCTCCTGGTCGCACTGCATCGCGAGCCGGTACTCGCGCTGCGCATCCTCCAGGTGGCCGGACAGGTGGTTCGCGAAGCCGAGCGTGGTGTGAGCGAGGGCGCTGCGGTTCTCCAGGGTCAGGGCCTTGTCCGCGTTCTCGCGAGCGTCGTCGAGGAAGGTGGGGTCGCCGTCCCACAGGAGGAACTTGCGCACCATCGCCTCGCCGAGCACGGCGTAGGCGTCGGCGCAGTAGCGGTCCATGTCGATCGCCTTGCGCAGCAGGCTCGTCGCGGTGATGACGTGCTTGGAGCGGCCGCGGTGCAGCACGTCGCGGGCGCGCATCGTCAGGGCCTTCGCCTCGTCGGTCCGGCGGCCGGCCCGCGGGCGGGCGGGGGGCTGGGTGGCCTGCGCCAGGCGGGAGCGCAGAGCGCGCATCGACGCGCGAACGAGCTCCTCCTGGAGCGCCCACTCGTCCGCGTCCTCGGCGGTGCAGCGATCCGTCCGGGACTGCGGGCGGCCGCCGGGGTCGGTCGTCGTCGTGACGTCGAGGATGCCCTGCGTTCCGTCCACGGCGAGAGTGGCGTCGATGACGTGGTCGTAGATGACGCCCTCCTCCTCCTCGAGCTTCACGCGCAGGCCCTTGTTGCGCGCGAGGGCGGCGGCGAGGTCCTTGCGCAGGCCGCCGGCCATGACGCTGCAGGAGCTCGGGTCGGCGCCGCCGCAGGAGAAGGGCCGCAGGAGCACGCGGCCCGAGAGGGAGACGGCGCGGCGCGTCCCGGTCCCGGCGATCTCGACCTCCACGCGGCGGAGCTCGGCGAGGACCTCGGAGGCGTCGCTGAAGCGCTCCGCGGGTTCGCCGCGCATGCACGCCATCACGAACTCCTCGAGCGGCGCCGGGAAGCCCGGGCGCACCTCGCCGGGACGGCGGCGGGGTGGGCCGTCGAGGATCGCCATGCACACCTCGGGGAAGGACTCCCCGGGGAAGGGCAGCTGCCCGGTCATGACGTGATAGAGCACGGCGCCCAGCGAGAAGACGTCGCTGCGGGCGTCGAGGTCGTCGCCGCGCACCTGCTCGGGGCTCATGTAGAGCACCGTGCCCACGAGCATCCCGTGCTGGGTGATGCTGTTCTCGTCGGCGGCGCGAGCGATGCCGAAGTCGAGGAGCTTCAGGTTGCCGTCGTCCTCGAGCAGGATGTTGGCGGGCTTGAGATCGCGGTGGATCAGCTCGTTCTCGTGGACGACCTCGAGCGCGGAGCAGAGCTGAAGCGCCACGCGCAGGCACTCCTCGTAGCCGAGAGCTTGGTCCTTGATGATCCGGTCGAGGGTGCGGCCCTCGAGGTACTCCATCGCGATGTACGACGTGCCTTCGAAGCGGTCGTACTCGAAGATCGTCGCGATGTGCGGGTGGTCGAGCTTCGAGGTGTTCTTCGCCTCGCGCTGGAAACGCTCGTCGGCCTGGGGGTCGATCTCCGCGTGCGCGCGCAGGATCTTCAGGGCGACCGTCCGGCCCAGCTTCGTGTCCACCGCGCGGTAGACCTCGCTGAGCGGACCCTCGCCGAGGCGGTCCGTCTCAGGGTCGAAGTCGAAGTGGGCGAAGCGCATGGCTGGCTGGGGGGGAGAGGTCGGGCGCCCCCGCGGTGGAAGCGTCCCGCCCGCCTCGGGTCACGTCCCTGCTACGGACGAGCGGGGCCGGGGTTTCGTGCGTCAGGAGCCGCGAAAATCCGGGCGCGTCGCCGCGGGGCTCACGGAGGGCGCCTGTCTTGGTGGTGAGAGCGGGGCTGGCCGGGGGGGATCGAGTCGGGAGCCGGGTCGGCGGGCGATCCGGGCCGGCCAGGGGGTACGAGGTGCGAAGGCCCTCTCCGGTGCCCTGACGAGTTGATTTCCTTGTTCGGCCGGCCCCTTCAGGGCGCGCCGGTCGCCAGGATGCCCCGATGGAACACCCCGATGGAAGGGTTTCAGGAGGCTCCGGCGACGATTCCGCGGCTGGCGCGGCCTCGACTCCGCGCAAGCGCCCCTCGACCACCCTGGAGCCCTTCGTGCCCTGGGACTTCGAGGCCCTGCGGCCGCCCCGCTCTCGCTCCGCCGATCACAACGACCACCGCCTCGCGGCCCGGCGCCGACTGGAGGCCGTCGCGAAGGCCCTCGCGACCCGGACCAAGAAGGAGGTGAAGCTCGAGGTCAGGACCTCGATCCACAACCCCTTCCCGCCGGTGAACGGGGGGCGCGTCGAGCGACTGTGGGCGTACGCCACGCGAGCGAAGGCGGCGAAGGCCAAGCTCCGCCGGACCATCGGAGCTGACCTCGCGAAGGACCTCGACCAGGCCTACCGAAACGGCTACCTGTGCGCCGCGCTGGAGGCGGACGCGCTCGAGGTCGGCTTCCGGATCCACCAGGACGGCTGGTTCGACGGCCGCAACCTGGTCAAGCGCACGCAGGCCGATGGACTCGGGCCGCTCCTCGGGATCCTGAACGAGCTGGAGGGGTTCCGGCTCCAGCTCGCGGACTGGAAGGGGGAGTGGATCTGCGGCGAGCTCTCGGTCGAGCGGCTCGAGGAGTTCTTCAAGTACTACGAGCCCGGCGAACACCTGTTCGCTGTCCAGCGTCGCTGGCCAGCGCAGGAAGCGATCCGCGAAGCCGTCCTCGCGCCGGAGGTCCCGGACCTCATGGTCGAAGAGATGTCGCGCCTCGTCCCGCTGTACCGTTATGCGATGTGGTCCGACGAGAGTGACTTCCTGTTCTCGTCCTGAAGCGTTCCCTGCCGGATTCCGTACCAGACTGAGCAGTCCGGCCGCACGTCGCCCGTTTCCCGCGTGAGGATTGGAACAACCGCCACAACGAGCGATATTTAAGGGCTGCTCCGGGATCTCACCGGAGCCGGAAAAGGGACCTTCCATCGCTTGCGGCACACTTGGGTGTTGGCAGGCATCCGCCGCGCGGTCTGGCAGGGCTGGATCGACCATCAAGGTCGGTGGCGATGGAGGTTGGCAGTGATGGTGAGGGGGGCTGCGCGAGCGGCTCCCCTCCCTTTGTTCGTGATCACTCGGCGGCGGGGACCATGGC
>PKCK01000096.1 GCA_002862085.1 Planctomycetota bacterium | reverse complement strand
CGTGGACCTACGCGTGCCGGGCGAGTTCGCGCTGCCAGGGGCCGAGGAGCTCGGAGATGTCTCTGCAGATCTGATGGGATCGCTCCAGGATCCCACCCGCGCCGCCGCGCGAGGCTGGGTCGAGCGCGAGGGCGTCTGGCACGCACCTGCGGAGCGCGCCCGCGTCCGCTCCGGCGACCGACGCGACCCCGAGACCGGCGTCTGGGTCACCCGCGCCGACCGGCGTCGCGCGTCGAAGGGCGCGATGCGCATCGACACCGTGTGGGTCGACGTGGACGACGCGCCCAAGCTCGCCGCCGGACTTCATCCCGTCGAACGCGAGTGGTGCGATCTCCCCGAGGCGAACCGCCGCCGCACCCGCATCGACGCTCCCTGGGTCATCCCCTCGGCCTTCGCCACGATCCACGCCACCACCGACCGCCGGGTCGCGATCGCCGCCCTCGTCCACATGGGCCGCGCCGTCCCCGATCTAGAGCGCGCCCTCGGACTCGTGCCGCCGCTCCCCCTCGACGTGATCATCGCACGCACCGAGGAGCAAGCCGACCGCATCGCGTTCGGCGCGCCCGACGGACGCCGCGCGCCGCTCCACGGCGCCGGCCGGCACGTGATCTACGGCGCGTACTTCGCCGAGCGCCGCTTCGAGCGCGACGGCCAGAAGTCGCTCTACGACGGCGCCGGCGTCGGCGTCTGGAACTCGGAGATCCTCCACGGAGATGCCTTCGGAGTGCACTCCGCCCGCCTCGCCTACGCCCTCTCCTGGGTGGACGCGGTCGATCCGTGCCCGAAGGCGGAGAAGGCGGCCAGCAAGAAAGGGCCAGGCCCCGATTTCCTCGCCGAGCGCGAGGCGGAGAAGCGCCTCCCCGCGTGGCTCTCGTGGGGAGCCGCGGTCTACGCCGAGCGCTTCTACCGCGACACGTCCCTCGACCTCGATGCACAGCCCGACGCGAACCCCTGGTGGACGCGCGCCTGGTCCATCCAGAACCTCGAGGCCGCCGGCGGCCTCGGGGACATGGCCGAGGTCTTCGAGGTCGACATGGATCCTGCCGAGGCCAAGAGGGCCCGCCTCCAGCTCCTCAGGGTGGGAGCTCTGATGGCCTTCGTGCTGGACAGCGGGTGCGAACCCGTCGAGGAGGCCCACGCGGCGCTCAAGGCCGGGCTCATCGACGCAGGCCTCGACGGCCCGCTCGACCCGGAGCTCGTGAAGGCTCTCGAGGACGCGATTCGCAGCAACGAGACGGCGCTCCGTGCCTTCCTGCTCGGATGATGGCCCGCCGCCGTGGCTGAGGTTCCAATGCGCGGCGTGGACACCGCCGCGTGGATCGAAGCCGTCACCGGGCGCCCGACGGACGGGCCCCCGGACCTCGTGCAGGAGCTGTGGAGCGGCTACGGCGCCATCGAGCGCTGGTGGCTCGACGGCGGCGTCGACGCGCGTCCGAATCCGGTCATCCTCAAGCGCATCGAGCGGCCACGCGGCGGGCCGGATCACCCGCGCGGCTGGAGCTCCAGCTTCGCCGACGTCCGCAAGCGCCGCAGCTACGCCATCGAGCGCGCCTTCTACCGCGCCCACGCCGCCGCCGCGCGAGGAGCACGGACCGCGCAGCTCATCGGGGAGAGAGAGACCGAGAGCGGCGGGATGATGCTGCTCGAGGACCTCGACGCGGCGGGCTTCCCCGAGCGGCGTGGGAACGCGTCGGACATGGAGATCCGCGCCTGCCTGCGATGGCTCGCGGCGTTCCACGGCGCCTTCCTCGGCCGGGCGCCCGAGGGGCTCTGGCCGCGCGGCACCTACTGGCACCTCGACACGCGCCCCGACGAGCTCGCCGCCACGGAGGACGCGCGGCTCCGCGAAGCCGCGCCGGCCATCGACGAGCGCCTCGGCGGCGCGAGCCACCGGACTCTCCTCCACGGCGACGCGAAGGTGGCGAACTTCTGCTTCCCCATCCGGCGCGACGGAGCGCAGCTCCAGGAGGTGGCGGCCGTGGATCTGCAGTACGTCGGCGGCGGCGTCGGCGTCCAGGACGTCGCCTACTTCCTGGGGAGCTGCCTGGGAGAGGAGGAGCTCGCCCGCGGCGCCGACGCCCACCTCGATCGCTACTTCGAGGACCTCGGGCGCGTCCTCGCCGAGCGGGGCCTCGAGAGCGCGGCGGTCGAGGACGAGTGGCGCGCTCTCTGGCCCTTCGCCTGGGCCGACTTCCATCGCTTCCTCGCCGGATGGGCGCCAGGGCACTGGAAGCTCTCCGCGTTCTCCGAGCGCATGACGCGGTCGGCGCTGGAGGAGCTGGACAGCGGACGCTCCACGGAATCGGGCTGAGCGGAGGCGGTCGACGGACCTCCGCGCGACCCCGCCGTCGAGAACCCCGAGGAGGCTGCGCGGCGCATCGGGCCCTCCTCCAGTGCTCCCGGCGGCAGACGCTACGGTGGTCCCCATGCTCAGCAAGACCCCGCACCTCGATCGCCGCCAGCTCTTGACGACCGGAGCCGCCCTCGCGGCCGCGCCTCTCGCCCGGGCGCTCCCACGCCTTCCTGAAGACCCGGTGCGCGTCGGCGTGATCGGCATCGGGATCCGCGGCCGGCGGCTCCTCACGGGCGCGCTCCTGCGCAACCCCGGGTTCCGCGTCACCGCGCTCTGCGAGGTCGACGCGACGCGCCTCGCCGACGCCAAGCGGCGAGTGGACGAACACCACGGAGACACGGCGTGCTGGACGACCACGGACCACGAGGAGCTGGTCCGGCGGGAGGACGTCGATGCCGTCGTGATCGCCACGCCGGACCACTGGCACACCCATCAGATCCTCTCCGCATGCGCCGCGAAGAAGGACGTGTACTGCGAGAAGCCGCTGACGCTGACCCTGCGGGAGTCCCAGCTCGTCATCGAAGCGGCCGCCAAGCACGGCGTCGTGTTCCAGACCGGCAGTCAACAGCGCAGCGAGTTCGGCCATCGCTTCGTGAAGGCCGCCGAGGCGGTCCGGGCGGGGCGCATCGGACGCGTCCTGAACGTCAACGTCGGGGTCGGTGACGCTCCTGTGTGGTGCGACCTCGCCGCCGACGAGATGGAGCCTGGTCTCGACTGGGATCGCTGGCTCGGCCCCGCGCCCGCGCGCGAGTTCAGCGAGGTCCTGAGCCCCCGCGGCGTCCACGGGCACTACCCCCAGTGGCGGCGCTATCGCGAGTACGCCGGCGGCGGGCTGGCCGACATGGGCGCCCACCACTTCGACATCGTCCAGTGGGCCCTGGGCATGGACGATTCGGGCCCGGTGCGCGTGATCCCGCCGGCCGAACGCGGCGCGAAGCGCGGCGCGGCGGTCGAGTACGCGGACGGCGTCCGCCTCACCCACGGCGGCCCGAGCGGCGCGACCTTCATCGGCGAGAAGGGGATGATCGCGGTGGATCGCGGACGCATCTCGAGCGTCCCCGGCGACATCCTCGAGTGGGAACCGGAGGACCCCGCCCAGCGACTCCCGCGCAACCAGAACCACGCCCAGGACTGGCTCGATCGGATCCGTGACCGCGGCACGCCCATCTGCAGCGCGGAGGTGGGCGCGCGCAGCGTCGCGATCTGCCACCTCATGAACATCGCCTACTGGCACCACAGGACGCTCGAGTGGGACCCGGCTGCGTGGCGCTTCGTGGGCGACGACGAGGCCAACGAGTGGCTCGACTACGAGCGGCGCGAGGGGTACGCGCTCCCGCGCGTCTGATGGCGCGCGCGGACGGGGACCGCGGTCATGAGAGACCAGGGTCAGGCCCTGAGCGTCGCGAAGCGCGGGAGGATCTCGAGGCGGGCCGTTCGCGCGGGCACGCTCTCGCCGTCGATCACGAGGCCGGCACCGTCGAGGAGTTCGAGATCGAGCGCCGTCGCCCGGCGGAAGCGCACGAGGGAGGAGCGCGTGTGACCGCCTGACTGGACGGCGGCGAGCATGGCGAGGAGACGCGGGCGGAAGCCGCGATCGAGCGTCACCACGTCGAACTCGCCGTCGTCGAGCACGGCCTCGGGCGCGATGCGCATGCCGCGGCCCGAGTGCTGCGTGATCAGGGCCATGCCGAGGAGCTGACGCGGATCCTCGACCCCGTCGACGCGCGCGTTGGCTGGCGCGATGCGCGGCTTGAAGATCTCCGTCGCGGAGGCCACGTCGTAGCGGGCCCCGCGGGCCCAGCGGAAGCGGTCGGCTCGCGCGCTGATCCGCGCCGCCGCGCCCCAGCCGACGACGTTGACCGAGATCACCGTGCGCTCACCGTCGAGGACGACGCGCATGGCGTCGAGCGCTCGCTCGCGTCCGGAGAGGATTCGCTCCGCCGCGTCGGACGGGGTCCGGACGCCAACGTCCAGGGCCAGCGAGTTCCCGGACCCTGCAGGGACCGGAACGAGATCCGGACATCGAGCGCCTCCGCGTGTCGCCGCGTTGATCACCTCGTGCAACGTCCCGTCCCCGCCGACGGGTAGGAGCACGTCGAATCCCTCACGGGTTCGAGCGAGGCGTTCCTCGTCGACCGGCTCCCGCGTTTCGACGCGATCGACCGTCCAGCCAGCGCGCTCGAGCCGGCTCCGCACGGTCTCGGCGGCCGCGCCGGCGCGGCCGCGACCGGCCGCGGGGTTGACGATGACGAGGGCGCGCTCCACCGACCCAATCTAGTCGCCGACGTCGTCTCCACACAGCCGCGATGCCGGGCCCGGTCTTCGCTCGCCGGGCCATGGAATGGGCAGACAGCCGGTGCGCTCTGGACGCGCCCCTCGAGAGCCCGTCGCACTGGCTCCGCGCGCGAAGTCGCTCGCTCATCCCCCGAGGTCCACGACGGGACCGTCGTGGACCTCGTGACGCACGATGCCAGCGAGGTCGGCCCGCTCGGCCCAGCCGGCGGACTCCAGTTCCGGCCGCTCCTCGAAGCGGTCGACGTGGCCGACGCAGAGCACCGCGACCGCCTCGACCCCTTCGGAAAGCTCGAGGGCGCGGCGCAACTCCTCGGGCTCGAGGATGCTGACCCAGCCCGTGCCGAGGCCTTCGCAGCGCGCCGCGAGCATGAGGCTCTGCACGGCAGTCACGGGCGGCCTGGGGCCTGGTGCGGCGACCGAGGCCGTGCCCTCTCGGCTCGTTCATGTCGCAGGTGACGGCGACGACCAGCGGCGCGTCGTCGAAGGCCTGGAGCTTCAGAGCGGAAGAGTCCTGCTGGAGGGCCTCGTCGCCGAGGGCCTCTCGCGTGATCGCCTCCGCACGCTCGAACGAGGCCCGCAGACGCGCCAGAGCGCTGAAGGGTCCGGCCGACCGAACTCGTGACCCGACGCCACGCCGTCGATGGCCGCCGGGCGCCCGAGCCTCCGAGATCGCGAGCGTGCTCGCAGCCCGGCGACTCGTCCTCCTCAGAGGCCGATCCCGTCGAGGACCTGCTTCAGGCGCTCGACCTCGAACGGCTTCGCGAGGTGCGCGCTCGCGCCCGCCTCGATGGCGCTGTCGATGCCGTCCTGGAGCGTCTCGTCGGCGACGAGGATCGCGGGGATGTCCCGCCATTCGGGGTGGCGCTGCATCGCGCGGATCAGCTCCGTGCCGGTGATCCCGGGAAGGCTCCAGTCGATCAGGCAGAGGTCCGGTGTCTCCTCGGTGAGCGTGTTGAGCAGCTCGCCGCCGTCCTCCGCGAGCTGAACCTCGAACTCCAGCTCCTCGAGGACCTTCTTGAGGAGGAGTCGCGCGTCGCTGGAGTTGTCGGTGACGATGGCTTTCACGGAGTTCGCTCGCTGTGGAGAGGGGGGGGGAACTGGTGTTTCGGCTGCTCCTCCGGTCCTCCTTGAGCGAACACTCCAGCGCACGAGCGCCGAACAGCGCGGCGAGCCCCCCGGTGGCCGCCTCATCGAGGGTCATCGAACCGACACGTCCTCGGTGATCCGCGCCACGGGGGCGCGCGTGCGAGCGGCTCCGCCGAAGTCTCCCCGCGGCGAGGCCTCGGCCTCCTCCAGCGCGGCCCTCGCGGCAGCCATGACCCTCTCTTGCTCGAGGGAGCTACACGAAGCCCACACGCGGGCGCATGATGGCCCCATGCATCAACAGGAGGCCGCAGAGAACAAGGGTCTCGTCATCGCCGTCGCGGCGGTGATCCTCGTGATCGGCGCGCTCGCTGTCTGGCAGACCGCCCAGCTGCGTGAGAGCCCGACCTACGTGCCCATGGCGACCGCAACGGGAGGCAAGGGCGCGGTCTCCGGGCGTCTCGTGAGGGGAGACGGTGTGCCCATCGAGGGGATCAGCATGACCTGGATGCGCCGGCTGGACAGCCTCACGACGATGGGAGGCAGACGCAGCGAGCCGAGCGGCCCTGACGGCAGCTTCCGGATCGACGACATCGAGCCCGGAGAGGGCTTCGTGGCGATCTCCGACTTCCACGGGTCATGGGATGGAGAGAGCGGCCTCTTCGAAGTGCTGCCCGGAAGCGAGGCCAGCGCGATCGTCGTCCGCGCGGGGCCGGTCGACGAGGAGCGCATCACGCGCGGCGTCGTCATGGACGAGAGCGGCGCTCCCGTGGCAGGAGCAAGGGTCACGGCGAGGCGCGACGGGCTGATGAGCCAGTCCATGACGGAGGTCACCACGAGGTCCGACGGCTCCTTCGAGGTGGTGATGCCCACCGCGGGCGGCGAGCTCGTGCTCACGGCGGAGCACTCGGGTCAGGGGCCCGCGACGGTCGAGGGAGTCGCCGTTGGCTCGCAGGACGTCGAGCTCCGCCCGGGACGTCCCTCCGCCGAGCCCCCCGCCCCCGACGCCGAGAGACCGGGCAGCCGCGACGAGTGAGCCCCGGGCCCGACGCGTGGGCCCGGCATCGAGAAGCCATGAACTCCCACGAAGAGCACGCCGGGCCCGAGGTCTGGCGCACGCTCCTGCCAGGCAAGGACGCTCGCTTCGCCTCGATGCTCGTCGAGGGTGGAACCTCTTTCGCCGCGTCGCGCGCACACGCCTTCGCCCACGACCCCGACGAAGGCGCATCCTCCGGTCGAGATCGCTCGCGGGCCTCGGCCACGATCACGTCCTCATGACGACCTCTGGGGCCGCGCGGCGAGCCGCCCGAGGCCGCCCGGTCAACGATCGTCGCCCGACATCCCTTCGGCGATCCGAGCGATCAGGACGCGCGCGCGAGCCGCGTAGCCGAAGTCACCTTGCGGCGAGGCCTCGGCTCCCTCCAGCGCGGCCCGCGCGGCGGCCATGGCCTTCTCGTGCTTGCCGAGGTGATGGGCGAGCTCAGCCTTGTAGTAGGCCTGCCACCATGCGCTCGGCCGGAGCTCGACCGCTCGGTCGATCCACGCCTCGGCCTCGTCGAGGTTCTCGCGCTTCTCGTAGAGGTACATGCCCGCGTCGAAGTAAGTGCGCGGGCTGACCTCACCCTTCGCCTTGCGCACCTTCTCGTCGATCTCCTGCAGCACGCGCGTGTCGGAGTCCACGCGCACCGGGAAACGTACGCGCGTCCGCTCCCAAGCGATGGTCATGTCCGCGCCGTTGGCGTGGAAGCCCTGCATCTCGATCGAGAGCGTCTCGTGGACCGTGCCGAGCGCCTCGACCTCGACGTCGAAGCGGGCGACGTCCCTGGCCGGGTCGTAGCCGCCCGCACCCCAGAGGTCGTTCTGGGAGCTGAGGATGATCGTCCACTCGTCGGCGCGCGGGATCGTGTAGAGGCCGTACTTGCCCGCTTTCACCTGCTGACCGCCGACCTCGGCGTCCTCGCCGAAGGTGATCGTGGTGCAGGCGTTCGCCCCGGTGCGCCAGACGGCGCCGAAGACCTCGAGCTCGCCGAAGATCCTGCGGCCCCTGACGCTCGGCCGGCCGTAGTCGATGGTCATCTCCCCGAGGCCGATCTGCTGGGTCACGACGGACCGCGGGCTGAGGGGCGGCTTCTTGATCTGCGCGTCGGCGCTGGAGGCCAGGGTGATGAGGGAGAGGGCAGCGATGAGAGTGCGCATCTTGATTCGAGGCTCGTTCCTGGTCCGCGTCCCGCTGGGAGAGGCGACTCCGGTGAGAGGGGGGAGGCGCCCGACAGACCGCGCCACACGCCCCCCACAGGGGATGACGTGGCCACCGGCGCCCGCGCGCAAGGAGTCACCGGGGGTCCGTCGGGAAGATTTCTGTGAGAGACCACTGAGGGCCCGTTCGCCCGGGCGATCGGAAGCGTGGGAAACTTCGCTGTCGAGGGCGGACGAAAGGAGCCCCTTGCGCCCCTCCCCACCGCCGTTCCGAACCGCACGGCGGTCTGCCCTAGACGATCGACATGAAACTCCGCATCCCCCTCTCACTGGCCCTGGCCGCCTCCGCGCTCGCTGGAAGCGCCGCAGCACAGGGACCGCTCCCGCAACCCCCCCAGCCGCCCCAGAACCCGACCACCGCCGAGAAAGCGGTCCTGGGCAAGATTCTGTTCTGGGACGAGCAGCTCTCGAGCGACGGGAGCATGGCGTGCGGGACCTGCCACATGCCCGGCGTCGGCGGCGGCGATCCGCGCCTCGCCGCGGGCCCCGCTCACCCCGGCCCGGACGGGATCTTCGGCAACGCCGACGACGTCTTCGGCTCTCCTGCCGTCGTACGCGCGGACGACACGGGCTCCTTCATCCCCGACTCCACCTTCGGCTTCGATCACCAGGCGACAGGGCGTAACTCGCCGAGCATGATCGCGGCGGCGTACTTCCCCGAGCTCTTCTGGGACGGCCGCGCCGATGGCACCTTCAGGGATCCGCTGACCGGGAACGTCATCATCCCGAACGGCGGCGCGCTCGAGTCGCAGTCCCTGGAGCCGATCATCTCGGACATCGAGATGGCCGACGAAGGGCGCGGGTGGGACGCGGTGGTCGAGCGCCTCGAACGCGCGGAGCCCCTCGCGCTCGCGACGAACCTGCCGGCGGACGCCGATCTCGCGATCTTCATCCACCAGACCTACCCGGCGCTCTTCACCAGCGCCTTCGGGAGCCCGGACATCACGCCCGTCCGGATCGCCTTCGCGCTCGCTGCGTACCAGCGCACGCTCGTCCCCGACCAGTCGAAGTTCGACCGCGTCATGCGCGGGCAGGCGAACTTCACCCAGGCGGAGAACCGCGGCCGCGGCGCCTTCAACAGCCCGGGGAGCCGCTGCAACCAGTGCCACGCCGGGACCCTCTTCTCGGACGGCCAATACCACAACCTCGGCCTCCGGCCGGTGAACGAGGATCAGGGCCGCCGCCTCGTCACGGGCAGCTTCGGAGATCGTGGCCGCTTCAAGACGCCGTCCCTGCGCAACGTCTCCCTGCGGCAGCGCTTCTTCCACACCGGCGCGCCGGGCATCAACAGCATGCTCGACCTCCTGCTCTTCTACGACCAGGACGGCGGCCCGTTCGCCGACAACAAGTCCCCGATCCTGAACGGGCTCAACGTCCCGCCGCCGCCGCGTCAGGACATCATCGCGTTCCTGAACACGCTCACCGACCCGCGCGTGGCCGCCGAGACGTACCCCTTCGACCGTCCCACCCTCTGGAGCGAGCGGGCCCAGCCGAACCCGCTGCCCCTCGGGACCGGCGCCGTGCTCGGGAGTGGCTTCGTCTTCCCGAGGACCCTGGTGCCATCGCCGGCCCACTCGGGGAACGAGGGCTTCCGCATCGGCGTGTCCGGCGGCCTCGGAGGTGCATGGGCGACGCTGTACGTGCAGGTCATCAACCTGCCTGGTGGCCCGCCCGCTCCGATCCTGCGTCCCGGACCGGCCGGAGCCGTGTTGCTCTCGGGCAGCGGCGCCGGCCAGGGCCACGCCACGTACGCCGACCCGCGCAGCGTCGCCCCGGCCCTCGTGGGGCTGACCTACGACGCCCAGTGGCTGATCCGCGATCCCTTCGCTCCCGGGGGCGTGTCGCGATCGGACATGGTGCGGATCACGGTCGAGTGACCGCCCTGCGCAGATGAGCGGGAGCCCCGCGATCCGGCGCGCGCCGGATCGCGGGGCTCCTCTCGTTCAGCGGCTCACGAGGCCCTTGACGGCGAGTCCGTAGGGCGCGGGATCGATGTGCGGCGCGTCACCGGTGACGAGCTCCGCGACGAGCCGGCCCGTACCAGGCGCCATGCTCAGGCCGAGCATGCCGTGACCGGCGGCGATCCAGACGTTGCCGATGGCGGGAGCGCGATCGATGAGCGGCCGGCCGTCCCAGGTCATCGGCCTCCAGCCGTACCAGGTCTCCTGGACCTCGCCCATCGGATCCACGAGGTGCCGCTCGGCCGCGTCGGTGAGCAGCTTCAAGCGGCGCGGGTGGATCGTCTGGCTGTAGCCGACGAACTCCATCGTCGAGCCGATGCGGTAGCCCGAGTCCATGGGCGTGATCGCGACGTGGGAGTCCTCGAAGATCAGAGGATGGCGCGGAGCCCGCTCGGGCCGCGACGTCGTGATCGAGTAGCCCTTCCCTGGCTCGATCGGGACGCGGAAGCCCAGCGGCTCCTCGAGCAGCGGCGTCATGGCGCCGGTGGCCACCACGAAGCCGTCCGCCTCGA
>PKCK01000032.1 GCA_002862085.1 Planctomycetota bacterium | reverse complement strand
GTCGATCGCCACCGCCGCGCCGCGCAGATCGATGTCGGCGAGCACGCCGTCCGCACCTCGGCTCCACTCGCCCCGGGCCAGGTCGATACCGCGCACCACGCCGGCCGCGTCGACCGTCACCGCCAGGGCGCGCCCGGCCGCGATCGACGCGTCCACCACCGGAGCTCCGTGCGCGAGCAGGACGGGGTCGACGTCGGCCCCGGGGTCGAGCAGCACGGCGCTGGGGCTCGCGGACTGCGTGTGGGGCCCGTGGAATCCATAGGACGTGGCGAGGATCCGGACGTCGCCGCTCGGCAGGACCGCGGCGTGCAGCGCTCCGAAGGTTCCGTGCTCGGCCAGGTCGACCTCCCGCAGCACGTCTCCCGCTTCGGGCCCGAACATCACGACCCGCGTCTTCCCCACGAGCGCCGCCGCCACGTCCGCGCGCGGCGCGACGAGGTCCGTCACGGCCTCCTCGCCCGTGTCCAGTTCCGCGAGAGTCTCGAGGCTCGCCGGGTCGAGGGACAGGACGCGGCCGTCCTCCGTCCCGACGAGGAGCGCGCCGCCTGGCACCTTCGCCCCTTCGTAGGCCTGCGCGCCGACCTCGCGCTCCACGAGGACCCGCCGCTCCCCCACTGACGCCACGGCAACGCGCGCGGCGGGTCCCACGATCGCGATGCGCTCCGCCGGCCCTCCCTGCTCGAGGAAGAGCCCCTGCCAGGCGCGCCCCCGACCCAGCTGGAAGCGCGCGTCGAGGGTCAGGTCGAGCAGCGGACGGACGAGCACGGAGCGCGTCACGCTCACGTCGTGCCGTCCGACCGCCTCCAGCCCGAGGGCCAGCGAGCCGGACGCCGTGATCGGCTCGATGGCTGGCATCTTCTCGACCTTGTAGAGCCCCTCGTAGCGAGCGACGAGCCGGCGGTTCTGCTCCAGCGCGATCTGCGAAGCGATGAGCCCCAGCACGAGGGCGACGACGGAGCCGAGGATCGCCACGGCCCACGCCGGCTCGCGCCGGCACCAGCGCCGCAGCCGCAGGCCCGGCCCCGCCGGGATGGCCAGGATCGGCTCGTACTCGCGCACGCGACGCAGGTCCTCGGCCAGCGCCAGGGCGGTCCCGTAGCGTCGCTCGAGGCTCGGCTCGAGCGCGGTCTCGGCGACCACCACGGCGTCGGGAGGCACCGCGCGGTTCAAGGCGCGCAGGGAACGTCGCTGGCCCTGGTTGATGGCGATCGCGAGCGCGGCGGGCCCGTTGCCGTCGAAGGGCCGCTGACCCGTCAGCACCTCGAAGAGGGTGACGCCGAGAGCCCAGATGTCGGCGCGCGCGTCGACCCGCTCCGTCTCACCCCGGAGCTGTTCGGGCGCCATGTAAGCGAGAGTGCCGAACACGTCCCCCTCGCGGGTCAGCACCGGCTCGTTGCGGCCGTCCGCCGACCCGCGCTCGTCGCGAGCCAGGCCGAAGTCCAGCAGGACCGGATCCCCCACGCCGGTGACCATGATGTTCCCCGGCTTCACGTCCCGATGAACCACGCCGGCCTCGTGCGCCGCGTGCAGCGCCCGCGCAGCCTTCTCGAAGAACCGCAGGACACGATGGACGTCGCCGCGCTGCACTGGACGGACGGGCACGGGACCGCCGACCCGCGTCGAGCCCTCCTCCGCCGCCAGCTCGGCCGCGACGGCGGCGCCGAGGTCCACGCCCTCGACGAAGCGCATGGCGATGTAGGGCGGATCCCCGTCCACGTCGGCCTCGTACACCTGGGCGACACCGGGGTGCTCGAGCCGCGCGATCGACTCGGCCTCCCTTCGAAAGCGCGCGCGCTGATCCTCGGTGACGAAGCGCGCGCCGAGCAGCTTGACGGCGACGTCGCGGCGGAGCCCGTCGTCGCGGCCGAGCCAGACCTCGCCTTGACCGCCGGCGCCCAGCTGACGCAGGAGCCGGTAGCGACCGATGCGAGGGACATCGTCCTCCTCGGCCTCCGCCTCCCCCGCGGACGGACGCGCCTCCGCTCCCCCGTCGATCTTCCCCGTGAGCCGCAGGTATTCAGCGGCGACCTCCGCCTGTGCCCGCGGATAGCGCGCCAAGTAGTCTCCCAGCGGCAGCACGCGTCCCTCGGCCTCGTCCCTCGCGAAGTCGTCGACGAAGTCGAAGAGGTCCGCCTTGACGTCCTCGGGCAACGGCGGGCTCGCCTCGGTTTGGCGGTCGTGGGCGTCCATGTTCCTTCTGCGGCGCGCTCGGACCGCCGCCCGAGCTTAGCGGGGCGGGCTCGCGGCGCATTCACGTTAGGATGCGGCGGTGAACGACGCACCGGACCCGGCGACTCTCGAAGGCATCACTCAGGTCTGGGTGCGGTCGGCGCGGAAGGGCGACGCCAGCGACTTCGCGCGGCTCTACGAGCACATCGCGCCAGCCGTCCACACCTGGGCCACCCTGCGCCTCCGCCCCGACCAGGCGGCCATTCTCGACCCGGGCGACCTCGTCCAGGAGGTCTGGCTGCGAGCGTGGCGGCGGATCGACGACTTCGATCACGAGCGCGTCCCCTTTCGTTTCTGGGTGTTCCGCATCGCGAAGAACGTGCTCCTCGAGGCCTCTCGCCAGTCACGTCGTCCGGACCGGCTCGGCCGGATCAGGGCCAGCGGCGAGGACGGCGGCGACGCGGACCCGCTCGCGCGGATCGCCGATTCGATCACCGCGGTGAGCCGGCGCGTCTCCCGCGACGAGGAGCTCGGCCGGTTCCGTGAGGCCGTGGCCGCGCTGCCGGACGACGAGCGGAAGCTGGTCCTGCACTGCGGTCTCGAGGGGCTGCCTCTCCGCGAAGTGGGCGAGCGCCTCGGGATCAGCGAGGAGGCGGCGGGCAAGCGCTGGCAGCGCCTCAGAGCCCGTCTGAGGACCTCGGAGCTGCCCGCTCACCTGCTCGCGCTGAGCGCGGGCTGAGACGAGCGGGCGGATCGCGCTTTCCGCCCGCCGGGATCATCGCCGCGAGCCCTATCATGCCGGCATGTCCGAGGCGCCCCCCCCCGTCGACCGTCCGATCGACGACCTCCCTCAGATCGAGCACGACCCCGAGCTCGATGGTCCCGCCCCGGCCGCAGCGCTCGTCCAGCAAACAGCGGGCGGCGTGGCCATCGTGCGCGCCACCGAGTCCGGCCCGCGCCTCGCTGTGCTCGAGTCCGGCGGCGTCGTGAGCTTGCCGAAGGCGGAGGCCGGCCCGGGCATGAGCGCGGAGACCGCCGCCCACCGCGCCGCCGAGGCCTTCGTCGGACAGCGCGTCCGCCTCCTGGAGTCCATCGGCGAGACCCGCGAGCGCCTCGACGGCGACGACGTGGTCACCTGGTTCTGGCTGGCCCGCCCTGGTCGCGCCGCCGCGCTCGATCCTGCCGAGCCGCCGCCGCCCGGCTTCGAGCTGCACTGGATCGATCTGGAGGAGGCCGAACAGGCGTTGACCTCCGAGGGCGAGCGCGCGCTCGTCACACGACTCGCGGGGCGCACCTTCCCCCACGGGCGACGCCCCTTCGATTCGCTGGAGACGCGCGGCCTCGCCGCGGAGCTCGAGGCTTTCCGCGATGAGAACGCGGCGGCAGTGGACGCGCTCGAGGACGAGGAGCGGATCGATGCGCTCATGCGCGCACACGGAGAGATCGAGCGCGCGGAGACCCGACTCGCGCGCGGCGACACCGCCGGTGCCCGACGGGCTCGCGCGCGCGCCGAGCGCGAGACGCTCGCGAGCCTCGACGCTCACGGACGGGGAAGCGCTCTCCTGCGCGCCATCGAGCGCGCGCCCGCGCACATGCGCTCCTCGCTCCGCGCCGCCGCGCCCGCGTCCGGGAGCGCTGTTTCCCTCGACGCACTGCTCGCGATCCAGACGGCGGTCGACACGGCGGTCGAGGAGCAGGAGCGCGCACTCGAACTGCGCCGCGCAGCCCAGCTACGCGCGACCACGGCGCTCCTGGCGACGGCGTTGACGGTGGTGACCGCTGGCGCTCTCGGCCTCTTCGACGTCGCCGCCGAGCTCGGCGCCGGCGGCGCCACCACGCTCTTCGCCGTGGCGGGCCTCCTGGGCGGCTGGGTGGGCGAGGCTCTCTTCGTCGTCCGCGAGCCTGACCGCGGCCAGCACGTGGCCCAGCCACTCACCTCCGCGAGCGGCGCCGTCGCGGGTCTCGCGCTCGGCGCGATCCTCACGCGAGGCTTCGCCACCCTCTCCGCCGAGAACGCCGCGCTGATCCTGGCAGCGGCCTTCGCCGCGGGATGGTTCGTGCGCACCCTGCTCCCCCGCGAGACCCACGCGAGGGACTGAGCAGCTCCGGGATCAGCGACGATCTCCTGCAGCGCCCGGCCCCATGAGCCGGGAACCAGCCGGGGCTGGTGCGGAGGGCCGCGCGCTCCTCGAGCGCTTCGACCAGCGCCGAGATCTCCGCTCGAAGGTCGGCCACCGACGACGTCGCGGCGCGAGGGTCACGGCTCCGCTCGAACGCCGGCGGAACGGACCCGAGCCCCACGGGCACGGCCGTCCCGACCGGTCTCACCATCACTCCGCCCTCAGCCGACGGTCGAGGTCCTCGACGTAGGCCGTCAGAGCCGCAGGCTCACCGCTCCAGGCGCTCAGGAAGACCGCGAAGTTCTCCCGCGCCCGGGGCAGATCGCCTGCGTCCACCGCCGCCCGCGTCGCCGCGAGATCGACCCAGACCGCGGGCGTCGGGCTGGACGCGCGCGCGTCCGCGACGGCCGCCTCCAGCTCGGCCGTCAAACCGGGCTCGACCCCATCGGAGTGGCCGCGCTGCAGGAGGAGCGCGTAGACGAGGGACTCCCTGGCGTCGACGGCGCCCGGGTACCGCTCGCACACGAAGGAGAAGACGTCGGCGGCCGCCCGGTGGCGACCGGCCTCGTAGCGGCTGACGCCGGCGTCGAAGAGCTCCGCGAAGACACGGTCGCGCTGGACCGAGGAGCGGGCGAAGGTGTCGAAGATCCGCGACGCCTCCTCGCCCTCGCCGGCCTCGGCCGCAGCGATGATGGCGCGGATGGCCTCCTCGGGCGACGAATAGGTCTGGACGGAGGTCGACCGGCAGCCCGCCAGAGCGAGGACCGCGGCGATGAGAATGGTTCGTTTCATCATGTGGGCGGAGGGATGGAGTCGCGAGGGTGTTCGGAGCGCGGGGTCATCGTGACGCGATCGCGCCCGCGATCACACGGCCGTCCGCGAGCACGATGCGCTCGCCAGAGATCAGCGCGTGGCCTCCCCCACGGTCGCGTCCTCGGTGCGTCCGGCGCTGCCCCGCCCGAGAAGTCGCGTGAGCACCACTCCGAGCCCGAACAGGCCCACGGCCTGGAGCACGCGAGCAACGGACGGCTCGAAGCGCCGCGTCTCGAGGCTGGCGCGCTTGATCGCCGACTTGTCGCTGCTGCTCCAGCGCGCCGCGTGCGCGGCGAGCGCGACGCCGTCCAGCCCCTCGACCGACGCCGCGGCAGCCTCGGCCGGCTCGCCGTCGAGGACGACGGCCTCGATGGCCTTGCGCGTCGGTTTGTGCGCGAGCTCGGGGTGCACGCTCTCCTGGAAGGGATAGAGGCCGAGGATCGATCCGAGAAGCAGTCCGAGGAGGACGCCGTGGGACGGGGCCGAGAAGCGTTGCAGCAGCGCCTTGAGGACGTTGGAGAGCAGCGCGATCCCGAGCCCCGCGCCGACGACGACCGGGCCGACGATCAGGAGCGACTCGCGCGGGCTCTCGCGGACCTCGGAGAGAGAGAGCGCGCCGATCACCGTGTCGTACATACCGAGGATCAGGAGCACGTAGCTCCCGCTGATCCCTGGCAGGATCATGCTGGCGGCGCCTGCGGCGCCGACGGCGAGGAGCACGGGGATCGTGGGCTCGAGCGCTGACTCGCCGGTGCCGAAGGCGAACAGCGCCATGGCGCCGAAGCCGATGGCCACGGCGACGAGCACACCGGCGCCGTGGGGCCGCGCGAGCCGCCAGAGCTCCGGCGCCCCACCGAGCGTCATCCCCACGAAGAGCGCGTACATCGCCCAGCGGTGCTCCACGACGAGTCGCACCGCGATGCCGGACCCGAGCAGCAGAGCCGCGGTGAGGCCGATCGCCATCGCGCCGAGGAAGGCGATGGACTGCCGACGAAGCCTTAGGCGGGTCACGTCCGCGACCGCACTGATGAAGCGGTCGTAGAGCCCGACCGCGAGGATCATGGTCCCGCCGCTGATACCAGGGACGAGGTTCGCGAGCCCCATGAGCACGCCGCCGAGCACCGCGCGCGGCGTCGAGGCAGGCTGGACCGGCGCGGCGTCGCTGTCGCCTTCTGAGACAATTCGTCCTGTGTCGCTCACTGGATGGGCCGCTTGAGTGCGTTCTCGGGGCCCCCACGAGGCATCGACTGCTCGCGGAGATCCGGAAAGGTGCCTCGCATGACACACTGCTGCGCACTTGTTCGGCTCTTCATTTCCTTCATCGAGATCGATCTCTACGTTTGTTGCCGGATTTGCCGTGCGGGGGGCGCGTTCGCCCCACCGGCCCGGCCCTCATCCACAGCTCACTTGACCCCCCTCCGGGCCCGCGGGGCCCTCTTCCATGAAGCTGCATACGACTCTCACTGCGCTCCTCGCCGGCGGCGCTCTCGCCTCCACCGCTTCCGCCCAGGTGTTCACCGAGCTCCGCCTCAGCACGTCCGGTGCTGACCAGGAGTACGTCGAGATCCTCGGCACTCCGGGCCAGTCCACCGACGGCCTGATGATCGCGGTCGTCGAGGGCGACAACACCCCCGTCCTCGGTACCCTCGACTTCGCGTACGACCTGTCCGGCAACTCGTTCCCCGCTGGCGATCAGTACTTCGTCTACGGCTCGGTCGAGGCCGACGCGGCCTTCCCCGGGGCGATCGACCTGATCGGCCTCAACGGCAGCAACCTCTTCGAGAACAGCACGGCCACGATCTACCTCCTGGACGTTCCGGACCCGAACAACCGCGCCGCGATCAGCGGCCTCCTGGGCACGGACGTCCGGACCGCCGCCGGCGCGACCACGACCGTCCTGCCGACGATGATGGGCGTGACCGTCCTCGACGTGGTCGGCGTCCGCGACAGCGGCGCCACCGACGTGGTGTTCGACGCCGCGCCGGACTTCGGCCCGGACGGGAACTTCTTCCCCGCTGGAGTGGCCCGTAACGGCGGCTGCCCCGGCGACTGGTGCTCCGACGTGTTCCTCAACTTCTTCACGGACGGTGCCCCGAACCCGCCGTACTTCGATCCGACCCCGGGCGCCACCAATCCGTCGACCACGTGCACGCCCGGCGCGCCCTTCGGCCCCTGCCCTGGCGGCGGCGCGCTCGGCACGAACTACTGCGCGGCGACGGCCAACAGCACCGGCGCCACCGGCGCGATCAGCGCCTCCGGGTCGATCCTCGCCGCGAGCAACGACGTGACCCTGACCGGCTCCGGGCTCCCCAGCGGCCAGTTCGGCATCTTCGTGACCAGCGCGGTCGCCGGGTTCGTCCCGAACCCCGCGGGCAGCAACGGCAACCTCTGCCTCGCCGGTAGCCTCGGCCGCTTCGTCGGCCCCGGCCAGATCCTCCAGATCGACGGCGCGGGCGAATTCAACCTGACCATCGACCTGACCTCGATCCCGAGCGGCAGTGGCACCATCGCCGTCGCGGCTGGTGACACGCGCTTCTTCCAGGCCTGGCACCGCGACAACGTCGGCGGTGGCTCGAACTTCACCAACGGCCTCGAGATCACCTTCCAGTGATCTCGATGGGAGCCTCGGAGCTCCCCCGGAATTGACCGGGAACCAAGGCGGAGGCACCCTCGTCCAGAGCGAGGGTGCCTCCCCCCAGTTCCAGACCGGCAGCCCACCCGCTCCATGCTGACCCCCCTCCTCCTCGTCCTCCCCGTCGCCGTCCAGGGCAGCGACCCGCCCCAGGGCTACTACGACTCCGTCGACGAGAGTTCGCAGGCCGCGCTCCGCGCGAGTCTCCACGAGGTCATCGACGACCACGGGCTCTTCCCCTACACGGCGGGCAGCACGGACACCTGGAACATCCTGGAATTGGCGGACCAGGACCCCTCGAACTCGTCCCGGGTCATCGACGTCTATCGCAACCGCAGCTTCGCGAAGCAGGGCGGCGGCAACTCCAACTACAACCGCGAGCACGTCTGGCCGACGTCCTACGGCTTCCCGGACAACGACGGGGAGAACTTCCCCTTCGTCGACTGCCACCTGCTCCGCATCTGCGACGGCGGGTACAACTCGTCTCGGAGCAACAAGCCGTTCGGTAGCTGCACCTCGGGATGCAACGAACTCACGACCGACTCGAACAACGGCGTCGGCGGCGGTTCGGGGGCCTTCCCCGGTAACTCCAACTGGACCGCAGGCTCGTTCACCAACGGCACCTTCCAGGTGAACCGGATGCGGAAAGGGGACATCGCGCGCACCCTGTTCTACGCGGCGATCCGCTACGAGGGCGGAACGCACGGTGTTCTGGGGGTCGCTGAACCGGATCTGATCCTCACCGACAACCTCGGGCTGATCGCCTCCTCGAACACCGGATCGAACGAGAGCGTCGCGTACATGGGACGCCTGACGACCCTCCTCGCGTGGCACCTCGACGACCCGGTGGACGACTTCGAGCGCCGCCGCAACGGCGTCGTCGCCGCGTTCCAGGGCAACCGCAACCCCTTCGTCGACCATCCCGAGTGGGTCGCCTGCGCCTTCACCGGCGACTGCGATCCCGGCTTCTCCTACTGCTCCCCCAACGTCTCGAACTCCTCCGGCGGCCCCGCCTACCTGACGGCCGTGGGCAGCGCCTCCATCGCGGACAACGACTTCAGGCTGCTGCTCGCGGGTCTCCCGCCGCAGCAGTTCGGGTTCGTGGTCTGCAGTCGCCAGACCGGGATCGTCTTCAACCCCGGCGGGGCACAGGGCAACCTCTGCCTGGGAGGTCAGATCGGCCGCGCCGTGGGGGACGTGATCTTCAACGGCGGCTTCTTCGGCACCGCGGACGTGCTCGTCGACCTGAACGATCTACCGCAGCCCTCGGGGAGCGTGGCCGCGATGGCGGGCGAGACCTGGAACTTCCAGGCCTGGTTCCGCGACATCGTGGCCGGCGCTGCCACCAGCAACTTCAGCGACGCCTGGCAGGTCACCTGGCAGTAGCGCAGCTCTGAGGGATCGGCGCACGATTCCTGGACACCCGGCGGAGCCGGGGCATGCCAGGGAGGCTAGCCTCCCTGGCATGCCCCGGCTCTTCCTCTTCGACGGGACCGCGGTCGCCTACCGCTCCCACTTCGCGATGATGCGCTCCGGCCTCTCGACGCCCGACGGGCGTCCGACCGGCGCGACCTACGGCTTCACCATGGCCCTGCGCCGCATCCTGCGCGAGGAGAAGCCAGACCTCGTCGCCGTGGCTCTCGACGCGAAGGGGCCCACCTTCCGACACGAGCGCTACGCCGAGTACAAGGCCACGCGTGAGCGAGCGCCGGAGGAGATGATCGAGCAGCTCGAGGACATCAGGCGCATCGTGCGTGCCCATGGGATCCAGATCTTCGAGATCCCTGGCTACGAGGCCGACGACGTGATCGGCACCCTCGCGACTCGCGCGCGCGAGGCGGGGCACGAGGTCCGCATCGTGACCGGCGACAAGGACATGATGCAGCTGGTCTCGGACGAGGTCCGGCTGCACAACATCTTCAAGCCCAAGGTCGATCTCGTCATCGAGGGGCCCGAGGAGGTGCGCGCCAAGTTCGGCACCGATCCCGAGCACGTGATCGACGTGCTCGCGATCATGGGCGACGCCTCCGACAACGTGCCGGGCGTGAAGGGCATCGGGGAGAAGGGCGCCCAGAAGCTCATCGGTGAGTTCGGATCGGTCCCCGCGTTGCTCGAGCGCCTCGAGGAGGTGAAGGGCAAGAACAAGGAGAAGATCGAGGACGACCGCGACAACCTCCTCCTCTCCCTGGAGCTGGTCACCATCGACACGGACGTCCCCCTCGAGCCTGGCCTCGAGGCCGTCACAGCGTCGGAGCCGGACGTTCAGGAGCTGCGCGGGCTCTTCCAGGAGCTCGACTTCCGCAGCCTCGCCGAGGAGGTCTCGAGCGACGTCGAGGCCTCGGGTCCCGGCGAGCGCGAGGACGTCCTCGTGCGCGACGCCGCCGGCCTCGAGGCCATGATCGAGGAGCTCCGCGAGGCCGGTACGTTCTCCTGGGACACCGAGACCACGGGACTCGACGCCCTCCAGGTGGACCTCGTGGGCATGTCCTTCTGCGCCCAGCCCGGCCGCGCGTTCTACCTGCCCTTCAACCTGGAGCCTCCCGTGCTCGAGGGTGGGACCGCCGCGCTGCTCGACGCCGTCCGTCCGCTCATGACGGACCCCGACCTCCAGCGCGTCGCGCAGAACGAGAAGTACGACGCCCTCGTGATGGGCGCCCAGGGCGTGGACGTCCCGCCGCCCTTCTTCGACACGATGGTGGCGAGCTTCACCATCCACGGGTCCTCACGGCGCCACAACCTGGACAACCTGGCGCTCGTCGAGCTCGGCGTCACGAAGATCCCCACCTCCCAGCTCATCGGGAAGGGCAAGAACCAGGTGACGATGGCAGAGCTCCCCGTGGACGACGTCGCCGAGTACGCCTGCGAGGACGCCGAGGTCACCTTCCGGCTGTTCCAGCGCTTCGCCACCGATCTCGAGGAGACCGGCAACCAGCAGCTCTTCGAGGAGCTCGAGATGCCGCTCGTGCGCGTCCTCACGCAGATGGAGCGCCGGGGGATCCGCCT
>PKCK01000107.1 GCA_002862085.1 Planctomycetota bacterium | reverse complement strand
CTCCGGCGGTATCTCCGAGGCGCTCATCACGACGAAGTTCGGTCTGATCGTCGCGATCCCCTCGCTCCTCCTGCACGCCTATCTCGCGCGCAAGGCGCGCGGCGTGATCACGAGCATGGAGGCGAGCGCGGTCCAGTTCGCGAACGAGGTCGCCAAGTCCGACGAGTTCGGCGAGCCCGCAGACGCCCGTCGCGGCGCGGCTCCGCTCGAGCAGGACTCCGTCCGCGGGCAGGTGAGCGAGATCCTCACGGATCTCCTCGGGCCGCTCTCGAACGATCCCGCCGGTGCTGAAGAAGGCGTCGCCTCACAGTCCTGAGGGGCTGAACCGGACCGACCCATGCTGGGCTTGAAGATCAACTGGGACGGCCTGCTCGATCAGGTCGACTCCGCGGCCCTCGGCGACCTCGCCGAGAAGGGCGTGGAGATCTGGTTGAAGGGCGGCTGGGCGATGATCGCCCTGGCGTTCATCTCGCTGTTCATCTTCGCGATCGGCGTCGGTGTCTCCCGGCGTCTGCGCTCGAAGCGCTTCGGTCGGATCACCGAGACCGAATGGCGGCTCTGGATCGTTGAGTCGAAGGACCGCGAGGGCCCGATGGGCGAGCTCTTCGACCACGTCGACGAGGTGGTCGATGGAGGACGGGCCACGGTGCACGATGCCTTCGACGAGATCCGCGCGCGCGAGATCGAGCCCTTCGTCAAGGACCTCAAACTGATGAAGATCGCGGTGAGCGCCGCTCCGCTCGTCGGTCTCCTGGGCACGGTCACCGGCATGCTCGCGACCTTCAACGCGCTCGCCGCGGGCAGCGGAGGAGACAAGACGATGTCGAAGATCGCCGAGGGCATCTCGGAGGCGCTCTACACGACGGAGACGGGGCTCGTCGTCGCGCTTCCCGGGCTCTTCTTCCACTACTTCCTGAGCCGTCGTTTCGAGCGCTACCGCTCGTTCCTCGCGCACGTCGAGGCGGTCTGGGCACAGGACGTGCTCTCGGCGGATCTCGGCCGCGCCGACGAGCGGCGGCGCGAGCTCGTGCGCTCCATCACTCACGTCGAGCTCAAGCGACGCATTCAGAGCCGACTCAAGACCGCGGGCGCCTGACAGCCCGTTCACCAGACCACAGCAAACAGACCATGGGACGCTTCCGCGAAGCATCGGACGACGAAAGCGAGACGGCGATCGACATGTCGCCGCTGATCGACTGCGTCTTCATCCTGCTGATCTTCTTCATCGTCACGACCGTCTTCGTCGAGGAGACGGGCGTCGAGGTCGACAAGCCCCAGGCGGCCTCGGCCTCGGACCTCGAGAAGAACAGCATCCTGCTCGCCATCACGAGCGAGGGCGACGTCGTCTACGACAAGAAGAACATCGGCACCGCGGGTGTCCAGGGCGTCGTCGGGCCTCTCATTCAGCAGGAGCCGGAGATGCCCGTCATCATCCAGCCGGACAAGGACGCGCGCATCGAGGTGCTCGTGCGCGTCATCGACGAGGCCAAGCTCGCGGGCGCGACGAAGGTCAACCTCGCGACGGCGCGCTGATCGGATCCGATCATGTCCTTCCTCCGCACGATCTCGAAGCTCGTCAAGGGCGCGGTGACCACGGGTCTCGCGTTCGTCGCGACCCTCGCGCTCTTCCTCCTCCTGCCCGTGATCAACCAGATCGCGGAGGGTCAGGACACGGTCTACGACATCGACGAGCTCGAGACCGAGTTCAAGGAGGAGGTCGAGGAGGTGGTCGAGGAGGAGGACGAGCCGGAGGACGAGGAGCCCGAGGAGCAGGAGGAGCCCGAGCTGGAGCCGGAGCCTCTCGAGGATCTCTCGCTCGCGCAGCTCGAGCTGATGATGGACGCAGGTGATGGCCTCGGAGGCGAGGGCGTCGGCGGGAGCCTGCTCGACATGCAGTCGCTCATCGGTCAGGCCGCCGCGACCCTCGACGAGCTCGTGGACGCCGGCGGCCTCGACAGCGGCCGTCCCGTGCCCATCAACGTTCAGGCGCCCAACCTCACCGCGGCGCAGCAGAAGCACACGCCCGGCCGGGTCGTGCTGATCTACCAGATCACCCCGCAGGGCAGGACCCAGAACATCAAGGTCAAGTCCGCGACCAACCAGGTCCTCGCCAAGGCGTCCCTGAGCGCTGCGAGGAAGTGGCGCTATCAGCCGCCCAGGAAGGACGGCAAGGGCGTCACCGTCCGCGCCATGAAGACTCTCAAGTTCGCCGACCAGAAGTAACAGTGATGTCCCAACGCGACCGAATCACCACCGCTGGCCTGCTGGCCCTCGCCGCGGCCTGTGCGCAGGGCCCCGATGTCTCCACCGAGCCCGTGACGCCTGCGCCGAGCGCCGGGACGCCCGCGGCCATCCAGGAACCTGCGCCAGACCCCGTGGAGACCGAGCCCAGGGCGATCGCCGCGAGCTTCGTCGCTCCGCCGGCGACCATCGCTCCCGAGGCCTCGGCGGCGATTCAGGACGATGACGCCAGCGCGGCGGAGGCGCAGGACGAAGCAGCGCGACCTGCTCCGAGCGGCACCGAGCAGGCGGGTGAAGTCACCTCCGACACCACCTCTCCGCTCGTGTCGTACTTCAACACGGACGAGTACCGGAACGCGGTCGCGCTGAACTTCATTCCGCGCGGGGAGACGGAGCCCGAGTTCGATCCGGCCGAGATCGAGGACATGCGCAAGGTCTTCGAGCTGCGCCAGAAGGGTAAGGGCGAGCGCGCGGTCCAGCTCCTCGCGCGCATGCACGCGGAGAATCCGACGCCGCACGTGGCCGTCCAGCTGGCGTTCGAGTACCAGCTCGACGAACGCCTGCGTGAGGCAGCCAGCCTCTACGCCTTCGCGGTCGGGGAGTACCCCCAGTTCCTGCGCGCGTGGCAGCAGCTGGCCGCGATCCACTTCCAGCTCGCCAACGGCGCCTCCGACCGGGACGCAGCCGGCGAGGAGGTGATCATCGAGGACGATCCGGTCGATCATTACGCGGAGGCACAGCGCGCCTTCCAGCAGGCGATCGGGCTCGGCCTCGTCAACGAGCAGAACTACGGCTACCTCGGCCTGACGCTCCTCGCGCGGCAGCGTTACATCGAGGCCGAGACGGCTTTCCGTAGCGCGCTCATGATGTCGGACGTCGACAAGACGCTCTACAAGAACTGGCGCCAGGGCCTCGTTCAGTCCTACTTCAAGCAGCGTCGGTACGCGGACGCAGCCGCGATGCTGGGAACCCTCATCGACGAGACGCCCGACGACCCGAAGCTCTGGCTGTTCCAGGGCAACGCGTACATCGGCCTGGGTGACGCGCAGCGCGCGGCGGAGAACTTCCAGATCGCCTACCAGCTCGGTGGGGCAGACGCCCCCGCTCTCCTCACCCTCGGTGACATCTACGTCAACGACGGGCTCGCGGAGGACGCGGTCGACCGTTACCTCGCGGCCATAGAGCTCGATGCGGACAAGTCCTCGCGGGTTCTACGTGGCGCGCGCAGCCTGCTTCGCCTCTCGGAGATCGACGCGCTCGCGCGCCTGCTCGCTGGTGTCGAGCAGTCCGCGATGGACTCCCTCGACCGCGAGTCGCGCGGCGAGGTGCGGCGCCTCAAGTCACAGGTCGCGGTCCGGCGCGGCGACTCCGCGACCCAGGTCGCGATCCTGCGCGAGGTCATCGACGAGGATCCGATGGACGGAGACGCACTCATCCTGCTGGGCGAAGCCCTGGGCAAGGGCGCGCGCGATCTCCGGGCCATGCTCGCCGAGGCGGATGCGGCCCATGCCGCTGCGGTCGCCGACGCCGCCGAGGCGAATCAGCCTGCGCCCGAGCGCACCGGAGAATCGGACGCGATCAAGTCGCTCCGCGTCCAGGTGGAGGAGGCCTATCAGGTCTTCGAGACCGCTGCGGCGATCGAGGGCTTCGAGGCGAGCGCGAAGCTCGCCCACGCGAAGGTGCTCGTGAGCCAGAAGCGGTTCGCCGAGGCCGTGCCGCTCCTGAAGTCCTCTCTCGAGTTCGAGGACAAGGAGAACGTCCGCCGCTTCCTGGAGGGGGTCGAGCAGGCGGCGAAGCGAGCCGGAAACTGACCCCATCGTGAGGGGGCCCGCGAAAGCGGCCACCGAGAGCGCCTGGGCTGTCTCCCGTCGAGACACCTCAGGCGTTCGAGTTTTCGGGCCAGTGCTGGCAGGGAAACCGTCATGGAGCGCGCTCCAGGAGGGTTTGGGGCCGGATCACGAACGGTTGGCGATCGCTTGATCGTCCCTTGAAGTCCGGTCGCCGGGTGCTTCCTACCTTCCCGCCGTGAACCGATCGCAGCGATCACTCCAGCGAGGACGAGCCGCGGTCGCCCGCTTCCACCCCCCACGGCATTTGCCTCTCAAAGTGAAGAACCTCCTCTCGACCATCGCCCTTGGGGCGATCACCGCCAGCGGCGCGTCCGCCGCCGAGATCCTCGTCTCCGGGAACATCACGACCTCCCGGACCTGGACCGCCGACAACACCTACAACCTGCAGGGCCAGGTCTACGTCCTGCCGGGAGCCACGCTTACGATCGAGCCCGGCACCCTCGTCATCAGCGACCTGGGCGGCTCTCTCGCCGTCTCCAGGGGCGCGCAGATCTTCGCCAACGGTCAGTCCGGCGCCCCCGTCATCTTCACCTCGAAGGCGGATGAGGCGACCTGGACGAACGGCGACCCCAAGACCGGTACCTGGCGCCCCAGCTGCCTCGAGTGGGGCAACCTGACCATCATGGGTGACGCGTACATCTCCGAGAACGCGACCCCCGGCAACACGGCCACTCCGAGCGCCTCGAACTACGCCGATATGGAGGGCCTCACCCCCCCCGCCGGTTCGACCGTCGGCCAGTACGGCGGCGGCAACGACGACGACGACAGCGGCTCGCTGTCTTACGTCTCCTTCCGCTATGGCGGCCGCGTCGTCGCCCTTCAGAACGAGCTCAACGGTCTCTCGCTCGGCGGTATCGGTCGCGGCACCGACATCCACCACATCGAGATCATGAACAACGTCGACGACGGCATCGAGATCTGGGGCGGTACCTTCAACCTGAAGTACTTCTCCATCTGGAACATCGGTGACGACAGCCTCGACATCGACCAGGGCTACCGTGGCAAGGTCCAGTTCGGCCTGATCGTCCAGGGCTACAGCGCGGACGCCAAGCAGGGCTCGGGCGTCGGCGACAACGCCATCGAGACCGACGGCGCCGAGGACTCCTTCTGGCAGCCCGTCACCACGACGACCATGTACAACCTCACGGTCATCGGTAACCCGCTCGACGGCGACGGCCTCACCGCCTGGCGGGACGGCGCGCGCGTCCAGTACCGCAACTCGATCTTCATGGACGGTGGCGAGACCCTCGTTCGCCCCGACGGCGACGACGGCGACGGCGCCTCCGGCTACGGCGACGGCGCTGGCGTGCCCGGCCTCACCTTCGCCCAGGTCTGGACCACCGACTACAACGTCTTCCCGGTCCCGAACGCCCCGGCGAACCCCGCCGCGTTCTACACCGCCCAGACCAGCGGCAAGCTCGCGGAGATGACCAACAACGTCTTCTTCCGCAACCTCAACTCCAACGCCTACACCGAGGCGGCTGCCCGCGGCGTCCTCGCCCCGGCCAACAACAACGTCCTCCTCGGCTTCTCGGACCCCTCGCCGATCGCCAGCATCACCCGCGGCGCCGCGGTGACGACCCAGGCCGGCACGAGCGACGAGAAGGACACGCTTCCGGTCATCGGTCTCGACCCGACTCCGACGAACGCCGCTGCCACGGCCAACGGCCTGGTTGCTCCGAACGACGGCTTCTTCTCGCGCGCCGACTACCGCGGTGCGTTCTCGCCGAACACGGAGAACAACTGGCTCTCCGGCTGGACCGCCTCCGAGGCCTTCGGCTTCACCCCGGGTGACGCCATCGGTACCCAGGTCTGCGAGTCGCTGCCGAACTCGACGGGTGTGACCTCCCAGATCACCGCCTACGGCAGCCCCTCCGCCGCCGCCAACGACTTCACCGTCCAGGTCTACGACCTGCCGCTGAACCAGTTCGGCATCTTCTTCACCGCGACGGCGGCGACCGCCGGTACGCCCTTCGGCAACGGCCGACTCTGCGTCTCGCCGACCGGAATCGGCCGCATCAACACCGTCCGCAACTCCGGCACGACCGGCGTCATCGACCTCAACATCGACCTGACCGCGATCCCCCAGGGATCCGGCACGGTGACCGTGATGTCGGGCGAGACGCGGTACTTCCAGCTCTGGCACCGCGACGCGACGGTCGGAGCCGGATTCAACGCCTCGAACGCCCTCGAGGTCACGTTCGAGTGATCTGATGCGGCGAAGGGGGGCTGGCCAACAGGCCCCCCGTTGCCGCGTACGATCCAGGGGCCCGCTCGCCGTGCTGGCGGGCGGGCCCTGTTTCTTTCACCAGCTTGGTGCGCCCCGCGTCAAACCGTGTGAGGCTCAGAAAAAACAGATGCCCATGCAGCGCCTTCGTCGACATCTACTGCTTCTTCCCCTCATCGCGGCTGCGCCCTTCGGAGCCGTTGCCGTCGCCGCGCAGGACGCCGCTGTCCCGCTCGCCCGCGAAGCCGACACCGAGGTGATCCCCGGCACCCCGGCCGCCATCCTCGAGCTCGCCGCTGATGCGGCGAGGAAGATGCCGGACCAGCCGCACATCAAGACGCGTTCCCGCCTCCAGGCCGAGATCGTCGACGCCGCGGTCACGGCCGGCGAATACGACCTCGCAGAGCGCGTCGTCCCTCAGATCACCAACTGGCGCAAGGGGCTCGCCCAGGCCGCCATCGCAGCTGGCCTCGCCGAGAGCGGGGATACCGAGGCCGCGCGCGCGGCCCTCTCCGCCGCGGAGTCGATCGAGGTGACCCTCGTGGACGAGTTCGTCCAGGGCTGGCGACGGGATCGGGTCAGGGCTCGGATCGCAGCGGCCTATGCGCATCTCGGCGATGTCGAGAAAGCCGCCTACATCCAGGCTCGTCTCACGAGTTCGGAGGCCGGGCGCCTCGCGACGCTCGCCGCTCGCATGGCAGATCCTGACAAGATCGACGAGAACACGGCGGCCTTCGTCGCCATCTGCGAGACCGGTGACCTCGAGCAGATCAAGAGCGCCCTGCTCGGCATCGCCGAGTTCTACGGTCGCGTGGCCGGGGACGAGGAGCGGCTCGCGAAGCTCGAGCAGACGATTCGCGACAACTGGACGCGGATCCCCGGTGAGCCGCGCATGGAGATCCTCGACGTCATCGTGGCGAAGGATCTCGAGGCCGGCCGGGTCGAGCATGCGCGGGCGATCATCGACGAGATCGAGACGATGGTCCGGGGCAATCGCTGGAACGCCGAGCAGGCGATCGCCTTCATGGCGAACGTGGGTCGACATCGCCACGCGGCCGGGCAGCCCGAGAAGGCGCTCGCGATCCTGCGCGAAGCCGCGTCCATGTACGACGAGAAGAGGACGAGCATCGTCAGCATCTGGCGCGGCCGCTCGCTCCGTCCGCTCGCGGAGGCCTTCATGGCCGCGGGTTCGCAGGCGAGCGCGGTGGAGCTCTACGAGCGCGCGCTCGTCGAGGCCGTCGAGAATCCGAACTCCCGGCCGCGTCTCGAGGACCTCGTGCTCACCTGCAACTCGATCGTGGCCTCCGGCGTCGTCGCTCCCGAGAGCCTGCGCAAGGCCCTCATGCGCACCAAGGCCGCGCTCGGTTCACCCTGGTGATCCTGTCGATCGGCGGCGCGCTCGTCCGCCGTTCGAATGCAGCGCCCCCGGAGCTCCATGCCGAGCTCCGGGGGCGCTGTTCGATGCGCCGGAGACGAGCTCCTGCGGCACTCGTTGGCCTTCGAGCGAGCGCCCGGAGATCACTCGCCGAGGATCTCCAGTCGACCTACCGCTTCCGTCAACCCCTGGTCCGCGGCGGCTCGTAACCATCGGACCGCGTCGGTCCGGGAGCGCTCGACCCCCCGACCTTCGAGGAGCACCATGGCGAGGTCGTACTGTGCGTGCGCGAAGCCCTGGCTGGCCGCGAGGCGAAGCCACGCGACCCCCTCCCCCTGCAGCTCCTCGTCGTCATCGCGAACGTAGGAGATCGCGAGCCCGGTGCGCGCCATCGCGCTGCCCGAAGCAGCGGCGGCCGTCAGCCACGCCCGCGCGGTGTCGTCGTCGCGTGCCACCCCGATGCCTCGGTGGTGCATCCAGCCGAGAACGAACTGGGCATCGGCGCGGCCCGCATCGGCGGCGCGCTGGATCCAGATCGCAGCGCGCGTGGGGTCCTCGTCCCGGAGGTGAACGAGCCCCAGGCGCACCTGAGCCTCGGCGTCGCCGCCTTCTGCTGCGGTCATGAGCCAGCGCATCGCCTCGGCATCGTCGGCCTCGGCGCCGATTCCCTCCGCGAGCATCAGTGCCAGAACACGTTGGCTGGCCTCGTCCCCGGCCTCCGCGGCCCGCTCGAAATGGAAGCGCGCGCGGGCGTGATCCTCGTCCACCCCGTGACCGCCGAGGTAGAGCGCGCCGAGGTTGTTGTGGGCCTTCGCGAGGTCGCTCCGAGCAGCCTCGCTGAACCACGCGTGGGCCTTGGAGAAGCTCTGTTGAACGCCCGCGCCGTGGAAGTACATCAGTCCGAGGTTGAGCTGGGCGTGGGCATGCCCCTGGTTGGCGGCGCGCTGATACCACTCCTGGGCTTCGATCGGATCCACCTCCACGCCGCGTCCCTCCTCGTGCATCATCGCCACGAAGAACTGCGCGTCGGCGTTCCCCGCGCCAGCGAGGGGAGTCCAGGACTCGATCGCGACCTGGTAATCGTGGCGCTGATAGGCGCGCAGGCCGCGGTCGGTCGTGCGGACGTTCGCGCACGAGGCCGCGAAGACGGCGAGCGCGACGCTGGCTGCCAGGGCTCGAGGAGCGGTACGGAGGGGCGGCAGGAGGGGCGGAGGATCGAGGGTGGGCATTCCCTCGATATCGAGATCCGCGGTGCCTTCTTCTGCGCGTGAGTCGTGTTAAGAGCGGCGGCAGTCCCGGTTGGAGGCACACGGCGGCGATTTGGACCGGATCAACAGAGCGTTCGATCGTTCCGGTTCGGGTCTCTCGTCAGTCGATGATGGGCTTCCACTCGCGGGCAGCGCTGCGCACGCGGGCGACTGCCTCCGGAGACAGCGTCGCTTCCATTCGCTCGACGCCGGCGCTGGCCACGTCGTCGCCGCGGTTCGATGCCAGGAGGAACCAGAGCAGCGCGGCTTCGGCATCGGGGGTGGGGACCCCGCGACCCTGCTCCAGCATGAGGCCCATCCGCGTCTGCGCAGGGCGCAGGCCCCGCTCTGCTGCCGCGAGGAAGGAGCGCGCTGCACGTGCCTCGTCCACTGCCATGCCCTGTCCGCGAAGGGCCATGAACGCGAGGGCCATGTGCGCCCGAGGAGTTCCCTTGTCCGCAGCCCTGGTGATCCAGGGCAGTCCGGCCGCGGGGTCGCTCTTCGCGAGCTCGATCCCAAGCTCCGCCATCGCCTCTGTCGAGCCCGCTCGGGCGGCACGTGTCAGCCACTCGGTGGCGGCCGCCTCGTCCGGCGAGCCGCCCGCGCCCGCTCGAAGGGCGCGGGACAGCCGCAGCTGTCCCTCGGCGTGTCCGACACGTGCGGCCTCTTCGAGCCATCCGATCGCGGCCGCCGGGTCGCGTTCGACGCCGTGCCCTTCGAGGAGCAGCACGGCGAAGGCCACCTGACCCGGGGCGTGACCGCCGACGGCCGCGGCCTCGAGATAGCGGGCCGCGGTCTCCGCGTCGACGGGGACTCCGCGGCCCTCTGCGAGCATCAACCCGAGATTCGTCTGTGCACGCACGTCATCTCCGCGGGCCGCCAGGGAGTACCACTCCGCCGCGCGGGTCGCGTCCTGGATGACGCCGTCCCCGTTCTCGTGGAGGACCCCGAGCGAGAACTGTGCGCCTGCGATGCCCGCGTCGGCGGCCTGGCGGTAGTAGCGCGCGGCGCGGGGGTGATTCGCCTCGACGCCGAGGCCGTCGTAGTAGCGCGCGGCGAGCTCGTACGCCGCCGCCGCGTCGCCCTCGCGAGCGCGCTCCTCGAGGGCCTCGAGCCGCCGCTCGATGGCCAGCTGATCACGTGCGAGGCGCGCGTCCAGTGAATCGTTCGAGGCGCTGCAGCCCGCGAGGACCGAGGCCAGCAGCGCGGCGAGGAGAAGAGGCTGGCGAACCATGCCCCCTTTGTACCAGCGCGCCTTCAGGCGAGCAGCGCCTGACGCACCTCCCCGTGCACGTCCGTCAGGCGGAAGTCACGGCCCGCGTGCCGGTAGGTGAGGCGCTCGTGGTCGAGGCCGAGGAGGTGCAGGATGGTCGCGTTGAGGTCGTAGACGCTCAGGGGGTCCTCGACGATGTTGTAGGAGAAGTCGTCCGTACGCCCGTAGACCTGGCCCGCCTTGACCCCGGCGCCCGCCATCCACATCGAGAAGCAGCGCGGGTGGTGGTCGCGGCCGTAGCTCTCGCGGCTGAGGGCGCCCTGGCAGTAGGTCGTGCGGCCGAACTCGCCGCCCCAGATCACCAAGGTGTCCTCCAGGAGCCCCTTCTGCTTGAGGTCCTGGATGAGGCCGTGGCAGGGCTGGTCGATGTCGCGGCAGCCGTTGGAGAGGTCGTTCGGGAGGTTGAAGTGCTGGTCCCAGCCGCGGTGGTAGATCTGCACGAAGCGCACGTCGCGCTCGATGAGCCGCCGGGCGAGCAGGCACGACGCGCCGAACGAACCGGGATTGGTCGCGTCGGGACCGTAGAGGTCCAGCACCGACTGCGGCTCCTTGGAGAGGTCGGTCAGCTCGGGCACCGCCGCCTGCATGCGGAAGGCCATCTCGTACTGCTCGATGCGCGCGCGGATCTCGGGGTCGCCCACCTCGTCGGCCTTGCGCTCGTT
>PKCK01000023.1 GCA_002862085.1 Planctomycetota bacterium | reverse complement strand
TGTTGCGGCGCAGCTCACGGGCGCCCTTGCGGTCCCGCGGACCCTGCTCCTCGACCTTCTCGACGATCTTCGCGATGTGCTCGGGGGTGGTACCGCAGCAGCCGCCGACGATGTCCACGAGCCCGCTCTCGGCGAACTCGCCCACGAGGGAGCCGGTGGTCGACGGGGCCTCGTCGTACTCGCCGAAGGCGTTCGGGAGACCCGCGTTGGGGTAGCTCGAGACGTAGCAGGGCGCGATCCGGCTGAGCTCCTGGACGTAGGGGCGCATGTCCTTCGCGCCGAGGGAGCAGTTCACGCCGACCGAGAGCGGCTGCGCGTGAGCCACGGAGTTCCAGAAGGCGTCGACCGTCTGGCCCGACAGGGTCCGCCCCGAGGCGTCGGTGATCGCGACCGAGAGCATCAGCGGCGGGCGCCGCCCGATGTCCGCGCAGGCGCGCTCGATGGCCACGATCGCGGCCTTGGCGTTGAGCGTGTCGAAGATCGTCTCGACCAGCAGCAGATCCACGCCGCCCTCGACGAGCGCGCGCACCTGTGCCTCGTAGGAATCGCGGAGCTGGTCGAAGGTGATCGAGCGGAAGGACGGCTGGTCGACGCGCTCGGAGAGGCTGAGGGTCTTCGACGTCGGCCCGATCGAACCCGCGACGAAGCGCGGCCTGTCCGGCGTCTTCAGGGTCCATGCGTCCGCGGCCTCGCGCGCCACCTTCGCCGCCGCGCGGTTGATCTCGTCGACGGCATCGCTCAGTCCGTACTCGGCCTGCGCCACGCTCGTCGCGCTGAAGGTGTTGGTCTCGATGATGTCGGCGCCGGCCTCGAGGAAGCCGTCGTGCACGCTGCGCAGCACCTCGGGGCGCGTGATCGAGAGCAGGTCGTGGTTGCCCTTCAGCGTCCCGGGCGCGTCGGCGAAGCGCTCGCCGCGGTAGTCCTCCTCCGTCAGGCCCTTCTTCTGCATCATCGTGCCCATGGCCCCGTCGATGACGAGGATGCGGCGCGCGAGGATGTCGTCGAAGCGGGCGCGCAGCGCGGAGGGCGAGCCCGGCGCGGTGGGGTCGATCATCGTCATCGGAGGGGGGAGGCGAGGAGAGGGGCGCGCCGGGCCGTGCCGGTGGCGAGCAGGGTCATGAAATGGGGGGGCTGTGGGTCGCGCGCTGCGCGCTCGATCGCCACGTCGTCGAAGCCCGCCTCGGAGACGAGGCGGAGCAGGTCACCCTCGGTGAAGCCCAGGTGCAGGTGTTGGAGCCGGTCGCGGACCCACTCCTCGCCGTGGGCGAGCAGGTCGAGCAGGAGAAGCTTGCCGCCGGGCCGCAGCACGCGCCGCGCCTCGGCGAGACACTTGGCCGGGTCGCTCGCGTGGTGGAGAGCCTGGCTGAGGACCGCGACGTCGTACTGGCCGCTCGCCATGGGCAGGTCCTCGATGTCGGCTTCCACCGTGGTGACGTTGTCGATGTTCTTGTCACGCGCGCGCGACTCGAGCTGGCGGAGCATCTCGGGGGAGAGGTCCACGGCGGTGACCGACTGGGCCACCTCCGCGAGCATCAGCGTCAGCATCCCGTCGCCGATGCCGAGGTCGATGTAGCGCGCGCGCGGCGCGAGCCGCAGGAGTCCGCGCGAGAGACCTTCCCAGGTGCGGCCGGGGAGGACCTGTTCACCGAAGGCCGCGGCCACCCGGTCGAAGTAGGCGCGGGACTCGCGCCGTCGCCGCTCGAGCAGCGCCTGCAGGCCCGCCATGTCCGCTCGGAACTCCGTGGCGAGCTCTTCGTCGTCGAGCACCTGGGCGACGAGGTCCTTGGGCGCGTCGGACGCGAGGGAGTAGTAGCTGCGCCGGCCGGCGCGTCGGTCGCGCACCAGCCCGACGTCCTTCATCTGGGTGAGCTGCGTGGAGATCCGGCTCTGACCCATGTTCAGGATCTCCTGCAGCTCGCCGACGGCGAGCTCGCCCTTGCGGAGGAGATTGAGCAGGCGCAGCCGCGTCTCGTCGCCGAGGACCTTGAGCAGCCGTGATGTGGTGGAGAGCGACATTGCGGGGAAGTCTATCGGGCATCGAGGAATCAGGATTGATCGTCATCAAGATTTAACGATGCGACATTTGGGCGGCTCCTGGCCACTCCCGGGCCTTCCAGCCGCCTTCCGGCGGCGGCGAGTCTCGCCGTTCGCCGGAGCGGAGGAGGGGCCCGCGCGCGGCGAAGGCTCTCTCGGGTCCCCTGCGGTGCGGGGCCTGGTTCGTCTCGATCCGAGGTCGGCGAGGTCCTCCGGGCCTTCATCCACGGGCGCGGGGCGCGTGGACGTGCAGGCGACGGGTGCCGGCGGGCGAGCGACCGCGACGGCGCGGCCGACGTGCCGCCCTTCTCTCGAGAAACCGGGAGCCGGCCCTCGGACGACGCCTGACGACCGGCTCGTCAGGTGCTGGTCGGGAGCGCCTCGGCCACGAGCGCGGCCGCTGCGTCGAGCCAGACCGCCTCGCCGTTGAGCGAGGGCACCAGGGTCAGGGTCTCGCCGCCCGCCTCGTGGAAATCCTCCTCCGCTCGCATGCCGATCTCCTCGATGGTCTCGAGGCAGTCGGCGACGAAGGAGGGGCAGAGCACGGCGAGGGACCGGACGCCCTTCTTCCCGAGCTCGACCACCACCTCGTCGGTGTAGGGCCGCAGCCACGGCGTCCTGCCGAGGCGACTCTGGAACGCCAGTGACCAGGTCCCCTGCTCGAGGCCGAGGGCCGCGACCACCGCGCGCGTCGTCGCGTGGCAGTGCGCGCTGTAGCACTGGCGGTTCGCGTCGACGATGGCGTCGCAGCATCCGGGGCGCGCGAGGCAGTGCTGGCCAGTGGGGTCGCTCTTCGTGCAGTGGCGCTCCGGCACGCCGTGGAAGCTGAACAGCACGTGGTCGGGGCGTTGCTCCTCCAGGACCGGCCTGGCCACCGCGGCGACGGCCTCCACGTAGCGGGGATGGTCGTAGAACGGAGGGACCACTCGCACGAACGGCGTGTTCCAGAGCCGGCCGGCCTCCTCGTAGACCTTCGCGACGGCCGAACCCGTGGAGCTGGAGGCGTACTGGGGGAAGAGCGGCATCACGATCACCTCGTCGCACCCGCGCCGCGCGAGCTCCTCCAGCCCGGAGCGGATGGAGGGGTTGCCGTAACGCATGGCGAGCACGACCTCCGCGTTGGCGAGGCGCTCGCCGACTCCGCGCTCGAGCGTACGCCCGTGGACCAGGAGCGGAGAACCCTCCTCGGTCCAGACCTCGCGGTACGCCTCGGCGGACTTGCGGGGCCGCAGCGGGAGGATGATCAGGTTGAGCAGGGCCGCTCGCCCGATCGGATTGATGTCGAGCACGCGTGGATCCGAGAGGAACTCGCGCAGGTAGCGCCGCACCTCGGGCGTCTGCGGCGCGTCCGGCGTCCCCAGGTTGACGAGGAGCACGCCGGGCTTCTCAGCGCGGGGCACGCCCGCGGCGGCGGGTTCTTGGCGGGATTCCGTCTGGATCATGGATGCGTCGGTCACGTCGCGTCGTTCGCGCGGCTCGCCCTCGTGGACGCCGGCGGGCACGGCTCGTCCCGCGATGCGGCAGGATTCTGCGGCGTTCGCCCCATCCGCGTCCAGGACGTCGCAGGATGCTGGACGCGCCGGCGCCCTGGCGGGCCGCACTCCGCCTCCGCGCCGCGCCACCCACATGACCGAGGAAGAGGAAGTGACGCAGGCGGCGGACCCCGGGGAGGGGATCGGTGAGAGCCGCTCCAGCGCGCCCGCCAGGCAGCCGCGCAGGTGGCTCGCGCGGTTGAGCGCTGCCCTCGTCCTCGCGTCCGGAGCGCTGCTGGTCGCCGGCCCCGGGCTGATCTCCTCCTGGGCCCGGGCCCGCGCTGAGGAGGCGATCGGGGCTCGCATCGACGGACACGCGTCGATCGCGGAGCTGCGCGTCGGACTGAACGGCAAGGTGCGCCTCTCCGGGCTGGAGCTCACCGACCCCGCGGGCCAGCTCGTCGTGCTCGTACCCGAGGCGCGCTTCGACCTCGGTGTCCGCTCGCTGCTCCTCGGAAAGCGCGACATCGCCCTCCTGGTCACCGGCGTGCAAGTCGAGCTCGTCCAGGGCGAGGACGGCCGCTGGAACGTCGAAGAGCTGTTCCGCACCGACGAAGCGGTGGCGAGCGGAGACGCCGGGGGGAGGGAGGGGCGCGAGCCGCTGCCGGAGACGTCGCCCGACCTCGAGGGACGGCTCGAACTCCTCGGCGCGACGGTCACCGTGCGCAGCCCGCGCTCGGTCCTGGAGCTGCGCGACGTCGATCTGCGCGTCGGCCTCGACGGGGACGCGCGCGAGTTCAGCGTCGAGGGCGGCGCGCGCCTCGCCGGCGGCGACGGCGACGCGGGCACCCTCCTGCTCGACGGCGCCCTCTGGCCGGACGCGCGCGCGGGCCTGCGGATCGACGAGCTCTCGCTCCGCGGACTCGAGCTGGGAGCGGTCCAGGAGGCGCTGCGCCTCGTCGGCCGTCCGTTGGAGGAGGGCAGCCGGCTCGAGGGGGACGTCGACCTCGTCGCGTACGGCTCGTTCACGGGCTTCGACCCCGCTGGACGCTTCGGGTTCGAAGCGGAGGTCGTCGGACGCGACGTCGAGGTGGCGAGGGTCGAGGGCGGGAAACGCGTCTTCGCCTTCGACGACCGCGAGCCCCGCGCCTTCGTCGCGGTCGAGCGCGCGCTCCCGGGGGCGCAGCCGACGGCGCTCCTCGACCTCAACGCCCGCGGCGGCGACGTGATCGTGCAGGGGGGCTGGGACGGCGCGGCGGAGCCCGCGATCAGCGCGGCGGTGTCCCTGCGGGACGTCGACGCGTCGACCGGGCTCGACCGCTGGATCGCCAGGGTGCACCCCGCGCTGGCGTCGACGGCCGGCCTCCGGGGCGCGGCCGTCGAGGGCCTCGTCTCGGCGGACGTCGCCGTGAGCTACGACGGCGCTCTGACGTTCGAGGACCTCCGGGACGGAGCGCCGGACCTCGATCCCGATCTGGTCAGCGTCACGGGGGATCTCTCCATCGCCGAGGCTGCGATCACCTCGTCGCCGCTGTTCTCCGAGCTCCTCACGGCCCTCGGAGAGCCGGCGGTCTCCGGCGTCGATCTCGCTCCTCTGGGCTTCCGGCTCGCCGCGGGGCGCATCACCTACACGCGCCCGTGGACCTGGACGATCTCGGGGACGCAGACGCGCTTCGAGGGAGGCGTCGGACTCGACGGCGCCCTCGAGCTCCTGTGGGTCGTGCCGGTGACGGCGGATCTCGCGGGCCGCAGCGACCTCCTCCGCACCCTCGCGGGCGAGACCCTCGTCGTTCCCCTCGGTGGCACGCTCGACGCGCCTCGTCTCGATCTCACGTCGGCGCTCGGGCAGATCGCCGTCCGCGCGGCCGAGGGGGAGGCCAGAGCGCTCCTCGAGGACGCGATCGGCGACGAAGCCGCGGGCGTCGTGGACGGTCTCCTCGGAGGTGGAGGCGAGGCCGCCTTGCAGGACGCCGCGCGGCTTCTTCGCCGCGAAGTGAGCGCAGCGCGACTCCTCGGCGGCAGCGCCGACGCGGCGACGCTCCTGCGCGAGGCGGACGCGCGCTGGAACGACGGACGCAGGGCCGAGGCCGCGGGGATCTATCGACGCCTCCGCGACGAGTACCCGCTGACGGCCGCGTACCTCATGAACGAGAAGCGCATCGAGGCGCGGGCGAAGGAGTGAGCGGTGCCCGCGTCGAGTGGTACCCGGCGGCGCGCGCGCTCGGTCCCGGGACTCGCGCCGCCGTCGAGGACGCCTGCGCCCTCCTGGCGGAGGGAGGCGATCTCGCGGCCTCCTCGGGGGCGCAGCCGCGCGGGATCACGCGCGTCGACGCCGACGGCGTCGACGTCGCCCTCAAGCTCGGCCGCCGCCGCGGAGCGCGAGGCGCACTCCTGCGCCTGGGCCTCGCGCCCAGCCGCTCCGCCCGCGCCGCGGCCCTCGGCGTCGCTCTCCACGACGCGGGCGTCCCGACCCCCGCGATCTTCGCCTCGAGGGTCGCCGCGGCGCCGCCCTCGGACGTGCTCGTGATGGAGTTCGTCGACGGCGTCTCCTTCGACGAGGTGGTCGAGGCGGGGAGCGCGGGGCTGCCGCTCCTCGAGATGGCGGCCGCGGTCGTCCACTGCCTCCACGACGCGGGCTTCGCCCACCGTGATCTCAAGGCGTCGAACCTCCTGCTCGGCTCCGACGGCCTGCTCCGGGTGATCGATCTCGACGGCGCGCGTCGTGTTTCGCGGGGGCCCTCGCTCGCGCGCCGCGCGCGCGATCTCGCCCGGCTCGCGGCGAGCGTGGAGGTCCTCGGCGGGGACGCCGCCGCGCTCGTCCGGTCCTACGCGGACGCCGCGGGGCTCTCGGGCGCTCGCCGCGAGAGGCTCACGGCCGCGGTGGCCGCCGCGGTCGCGCGCAAGCGCGAGCGGAACCAGCGACGCGGCAGACCGCTGCGCTGAGCGAGGGGCCGGCGCTCCGGGGCGCCGGATCAGGCGCGGCGGGCGAGGAACAGGGCCTTGTCCGAGAAGGCGCGGCTGACGGGCACGTACTCGACCAGCTTCCAGCCCGCCTGGGCGAGCTCCGCCGCGGTGATCGCCCGGGTCGGCGCGGGCCGGTAGCGCTTCGCCGCGCCCACGCGGCTCCGGAGCCAGCGGCCGCCGTGCTTGAGCGTGCCCCGCGCGCGCACGTGGCCCACCAGAGCGGGCGCGACGCGAGCGAGCTCGCGATACAGGCCGATGCGCACGGCGCGGTCCTTCGCGTGGAAGAGGAAGCGCAACGAGATCGCAGCGTCGAAGGCGTCGTCGGCGAAGGGCAGGCGCTCGATCTCGCCTGCCGCGTGACCGACGAAGCCGCTCACCTCGTCGCCGTCGGAGGCGCGTGAGAGCATGGCGGTCGAGAGGTCGATCCCGACGACGCGGTGCCCCTCCGCGAGGAGCTCGGGGACCATCCGTCCGGTCCCGGTCGGAGCGTCCAGCACGCGCAGACCCGCGCCCACGCGCCCCAGGAGACGCCCGACGATCCGCGCGTCGTTCGCGTGTTTCGCCCGCTGAAGGGGAGTGCGGAAGCGCCGCGCGTCGTAGGCCGCCGCGACCTCCTCGTCGCGCCAGCCCTCCCGTCGTTCGGTCCAGCCCATGTGCGCGGGACCCTACCCGGCGCCCGGGGGGCTGTCGACGCGGCGCTCACAAAGGCCTTTCCGATTCCTCGTCGCCGGAGTGGATCCGCCGCCGGGGCAGAGCGCGAAGACCACTGCGCGGGCCGATCCGTCCGCGCTGATTCCGAACGCGAACACAGATCGAGGTCCAACCCATGAAGCCCCTGCTCGCCGCCGCGGCCGCCGCCGCCACGCTCCTCGCCGCCTCCGCGCCCGCCGCGTCCACCGCCCGAGACGTCGCGTCCAAGAACATCGTCGAGACGGCCCAGGCGGCTGGCAGCTTCAACACGCTGCTCGCCGCCGCCCAGGCCGCCGGGCTCGTCGCCCCGCTCGTGGGCGAGGGGCCGCTGACCGTCCTCGCGCCCACCGACGAGGCCTTCGCGGCGCTCGGCGACGCGCAGATCGCGGAGCTGCTGCGACCGGAGAACAAGGACACTCTCGCGCGCATCCTCAAGTACCACGTGATCGCCGGCGCCGTGGGCTCGACGGACGCTCTGAAGGCGGGCGAGGCTGCGACCCTCGCCGGTCCGGAGGTGAGCTTCGGCCTCGAGGGCGGACGCCTGCGCATCAACGGCGACGCCAACGTCATCGCCAACGACGTGATGGCCTCCAACGGCGTCATCCATGTCATCGACAAGGTGCTCATCCCCGCGCCCGAGCGCCCCCCCGGCCGCCTCGTGATCGGCTTCATCTCCGAACCCTGCAGCGCGCAGCTGGCGAGCTACCTCGGCGTCGACGCGGACAGCGCGCGGCTCATCACCGAGGTGGTCGGCGGGAGCGAGGCCGAGAAGGCCGGGCTCCGCGCCTTCGACGTCATCGCCGCGGTCAACGGCGGCGCGGCGACCGAGGAGTCCATCACGATCGCGAAGGAGGAGGCCGGCTTCGGCGGCGTCGTGAAGCTGGCGGTCATGCGCCGCGGCACGAAGACGCTCTTCATCGAGGCGATGGTCGGCGTCGAGCACTGAGCGCTCGAGCCGGGCGCCGACGGGCCGCGGCAGCGGCCGCCGCGTCGCTGCATCTCGGTGCCTCGACGCCCGGGGAACGACCCACGCGGCCGCGCGCCCGACGGAGCGGGTCAGCGGCGAGGCTCGAGCGCCCTCAGGCCTTCTGGATCCGCGGGTCGCCCGCCTCGACCACGAGGGAAGCCCGGGTGAAGCACTTGCCGCCGGGCGTCTCGACGCGGTCGACCGAGACGAAATCGCTGCGCCACCGGGCGTCGGTGATCGTGCAGCGGATGTATCCGCGCTCGCCGTTGTGGAACTTGATTCCGGGATGCTTCGCGCGGAGCTCGTCGTAGCGGTTCGGCACGTCGTAGCCGTCGCCGCCGCTCGACAGCGAGGTGGCGACGAACTCCGGCGCGATCACCGGGTCCTCCGCGCGCCGGTCGTCCACCCGCAGCTCGTTGGCCCAGTTGGTGTGGATGTCGCCGGTCAGGACGACGGGGTTGGGGATCCGCCGGTCCTGGAGGAAGCTCAGGAGCTCCATGCGCTCGTGGGCGTAGCCCGGCCACTGATCCATGGAGTAGGTGCCGTTCAGGCGCCGGTCGACCATCCCCATCATCACCTGCTGCGCGAGCACGTTCCAACGGGCGCCGGAGCCGATCAGCTGCCGCTTCAGCCAGCGCTTCTGCTCCGCGCCGAGCAGGGTCCCCGCCGGGTCCATGGCCGCGCCCTCGATCGGGCCCGGCCGGTCCCCGTTGGGCTGGTCGGTCCGGTACTGGCGAGTGTCGAGCACCAGGAGCTCCGCGAGGCGGCCGTAGCTCGCGCCGCGGTACAGCTGGATCCGCGAGCCGCGGGGCATGGACCTCGTCCGCAGCGGCATGATCTCGTAGTAGGCCTGGTACGCGGCCTCGCGGCGCCGGCGGAACGAGGTGGGATCGATCCCGCTCTCCTCGCTCACGAGGTCGGCGTAGTTGTTGTCGAACTCGTGGTCGTCGAAGGTGACCATCCACGGACACCGCGCGTGCATCCCGTGGAGCAGCGGGTCCGAGCGGTACTGGCCGTAGCGGATGCGGTAGTCGTCGAGCGAGCGGATCTCCTCGCCCTGGTGGGTGCGCACCTTGCCGTTCTGGCCTGCGCGGTACTCGTAGATGTAGTCCCCGAGGTGCAGCACGAGGTCCGGCTCGTCGCGCATCATCTGCTCGTAGGCGGTGAACAGGCCCTGCTCGAAGTTCTGGCAGGACGTCACCGCGAGCTGCAGACGATCCACCTCGGCGTCGGGTGCGGGGAGCGTCCGCGTGCGTCCGATCGGGCTCTCGGCGTCGCCGGCGCGGAAGCGGTACCAGTACCAGCGGTCCGGGGCGAGGCCGTCCACCTCCACGTGGACCGAGTGGCCGAGCTGAGGGCTGGCGGGCGCGGTGCCGCGCGCGACGACCTTCGAGAACCCCTCGTCCGCCGCGAGCTCCCAGGAGACGTCGATGCGCTCGGGCGCGAGGCCGCCGCCGGGCTCGAGGGGACGCGGCGCGAGCCGCGTCCAGAGCACGACGCCGCCGGGGTCCGGGTCGCCGGAGGCCACTCCCAGCGCGAAGGGATCGGCGGCGAAGCGCGGCCGGGCGACGGCGCGCGCGAGGAGCGGGCCGGCGGCCCCGATGGGGGAGAGGGCGAAGCCGAGGGACGAGGCGGCGCCGAGGCGGAGCAGGCCGCGGCGATCGAGGGGCGAGGAGGCGCTCATGGCCCCATCAGAACCGACGCCGCCCGATTCCAGGGCGCAATCCTCCGCGGGGATTCCGCCGGCCCGGAGGCGGCGCGGACTCAGGCACGCCGCGCGATCAGCGCGCGATTCTTCGGCGTGATGACGGGTGAGATGTCGCGCCAGGCCACCACGTAGCCGTTCTCCTCGAGCTGGTAGGTGCGATGGACGTCGATGGCGACGTCGTGGCCGAGGGCGTTCTTCAGGCTCTGGGGCGCGGGGTGCTGGCGATGGGGGCGGCAGCACGGCAGCGCGGCGAACGGGCCCCCCGCCGCGATCGCGTGCTCGATGGCCGTGTCGGTGCGCAGCCCGCAGGCGTGCACCGCGAGGACCGCGGTCCCGCTCGGGAGCGTCTGGCGATCGAGGCGCGACTCGCGCCACTCGAGCTTCGGCGACGCCCAGGGCGCGACCGCGTCGAGGGCGTCGATGACGAGGTCCGCGCTGGGCGGCCGCTCGCGATCCACGAGGATGACCCGCTCCACCTCTCGCTCCATCAGCGCGAAGAACGCGCCCGCGAGTCCGTGGCCGCAGCAGAGGTCGGCCACCACCGGACCACGCAGGACCTTGCGCGACAGCGCGAAGGTCTCGGTCGCCTCGAACAGCTCCTTCACCGGGAGCGCGCCGCGCTCGCACAGGGCCCGCGCGAACGTCGACGCGATGTCGCCGCCGTCGAAGCGCGACGCGTCGGTCGGGCGGAGCTTGGTCCGCGTCCCGGGCCAACCGTCCTCCAGACCGATCCGCCGGAAGAAGCGCAGTCGGTCGTGACCGGCGGGGGCGTCAGCCTGGCGTTCCATGGTGAGGTGCGCCCCGGGGGCGCGCGCTGGAGCCTACGGGGCCGCGGCCCGCGCGGCGACCTCGCGCCGCGTCCTGGCGCCGCACTGCGCGGCGCTCGCCGGCGTCTGCCGGTCCCCGCCGGGAAGGGGTCAAGCCGGAGCGCGATCCTTCCGAAGGCCTCGCAGGGAGGACGGCGCCGCGCCCTGAGTAAGGGACGTGTGCGCCGAGCTCCCCCCGGCTCCATGCCCCCCGCGGGCACGCTCTATCCTGGACAGGCGGCGCCCCCTTCGAACCGGCGCCCCGCTTCCGCCCCAGCATCCCTTTCCCAGGCGCCCCGGCCGGCCGCCGCGAGTTCCACCTCGCAGCGCGGCCCGCGAGGCGCGGCCTCCCATGCTCAACGCGCTCATCGCCGTCGCGGCCCTCGCCGCGGCGCCCCAGGACGTCCCCTCCGCTCCGGCCGAGCTCCTCGACTCCCTCACCTTCCGCGAGGTCGGTCCCTACAGGGGCGGCCGCGCCGCGACCGTCACGGGTGTCGATGCGCTCCCCGGCACCTACTACATGGGCGCCGCCGGCGGCGGCGTCTGGAAGAGCGAGGA
>PKCK01000090.1 GCA_002862085.1 Planctomycetota bacterium | reverse complement strand
TGGGTGCACCAGCTCGGCCGCGTCCGCCCCGAGAAGTACTGCACGCCGAAAGATCTCCCGAGGGAGATGCGGCTCGCCGTGCGACGTCTTCTCGAACAGGCCCGCGAGAGGAGTGAGCGCCGCGGATCGCGGGACTTCGCCGACCGCGGGGAGTGATCCGACGCAGCCCCGTCCCGAGACAGAAGAGTCTCGTCGATGGGGCGGCGAGACGGCGCAGGGGGAGCCGCGGCGGGAACTGAGTCCGCGAGGGGAGTCGGAGGCTGCCCGCCGATAGACTATGTGCTCCGCCCGGCGCCCAGGGAGCGCCGGCGCGTCCCCCGAAGTCCGGCGCCCTCCGCGCGCCCTTCCCCCCCTCGGTCCTTCGAACGGGCCCAGTGCGTTGACCAACTCCCGCGCTTCGTTCCTCGATCCCACCGACACCTTCGTCCGCCGTCACGTCGGCCCCGACGATCAAGAGGTCCGCGCCATGCTCGGCGTGATCGGTGCAGACAGTCTCGACCAGCTGATGGACGAGACGGTCCCCGCTGGCATCCGGCTCGGCCGCGAGCTCGCGCTGGGCGAAGGCTTCCGCGACGGCCTCGGCGAGGCCCAGGCCCTCGCCGAGCTGCGCGGCATCGCGAGGAAGAACGCATCCATGCGCTCGTTCATCGGATGCGGCTACGCGAGCACGATCACCCCGCCGATCATCCAGCGGAACATCCTGGAGAACCCGGCGTGGTACACGCAGTACACGCCCTACCAGGCGGAGATCAGCCAGGGCCGCCTCGAGGCGCTGCTGAACTTCCAGACGGTCGTGTCCGACCTCACCGGCTTGCCGCTGGCCGGCGCGTCGCTGCTCGACGAGTCGACGGCCGCCGCCGAGGCGATGGGGATGGCGTACACCGCGGCGAGGCAGAAGAAGTCGACCTTCTTCGCGAGCGAGGACTGTCACCCGCAGACCCTCGCGGTCGTGAAGACCCGGGCCGAGGCGCTCGGCATCGAGGTGGTCGTGGGGGACCATCGCACCGCCGAACTCGAAGGCGTCTTCGGTGTTCTCGTTCAGTACCCGAACACCCACGGCACGGTGGAGGACTTCCGCGCCTTCTTCGAGCGCGCGAAGCAGGCCGGCGCGATGTCGATCGCCGCGGCCGATCTCCTGAGTCTCGTGCTGCTCACGCCCCCGGGCGAGTTCGGCGCAGACGTCGTCGTTGGCAACAGCCAGCGCTTCGGCGTGCCCCTCGGCTACGGCGGCCCGCACGCCGCGTTCCTCGCGACCACCGAGGCGCACAAGCGGATCCTCCCCGGCCGCTTGATCGGGATCAGTCGCGACGCGACGGGCGAGCCCGCTCTGCGCATGGCGCTGCAAACGCGCGAGCAGCACATCCGCCGCGACAAGGCGACGAGCAACATCTGCACGGCGCAGGTCCTGCTCGCGGTCATGGCGGGCATGTACGCGGTCTATCACGGCCCCGAGGGCCTGAAGACGATCGCGCACCGCGTCCGGGGCCTCACCGAGACCCTCCGCTCCGGCCTCGCGGCTGCCGGCGTCTCCGTCGCCGAGGGGCCCGTCTTCGACACTCTCCGGGTCATGGTCGATGACGCGAGCCGGGTCCACGCGGTGGCGCGCAGCAACGGCATCAACCTGCGCGCGATCGACGAGACCAGCGTCGGCGTGACCCTCGACGAGGCCACGACCGAGCAGGAGCTCGCGACCCTCTTCGCGATCTTCGGCGCGGGCGGCGAGTCCGTGGCGGCGCACTCCGCCTCGGCCTCCATCGAGGTGGACCCCGCCTTCGCACGGACGAGCGCGTTCATGACCCACGAGGTCTTCCACGCGTACCACGCCGAGCACGAGCTGCTGCGCTACATCCAGCGTCTGTCGTCGCGCGACCTGTCGCTGACGACCTCGATGATCGCCCTGGGCTCGTGCACGATGAAGCTCAACGCGACCTCGGAGATGCTGCCGGTGACGTGGCCCGAGTTCGGCGACGTGCACCCCTTCGCGCCGCTGGATCAGGTCGAGGGTTACCGCGAGATGCTGGGGCGGCTCTCCCACGCGCTGGAGGAGATCACGGGCTTCGCGAAGATCTCGCTGCAGCCCAACGCCGGGAGCCAGGGAGAGTACGCGGGGATGCTCTCGATCCGCGCGTACCACAAGAGCCGCGGCGACGATCAGCGCACCGTGTGCCTGATCCCGACGTCCGCCCACGGGACCAACCCCGCCTCGGCGGTGATGGCCGGCATGCGGGTCGTCGCGATCAAGTGCGACGACAACGGCAACATCGACCTCGAGGACCTGCGCGCGAAGGCCGAGAAGCACACGGACGAGCTCGCGGCGATCATGGTCACCTACCCCTCGACGCACGGCGTGTTCGAGGAGGGCATCAAGGAGATCTGCGAGGTCGTCCACGCCAACGGCGGTCGCGTCTACATGGACGGCGCGAACATGAACGCCCAGGTCGGCCTCTGCCGCCCCGGCGACTTCGGCGCCGACGTCTGCCACCTCAACCTCCACAAGACCTTCTGCATCCCGCACGGCGGCGGCGGTCCGGGCATGGGGCCGATCGGCGTGGTCGCCGACCTCGCGCCGTTCCTCCCGGGCCACCCGCTCGTGGAGATGGGAGGAGAGCAGTCCTTCGGGACGATCTCGGCGGCCCCCTGGGGCAGCCCGAGCATCCTGCCGATCAGCTACATGTACATCGCGATGATGGGCCCGCGGGGCCTGCGCTACGCGACCGAGGTGGCGATCCTCAACGCGAACTACATGTCGAAGCGCCTCGAAGATCACTACCCCGTGCTCTACCGCGGCGCCAACGGCCGCAGCGCGCACGAGTTCATCATCGACCTGCGCCCCTTCGAGAAGTCCGCCGGCATCTCGGCGGAGGACGTCGCCAAGCGCCTCATGGACTACGGCTTCCACGCGCCGACCATGTCGTTCCCCGTGGCGGGCACGCTGATGATCGAGCCGACCGAGAGCGAGACGAAGGCGGAGCTCGACCGCTTCTGCGACGCGATGATCTCGATCCGTGAGGAGATCCGCGCCGTCGAGGAGGGCCGCGCCGATCGCGAGATGAACGTCCTCAAGGGGGCGCCGCACACCTCGGCGGTCTGCCTGGCGACGGACTGGAGCCGCCCCTACTCCCGCGAGGAGGCGGCCTTCCCCGCCCCCTGGGTGCGAGAGCACAAGTTCTGGCCCACCGTCTCCCGGATCGACAACGGCTTCGGCGACAAGAACCTCATCTGCACCTGCCCCTCCGTCGAGGAGCTGGCGGAGGCGGACGAGATGCCAGAGCCCGCGATGAGCTGACGGCCGCGGCGGCCGCGCTGCTCGCGGCCGCCTCGCTCCCGCGCGGAAGACGGCGATCCGCCGGACGGCGCGCCCCGGCTCCGCTGGCCCCGGGGCGGCGCGCGACGGAGTGATCAGGTCAGGGCCGCGAGCTCCTCGCCCCAGTCGCCGCCGAGGATGGGGTAGCGGCACCAGGTCTTGGGGTCGAGGTTCTCGTCGTCGAGGTGGAAGCAGGGAGCGATGCGCTCGCGCTTCCACTGGTTGCGCACCCACAGCGCGTAGAAGCGGCGGATCCACGCGATGAGGTCCTCGCGGGCGTGCTCGGGGAAGCGGCCGGCGAGGGCGTCGAGGACCGCCTGCGGCGCGAGCCGATCGCGGATGGAGAGCTCCTCGATGGCGTCCAGGACGGCGTAGGGCATCAGGTCGTCCTCGTCGCGCTGCTCCTCGCCGGGCGGACGCAGCTCGGCCGTGGGACGCTGGGCCGTGATGGCGGCGAGGGCGGGCAGCGGCGCCCCGCCGGCGGGGCCGGCGGTCTCCATCCAGCGCAGCCACGCGAGGACGAAGCTCTTGTCCACGCCCGAGATGGGTGCGAGGCCGCCGCTCGAGTCGCCGTCCATGGTCGTGTAGCCGACCGCGGCCTCCGAGCGATTGCTCGTCGCGATCAGCACCTGGTTCGCCTCGTTCGCCAGCGCCCAGATCGATGGGCTGCGCACGCGGGCCTGGAGGTTCTGGAGCGTGAGGTCGTCCTCCTCCCAGGAGAGGTCGCGGCCCAGTGCCCCTTCGATCGCCGCGCGGTAGGCGGCCAGCATCGGCTGGACGTCGAGGAGGTGATGCCGGGCCCCGAGGGCTGCGGCGACCTCGTCGGCTGCGCCGCGCGTGACCGCGCCGCTGTTCTCCGTGGGCTGGTACGCGCAGGTGAGGACCTGCTCGACGAGCGGGCGCTCAGGATCGAGGCCGAGCCGGGCCGCGAATCGCTCCGCGCCGAGGCAGGCCGTACCGAGGGCCACCATCTGCGCGACCAGCGTCGCGCAGCACGCGGAGTCCGCGCCGCCCGAGAGGGAGACGACGTAGCCCCGGCTGCGGGCCTTGCGCATGTAGTCGAAGAGGGCGACGGCCTCCGCGCGGGTGAACTCCTCGAAGGCGAGCTCCGAGCCGGGGGCGTTCTCCCAGGCGGGGCGCGGAGCCGGCGGCAGGGGCGCCGCGGCCGTGGGCCACTGGAAGTCGATCGCCACGAGCATCCCGTCCGGGTCCTCGACGGAGCTCGGCGCGCTCACCGTACGGCGGTAGCCGCGCCGGACGACCTCGAGGTCGACGCTCGTGTGGGCCACCTCGACGTCCTCGAAGCTGAAGCGCGGGGTCGTCGTCTGGATCTCCCCGTCGACGGCCACGTAGGCGCCGCCGTCGTAGAGGGCGCGCCCTGCCTCGTTCCCGACGAGGTTGCTGTAGACGTAGACGGAGTGGAGCGCGCGGCTCGCGTCGCGCACGAGGCGCTCGCGCCGGTCGCGCTTGCCGAAGGCGAAGTGACTCGCGCTCGGGTTGAGGACCGCGTCGACGGCGAGGGACGCGAGGCGCACGCCGGGCCGGTCGGCGACCCACGCGTCCTCGCAGATCTCGAACCCGAAGCGGTAGCCGCCCACGTCGAAGACGAGCTCGCCCATGGGCACGGTCGAGGCGCCGTCGACGGTGGGAAGCCCGCGGGCGTCCACGCGGGTTCGCGCCTGCGGCGGCCAGGGGCGGAACCAGCGCGGCTCGTAGTGGATGCCGTCGCCGGCGAGGTGCTGCTTGGCGGCGAGGCCTGCCAGCTTCCCGTCGACGATGAGCGCGGCGCAGTTGTAGAGCGCGCCGCGGTGCAGGACGGGGAGGCCGACGCCGACGACCATGCCCGCGCAGCTCTCCATGAGGGATTCGAGGGAGCGCCAGGACCGGTGCTCCACGTGGGCTCCGTGGAAGGCGTCCTCGCATCCGTAGCCGGGCAGGGCCAGCTCGGGGAGGAGCAGTACGCGCGCTCCCGCGTCGCGAGCGCGCTCCACGGCGCGCTGGCAGCGCTCGAGGTTACCGCGCCAGTCGAGGGGCGTCTGGTTGACGGCGGCTGTGGCGAAGTGGATGCGGTCCATGGGCTCTCGGGGCGCCGACGAGGCTACCCTCTGCGGAGCGCCGGGAGGGCGCGAACGCTCGAATGGGGACGTACTTCAGCCGCGACGATCTGAGCCGCCTTCGAGCGCTCCGCGAGGTGCTGATCGGGATCGAGGATCGCCCGGAGGGGACGGACGCGCCGCGGTACTGGTCCGACGCCCGCGACCTCGAGCTCTACGACCGCGTCTTCGCGGCGCGCATCGGCTGGAAGTGGGACGCCGTTCTCGACGAGGTGCATCGTCGCGCGGGCCTCGGCGCGCCCCGGACCGTCCTCGACTGGGCGGCGGGCACCGGCGTCGCGACGCGCGCGGTCCTCGGACGGCTCGGGGAGGCGCCCGAGCGCGTCGTCCTCGTCGACCGCGACGAGAAAGCGCGCGACCACGCGGCCTCGTCCGTCCGCGAGGCGTTCCCGGGTGTCGAGGTCGAGTGCGCGGCGGAGGCGCCCGAGGAGGAGTTCGACCTGTGCCTCGCGAGCCACGTCCTCGACGAGCTCGACGACCGGGGCCTCGCCGCGCTCCACGGCGCCTTCCGCCGCGCCGCCCGGGTGCTGTGGGTCGAGCCGGGGTCCAAGATCACGGCGCGGCGCCTCTCGAAGAGCCGCGACGCGCTGCTCGAACGCTTCGAAGTGGTCGCCCCCTGCACCCACCGAGAGGCCTGCGGGATGCTCGCGCCGGAGCGAGGCCGCGACTGGTGCCATCACTTCGCCGAGCCGCCGGCCTTCGTGCACACGACGGGGGAGTGGGGGGAGATCGGCCGGGAGCTCGGCATCGACCTGCGGAGCCTGCCCTACTCGTTCCTCGCGCTCGCGGCGCGGCCCTCGGAACACGACCCGGCCCTCGTCCGGCGTCTCGGCCGACCCCGGTCCCAGCGAGGGCGAACCCTCGTCGACGTGTGCGACGCCGCGGGCGTGCGCGAGGAGCAGCTCCTCCAGCGCGACGACAAGGACCTCTTCAAGCGGCTGAAGAAGACCTTCTGGGCAGCGCCGCTCCTCCGGCGAGAGGAGTCCGGCCGGCTGGCCGAGGAGCGCTGATGAAGCAGCCGGGGCCGGGTGGCGCACAGCGCTCCCCGGCCCCGGCCGCTCGCGGGCACCGCGGCGCCCGCCTTCTCACGCGGGGTCACTCCCCGGTGAGCTCCCTCACGAGACGCTTCGCGCCGTAGACGTCCCGCAGGGCGCCGACGATCCCGCGGCTGTCCACCGACACCGAACGGGCCTTCACGTCGCTGTAGGCGAAGTTGCCGATGAGGCTGTGGATGTTGCCGTCGAAGATCAGGCCGACGACCTCGCCCTTCGCGTCGATCACCGGTGAGCCGGAGTTGCCGCCGATGATGTCGTGATCGGTCACGAGGTTGAAGGGGGTCGAGCGGTCCACCGTCGGGGCGGCGGTGGTCCACGATGCGGGGAGCGTGTACCACTCCTCGCCGGCGCGTTCGCGGGCCTTGGAGTAGACGCCGCCGAAGTTCGTGAACGCCGGGATCTGCTCCTCGCCGTCCTGGTAGCCCGCGACCTTGCCGTAGGAGATGCGCAGGGTGAAGGTCGCGTCGGGGTAGACGCTGTCGCCCAGGACCGCGAAGCGGGCCGCGGCGATCTTGGCGTAGGCGGCGCGCTCCACCGCCTGGACCTCGCCCTCGTAGCGCTTGCGGAGCGCGCGCCCCTCGGCGTCGAGGGCCTTCACGAACTCGATCATCGGGTCGTTCGCGGCGGCGAGGGCCTCGGCTCCGCCGTTCGCGAGGCGCTTGCGGACGTCGATGTCCATGAGCTTCGTGCCGAGCACGAGCTCCTCAGCGCGGGCGCGCGCCGACTTGCCGCCGAGGGCCGCGATCACGAGCGGATCGTCGCCGCCGAGCTGCTCGGCCATGTTCGAGAGCGCCCACTCGAGGTTGAAGATCTCGTAGTCGGGGTAGATCGGGGCCGGGGAGTAGAGGCCCTGGTAGAGCGAGGGCAGGGCGGCGTCGCCGTACTCGCGCAGGCGCTCGGCGCTCGGCTTCTCGAGCTCGTCGGCGAGGCGCACGAGCGTGATGGCGATCGAGGCGGTGCGGGCGCCGAGGCGGAGGTTGCCGCCGCCCAGGGCGTTGAGGCGGTCGCGGAAGGACACGATCGAGTCCTGGGCCGCGGCGACCTCGTCCCACGCGCCCGACCACCTCGCCTTCCACTCGGGGTTCGCGTCCACCGCGGCGCGCAGGCGCGACTCCTCCTGCCGCTTCGCGGCGAAGACCGCGGGGTCCAGCAGGCCGGCCATCCGCCCCACGTAGACCTTGCGGCTGTTCTGGACGCTGAAGAGGTCGTTCTCGGCGATGCGAGCGGTCTCCGGGCTCGCCTGCCCGAAGATGTTGAGCAGCACCTCGCTGCGCATCAGGCCCTGCATGGAGGAGGGCACCTGGTGATCACGCAGGTACTCGAGGTGGGCGACGGTGTTCAGGCGCTGGGTGCGGCCGGGGTGGCCGACGACGAAGGTGCACTCGCCCTCGTCCGCGCCGTCGGCGCTCCAGGTCAGGAAGTGCTCGGGGGTGTAGGGCTCGCCGTCCTCGTAGATGCGCAGGAAGGTGACGTCGAGGCAGAAGCGCGGGTACTCGAAGTTGTCGCCGTCGCCGCCGTAGAAGGCGATGGACTTCTCCGGGGCGAACACGAGGCGGATGTCCTCGAAGCGCCGGTAGGTGTAGAGGTGGTAGCGGCCGCCCTGGTAGAGGGTGACGACCTCGGTGTGCATGCCGGGCCGGGCCTTGGCCGCGTCCTCGATGGCGGTCATCGCCGACATGCGCGCGGCGCCGGCCTCGGCGGGGGACAGGCCGGCGGCGGCGGCCTCGACGCGCGCGGTCACGTCCTCGATGCTCCAGAGCACGTCGAGGTGCACGTCCGGGCAGGGGATCTCGTCCTCGAGCGTCGCCGCCCAGAAGCCCGCGTCGAGCAGGTTGTTCTCCGCGCTCGAGAGCTTGTCGAGGATGTCCGAAGCCACGTGATGGTTGGTCATCACCAGCCCGTTCGCCGAGACGATCGATCCCGAGCCGCCGGTGGAGACGCGCACCGCCGACTTCTGCACGTGCTCGAGCCACTCGGGGGTGAGCTTCACGCCGTAGCGCTGCTGGATGGCCTCGACGGGCGGGTTGTCGAAGGTCCACATGCCCTCGTCCACGGGGGCGGCGAGGGCGAGGGGGAGAGCAGTGAGCGCGCTGAGCATGGGGCTACGGCCGGGGCGTGCCGGCGGGGGAGGGAGGGAAGAACGAGCGCAGCGTTATACCGCGGCGCGAGGGACGGCGCCGCGCAAGTGGGCTCCGCGGCGGCGACGCGGGGATCAGCGTCTCCACGGCTCCAGCACCAGCGGGGCCACGAGGCTGTCCGCGCCGCCGCCCGTCAGGGCCTCAGCGGCGCCCTCGACGGCCAGGCGAATCACCCGCGGCAGCGGCTCGCTCAGCCGCGCTCCAGGAGCCCGAGGACCCGCTCCTTCACGGACGTCATCGCGACGCCACCGTCCGCGTCGGGCTCGCCGATCGCGGGGCCGAAGGGTTCGCTCGAGATCCAGACCGGGCCGTCCGCGGGGTCCGGTGGGACGAGGCCGTGGCTGCCCTTCACGAGCCCCGCGTCCAGCGGGATCACGTCCATCAGGTAGCGCATTCCCAGCTTCTTCTGGGCCACGCGCCGGGCGACGCGCAGCATCGGGAGCTTCAGCGCGGGGTCGAGGAACATCTCGAGCGGGTCGTAGCCGGGCTTGCGATGGATGTCGACCGTGCGGGCGAAGTCGGGCTCGGCGCCGGCGCCGCGCCAGTAGGTGTAGGTGAACCAGGCGTCGGGCTCGCTCAGCAGCACGAGGTCGCCCGCGTTGGGGTGGTCGAGGCCGGCGTCGCGGCGGGCGTCGCCCTCGAGCACGGCGCCGACCTCCGGCAGCGCCTCCAGCGCGCGGCGGGCCTCGGCGCGGCTCGCGTCGTCCTTGCAGTAGACGTGGGCGACCTGGTGGTCGACGAGCGCGAAGGCGCGGCTGCCGAAGGGGTCGAGCACGTCCCCGTCGGGCGTGGAGCGCGCGTGCATCAGCCCCGCGTCGCGCAGCGCGAGGTTCGGCGCGGCGTGGCGCGACACGTCGCGGATGCCGTACTCGCTCACGCAGACCACGGCGGCCCCGGCCTCGTCCGCCGCGGCGACGAGATCCCCCACGACGACGTCGAGGTCCTGGAGAGCGCGGAGCGAGCGCGGGTCGCCAGGCCCGAAGCGCTGATGGTCGTAGTCGAGGTGGGGGAGGTACGCCATCGTCAGCGTCGGCCGCTCCTTCCGCAGGGTGCGGATGGCGGCGTCTGCGATCCAGCGGCTCGAGGGCAGGCCGGCCTTCGGTCCCCAGAAGTCGAAGAAGGGGAACGGGCCGAGCTCGGCCTCCGCCTCGGTCCCGAACTCCGGCGGCCACGCGTAGATCGCGGGGATCTTCCGCCCGTCGGCGGGGTAGTAGGGTCGCGGCGTGATCGACAGGTCCACGGCGGCTCCCATGTTCCACCACCAGAACAGCTTCGCGCAGGTGAACGAGGCGTCCCGGCGCTTCGCGGTCTCGTAGATCTTCTCGCCCTCCACGAGGTGATTCGACTGGCGCCAGAGCGCGACTTCGAAGGTGCGGGGGTCGCGCCATCCGTTGCCGACCGCGCCGTGATCGGTGGGCAGGGTGCCGGTCAGCATCGTCGCCTGCGCGGAGCAGGTGACGGCCGGCAGGATCGAGCCCATGGGGGCGAGGGATCCGCGACGGCCGAGGGCGTGGAGATTCGGCGTGCGGTCCGGGGTCACCTGGCGCGGCGTGAGGCCGACGAGATCGAGGAGCAGGACGGGGCGCATGGCGGGACCATACCCGCGCGGCGGGCTCCGCGGCGTCGGCCGCGCTACCATCCCGGCCATGGCTGGATTCCTGAAGCGTCTGTTCGGCGGCGGAAAGCAGGGCGTGACCGTCCCTGGTGGGGCGACGATCGAGGAAGGCACCGCCCGCGGCGTCGATATCGGCGACCCTCTGGCCGGGGGGACGCGGGTCATCCTGGCGAAGGTCGACGGGGAGGTCTTCGCCGTCGACTCGCGCTGTCCGCACGCCGGAGGCCAGATCCAGACGGGGCCCCTGGAGAAGGACCGGTTCGTGGTCTGTCCCCTCCACCGTTACTTCTTCGACCCGCGCACGGGCCACGCCGAAGGAGTCGCCTGCGCGCCGGTGAAGCGCTATCGCGTCGTGACGCGCGGCGACGACGTCGAGGTTTTCGTCTGAGGCCCGGGGTGCCAAGGGGCATCCGGGCTCGCTAGTGTGGAACGCCGCGCAGGTGACCGTCACCGAAGCGCCGAGGATCCCGATGAACGCACGCTTCATGGGCCGCGCCGCCGCGGCCGCCGCCAGTCTGCTTCTTCTCGCGCTCCCTGCCGCCGCCCAGGCCGGAACCGGCAATCCCTGGGACGCCGTCGCCCGGGAAGGCAGCGCGACGCTGGGAGAGCGGGCCAGCCAGGAGGGCTGCAGCGCCAACCGGCAGGTGGACGAGAGGCAGCTCGTCCACCCGATCACGGCGCCGAACATCAGCGAGGACCCCTTCATCACGACGGACGTGCGAGGGACGTACATTCATCATTCGTTCCCCCGCACCCGCTTCCTCGACGGGCAGGCCGCGCAGATCTTCGACGTCCAGGGCCGCCTGGCTGTCACGGACGCCCTGCAGATCTTCGTCAACCGGCTGGGGGTCGCGGACATCCACCTGCCCGACTCCGAGGACCACGGGATCACGGACGTCGGCCTCGGCTTCAAGTACGCGATCCTGAAGGACTGGCACACGCACCAGCACGTCTCCCTCGGCGCGAGCTTCGAGTTCGGGATCAGCGACGAGGATGACTTCTACGACGACGACGAGGCGCGGCTGTTCGCGAC
>PKCK01000001.1 GCA_002862085.1 Planctomycetota bacterium | reverse complement strand
GGCAGCTCCCTCGAAGGTGATCGCCGACTTGCTGTGTCGCTGCATGAACGTCTCTCGCTCAGCAGTACAGGACGCGATCGCCGGCGGGCTCACGACTCGCGCAGAGGTCGAAGCGGCGACCGGGTGCGGCGGAGTCTGCGGTGGATGTCACGTCCACATCGACTCGATGCTCTCCAACGTCGACAGCGACGACGAGCGGCGCAGCGTCGCCCCGGCGGGGCCCGAGGTGGAGATCCATGTGCCCCTCCTCGCGAGGTGGACCGCGCGCTTCGGGAGAGCGGCCGCGACCTCGCTCGGGCTGTGGGGATATCTGAGCCCTGGACTGGCCGTGGCGCTCTCCCTGAGCCTGCCCTTCATCGCCCTCCACTCCCCTCGAGCCGCGCTCGTGACCGGACTCTTCGTGGCGCTGATCTTCGCGGTCGACCTCCGCGCCGCTCGAAGGCAATGGCATGAGGTCTTCGGGCAGACGATCGCGCCGCCCGTCGGGATTCGAGCGGGTGAGACGCGACCCGCAGGCTTCGCAGAAGATGGCGTCCACGCCATCCGGGCGATCGTCATGCGCGAGCTGCCCTTCTGGAGCTGGGTGAACTACAAGTACACGCTCCGTCAGCTGTACATCCTCAACAGCTCCTGGCGCTGGCTTCGGCACCAGCTGCGCAAGCGCCTGTTGAGCCGCGGCTACGAGCGAGCGCGCAGCTGGGGCCGACGCTCGCGACCCTTCTGGGGCGATGTCCCGCGGGAGATCGCAGAGCTCTGCCTCGAGACGTCCCTCTGCCTGGGCATGGTGGACGCGAGCGAGGACGAGAGCGGCAAGCGCATCGGGACGCTCCGCTTCACGAACTGGCTCTGCCCTGCAGCCATGAGTGACGGCCGCGAGGTCGCAGCGGTCGAGACCCTCGAGGTGAAGGTGGACCTCGAGGACCGCGTCGCGCTGTCGTGCAACGTCAACGGCGAAGAGATCGGCGTCACACGACACGCGCTCTGCTGGGTGTACGTCGCTCTCTCTGCCTACCAGCACACGATGTTGCACGCCTACGGGAACTGGGCAGCCGACCCCCGACACGAGGACCGACACGTTCGTCAGGGAGCGCGCTGGACGCTCGCGACCAATGCCGTCGCGCTCTACAGCGGCACCGCCTTCCAGAGCGACCCACGAAGCTTCCAGCGTGTAGCCAGGCACAACGCCGCGAAGTCCATGTTCCGGCATGGCTACGGCCCCATGATGGACGTGATCACAGAGCACTCCCACTACGCGCGCTTCATCCTCGAGGCACGCCGGGTGTTCATGCAGGTGATGCAGGCACAAGGCGTCGACGTGGACCTCGAGGCGCTGTTCCTCATGACGGTCGTGCACTCACTCGACCACCACATGGCGTGTGTGTCCGTCGATCCGGTGGACCTCATCCCCGAGGACGTCGGCTATCACCCTGCGGAGACCGTTCGCGTCGTCTTCTCCGAGCCGCTGGAACCGTTCATGATCAACACGCGGTTGAGCTCGATCCGAAGCGGCTGGCCTCGCGAGCTCTACGAGGCGCTTCGCCCGATCGATCCCGAGCTGGCGCGCTACGTGGACATCGGGATCTCGTACTAGGGACGGGAGAGGTTCCGGGGCCGAGGGCTCCGGAGCTTCTGGGCTCACGGCTCGAAGCACGCCGCGGCATCCTGCGCGTCGCTCGCGATCGAGCCGCGCGCCATGGCCTCGTGCGTCACCCCCTCCCGCTCGTCGCGCGCTGGATCCTCCGGCGCATCGGGGCCCGCGACGAGCGGCTCACCGCCGGCCCTGAACGGCCGCAGAGAAGGGGTTCCTCCTGGCTCTGCTGCCCCCCTTCGTCCGCGCCGGACCCGGCCTCCCGGATCGCACGCACGGGCCGCTCCCCCCCTGACAGGCCCCTCGGGCCCACTGCTCGCCGGGGAGAATTCCCTGAAGGAGCCCGGTGAACAGGAAATGAGTAGGCGCCCTGAAGACCACTCCAGGGGGCCAAAGGCAGCGTTGTCACCTGGTCCCCGCGCCGCCGGCGGATCCCATCCGTAGCGCTTGCATCTCCGTGATATCGGGCCGCGAACCGCCTGTGTGCTGGCCGAGAAACCCGCCCCCCCCTGGACCGCCCGGGTCCTGAAGAGCGCTGCGGCATTGGATGTCGTCGGGGGAGGTGTCCTGCTCCTGGTCCCCGGCTCGCTCCTCTCCGGGGCCGGGCTGGATGCATCGGCGTCCCTCGAGGCCTGGCGAGCCCTCGGCCTGGTCATCGCGCTCTCCGGACTTGGCCTTGCTCTCGCGGCGAGGTCCCCCCTCCGGCACTGGCCGGTGGTGTTGGTGAGTCTGCTCAGCAAGATCCTCGTCCCGCTCGGATTCGTGTGGGCCGCCTCCGTCGGTCGCCTGCCCTGGGAGCTCGGGGCGCTCGCGCTGCCGCTCGGCCCCGTCTGGTGGGCCCCCTTCGGAGCGATCCTCCGCGAGGCGCGCCGCGCCCACCACGAGGACACGACCCCGCCGGTCGTGCCTCTCGACATGGCCCTCTCGCTCTACCGTGACGACGAGGGCACCGACCTCCTCGAAGCCTCCAGGAAACAGCCGCAGTTCCTGGTCTTCCTCCGACACTTCGGCTGCACCTTCTGCCGCGAGGCCCTCTCGGACCTCTCCACGATCAAGGATCGGCTCCGCGAGGTCGGTACGCGCTTGGTCCTCGTGCACATGTCCAGCGAGAACGAGGCCTGCGAGATGCTCGACAGCTACGGCCTCCCCTCGGTCACCGCGATCAGCGACCCCGACCGAGTCCTCTACAGCGCCTTCGCCCTTCGTCGAGGCACGCCGGCCCAGCTCCTCGGCTGGTCCGTCTGGAAACGCGGATGGCACGCCGGGGTGAGAGACGGCCACGGCATCGGATGGCTCCGCGGGGACGCGTCCCAGATGCCGGGCGCGTTCGTCGTGGCCGGCGGCCGCGTGGTCGCCCAGTTCATCCACGAGACGGCGGCCGATCGCCCCGACTACGTCGACCTCGCCAGTGAGGGCGCCGACGAGGTCGAGTTCCGCGGCACGCTCGAGGACGACAGCGTCGGCGTCGGCTTCAAGGAGCGGCTCCGCGAGCTCCTCACGTCGGACGCTGCCAGCCGCAACTGAGCGCCGGCGCGGTACGTCCTCGCGCCGAGGTCGCGGGCTCGCGACCGGAGCCGGCGCGGTGTCGCCGCTCGCGATGAGGGCCTGGAGGGACCGGTTCGGCGCTCCGTCGGCGTCCGCTCCGGGATCTTCGCGGACGACGCGCTCGGTCCCGTGGACCTCGAACCGGCTGGCGAGCCTGTCGTCCAGCCGCCGCCCCTCGGGCACCGGACCGCTGCGCCCGAAGATGGCGCCCGCGCTGGTCTCTCGGCCGGCGGGGCCAGCGCACGAGGGGAGAGGGATCGTATGGTCTCCCCATGGATCTCCGCGCCTCGCTGCTCTCGCTCACGCTCGCCGCTTCCTGCGCGGCGCCGACCGCCGGCCCCGACGCCGCCGCTGACCGCCCCCCCAACGTCGTCATCATCTACGGCGACGACGTCGGCTTCGGTGACCTCGGCTGCTACGGCGCGACGAAGATCCCCACCCCGAACCTCGACCGCCTCGCCGCCGGGGGGCTGCGCTTCACCGACGGACACTGCTCCGCGGCGACCTGCACCCCGAGCCGCTTCTCTCTCTTGACCGGGGTCCATGGTTTCCGGCGCGGAGTCCGCGTCCTGCCCCCGAACGCTCCCCTCACCATCCCCACCGACTGGCTCACGCTTCCACGCGTCTTCGAGTCCGCCGGCTACCGGACCGCCGTCGTCGGTAAGTGGCACCTCGGCCTGGGAGAGCGGGGCACGCCGGTGGACTGGAACGGCGAGGTCAAGCCCGGCCCGCTCGAGCTCGGCTTCGACACGTCGTTCCTGCTCCCCTCGACGAACGACCGCGTGCCGTGCGTGTATCTCGACGGTCACCGCGTGCTCGGCCTCGACCCCGAGGACCCCCTGCACGTGGGCAAGCGCCCCGAGGGCTTCGCGGGCACGGTCTATCCCGACGGCAAGGAGGACCGCGCGGCGATGACCTACTACGCCTCGAGTCACGGCCACGACAACTCCGTCATCGGCGGGATCGGCCGCATCGGATTCCAGTGGGGCGGAGCGAGCGCACTCTGGGACGACGAGACGATGGCCGACGTCTTCGTCGATCGCGCACGCGCGTGGCTCACCGATCGAGCGGCTGCGGAGGAGCCGTTCCTGCTCTACTTCAGCTCCCAGGACATCCACGTCCCGCGCACGCCCCATCCGCGCTTCCACGGCGTGAGCGAGCTGGGGTACCGCGGCGACGCGATGGTCCAGCTGGACTGGGCCGCGGGCGCCCTGATGGACACCCTCGACGAGCTCGGCCTCGCCGAGGACACGCTCGTCGTCTTCTCGAGCGACAACGGGCCGGTCTACGACGACGGCTACGAGGACGGCACGACCGTGCGGACCTCGACCGAGGAGTCGGACCGCGGCCACGACGGCTCCGGGCCCTGGACGGGCGGCAAGTACCGCATCGAGGAGGGCGGCACGCGCGTGCCCCTGATCGTGCGCTGGCCCGGCCGCGTCGAGCCCGGGGTCACCGACGCGCTCTTCGGTCAGATCGACCTGCTGGCGTCCTTCGCCGCCCTCCTCCAGGTCGAGGTTCCCGGCGAGAGCGCGATGGACAGCCGTGACCATCTCGCGACGCTCCTCGGGGACGGAGGGGTCGGCCCCTCGATCCTCGTCGAGGAGGCCCGCGGTCTCGCGCTTCGATCGGGCGACTGGAAGCTCGTGCGCCGCCCCAAGGGCGGCCTCGCGCTCTTCGACCTCGCGACCGACCCCGCAGAGACCACGAATCTCGCGAAGGTCGAGCCCGAGCGCGCCGCGGAGCTCGCCGCGACCCTCGAGAGGATCCGCGCCGGCGAGGGCGTCCGCGCGCTCTCTCGCTGACCCCCACGGGCGCTCGCGCTGCTCCGAGGGCGCGGAGGGCCAACCGGCCATCGCCGCGACCTCGCTGCCCTCCGGGCCAGCTCGCCGTCGCCGTCGTGTCCGTCGCCCACCCCTCGACGATCAGGGCGGCCCGGAGCTGCCCCTGCCCTGCCCCGGCTCGATCGACGAATCACTCGTGACGGCGACGCGCCAGTCCCCGCCCGCACGCAGGGCTCCCTGACGAAGTGAGGCGCCCCCGGAACGGCCGCTGGGGGCCGGCCCGGGGGCGCCTCTCGTCGACGGTGGTCCGCAGGCGAGGCGAGGCCTCGCGCCGCGGGTCACCCGGGGCTCACTGGAAGTCGACCTGGAACCCGTTGGTCAGGTCGGAGCCAGCGCCGACGCCGTCCCGGAACCACGCCTGGAAGTTCCAGGTCTGGCCAGCCGTCGTCCCGACCGTGCCAGAGCCCTGCGGGATGGCGGTCAGATCGATCGGGAGCTCGAAGGTCCCGGTGCTGCCGGTCGAGAGGATCTCGCCCGGGCCGCGGTAGCGGCCGATCGTGCCGGTGAGGCAGAGGAAGCCGTTGCCGAGCGGAGCCTGGTTCTGGTTCGCGGAGACGACGAAGATGCCGAACTGGTTGCTGGGCATGCCGCTCGCCTGAAGGGTGAGGTCGTTGTTGGTGGCGATGTTGCTACCGGTGGCCCCGATCACGGCGGCGCTGCCGCTGGAGTTGACGTTCGACGCGCAGTAGTTCGTGCCGAGCGCGGTGGCCTCCTCGAACACGATGTTGTCGTAGAAGCGACCGGAGTCGTCGTAGTTCGTCGCGAAGCTCTCGTAGCCGAACTGCATCAGCTCACCGACCCACGTGGAGTCGATGGTGATCTCGAGGCGGCCGGACGCCCAGTTCGTGGTCGACGCGGTCGTCGTGTCGAGGCTCTCGAGCTGGATCGTCGCGAAGGAGAAGTCGGAGCGGCGAAGGATCTTCACGAACGCGTTCGTCGTCGTCGCGCCGTCGCCGTTGGTGACCACGGGGGTCTTCAGGTAGTCGAACGCGAAGGAGAAGGTCTTGCCGACGTCGACGGCGTTGATCTCACGCTCCTGGAAGATGAGGGCGTTGATCGTGTTGCCGCTGGCGTGGTCGCCGTTGTTGTAGTCGCTGTAGGCGTTCAGGTACTGAGCGCCCTGGCTGGGGCCGCCGTCGCCCGTGGCGATGCCGGAGAAGCCGGGACCGCCGTTCGGGGCGCCGAAGACGCCGTAGCCGTACAGGTAGCCGCCGGCGGGATCGAAGACGTTGGCGAAGACGAGCCAGTTGTCGTTCGTCAGCGCGCCGCCATCGGCGATGTCCAGGGCCTCGAAGTCCTGGCTGTACGCACCGATGCCCGGGGGCTGGGTGACCGGCGACGAGAAGCTGATGTTGTCGTAGAGACGACTCGAGTCGTCGTAGTTCCCGCCGCGGCTGAGGAAGCCGAACTGGAGGGTCTCACCGGCCCAGTCGGGCTCGATCTGGATCGAGAGGCTGTCCGAGGCCCACTGCGTGGTCGACGCGTTGGTCGTGTCCACCGTGATGAACGACAGCGGAGTGAAGGAGCCGTCGGACGAGCGGAAGATCTTGATGAAGGCCTCGGTCGCCATGTTGCCGTCACCGTTGATGACAGCGGGGTTCTTCAGGTAGTCGAAGCTGAAGGTCGCCGTCGTGCCGACGTCGACCGCGCCGATCGTCTGCTCGATGAAGACGTTCGACTCGAGGCTGAAGCCGTTGGCGTGGTCGCCGTTGGCGTAGTCGCTGAAGATGTCGAGGTACTGGTTGCCCTGCGCGGCGCCGCCGAGCCCCGATCCGATGCCGGAGAACCCGAAGAGATCGTTCGGCGAGGAGGACGGGTGGTTCGGAGCACCGAAGACGCCGTAGCCGTAGGCGAACTGGCCCATGTTGTCGAGCACGTAGCCGTAGACGATCCAGTTGTCCGCCGCGATGGCGCCGGGATCGGTCGGGCTCGTGGACTCGAAGTCCTGGTTGTAGGTGGTCAGCTGCTGAGCGGCGGCGACGGGGGCCAGCGCCAGCGCGGCGGTCGTCGCCAGCGCGCGGAGGGGGAAGCTCATGGAATTGCTTTTCTAAGTCTCGACAGGAGCCCCGGCAGACCGATCCGCCAGGAGAGATGTGTCACAGAAGGCTACCTGCATCGACGCAACTGGAAAGCGTTTCCTGCACCCCGACTTTTCGGCTCTCATCGAGCCCCCACGAAAGTGGGGGCATTACGAGTCACTCCCATGAATCTCTAATGTTCCGGTCCCGCAACGGGGCTCGATGCATGCCCCGGGGCACGGCGTGAAAGGTGCGACGGAGTGCATCGACTTCGGGTGGGAGCGCTCGACCGTATCCCCCGACATGCATCGGTCGCTTCGTTAGATTCGTTCTGTTTCGCCGACGAGTCGCGACTCCTCCGCGTCCGAGGTCGAAGGGCGCAGTCGCCCCTCGCGCGACCGCTTCTCGCGCGGATTGCTCGGCCGCCCCATGGCGATGCGTGAGGCTCGATCGAGCCCGCTCCGAAGGCGGAATTCGCGCGACATCGACGTCGTGCGAACGGACCCCGGGAGCGCGCTCTCCTCGCCGCGTTCGAACGAGCGTTCCGATCGCGCGAGCGCGCGGGGTTCGACGTTCGTTCACCCGGCCCGCGACTGCGCCGTCCACAGCGCTCCGCCTTCGTGGACGGTGACGGCGCGAGGCGTGAGCTCACCGCCCCCAGACGAAGGCTCCGAAGCCGCCGGATCCATGAGTTCGATCTCGTGAGCCGCAGGTCGCGCGCGCGGGGGCCCTGCGCCCCTTCAGCGCCTCTCGCCGGCACGGAATGTGAACCCCTGGCCAGCCGTGAGCCGTTCCGCCGCTACCCTCCCCCCCGTGTCGATCCCTCGCGCCGCCCTCTCCATCGCGCTCGTCGCGGCGGGAACCCTCGTCTACGAGGTGCTGCTGACCCGCGTCTCGGCCCTGCGCCTGGCCTTCCACTTCAGCTTCCTGGTCGTCTCGAACGCGCTGTTCGCGGTGGGCGTCGCCGGCGCGCTGCTCACACTGGTCCGGCGCCGGACCGCCGGCCACGAGCGGGAGTGGGCGCTTCGCGCGGCCGCGCTGTTCACGATCGCACTCCCCCTGACCTACGCGTTCCTGCTCGGCTGGGACGTCCCGGCCCAGTTCCGCCTCGCGGACTCCGCATCGACCGGAAGCCTCGCGATCTTCAACGCCGTCGCGGCCGTGCCCTTCGTCTTCGGGGGTGCCGCCATCGGCCTGCTCCTCCAGGGCGGCGCCCGCGCGGTGCATCGGGTCTACGCAGCGGACCTGGTGGGCGCGGCCGTCGGCTGCTTCGCGACGCCCTTCGCCCTCTGGCGCACCGGCGCCGGCGGAACGCTCTGCATCTCCGCCGCGCTCGGCGCCCTCGGCGCGATGACCCTGGCCCGCTCGCCCCGTGGCCGCGGCCTCGCCGGACTCGCCGCGGCGCTCCTGGCGGCGGCGAGCCCCTTCGTCGACGCCCGCTTCCCGGTCCCCAGCAAGACGGAGCTGCAGCTCACCCCACAGACCCGCTTCATCGCCGGTGACGAGCGCGTCGCCTCGCGCTGGAGCGCTCTCTCGCGCATCGACGTGGACCGTGTCCCCGAGGCGGAGCGAAGCCTGTTCCTCCGGCCCCCCGGCGTGCCGATGCCGCGTCCCGAGCAGCAGGCCTTCCTCATGCAGGACGGCTCCGCGGGGACCTACATCCACGACTACACCGGCACCCCCGAGGCACTCGAGGGTCTCAAGGTGTCGCTCTACTCGCTGGCGAGCCGCGTGCTCGAGCCGCGCCGCGTCTTCATCATCGGCGCTGGCGGCGGGGACGACGTCTGGGCGGCGAAGGCGAACGGAGCGGAGCGGGTCAAGGCGGTGGAGCTCAACCGTGCCGTCCTCGACGTCCACACCGAGCTCTTCCCGGACTGGTCGCGCGGCATCCTGGAGGATCCACGCGTCGAGCTCGTTCACGCGGAGGGCCGCTCCGCTCTCCTGCGCGAGGCGCGCGCCCTGGAGGAGACCGGCCGCTACGACCTGCTCCAGATGTCCGGCATCGACACCTGGACCGCGCTGCAGAGCGGCGCCTACATGCTCGCGGAGAACTTCCTCTACACCCGCGACGCGATCCGCGACATGTTCGGGATCCTGGGCCCCGACGGCGCGGTGCAGATCACGCGGTTCAGCGGGGACATCGAGGCGATCCGGTTGCTCGCCACCATTCGCAGCGTCCATGACGAGGTGGGCACCGGGAACTTCGCTGACTGCGTCGCGGTCGTGCCCGCGGGCTCCTTCGGCGCGATCCTCGCCAAGCGCAGCCCCTTCACGGCCGACGAGCTCACGCGGCTGGACGGCTTCCTCCTGGACTCCGGCGCAGCGGCCCTCGCCCATCCGCGCCGCCAGCTCGGCGGCCGCGTGGAGGAGTTCGTGCGCGCGGCCGATCCCGCGGCCCTGCTCGCGACGATCCCCTACGACCTCCGTCCGGTCTCCGACGACCGGCCCTACTTCTTCCACTTCCACCGCTGGAACGACCTGGGCAGAGCGCGCGAGTCCATCGACGCGCCGATGGTCGTGACCCAGGGCAACCCGCTCTTCCTGCTCGGCCAGCTCTTCGTCGGCCTCGCGGTCGCGCTGCTCCTGCTCCTGCCCACCCTCGCCGTGGCGGTGCGCGGGAGCGACCACCCACGCCGCGGCCGACAGGCGGTCGCGGCCTTCGGGTACTTCGGAGGCGTGGGCGCGGGGTACATCGTCCTCCAGGTCGCGCTGCTCCAGAAGCTCGTCCTGCTCGTGGGTCACCCGCTCCATTCGGTCACGGTGACCCTCTTCACGATGCTGCTCGCGACCGGAGCCGGCGCCTTCCTCTCCCGGAAGCGCTTCGCGGGCGACGCGCCGCCGGGGCGCATGTGGGCGGTGCCCGTGGGGCTCGCCGTTTACCTGATGGCCTTCTCCGTCGCGTCGCCGACGATCACCGCCTGGGCGGTCCCGCTGGGTGACATCGAGCGCTTCGCCGTCGCGGCGGCGCTCGTGGCGCCGGTGGGGATGCTCCTCGGCATCCCCTTCGCCCATGGCATCGCGGCGATCGAGGAGCGCAGCCCGTCGCTGGTGCCTTGGGCCTGGTCCGCCAACGCGGCGACGACCGTCGTGGGCTCGATCCTCGCGGTCATCGTCTCGATCAACCTGGGCTTCGACGCGGTCTTCGGACTCGGGGTCACGCTCTACTCGATCGCGATGTCCCAGGCGGCCGGTCTCCGGGCCGGGGGCTGAGCGCCGCCGGACCGCGGCCTCGCGCTGCCCTCGAGCCGCCGCGATCCCCGGTCACGACCTCCGCTTCTCCGCTCCGCTGTCAGAGAGGCGCGCGAGAGCCGCGTGCCGGGTCGGCCCGACGCTCCGCCCCCGCGGAGCCTTCGCCCGATCAGCGCCGGAAGCCCGTCACCAGGCCGAGCCCGGCGGATCCAGCGGAGGGGAGGCTGCCCGTGATGAAGGCCTTGAGACTCTCCAGCTGCCGCCCGACGCCGGCGGTCAACTCGTGCCAGTACCCCTGGGCGACCGCCCAGTTGATCTCCCCCACGATGCCGGCCTTCTGCAGTCCGAAGATCGCGAGCGCGATCATGCCGATGACGAGCATCGTCCCCTTGATGAAGGTCCGCAGCGCGTAGCCCACGCAGAAGGCCAGGAAGAAACTGAGCCCACCCTTCGCGAGGAGGGGCGCCCAGAGCGGAGCGGTCTCGAGCTCGGGCGGCGCCGGACCATCGCCGATGACGGTCGTCCCATCGCCCGTACCCGCGGCGGTGAAGCCGGTGGGCTCCGCGTCGCTGCCAGCGCTCGTCGCCGCGCCAGACCTCGGATCCGCGGCGGTCAACGAGGAGACGCCGAGCGCACCGGGGTCCGCCTGCGCGCCACCGAGCGACGCCACGTCCACACCCTCCGGGGCCGCCATGGGGAAGGGAGCCTGGCCGGGTGTCGCGCGCGGGGCGGCCAGCGGGGTTCCGCCCGACGCCATCCCCACGATGCCGAGGACGAGGGAGAGCGCCGCGACGGCTTTCTTCCAGGCGGCCATGGGCGCGCGCTCGCGCGCCATCTCGGCGCCGTCGTCGAAGTCGGTCTCGTCCGTCATGCTCGATCTCCGTGACAAGAGGGGGCGCGCGCGGCTCCCTGCGGGGGTGTGCCGAGTTTACGGGTCCCGTGCGGCGGAGCGCCGGGCGGAATTCGCGGTCCTGGCGACGATGCAGCGAGCGGTTGGCCCTCCGATCGTCCTCGGCGGAACGCTGCGCGTGCCCGGTCGCGCACCCGCTGGACGACGCTCGTAGACCGGGCCGCGCCCGCCCTGCCGCGATGTCGGCTTCCCCTCCTCGCCTCCTCCTCGTCGAGGACGATCCCGACCTGCGAAAGCAGCTGCTCGACGCCCTCGGCTCGGTCGGGCTCGAGTCCGAGGTGGCGCTCGACCTCTCGACGGCAGCGGACGCCCTGGACCGCCATCACGATCTCGTCGTTCTGGAGTCCCGGCTGCCCGATGGCGACGGGGTCGATCTCTGCCGGTGGCTGCGTGAGGAGGGTCGGGCGCTACCGATCCTGCTCCTGGGCGCGTCGGCTACGCCATGGTCCCCGCCGCCGAGTGATCACGAACAAAGGGAGGGGAGCCGCTCGCGCAGCCCCCCTCACCATCACTGCCAACCTCCATCGCCACCGACCTTGATGGTCGATCCAGCCCTGCCAGA
>PKCK01000068.1 GCA_002862085.1 Planctomycetota bacterium | reverse complement strand
GGCAACCTCTTCTCTTGTGTGTAGCGGGGGCAGGATTCGAACCTGCGACCTCCGGGTTATGAGCCCGACGAGCTACCAGACTGCTCCACCCCGCGGTGCGTTGGGCGGAGAGGATAGCCGCGGGAGGCTCGAGGTCAAGGGTCCTTGACCTCCGATTCGTCGGAAGAGACGCCGGACAGCCAGGCGTCGACCGCGGCGAGGCGGTCCTCCGCCACGCCAGCGGCCACCAGGGCAGCGCGCAGGGTGGCCCCCTCGTCAGCGGCGCGGTCGAGGACGCTCGCGAACCAGTCGACGTCCGAGCTGGCCGGTCCGTCCACCGCCCTCGTCCTGGCATCGGCGAGGGCCACGAAGAGGGCCGCGCCCGCGCGCTCCACTCGCGCGGGGTCCAGGGCCGAAGGCGCGCGAGACAGGACCTCGAGGTAGCCGCGCGCGGCCTGCGCCGACAGGCCGTCCGCGGCGGCGCGCTCTCGATCGATCAGTCGGTCGAGACGCTCCAGTGCCTCGCCCCGCCGATCGATGGACTCGAGGAATCGAACCGCCTCCATCTCCAGATCGCGGGGCGACCAGGACCTCGCGCCGGGGGCGGCGTCCGCGGGCTCGATGGCGGCCGCTCGGTCGAAGTCCGCGAGGACGAGCGCCACGCGCTGCGCCCGGCGCCCGGCGGCGTTCTCGTCGGCGGGGTCGACCTCCGGCCAGCTCGCCGCGTCGGCCGTCCCCGCGAGCGCCCGGACCGCGTGGACCGCGCGCGCCACCTGCGGGTCGGCGTCGGCGCCGAGCTCCGGCGCGAGCGGCGCGGCGTGGGCGGACACGATCCGCGAGAGGTCCTCGGCCTCCAGCGCCGCGAGCCCGGCCTTCGCGCCCAGGCTCTGGAGCTCGAGGGCCGCGCTCAGCGCGCGGAGGTGATCCTCGCGCGCCACGACGTTCGCGTTCGCCTGGAAGGCGGCGAGATCCAGGGCCAGCCCGGCGCGGAGCAGCGCCGCGCGCGTGGACAACATCGCCTCCGCGCCCGCGCCCACGGGCCCCAGCGGGACGCCGAGCAGGGCGCCGGAGGCAGCGAAGAGCGCGCTCGCGTCCTCCGCGGCGAGCTCGAGGAACGCGGCGCCCAGGGCCTCGACGAAAGGAGCGCCGTCGAGGACGCAGAGATCGAGCACCGCGTCGTCCGCGAGGAGCGCCGCCGCGGCCTCGGGCCCCCCGGTCCGGCCGAGGAGCGCGAGCAGCTCGCGGCGCAGCTCGGGCGAGGGCTCGGCGGGGATCCGCTTGGCCAGCCAGCGCCAGCGCAGCCCGAGGGGCTGGGCGCGGAGGGCAGGCGCCACGTCGGAGGAGAGGAGCACCGCGCAGGCGCTGCTGCGCGCGTCGAAGTCGGCCTCCGCGAGCGCCGCGAAGAGCGTGGCGACGACGTCCTTCGCCTGCTCCCCGGCGGGATCGAGCACCGCGATGGCCCCGCGCAGGGCGCCCAGCAGCTCGTACTCGATCTCCCGCGCGGCGGGCTCCCCGAGGCGCTGCAGGATGTCCTCCGCGTCGGCGGGCTCGATCGAGAGGGCGAGGCCGCGCGCGGCGGCCCGGCGGACCCCCAGGGGCATCATCCGCGCCGCGGGCAGGAGGTCCTTCAGGTCGAGGACGAAGCCGCGGACGGCCGCCCGCCGGAGCTCGACGTCCGAGATGCTGCGGCCGAGGTCGATCAGCGCCGCGATCGACCCCTCGAGCCCGTCGGGATCGAGCGGCGCGTCGCGCCGGCTGCGGAGCAGGGCGTCGAGCAGCGTCGCGCCCAGACGGAAGTCCTCCACGCGCGCGGCGTCGGCCGGCGCGCCCTCTCCGCGGTCCACGCGAGGCAGCGCGCCGAGCACGATCCATGCGCGGTCGGGCGAGACGCTCCTCGCGCCGCCGGGCATCCCCTCCCCGCCGAGCTGACGGAGGAGCGAACGAGCGCCGTTGACCACGTCGCCCGCTGGATCAGCCCCCTGCGTGAGATCGAGGAGCGCCTCGACGCGCGCGTGCAGCACCAGCGGACGCTGCTCCTCGAGGAGCCCCGCGGCGAGCAGGGCGCGGGCCGCGTCGGGCGCGAGCCGCCCCGCCCCCACGCCGGCGCTCACGTGGCGCGCGGCGGTGGCCGCGAGGGCCGCGTCCACGAGGTCGAAGGGCGAGCCCTCGACGCTCGCCGGCGCGGCCTCCACCAGCCTCACGACCGCGCGGTCCGCGCGGGCCTGGGCGCCGAGCAGCGCGTCGCGTGAGAGGCGCAGGGCCTCCGGACCGAGGCCGCGCGCCTCCAGCTCGCTCGAGAGCGCGGCGAAGGACGCGGACGACTCGAGGTCCCGGCCGGTGAGGCGGCGCAGGGCATCGCGAGCCGCCGCGCGCAGCCCGGCGTCCTCGACGTCCAGGACCCGCGCGAGGGCGGGGCTGAGCTCCACGAGGTCCAGCCGCGCCGCGGTCTCGATGGCGGCGCCCACGAGGGGGCGCCGCGCCTGCGCTCCGCCGGCCGCGGCGAGAGCTCCCTCGATCGCGGCGACGACGCCGGGATCCCCGGCCTCGCTCGCGAGCTCCACGCGCAACCAGTCGAGGGATTCCTCGGCGCGCTCCTTGCGGAGAGCCGCCCGCGCGACGCCGACGCCCGGCGGCACGGCGCGCCCCGCGCGCAGCACCATCGCCTCGATGAGCGCGGCCTCGTCCTCGGCGCGCAGGGAGGCGGCGCGGGCTTCGAGGTCGGCCGCCTCGAGGTCGAAGAGGGCCGCGCTGAGGCGCTCGAGCCGCGCGGCGTCCTCCTGGAGGTCCCCCGGCGCGCTCCCCGCGCTGGCCAGCGCAGGACCCAGGAGCACCACGACACCGCGGATCAAGGCCTTGATCGACGAGGTGTTGCGCGGAGAAGGGGTCACTGCTCGGATCGTAGCACCCGGCAGCCTGAATCGAAGAGGCCCATCCTGCGACGGGCTCGAATCCGCAGGACCTTCACGCGCGCCGCGCGCGCGGGATCAAGCGCCCAGGCGGCCGGCGAGTGCGGCGGCGAGCTCGTCGATCTCGCGCCCGTCCGTGTCCAGCGCGACGTCGGCGATCCGGTCGAAGCGCGGCGCGCGGCGGCGGTCGAGGACGGTGAACTCGTCCTCCGCGCCATCGACGAGCGGCGGCCGGCGCGTCCCGTCGTCGGTGGCCACGCGCGCGCGCAGGCGCTCGAGCGGCGCCCGCAGCCACGCGCAGAAGGCGCCGTCCGCGAGAGCCTCCAGGTTCGCGGCGCGCTCGACGATCCCGCCGCCCGCGCTGATGACGAGCGGCGGCCCCGGGCCCGCCTCCCCCGCCTCCGCGAGCGCCGCGGCGAGGGCGCGCTCCTCGGCGTCCCGGAATCCCTCGAGCCCCTCCGCCTCGATCACCGCGGCCGCGTCGGCGACGCCGCAGTCGGCGGCGACGCGCTCGTCGAGGTCGATCCAGGCGGCGCCCAGCCGCGCAGCCAGGGCCCGGCCCACGGAGGTCTTGCCGCTGCCCCGGAGGCCGACGAGGCAGACGGCGCGGGGCGAGGCCCCGTCTTCAGAGGCCCCCCACCGCGCAGAGGCGCCAGCCATGGCGCGCTCGATGCGATCGCGACGCTCACCCGGGATCCCGGCGGCGTCCTCGGTCCCGTGGACGTCGCGGAAGATCACGACGTGCTGGAGCAGCGCCTGATGCAGGAACCACCTCGTCCCCATCACCGGGAGCGCGCCGCGCGCCTCGGCCCGGCGCAGCAGCGAGGTCCGCGCCGGCCGGTAGACCGCGTCGAGCACCGCGCAGCCCGGGCGGAGCCAGGCGTCAGGCACCGGCGCGTCTCCCATCCCGCCGGTCCCCACCGGCGTCGTGTGGACGACCACGTCGGGCCGCAGGGCGTCCGCCGCGCCGCTCCCGAGCTCGACGGCCGACGCGCCGCGGTTCAGCTGGCTCGCCAGCGCCTCCGCCGCCTCCTCGCGGCGCGCGGCGATCGTGATCCGGGCCCCGGCCTCGGCGAGGGCGTGGCCCGCCGCGGCCGCCGCGCCGCCGGCGCCGACGACGACTGCGTGCGCGCCCTCCAGCGCGACGCCCGCCTCGCGCAGCGCGGCGCTCACCGCGGGGGCGTCCGTGTTGCGCGCGCGCCAGCCGCCGCCGGCTGCGGGCGTCAGGGTGTTCGCGGCGCCGATCGCAGCCGTCGACGCGTCGCGCTCCGGCGCGCGGGCGGCGACCGCCTTGTGGGGAGCGGTGACCGAGAGCCCGGCCCACCGGGGATCGGCGGCGGCGAAGTCCATCACGTCCTCGAGCGTCTCCGCGTCGATCGGCACGAGCATCGCGTCCGCCCCCACCGCGCGCAGGGCCGCGCCGTGGGTCACCGGGGACGCGGAGTGATCGATCGGGCTCCCGCAGACGGCCGCGAGCCCCGTGTCGGCGCCGGGCCCGCCCTCCGGCCAGACCCTGCGCACGTGCTCCACCGAGAGCTGCCCGGGGGCCGCCGGGAGCAGCCCGAGCTCCTCCATGCGCGCCGCGCTCGCGGACGCGGCGGCGTAGACCAGCGGGGCGCCGTACGCCGGCGCGAGCAGACGCGAGAAGGACCCGACCGCGCCCGTGGTGAAGGCGATCGTGCCGCCGCGCGGCCGGGCGGCGAGCCAGGTGAGGACGGAGAGCGCGTCCGAGCCGGTGCGCGCCGCGGGGACGAGCTTGACGAGGTCCCCGGGATCCGCGCGGAGCTCGTCGCCCTCGCGCGCCCGCGCGTCCAGGGCCGCGGCGTCCGGCGCCACGTCGTGGCTCGAGAGGATGCGCGGCCCGCCGAGGTCGCCGAGCGCCCCGGCGAAGCGCAGGTCGACGTCCACGAGGCTGGCTCCCGCCGCGCGGGCCGCGAGGAGCGCCGCGCGCCGGGCGTCGAGGCCGCCCTGGAAACCGCCGAAGCCCTCGTCCCCGTGGAGCGCGGCGATCACGGGCCGGCCGAAGCCCGCGAGCAGCTGCGCGAAGCGCTCGGCCCCATCGGCCACCTCGGCGGCGATCGCGTCGAGCCGGACCTCGACGAGGTCGGCGCCGCGGTGGGCGCGCGCCCCGAGGGCGCGCTCGAGCGCGTCCATGTCCCGCGGCACGAGGGACACGACGATCCGCGCGCTCGTCACGGGGAGCCCTCCTCCGCGGCGCCGCGCTCCTCAGCGGCGCTGAGCATCTCGCGCGCCGCGCCGGTGATCGCGTCGTAGAGGGCGCGCGTCCCCGACGCCTCTTCGAGGGCCGCGCGGTGCCGCGCGATCAGCGCCTCGTCCCCGCGAGCGAGCGCGCCCGTCAGCGCCTCCGCGCCGTCCAGCTCGTCGAGGTTCGCCGCGGCGCTGAGCGCGAGGCGGCCGTACGCGCGGCGGAAGGCGTCCGCGCTCTCCCCGTCGCTCGCCTCGAGGAGCGCCCGGGCGGCGCGGTCCACGAGGGTCACGACGCCCGTGGCCACCAGGGTCGCGAGGGCGTGGTACACGAGCTTGGCGCCGGGCGGGACCTCGATGCAGACCGCCCCCACCGCCGCGGCGATCTCCCTCGCGAGCGCCAGCGCTTCGGCGCCGCTCGCCTCGACGGCGAAGGGCATGCCCTCGAAGCGACCCCGCGCGACCCCGTCGCGAGCTGCCCGCGGGACCGCCACGAGCGGGTGGATCGACCCGAGCTCGACGCCGGGCGCCGCCGCGCCCATGGACGCGGCGCCGCTCGTCGGGCCGCCCGTGTGGAAGAGCGGCGGGCAGGTCTCGCGCGCGCTGGCCAGCGCGCCGGCGACCTCGGCGGCCGCGCCGTCCGACACGGCGAGGATCGCCGCGTCGGCCGCGCCCAGCTCCGCGAGTTCCTGCGCGTGCGCGGCGCCCGTCGCGAGCGCGAGCCGCGCGGCGGCGCCCGCGTCGCGCCCCCAGACGGTCACGGCGAGGCCGGCCGAGGCGAGCTCGGCGGCGAGGGCGCTCGCGACGGCGCCGGTCCCGGCGATCCCGACGCGGGGCCCTTCGTGACGTTCGGGGGTGGCCATGGCCAGGACTCTACACGCGATCGAGCGGCGTCAGCGTGCGACCCGCGAGGCCCGTGACCTCGCAGAGGCGCGGCGTGAGACCGCGGGCCCCCGCGGCGGCGAGGACCAGGTCCCGGGCTCCCTCGGCGTCGCCGGTCCCGGGCGGGAAGAGGGCGAAGTGGCTCGAGCCGCTGCCGGCGAGGAGCGCGTGGTCGAGGCCGACCTCGCGGAGCAGCTCCGTCCAGGCGGCGAGCCCGGGCTCGGCACGCGCCGCCGCCGGGGCGAGGTCGTTGGTCAAAGCATCCCGCGCGGCCTCGGCGCCCGCGGCGAGCAGCTCCCGCGCCCCGTCGAGCCCCGCGGGAGCGCTCCCCCGCTCGGCGTCGGTCATCGCGCGGTAGACGCCCGGCGTGGAGCAGGCGACGTCGGGCGTCACGAGCAGCAGCTCCCAGTCAGGCGCCGGCAGCGCGACGAGCTCGTCCCCGCGGCCGAGCCCGAGCCCCGCGCCCGTGGCGAGCGTCGGGCCGTGCAGGAAGAAGGGGCAGTCCGCGCCGAGGGCGCCGAGCGCAGCGGCGCAGCGCTCGCGCAGGGCGTCGAGCGCGGCCCCATCGGACGGCCCGAGCAGCGTCAGCGCCGCGAGCGCCGCGGCCGCCGCGTCGGCGCTCCCGCCGCCCAGCCCGGCGCGCGAGGGCACGTGCTTCTCGACGACCACCTCGAGCCCCGCCGAGGACCCGAGGACCTCCAGCGCGAGCGCGGCGCCGCGCGCGGCGAGGTGGTCCGGACCGTCGACGATGTCCGACGAGGCGCGCGGCCCGGTCGTGCGCACGGTGACGCCGCCACCCGCGGCCTCGCGGATCGTCACGACGTCGGCGAGCTCCAGCGCCACGAGCACCGTCTCGAGCTCGTGGTAGCCGTCGGCGCGCCGGCCGAGGACGCGCAGCGCCGGGTTGACCTTCGCGTGCGCGCGGACGGAGACCGCACCCGTCACGGCGCCGACAGCTCCATGTTGTCGATCAGGCGGACGCCGCCCACCTGCGCCGCGACGAGGGCCACGGCGCGCTCCATGAGCCCCGACGGCGCGTCGGCCGTCCAGGCCCCCGGGTCGCGGACCTCCGCGTACTCGACCTCGACGCCCGGGTGCTCGAGGGCGACGCGCAGGGTCCCCGCGAGGGCGTCGGCGTCGCGCAGGCCCTGGTCCCAGGCGGACCGCGTCACGGCCAGCGCGCGGGAGAGGACGAGCGCGTCCGCGCGCGCCTCTCCCTCCAGCAGCGCGTTGCGCGAGGAGAGCGCGAGGCCGCCGGAGCTGCGCACGGTCGGGCAGCGCACGATCTCGGGCGCGCCGCCGCGCGACCGGGCGAGCTCCTCGACCACGAGACACTGCTGGAAGTCCTTGGCGCCGAAGTAGGCGCGCGTGGGCCCGACCACGTCGAAGAGGCGGTCGACGATCGTCGCGACGCCCTCGAAGTGGCCCGGGCGGAACTCGCCCTCGAGCCCGAGGGCGGCGAGGCCGGGGTCGCGGCGCGCCGCGTCGGCGCCCTCGGGGAAGAACTGCTCGAGGGTGCCGGTGAACACCATGGAGCAGCCCGCCGCCGCGAGCATGCGCGCGTCCCCTGCGAAGTCCCGCGGGTAGCGCTCGAGGTCGGCGGGGTCGTTGAACTGGAGCGGGTTCACGAAGATCGACACGCACACGCGGTCGTTCTCGCGGGAGGCCCGACGGACGAGGTCGAGGTGTCCCTCGTGCAGCGCGCCCATGGTCGGCACGAAGCCGAGGGTGCCGCCCTCCGCGGCGCTCGCGGCGCACCAGGCGCGCCCCGCCTCGACGGAGTCGAGGCGCACGAGGCCGCCCCCCTCCTCGACCACCGCGAGCTGCTCCTCGACCGTACGGCCCGACCGCGAGAGGCGCTCCTTCGGCGCCACCTGGGCCAGGGGACGCAGGACGAACGCGCGCTCCTCGAGGCGCGGATGCGGGAGGATCAACCCCTCCTCGCGCGCGCTCACCGGCCCGTCGGCGCCGTGGACGAAGAGCAGGTCGAGGTCGATGACGCGCGGCCCGAAGCGCTCTTCCTGATCGCGGTCGCGCCCGAGGTGTTCCTCGATGGCGCGCAGGTGATCGAGCAGCGCGCGCGGCGTGAGCGTCGTCTCCACGAGCACGGCGCCGTTGGTGTAGGGCGGCTGTCCCTCCTTCCCGACCGGCTCGGTCGCGTGCCAGTGGGACCGGCGCAGGATCTGCGCGTCGGCGTCGCGCTCGAGCAGGTTGAGCGCGCGCTTGAAGGTCCGCTCGGGCTCTCCGACGTTCGCGCCGAGCGCGATCGCCGCGGTGAATCGCTCTGCCATGGGCTTCGTCCGGCGCGTCAGGCCGCGTCTCGCTCCACAGCGGCGGCCGCGGCCGCGCGGCCGCGACCCGCGGCGGTGCTCCACAGTCCCCACCCCACGTAGCCCAGCCCGAACGCGAAGAGGCTCAGCACGGGCGCGATGTAGAGGCCGAGCATCACGAAGACGATCGGCACCAGCAGGCGGCGGTCCTGGGCCTGGCCGAGCCTGGTGGCGAAGTGCGAGTAGCGCACGCGGCTCACCATGAGCAGCGCGAGCGCCGGGAGCATCAGGATGATCGTCGGGATCAGCAGCGTGTCGGTCAGCGCCTCGCGCCATGCGAGAGGGATGTACTCGAGGCCGCGGCCGACCGGGGTCGGCGACCCGTCCGAGGTCTCGATCGCTCCCCCGAGGGAGAGGAACATCAGGATCGTCGCGACGAGCGCGCCGGCGGCCGCCGGCGTCGGGAGCCCGGCGAACTCCACGTGATCGTCGTCGCCCTCCGCGTTGAAGCGCGCGAGCCGCAGCACCGCCATCAGCGCGAAGGCGGCCACGAGCGCGAAGTTGATGCGGCTGTGGGTCACCGCCTGCTGCTCGAGAAAGACCTTCGCGATGATCGCGGGCGCGACGCCGAAGGTCAGCGCGTCCGCGAGGGAGTCCAGCTGGGCCCCGAGGTCGGAGAAGCTGTTCGTCAGCCGCGCGACCTTGCCGTCGAGCGCGTCGAAGATCCCCGCGGCCAGGATCAGCCAGCAGGCCGTCTCCAGGTTCTGGTCGAACAGGAGCTGGTTGGATCCGAGGGCGAGGGCGTCGATGGCCTTCGAGATCGCGAGCAGCCCGAGCCCGGCGTTGACCAGGGTCAGGGTGTTCGGGAGGAGGGCGATCGGGCGCCGTCTGGGCCGTTGGAGCTGCGACATGACTGGGGATCTCGGGGCGCCGAGGATTATCCGCAGGTGAATCCGTCCGGGGGGGACGCGAGGCTGGATTCCCGGGCGCGCTCAGGACGGCGCACCTGGAGAGCTCGGACGAGGCCCCCGCAGGATAGGATCCGGACCATCATGAGCGAGATCGTCAGCATCCATGGTCGAGAGATCCTCGACTCCCGCGGCAACCCCACCATCGAGGCGGAGGTCCTGCTCGCCTCCGGCGCCTTCGGCAGGGCCGCCGTCCCGTCCGGCGCGAGCACCGGGATCTACGAGGCGCACGAGCTGCGCGACGGTGAGGGCCGCTACGGCGGCAAGGGCGTCCTGAAGGCCGTCGAGAGCGTCAACGGCGAGCTCGCCGACCGGCTCGCGGGCGAGGACTCCCTCGACCAGGGCGCGGTCGATCGCGCGATGATCGAGCTCGACGGCACCGAGAACAAGGAGCGCCTGGGCGCCAACGCCCTGCTCGCCGTGAGCATGGCCAACGCCCACGCCGCGGCCGACGAGTGCGGCCTCCCCCTGTACCGCTACATCGGCGGCGCCAGCGCCCACGTGCTGCCCGTGCCGATGATGAACATCCTCAACGGCGGCGAGCACGCGGACAACAACGTCGACCTCCAGGAGTTCATGGTCATGCCCATGGGCGCCACGAGCTTCCCGGAGGGTCTGCGCATGGGCGTCGAGGTCTTCCACGCGCTCAAGGGCGTCTGCAAGTCGCGGGGCCTCAACACCGCGGTCGGCGACGAGGGCGGCTTCGCCCCCAACCTCGAGTCCAACGAGAAGGCCCTCGAGCTCATCGTCGAGGCCGTCGAGAAGACCGGGCTCCAGCCCGGCCGCGACATCCAGCTCGCCATCGACAGCGCCTCGGCCGAGTTCTACCGGGACGGCAAGTACCACGTGGACGGCAAGGCCCTCTCGAGCGAGGAGCTCGCCGCCTACTACCAGGACCTCGCCGAGCGCTACCCGATCTTCTCCATCGAGGACACCCACGACCAGGACGACTGGGGAGGGTGGCAGACCCTCACCGGCGCCATCGGTGACAAGGTCCAGCTCGTGGGCGACGACCTGTTCGTGACGAACGTCAAGCGCCTGCGCATGGGCATGGAGAAGAAGGCCGGCAACGCGATCCTCATCAAGGTCAACCAGATCGGCACCCTCTCCGAGACCCTCTCCACCATCGCCCTGGCCCACCGCCACGGCATGCGCTGCGTGATCTCGCACCGCTCCGGCGAGACCGAGGACACGACCATCGCGGACCTCGCCGTCGCCACCAACGCCGGCCAGATCAAGACCGGCGCCCCCTGCCGGAGCGACCGGGTCGCCAAGTACAACCGCCTCCTGCGCATCGCCGAGGAGCTCGGCAACAGCGGCCGCTACGGACCCCGCGACCTCACCGCGGCGCCCTCCGCCTGACGGGACCTTCCCATGGAACGGCAGCGCGCCGCTCCGGCAAGGCCGGCGCGGCGCGCTGTTCCCGTACAGGGCGCGACGGTGACGGATCACCACCTCGTCGGAGCCATCACTGGAAGGTGACCGAGACCGCGCTCGACAGGTTCGAAGTCGGCGCACCGCCCCCATCGACGTCGCGGTACCACGCCTGCCAGTACCAGGTCTCGCCTGCGACCACCGCGGTGCGGCCGAGGTTCGTCGGGACGTTGGCGAGGTCGAGGGCCAAGGACGCGGTGCCGGTGGCGCCGGAGTCCCGGATGTCGTTCATGTGACGGCCGAGCGAGAAGCTACCGATGCAGAGGTCGCCCTGGCTACCGCCCGGGTTCGCGACCAGGATCGTCTCCCGCGAGTTCACGAACAGGACGGTCTGGTTCAGCGGCAGGTCCGTCAACTCGAGGGTCGTGTCGTTGTTCACGACCTCGAAGCTCCCGCTGGCCGTGAGTGACGCGCCAGCGCCTGTGGAGTTGGCATTCCCAACGCAGACGACGTTGACGGGCGGAGAGTTCTCGTACCAGGCGATCTTGTCGTCGAAGTTGGAAGCCGAGAGGACGTCGGCGTCGCCGTCTCCGTCCAGGTCCGTGGCGTACACGGAGCCGGCGGAGTCCGCGGCGGTCGTGATCACCTGTTGCACGCCGAAGGAGCCGCCGCCGAGGTTCTCGTACCAGGCGATCTTGTCGTCGAAGTAGGAGGCCGAGAGGACGTCGGCGTCGCCGTCTCCGTCCAGGTCCGTGGCGTACACAGTGATCGCGCCGTTCGCGGAGGTCGTGATCACCTGTTGCACGCCGAAGGAGCCGCCGCCCAGGTTCTCGTACCAGGCGATCTTGCCGTCGAACTCGGAAGCCGAGAGGACGTCGGCGTCGCCGTCTCCGTCCAGGTCCGTGGCGTACACGGAAAAGGCGAAGACCGTGGCGGTCGTGATGACCTGCTGCGTGCCGAAGGAGCCGCCACCGAGGTTCTCGTACCAGGCGATCTTGTCGTCGAAAATAGAAGCCGAGAGGACGTCGGCGTCGCCGTCTCCGTCCAGGTCCGTGGCGTACACGGAGAAGGCGCCGTCCGTGGCGGTCGTGATCACCTGTTGCACGCCGAAGGATCCGCCACCGAGGTTCTCGTACCAGGCGATCTTGTCGTCGCGGTAGGAGGCCGAGAGGACGTCGGCGTCGCCGTCTCCGTCCAGGTCCGTAGCGTACACGGAGTAAGGTTCGTCCGCGGCTGTCGTGATCACCTGTTGCAGCCCGAAGGAGCCGCCGCCCAGGTTCTCGTACCACGCGATCTTGTCGTCGAGGTAGGAGGCCGAGAGGACGTCGGCGTCGCCGTCTCCGTCCAGGTCCGTGGCGTACACGGA
>PKCK01000121.1 GCA_002862085.1 Planctomycetota bacterium | reverse complement strand
TTCGGAGAATTGTTTGAATAAGCACGCTATTTCGTTCAGCTGGCTTGGTCGGCTGGCGATGTTCCTCGATGCCTTCGATGCCCCCAGCGGCGGCTAAGGGGAGTGGCTTGGTGCCTACCTTTCGTCCTATGGAGGGGAGTTTTGTTGGGGGCGGAAGCCAAACGGCGGAAGCCCCCGCATGGAGTGCGGCAGTGGAACGGCGGAAGCCTCCACCGCTCCGCCGCGGTCGAAGCCGTCCACGGCCGCGCCCTCGACGAAGCGAACGCCGCGCCCCTCGAGGTCGGCGCGCAGGGAGCGCATCAGGACGTCGGGGCGCAGGTGACAGTCGCCCTCGTAGTGCCAGGCGCCGCCGAGACCGGGCTTCAACGCCGGCTCGAGCGCGAGCACCTCGTCACCGGGATAGGGCGTGGCCACGACCCCGAAGCGATCGCGCACGAGAGCCTCCGTGTCCCGGAAGGCCTCGAAGCTCGTCCGATCTCCGTGGACGAAGATCAGACCTCGCTCCTGCCACTCGCACTCGACCCCCGCGGAGACCATGGCGCGATAGAGCTCCATCGAGCTCTGCAGGAGCGCGTGGATCCCGTTCGCGGCATCGAGCATGTCGCGCTCGTTGCAGCGCCGCGCGAAGTTCCAGAACCAGCTGACCCAGCGGCGCGACAGCCGGGGCTTGATCGCGAAGGGCGAGTTGCGACCGAGCATCGCGCGCATCGTTCGCTGCACCGCGCCAGGCTGGCAGAGCGGCAGGACGTGGCTCGGACAGACGTAGCCGCAGTTGCCGTGGGAGCAGGCCGCGCCGAAGCGCTCGCGGTCGACGACCGTCACGCGCAGGCCGCGCTCGACCAGGCTCTTCGCGCACATCGCGCCGATCACCCCGCCCCCGACGACCACGACGTGCTGGCCCGCTGCGAGGTGGCGCGGCGGACTCCCTCCGGTCGCGATCACGGCAGCGCCTCCCCGGTCGCGAAGCCGTGGCGGAAAGGATCGTCGTCCTCCAGCAGCAGGGTCGCGCGCGCGGTGACGTGAGCCTCGCCGACGATGGTCGGGGCGATGGCACCGGGCGCCGCGCCGCGCTCGTAGCTGGCGGCGAAGACGCTCCCGATGACGCTCTCCTGACGCCAGATCGCGCCGGGCTCGAGTCGCCCGTCGGCTGCGAGGCAGGCGAGCTTGGCGCTCGTTCCCGTGCCGCAGGGCGAGCGGTCGTAGGCGCCGCCGGGGCAGAGCACGAAGCTGCGGCTGTGGTTCGCCGGATCGCGAGGCGGGCCGAACAGCTCGACGTGATCGATGAGCGCTCCACCTTCCCCCGTGACGCCCGCCTCCCGGAGGGCGTCGCGGATGGCGAGGGAGATCTCGGTGAGCGCGCGCGCGTTGGCGGGCTCGAGGGCCGGTGCGGCGAACCCGGCGCCGGTGACGAGGAAGAACCAGTTGCCGCCCCAGGCCACGTCGCCCGTGACGCTGCCGAGCCCCGGCACGTCCACCGCGACGCCTGCGAGGTGACGGCGGCTCTCGACGTTGCGCACCGCCACGCGTCCGTCCTGGAGGAGCTCCGCGCGGACCGGACCGACCGGGGTGTCGATCCCGTGCGCGCCGGGCTCGAGCCGGCCCAGGAAGGCGAGCGTCCGCACCAGACCGATCGTCCCGTGCCCGCACATGCCCAGGTAGCCGGCCGTGTTGAAGAAGACGATCCCCGCCGCGCAGTCCGGCCGGGGGGAGTCGCAGAGGAGCCCGCCCACGAGGACCTCCGAACCGCGCGGCTCGTGGACCACCGCGCGACGCAGGTGGTCGAACTCGGCCTCCAGCCGATCACGACGCTCGGAGAGATCTCCATCGCCGAGGTCGGGGCCGCCCGCCACGACGAGCCGCGTCGGCTCTCCGCCCGTGTGGGAGTCGATGACGTCGATGGACTGCATGGCCGGCAGAGAGTCCACGATTCCCGCCGCGCTCGCCACCCCGGCGATTGTGACTTTGTGTACAAAATCACACCACGCGCGCACGCGCGCCCACCCCCCAGCAGATCACCGCCATGACCACCCGCCCGATCCTCCTCGACGGTGCGTGGCGCGAGGCCCGCGCCTCCCGCACCTTCCAGGCCCACGCCCCCTCCACCGGCGCCGCCCTCGAGCCTGCCTTCCCGACCAGCCGCTGGGAGGACGTGGACGAGGCCCTGAGCGCCGCGACATGCGCCTTCGAAGGCATGCGCGCGGCAGGTCCCGACGCCGTCACCGCGTTCCTCGAGGGCTACGCGGATCGCATCGAGGCGAACGCGGCGCCGATCACGGAGGCGGCGCACCGGGAGACGGCGCTGCCGCTCGAGCCGCGCCTCCGCTCGGGCGAGCTGCCCAGGACCTGCGGCCAGCTGCGCCAGGCCGCAGCAGCGGCGCGGAGCGCGGACTGGACCCGCCCGATCATCGACACCGTCGCGGGGATCCGCACGCAGTACGGCGCCGTCGGTCCCGTCGCCGTCTTCGGCCCGAACAACTTCCCGCTCGCCTTCGGCAGCGCCTCGGGCGGCGACTTCGCCGCGGCGATCGCGGCCGGTAACCCGGTGATCGCCAAGGCCCACCCCCTGCACCCCGAGACGACGCGGCTCCTCGCCGAGCAGGCCGTCCTCGCCGCCGCCGACGCGGGCCTTCCCGCGGCCACCGTCCAGCTGCTCTACGACATGGCCCCCGAGGACGGCCTGCGCTTCGCGCGCGATCCGCGGCTCGCTGCCATCGGCTTCACGGGCTCGCGCCGCGGAGGCCTCGCGCTGAAAGCAGCGGCCGACGAGGCCGGCACCCCGATCCACCTGGAGCTCGGCTCGATCAACCCGGTGGTGATGCTGGCCGGCGCCCTCGCGGAGCGCGGGGAGGATCTCGCCGCCGAGCTCACCGGGAGCTGCCTCATGGGAACCGGTCAGTTCTGCACCAACCCCGGCCTCGTGATCGTCCCCGCCGGCGAGGCCGGCGAGGCGTTCGCAGCGTCCGTCGCGCGACGCTTCGACGAGGCCCCCGCCGGCGTGCTCTTCTCGGAGGGCGGCCGCGAGGGCCTCGCGCATTCGATCAGCCGGCTGGTGGACGCCGGCGCCGAGGTCTTGACCGGCGGCGCCGCGGTCGCAGACACCCCCTGCTCCTACGCCAACACGGTGCTCCGCGCGACGGCCCGCGAGTTCATCGACGGCGGAGACGCCATGCAGGACGAGGCGTTCGGCAACGCCACGCTGATCATCACCTCCTCGTCGACCGAGGAGACGGTCGAGCTCGCGCGCTCGCTCGCGGGCAACCTCACCGGCGCGATCTATTCGGCGACCGACGGCGCCGACGACGAGGACCACGACCGCGTCGCCGCCGCGCTGCGCACGCGCGTGGGGCGTCTCCTCAACGACCAGATGCCCACGGGCGTCGCCGTCAGCCCGGCGATGAACCACGGCGGGCCGTTCCCTGCGACGGCCAACGCCGGTCAGACCGCGGTCGGTATCCCCGGCTCGCTCCTGCGCTTCGCCATGCTCCAGTGCTACGACCAGGTGCGCCCGCACAGGCTCCCGGAGGGTCTCGGCGACGAGAACCCGCGCGGGACCTGGCGCTGCATCGACGGCGCGTGGACCCAGGGCCCCGTGCCGGCGAAGGACGCCTGAGCAGAGCTCCGTGAGCCTCGCCGAGACCATCGAACGCGACCTCGCGGATCGCATCCAGGCGGGTCGCGCCCTCCCGGCGCGCCTCACCCTGGGCGCGCTCGCGGACGCGTACGGCGTCAGCGCGACGCCCGTACGAACGGCGGTGGATGGTCTCGTACGACGGCGCCTCGTCCGTCGCGACGGATCAGGCCGACTCACGGTGAGGGGCGGCGAGCGATGCGATGCTGCCGCGATCGACGCTCCGATCCAGGTCGCCCGTGACCTCGACGGCGAGGTCGCCGAGGAGCTCATCCGCGTCAGCCTCGGCGGGGGCGGATTCGTGCGCGAGGAAGCTCTCGCGGAGCGACGCGGCGTCGGCCGCACGGCCCTGCGCGGCGCGCTCCAGCGGCTCGCGGGCGGCGGGCTCGTCGAGCACGTCCCGCGCCGCGGGTGGAGCGTCCCCCGCTTCGACGGCGACGAGATGGACGCCTACATCGACGTGCGTGTCACGCTCGAGCTCAAGGCGCTCGAGCTGGCGCGGCCGCGCCTCGAGTCCCGCGTCCTCGAGGAGATGCTCGCCGGCAACCGGCCCGCTGCCGTGCGCGCTGGCCGCATCGACAACGACCTGCACGGCTACCTGGTCGAGCGCGCGGACAACCGATACATCCGGTCGTTCTTCGACGCCAACGGCCGCTACTACAACGCGCTCTTCGACCACGCCGGGCTCGGGCCGAGCGTCCTGCGCGAGATGGCGAGGCAGCACGTCGCCATCCTCGAAGCGGCTCTTCAACAGCACTGGGCCCGCGCCAGCGAGGCCCTGGCTCTTCACATCCGCGCCCAGAAACCGGTCATGGAGCGACTGCTCGACCAGCTGGACGGCTGAAGCTCCCGAACCACTTCCTCCCCCCCACCGACCATGCCCTCCAACGTCTTCAGCGGCTGCATGCCCGCCCTCATGACCCCGTGCCGCGCGGATCGCACGCCGGACACGGACGCGCTCGTTCGCACGGGCGCCGACCTCGTGTCCGCGGGGATGTCAGCAGTCGTCTACTGCGGCTCGATGGGTGACTGGCCGCTGCTCACCGACGAGGAGCGGATGGCCGGCGTCGCGGCCCTCGTGGAGGCGGGCATCCCGACGGTCGTCGGTACCGGCGCCATCAACACACGATCGGCCGTGCGCCACGCGGCGCACGCCGCCGAGGTCGGCGCCGACGGGCTCATGGTCATCCCTCGGGTCCTCTCGCGCGGCACCTCGCCGGCGGCCCAGCGCGCCCACTTCGCGGCGATCCTGGGCGCAGCGCCGGACCTGCCGGCGGTGATCTACAACAGCCCCTACTACGGCTTCGAGACCCGCGCCGAACTCTTCTTCGATCTGCGGGCGGAGTTCCCCTCCCTCGTGGGCTTCAAGGAGTTCGGCGGCGGGGCCTCCCTGAGCTATGCGGCGGAACACATCACCAGCGGCGACGACGCGCTGACCCTCATGGTCGGCGTCGACACGCAGGTCGTGCACGGCTACGTGCGATGCGGCGCGGAGGGTGCCATCACCGGGATCGGCAACGCCCTGCCCCGGGAGGTCCTGCGCCTCGTGGAGCTCTCCGTGCGCGCTCAGGCCGGCGACCCCGAGGCCCGGCGCCTCGCCGAGGAGCTGGAGGCCGCGCTCGCGGTCCTCTCGCGCTTCGACGAGGGCCCCGACCTCGTCCTCTACTACAAGCACCTCATGGTGCTGACGGGCCACGAGGAGTACTCGCTCCACTTCAACGAGACGGACGCGCTCTCCCCCAGCCAGCGCGGACTCGTCGAGGACGAGTTCCGTCGCTTCGAAGCCTGGTGGAAGCGCTGGGACGGCCGTTCGGACTGAGGGCCCGACCGGGTCCAACGCCATGTCGATCTACCGGACGCTCTCGCGCATCGGGGCGCGGTTCGCGAACCGCCACACCCTCTTCAAGCACGGGTTCAACCTCTCGCCCATGTACCGCCGGACCACGGCGCGCGTGACCTCCATCACGCCCGACCTCTGCGAGGCGACGGTCCGTCTTCCGCTCAGCTGGCGGAACCGGAACTACGTGGGTTCGATCTTCGGCGGCAGCCTCTACGCCGCCGTGGATCCGATCTACATGATCCAGCTGATCTACGTCCTCGGCGAGGACTACGTGGTCTGGGACAAGGCAGCCGAGATCCGCTTCAAGGCGCCCGCGCGTGAGGACGTGTACGCGGACTTCCGCTTCACTTCGAAGGAGGTGGAGGAGATCCGCGCGGCGGCCGACGCGAACGGCGAGGTCGTCCTGGACAAAGAGGTCGTGCTCATGGACAGGGCCCGGGAGAGGACCTTCTGTGAGGTGACGAAGACGCTCTACGTGGCGACCAAGGCGCACTATCGGGAGAAGCTCTCCCGGCGCGCCGCACGCGAGGGCTGACGTCCCGGTCAGCCCGCGACGGCCCGCGGGAGAGTCACGGTCACGGAGAAGCGGGCGCTCCCCTCCTCGGGGGCCTCCACCGCGATCGATGACGTCCCGCCGAGCGCTTCGGCGGCCTTGGCCACCAGCGCCAGACCGAGCCCCACGTGCTCTCCCTCACCGGCGCGCGCCTCGTCCGCTCGCCAGAAGGCCTCGAAGGCCCGCTCGCTCGTGTCCGGCGGCATCGGCGCGCAATCGTTGCTGACGGTGATCGCCACCCGCTCCGCTCCTTCGGCCCGGAGCGCGGAGGTCACGGCGGAGCCGGGCGTCGCGTGCGCGACGACGTTTCGCACGAGGTTCGAGACGATGCGCTCGACCAGGGCCGCGACCGAGGAGATGACCGGGGAGAGACCGGGTTCGATCACCGTGGTCAGCGTGAGCCTCTGCGCCTCGAACTCGGGCTGGACAGCCGCCAGGGCGCGGTCGAGTTCGTCGACGAGGTCGACCTTCTCGACGCGCTCGGCGATCTCGTCGGCGCGCGCCAGCATCAGGAGTCCCTCGAGCGTGTCCTCCATCGAACGAGCAACGGCGAGGCACTGGCCGGCGTACTCGCGGTGGGCCTCCACGGTGCGCTCGCGTCGGAGAGCGACCTCCAGGGTCGCGCGCAGCCCCGCGAGCGGCGTCCGCAGCTCGTGGGCGGCGTCGGCGGTGAAACGCCGCTCGCGCTGGAAGGCATGGCTCAGACGGGCTCGAGTGGCCTCGAGCGCCGTCACGATCGGGACGAGCTCGGCCGTGGCGTCCGGCGCCTCGATGCGCTCCCCGAGGTTCGACTCATCGAGGTCCGCCACCCGGATCGAAAGGGCCTGCAGCGGCGCCACGCCGCGCCGGACGACGACCATGATGAGCAGCGCGGAGATCAGGATCGCACCGAGGCCGCTCCCGAAGAGCGCTCTCCTCAGCTCGGCCAGGGTCGAACGCTCGTCCGCGATCGAGGCCGCGACGAAGACCTCGAAGCGCTCGTCGAGGCCGAAGCTCTCCGGCGGCCGACGCAGCGGGCGGCGCCGGTCCGCGAGCCGTGGCCGACGATCACCTTCAGCTCGCTGTCGCCCTTCGAGTCCGCGGTCCCCGGGGCCACCCTCGAGCGAGCGGCCGCGCGGATCGGGATCGCCCGCGCCCTCCGGCCGCGGCGGAAGCAGGTCCGCAGGCGTGACGACGAAGCTCGCGACCCGATAGGGCTCGCCCTCCTGACTCGCGACCTCGCGGAGCACCGCGTCCGTGGCGCGCTCGAGGGGCGCGTCCGTCCGCGGCGCTCCCCCGTCCGGGAACCCCGCGCTGGCCGCGATGGGATCGTCCGCCCCGGGACGCCTCACGAGCCAGAGGTGGCCAGAGGTGTCGCCGTCCGCGAGGAACCACTCGCGCTCGGTTCCATCCGGCAGGCGCCTCCCGACGTGGCGAGACTCGGCGCAGGCCCTGAGCATCCCGCCCTCGAGGACCGCCACGAGGGAGGAGCTGTGGGTCTCCACGAGCCGCGAACGAACGATCCCTTCCACGGCCCAGCCCGCGGCTGCGATCGCGAGCGCGGTGATCGAGAGGGTCCCCACGAGGACCCGGCGCCTGATGCTCGCGGGCGCCGCGCGTTGCTCGGAGCCTCCGCTCATCCCCCGTCCCGGTCCTCGAGCACGAATCCCTGGCCCCGCTTCGTGTGCAGGAGACGCGCCAGCCCGCCCGCCTCCAGCTTCCGGCGCAGGTAACCGACGTAGACGTCGACCACGTTGGAGGTCGCCACGCCGCGGTCTCGGTAGAGGCTGTTGTGGACCTCCTCCCGCGTGACGAGCTCGCCAGCGCGGTGAGCGAAGAGCTCGAGCAAGGCGTACTCGCGGACGGTCAGGTCGATCTCCTCGCCCGCCATGAGGACCCGGCGCTCCGCCGGTCGCATCTCGAGCGGGCCGACCTTGATCGAGGGGCTCTTGACCCGGTACTTGCGCCGCAGGAGTGCTCGCACCCGGGCCACCAGCTCCTCGATCGCGAAGGGCTTGGTGAGGTAGTCGTCCGCGCCGCAGTCGAGCGCGTTGACCCGCTCGTTCACCTCGTCGCGAGCCGTGAGGATCAGCACGTGCGCTTCGTCCCCCGCGGCGCGCATCTGGTGGAGTACCTGGAGGCCGTCGACGACGGGGAGCATGATGTCGAGCACGACCAGATCGAAGGTCGCGCTCTCGAGCTTCGTGAGCGCTTGTGCTCCGTCCGCGGCGAGGTCCACGGTCCAACCCTCGTCCCGCAGAGCGGTCACCACCGCGCCCCGCACGGGGCCGAAGTCCTCGACGACGAGAATCCGCATGCCGGGGAGGGTATCGACCAGGATCGTGAGACCGCCCGAGATCGCTCACGGACTTCTCAAGGACGGGTCGCGAGGACTCCGGGACCGCCGATGGCCCGGGGTCGCCGTCAACTCCGGAGGACCGCCGTGGCGCGCTCCAGGCCTGCGAGGGTCAGCGGGACCATGCGCCCGCCCATCAGCTTCGACATGAGCTGGATGGAGGGCGTCCCCTGCCACCATTGATCGGGCTCGGGGTTGATCCAGACCGCGCGCTCGAAGTGGTCCAGGATGCGCTGCATCCAGACCGCACCAGCCTCCTTGTTCCAGTGCTCGACGCTGCCTCCAGGCTGGGTGATCTCGTAGGGGCTCATGGTGGCGTCCCCCACGAAGACGAGGCGGAAGTCGCCGTTGAACGTACGCAGCAGCTCGGCGGTGTCGATGAGACCCTCGCGGCCGTTCTTGTTGGTCCGCCACATCCGCTCGTAGGGGCAGTTGTGGAAGTAGAACGTCTCGAGGTGCTTGAACTCGGTCCTCGCGGCCGAGAAGAGCTGCTCGACCACGCGAACGTGGTCGTCCATGGAGCCGCCGACGTCGAGCAGCAGCAGGACCTTGACGCGGTTCCGTCGCTCGGCCCGGTGGGCGATGTCGAGGTACCCGGCGTTGCGCGCCGTGCGCGTGATCGTCTCGTCGAGGTCGAGCTCGTCCTTCGCTCCCTCGCGCGTGAAGCGGCGAAGCCGGCGCAGCGCCATCTTCATCTGGCGGGTCCCGAGCTCCACGTCGCCGTCGAAGTCCTGGAACTCGCGCTTCTCCCACACCTTCACTGCTCGGCGCTGGCCGCCCTCGCCCCCGACGCGCACGCCCGCTGGGTTGTAGCCGCCGGCGCCGAAGGGGGACCTCCCCCCCGTGCCGATCCACTTGGCCCCGCCGCCGTGCTTCTCGCGCTGCTCGGCGAGCCTCTTGCGGAGCGTCTCCATGAGCTCCTCGAAGCCTCCGAGCTCCTTGATCCGCGCCTTCTCCTCCTCCGTGAAGAAGCGCATCGCATCGCGCTCGAACCACTCCTCCGGCACCAGCGCGAAGGGGTCCTCGATCTCGCCGAGGCGCTCGAACCACGCGGTGAAGACGCGGTCGAAGCGGTCGATGTAGCGCTCGTCCCGCGCGAGGGAGCAGCGCGCGAGGTAGTAGAAGGACTCGAGCTCGTGCTCCGCCACGCCCGCACGGATCGCGCGCAGGAAGGCGAAGAACTCGGTGAAGGTCACCGGGACGCCCCCCGCGCGGAGGTCCTGGAAGAGCCCGAGGAACACGGCGTCAGCGGCTCCAGCCGCGCGAGCCGACCCACTGGGCGAGGCGGTCCATGTCCTGCTCGTTCTTCACGAGCGATCCCATGAAGGGCGGGACCTCGCTCTTCTCGGTGCGCGCCTCCAGCATCTCGGGTGTGACGTGCTCGATGACGAGCAGGCGGATCCAGTCGAGGAGCTCGGAGGTGCTGGGGCGCTTCTTGAGGCCCGGGACGTCGCGCACGCCGAAGAACATGCCGAGTGCCTCGTTGAGGAGATCCTTGTGCAGCTCCGGGAAGTGAGCGCGCACGATCGAGGCCATCGTCGCCCCGTCGGGGAAACGGATGTAGTGGAAGAAGCAGCGGCGCAGGAATGCGTCGGGGAGCTCCTTCTCGTTGTTCGACGTGATCACGACGATCGGCCGACGCGCCGCCTTGACGAGCTCCCCCGTCTCGTACACGTGGAACTCCATGCGATCGAGCTCCGCGAGGAGATCGTTGGGGAACTCGATGTCGGCCTTGTCGATCTCGTCGATGAGCAGGACCGCGCCGCCTTCGGCCGTGAAGGCCTCCCAGAGCTTCCCGGGAACGATGTAGTTGGAGATGTCGTGAACCTTGTCCGACCCGAGCTGGCTGTCACGAAGGCGCGCGACCGCGTCGTATTCGTAGAGGCCCTGGGAGGCCTTGGTCGTCGACTTCACGTTCCAGCTGATGAGCGGCAGCCCCACCGACTGCGCGATCTCCTCGGCGAGGACCGTCTTCCCCGTGCCGGGCTCGCCCTTCACGAGGAGTGGACGCTCGAGGGCGACCGCGGCGTTGACGGCGACCGCCAGGTCCTCGCCGGCGATGTAGGTGGATGTGCTCTCGAAACGGTGGTCCATGTTCAGGCTCGCGGCCCGGCGCCGGTGCTTCCCGGCGACGGGTCGCGGAGCGTACCACCGGGGACCACCCTCGGGCCCGATCGCGGAGAACCCCGCGCGTCGCCGCGGCTCCGCGGCGCACCCCTTCTCGCTCGGAGCCCTTCGAGGAGAAGAACGACGCCGCGAGCCACCCGAGCGCGCCACGAGCGGGCCCGATATCCTCTCCCGCATGAAGCTGCGCCCGACGCCCGAGGACTGGAAGCAGCGCGTCGAGTCCGAGCTCGGTGAGGGGGTGTCCTTCGACGAGGCCCTGCTCACGCGCACCCTCGAAGGGATCACCCTGGAGCCGCTCTACGCCGGGCGCCCCGCCCTCGCGACCGGCGAGGGAGCCATGCCGCGCGGCGGCGGCTGGGCGGTCGCGCCCCGGGTCGCGCACCCCTCGCCCCGGGTGGCGAACGGCCACGTTCTCGAGCACCTGGAGGGCGGCGCGAGCGGCATCGAGATCGACCTCAGCAGCGTGACCCTCGCTGACGCGGAGGACGTCCGGCGGCTCCTCGACGGTGTGCTGCTCGATGCGATCCCCATCGCCTTCACCTCCCACGCCGACGCTCTCCCCGTCGCCGCGCTCCTGCGCGCCTGCATCGAGGAGCGCGGGACGGCCCTCGCGGCGGTCGAGCTGCACCTCGGCATGGACCCCTTCGCGACCCTCGTTCGCGACGGCGCTCTGCCAGGCGACATGGACGACGCCCGCAGCGAGCTCCTGCGCCTCGCCCTCGAGGGACGCGAGGCCATGGCGCGCACGCGGGTCGCGGTCGCCGACGGCTCCACCTGGCATCGAGTCGGCGCCGACGCCGCTCTCGAGCTGGGCCTCGCGACGGCGAGCTTCGTCGAGGGCCTGCGCTGGCTCGAGGAGGGCGGCCTCGACGCCGCCGCGGCCCAGGAGCAGTACGTCTGGCGCGTCGACCTCGACGCCGACGTCTTCGGCGGCATCGCCAAGTGCCGCGCGGCCCGCGCCCTGCACGCACGGGTGCTCGGCGCCGCCGGCGCGGACGAGGTCTCGCCCCTGGTCCTCCACGCGACCACCTCCCCCCGCGTGATCACCGCCCGGGACGCGTGGACCAACATGCTGCGCGGCACCCTCGGCACCTTCGCAGGCGCCGCTGGCGGGGCGGACCTGATCACCGCCCTGCCCTTCGACGCCGCCCTCGCGGGCGATGGCGAGGAGCCCTCGCCCCTCGCGCGCCGCGTGGCCCGCAACACACAGCTCGTCCTCCAGATGGAGTCGCGCCTCGACCACGTCGGCGATCCGGCGGGAGGCGGGTTCTACGTCGAGTCACGCACCGACGAGCTCGCGCGCCTCGCGTGGGCCGTCCTCCAGGAGATCGAGGCCGCGGGCGGGATGTCGGCAGCGGTCGCCTCCGGGCTCGTGGACGGACTGCTGGACGCGTCACGCGATCGACTCGCTGCCGCCTACCGCGACGGCTCCCGCGAGCTCGTGGGCGTCACGGCCTTCCCGCCCCCCGAGGGCGCGGAGGCCCCGCGGCCCGCGCCCATGGACGACGTGGAGGAGGCGGCCGCCGCGCGCGCAGCTCGCATCGAGGCGCGCGGGCACATGGCGCTCGGCTCGATCGACGACCTCGAGCACGCCACCCGCGCCGCCGCCGCCGGCGCGACCCGCTCCGAGATCGGCGCGGCCCTCGTCCGCGGCGCTTCGACGACGCGCGGGGCCGTGGAGCTCGTTCGCGAGGAGACCCTCGCCGCGACGGAGGAGTCCTCGTGAGCTCCGAGACCACGAGCGACCTCCGCGGCGTCGACTTCGCGTCGACCCCCTTCGGCGGCCCCTCCGCTGG
>PKCK01000070.1 GCA_002862085.1 Planctomycetota bacterium | reverse complement strand
TCGGGTTGTCGTCGTCGCAGAGGGTGTCGCCGGTGACGGTGTCCTTCAGGCCGATGATCGCGGCGATGTCGCCCGCGGGCACCGAGTCGACGGCCTCCTTCTTGTTCGCGTGGACGCGGACGAGGCGGCCGATGCGCTCCGTCTTGCGGGTCCGCGGGTTGAGGAGCTTGGCGCCCTTCTCGAGGGTGCCCGAGTAGACGCGCACGAAGGTCATGTCCCCCGTCTGCTCGGCGATCGTCTTGAACGCCATCAGCGACACGTGGTCGTCGTCGGTGGGCTTGCGGGAGATCTCGTCCTCGGTGAAGGGGACGGTGCCCTTCACGTCGCCGAGCTCGATCGGCGCGGGGAGGAAGTCGATCGCCGCGTCCAGGACGAAGCGGACGCCCTTGTGCTTCAGGGCCGAGCCGGCGAGCACCGGGCAGGCCTTGAGCTGGAGAGTCAGGGAGCGCAGGCCGCGGATGATCTCCTCCTCCGTGAGCTCCTCGCCCTCGAAGAACTTGTTCATCAGGTCGTCGTCGCCCTCGGCCGCGGCCTCGATGAGCTTGTCGCGCCACTCCTGGGCGGCCTCGGCGTACTCGGCCGGGACCTCGCCCTCGAGGTAGCTCTTGCCGGCGTCCTTGTCGTCGTCGACGAACTCGATGTACTTCCAGCGGATGAGGTCGACGAAGCCCTTGAACTCCTTCTCGGCGCCGATCGGGTACTGGATCGGGACCGGGTTGGCGCCGAGGCGCGACTTGATGGTCCCGACGCTGAACTCGAAGTTCGCGCCGATCTTGTCCATCTTGTTGATGAAGCAGATGCGCGGGACGCCGTAGCGGTTCGCCTGGCGCCAGACCGTCTCGGACTGCGCCTCGACGCCCTGCTTGCCGTCGAACACCGCGACCGCGCCGTCGAGCACGCGCAGTGAGCGCTCCACCTCGATGGTGAAGTCGACGTGGCCGGGGGTGTCGATGATGTTGACGACGTGGTTGTTCCAGGTGCAGGTCGTCGCGGCCGACTGGATCGTGATGCCGCGCTGCTGCTCCTCCTCCATGTAGTCCATCGTCGCGGCGCCGTCGTGCACCTCGCCGATCTTGTGCACGAGGCCCGTGAGGAAGAGGACTCGCTCGGTGACGGTCGTCTTGCCGGCGTCGATGTGGGCCATGATCCCGATGTTGCGCTTCAACAGCGGGTCGTTCTTCTTGGCCTTGACGGGGCGCGGGGAGACGTCCTTCTTCTCCAGGGTCGTGCTCATGGAACTGGCGTGGGCGCGTTCGTGCGCCCGGGGGTTCGGTGCCACGGTCGTGCTCGGCGGACCGCAACGCTTGGGGGTCCGCTTCGCCGGGCACCGGGCGAGGTGGGATTCGGGTTGGATGACGAGGTCGCTCTGCCCCCTGCGGCGGGCGTTCCCGCCGCCCCGTGAGCGTCTGCGATCTCCGATCGAAGCGCAAAAAGTCTAGGGATGGCCCCGGCGTCGTCAAGAATCCGGGGAGTCCCTGTCGTCGACAGTCCTCGTCCGGGGCGCAGGAGGCGGCCTCGGGCGCCGGGGCGGAGCCGGATCGACCCGAACCCGTACGCGGCAGGAGGAGCCCTCTCGGGGGCTCTGCCCTCGGGCCTCCCACGGCCCTCCTCGGGGCCGTGAGCCATACCCCCCCGGCCCGTTCCGTCAGGCCTCGCCGGGCCGGTTGCGACCAAGTGCCTCGTGCGCCGCCACGAACTCGTGGCTCGCGAAGGCCGCCACCAGGGAGAGATCCCCCGCCAGCACGGCCGCGCCACAGACCTCGGCCAGCGCTCGCGCCCGGCCGTCCCCGACGCAGCCGAGGATCGCGAGACACTCGGCGGCGGTGCCCTGGCCAGTCCCTCCGCCGACGGTGCCGACGAGCAGCGAGGGCAGGGTGACCGAGGCCACGAGGTTCCCCTCGGTGTCGACGTCCATGTCGAGCCATCCCGTCGCGCACTCGGTGACGTAGGCCACGTCCTGACCGCAGGCGAGGAAGAGCGCCGCGAGGACGTTGGCCGCCTGGACGGTCCAGTTCTGTGTCCCCAGCTGGGCGTACCCCAGGGCGTAGGTCCGCAGGACCCGCACCATCGCCTCGGGCGTCGTCCGGGCTCGCTCGGCCAGGACGGCGCGGGAGACGACGGCCTCGCAGACGACCGAGCGCCCCCTGCCCTCCACCAGAGCCCTCGCGTTCGCGCGCTTCTCGACGTCCTGGCCGTGGACGAAACGCTCGACCGCGCCGGTGCGGGCCGCGAGGTCGGCCGAGCAGAGCTCCGCGGCGTGGGCCGCCATGTTGATCCCGATCGCGTCGCCGGTCTCGAGAACGAGGCGCAGGAGGAGCCTTCGCCCGATCACCTCCGGCTCGACGCGCTCGAGCCGGCCGTGCTTCGTGATCCCCTCGACCAGCCCCTGGAAGCGCTCCGCGCTGCGCCGCGCGATCTCCGCCGCCGCGAGCGCCTCGGTCATGGACGGGTAGACGAGGATCGGATGCTGGGAGAGCTCGTCTCGCGTGACACGCGCCCGGAACGCGCCGCCCCCGCGCGCGACGAGGCCCATGCCGCGGGAGACCGATGCCACGAGGGCCCCCTCGGTCGTCGCGAGGGGAACGAGGACCTCGCGCCACCCGCTCTCCCCTTCGAGGGCGAGGGGGCCCGCGAGTCCCACGGGGACCTGGGCCCACCCCACGAGGTTCTCGACGTTGCCGCGGGCCTCGGCGTGCGGAACGGCCGCGCCCGCGAGATGCGGCAAAGCGCGTCCTGCAGCCCCCTCGGCCAGCACCCGGCGGCGCTCGACCCAGGGAACGCCGTGATCCTCGCTTCGAGGGCCACGGGGGATCGGGCCGAGGGGCTCGGGGCCGGCTCCATCGGCTTCCAGCGGTGTCTCTCGGGGGTCGTTCATCGGCGCGGAGGCGCGGCCGGCGAGCCGCGCTGGCGCCGCAGCCTAGCGCGGCGATCGGCCCCGGCGGCCCCCGGGCTCGTCCGACGCTCCACGATCCTTCCCGGTGAACCGGCGTGGCCTCCGCGCTGTTGTCGGGTAGCGTCCCTGCTCGGAGTCCGCACGCCCCCGCCTCGTCCTCATGTCCCTCGACATCCTCGGCGCCATCACCGGCCTTTTCGTCGTCGTCTACGACGGCCAGCACGCCCTGCGCTTCACCCTCGGCCGCGCCCGCTCCGTCGTGGGCCCGGGCATCCACTTCAAGTGGCCCTTCGTGCAGACGTTCAAGGTCGAAGAGACCAAGCACACGACCCTGGATCTCGAGCCCCAGGTGATTCAGCTGGACGACGATCTCGTCTACGAGATCGACGCGAAGGTGGTCTACCGCATCGTCAATCTGCGCAAGGCCCTCATCGAGATCGACGACCTGGTCGAGGGCATGCGCAACCGCGTCGTGATCGCGGTGCAATCCGTCGTCGCGCGTCAGTCTCGCGAGACGGTCACCGACGTCGACGCCATGTGCGCCGCGATCCGCACGGAGCTGGAGCCCATCGAGGACCAGTGGGGCGTCCGCATCCTCGAGTTCGGCTTCTCGAACATCTCCCCCTCCCCCACGACGCTCGAGATCACGCAGCTCGAGCTGCTCACGCGAGAGAAGCGTCGCCTCTACGGGGAGCTCCGCGGCAAGGGGCTCTCCGAAGAGGCCGCCGTCGCGCTCGTCTCGGGCGCGGTCGTCTCCGTCCACCCCGACGAGGAGGTCCCGATGCGACAGGAACTCGCCGGCCCGGAGGCAGCCCTCGTCGAGGCGGTCCAGGCGGAGATCGAGGAGCAGTCCGAGGACGCCGCCTCGAAGAAGGCGAAGCGCACGCAGCTCGAGGGGCTCCAGGACCCCGGTGAGGCCGACCCCTTCGCCGACGACGACAAGGGCGAGGATCAGGGCCCGCTGGGCCCCGGCCCGGTCTGACCCCGACCGACGCGCGCCGTGTTCGACATCTTCTCGATGAGCGCCGAGGCGCTCTACGTCGTGATCGGCGTGGTGAGCGCGATCGTCAAGGCGAGCGGGGTGACCGTCCTGTCCGGCCAGACGGGCCTGCTCTACACGGTCGGCCGCACGGACCGTCGGGTGCCGCTTCCGCTTCGCCCGTTCGTGGCAGCCCTCCAGAGGACCGGAAAGCTGAAGACGGTGCCGCGCGGCGTCCTCGGCCCGGGCTTCCATCCGCTGATCCCCTTCCTCCAGCGCGTCCGCAAGGTGCCGACTCGATCGCGGACCCTGGACCTGCCGGCGCAGACGGTGGCGACCTTCGAGGGCTACGTGTTCATCGCCGATGCGAACCTCGTGTTCCGCATCGTCGACGTGCGCAAAGCGTTGATCCAGGTGGACGACCTGCTGCGAGGCATGGAGCAGATGCTCACGCTGGGCGTGAAGGAGATCCTGCGCGCGGCGACGCTCCGCGAGCTCCAGTCCGGAGAGGGGCTCGATGAGCGCCTCCGGCTCAACCTGGAGGCGCGCGTGGCCATCTGGGGCGTGACCGTGGAGCGCGCCGGCTTCCCCTCGATCACCCCTTCGCCGCGGACCCTCAGGATCACCCAGCTCCGCCAGAAGGTCGAGGAGCGGGAGCGGAGGGTCGCCGCGCTGACCGCGGCGAGCGTCGATCGGCCGCTCTCCGTGGCCAGCGCGCTCGGCGCCGTGGGCTCACGCAGGGTCTTCCGCACGAGGGCGCGCGCCATGCGACGACGGCTCGCGCTGCGATCCCGCGACATGCGCGTCCGCCAGGCCCTCCAGCGCCGCGGCCACGGCGGCGCGGTCATCGACCGCGCGATCGACGCGCTCCGCTGAGCGCCGCGGGCGCGTCCTCAGCGCTGCCCGCGCACCTCCCAGTCGCCGACGCGGTCGCCGCTGACGAAGCGGCCTCGCTCGGTCCACTCCCCGTCTTCGTCGTAGAAGGTCCAGGGGCCGTCGCGGCGGCCACCCACGTAGCTGCCCTCGGACTTCATGGCCCCGTGCTCCCAGCGGTACTCCCACGGGCCGACGCGCTGCCCCATCCGCGCCATGCCCTCGGAGGCGACGACGCCGTTCGCGTGCCACCAGACCATGCGCGTGTCCCGGTCGGGGTCGAAGACGTAGGAGGAGCGCAGCGAACCCGTCCTCCACCAGGTCACCCAGTGCCCCGTGGGCTCCCCGCCAGCGAACTCCCGAAAGGATTCGGGGGCCCCACCCGGGTACCACGTGCGCTGCGGCCCCTCGTTCCGGTACCCGCGCGGCCCGTAGGAGGTCCGCCGCCGGTCCTCCAGCACCTGCCCCGTCCGAGGGTCACGCTTGACCTCGCGCTCGGGTCGAGGCCCCTCCGCGCGCGCTTTGCGCTGGTTGCGGGACATCGCGAGCGCGACCGTCGCGTCCAGCTTCGTGTTCCGGCACCCCGGCGCGAGCAGCCCGAGGGCCAGGGCGCAGACGAGGGTTCTTTTCGGTCGGAGCTTCACTGACATCGCCCGCGTAGACTGCCAGGGACGGCCATCACGATGCCCGCAGATTTCGAGACACCCGGGGACGAGACGCCCCGCCTCCGCCAGGAGGACGCGCCTTCGGACGGCGGCACCGCGCCCGCCGGAGCGGGGCCGGTCGGGGGCATCCCCGACGCGCCCGCCGCCGACCCGACCTTCGACGCCGCCGCGGCGGACGACGGCTCGGCCCGCCCCCTCGAGGAGCTCCCCACGCTCGACTTCTGGGACGTCCTGTACAGCAGGCGATCGATCCGCAAGTTCGACGACCGCCCCGTCCCCCGCGCCCTCATCGACCAGGTCATGCACGCGGGCATCTGGGCACCGAGCTCCTGCAACTACCAGATGTGGGACCTCGTCGCGGTGACCGATCCCGGGGTCAACGGCCGCCTCGCGGCGCTCTCGACCCAGATGGCCAACGCGCCGGTCAACATCGTCGTCAGCTACGGCCGGGACTTCTCGGAGGAGGCGTGGGCGAACATCCAGTCAGCGTCGGCCCTCGTCCAGAACATGAGCCTCGCCGCCCACGCGCTCGGGCTCGGGACCTTCTGGATCACCCAGACGGGCGGTGCGGAGCGAGTGCGCGAGGAGGTCGGACTGCCGGTGGATCGACTCGTCATCGCGGTCCTCGCGCTCGGGTATCCGAAGGTCCTGCCCAAGCGCGGACCCAAGCGGCGGCCGCTGGATCAGGTCACGCACTACGAGCACTACGCCGGCCGCCCGATCCCGTCCTCGACCGACCCCGAGGACTGGGAGCCGGATCTGCTCGCCACCTACCAGCGAGCACGGGTGTTGAACGGCCTGCGGCACAACAAGCCGAGGGCCTGGGAAACCCAGGCCCTCGACAGCGCGATCGACGCCCTGATCCCCGACGGGGCCGAGCGGCCGGACACCGGTCCCGACGGAGAGGACACGCGCGGCCGCTGGCTCGACGTTCTTCCCTGCACGGGGATCATCACCGCCCGTCTCGGCACCAGGCGAAAGGGCTTTCGCTTCGACGTCGTCGAGCGCACGGCGGAGGTCGCGGCGTTCTGCGCGAACCGCGTCAGCCCCAGGGGTACGAGCTACGGGTGGCCCGGCGCGGTGGACGCCGAGGGTGGCGGCGGCGGCCTCGAGGCCCCGCCCGAGGGCGCCTTCGACGTCGTGTCGTGCTTCTTCAGGGTCGAAGGTCTGCGCGCAGCGGACCGCGCCGCTCTCCTCGAGGACATCGCCCGCTGGGTCAAACCTGGCGGGAGGGTGCTCATCGCGTACGTCTCGAGCCGCTCCTACCACGGCCTCACCGAGCGGATGCGCGCGCGGCGTGGAGGACCCGGCGGCGTCGAGTACGTGCTGTCACCCGACCCGGGGATCGGCCCCTTCCAGCCGCTCGCACCGGAGCACGTCCAGGACCTCGTGAGCGCCGCGGGGCTCGAGACGGCGGAGCGCTTCGGCACCCAGCCCGCGCCGCCGCCCGAGGAGATCGAGTTCCGGACGCGGAACATGCGCCCGGCGGCGGCCGCCGCGCTTCGCCGCGCGGCGGCCGCGGCCCGCGTCGTCACGCGACTCCCCGGAGCGGACCGCAGGCGCGGCCGGTTCCAGTTCCTCCTGGCACGCCGTCCGGATTGACGCGCGAGCCAGGGCTTCAGTGAGCCTCGGAGGCGATGCGAGTGGCGCCGAGCCAGTGCTCTCGCCAGCTGCGGCGCGGAACGGATCGGGAGACCGGTCCGCACTCGTCGACGCGGAAGAGCGGACCGAGCACCTCGCGCACGTGCGTCTCCTCCATCCCGAAGGGCGGTCCCCCCTCCGACGCGGGCTTGCCCACGGGGAACACGAGCGCGGCGTAGACGCCGCCTGGCGCGAGGAGCGCCGCCACCCGGCGTCCCCAGGCCTCCCGCCGCTCCGGCGGGATCGCGCAGAAGAAGGTGTGGTCCCAGACGAGGTCGAATGCGTCCTCCGCCTCGAACTCGAGAGCGTCCCCGACCACGAAGCGTCCGCCCTCGCGCTCCAGATCCGGTCCGACGCGCGGTGCGAGCGCTTCGACGAGATCGACGGCGGTCACGGCCCATCCGCGACGCGCCAGGGCGAGCGCGTCGTGACCCGCACCGGCCCCCGGGACGAGCGCGGCCGCGCCGGGGCGCGGCGGGACGAGACGCTCGTCCTGAAGCCGGACGAGGAGCTCGGGGTGGGGACCTCCGAGGTCCCAGGGGGTGTCGCCGCTGCGATAGCGCGCGGCCCAGTCGGTGCCTTCGACCATCGCGCCGAATGTCGGGAACCGCCCCCACGGGCGCAAGGCTCGATTCGCGCAGCGGTCTTCATCGATCGAGGGCCAGGAGGCGGCCGCCGAGCCTCGCGACGACCGGAGCCCACCGGCGCTGGAGCCGGCGAGGCGCATCGAGCAGAACGAGATCCACCGCGACGGGCCGGAAGCGCGTGCGTTCCCAGAGCCGCTCACCGATCAAGCCGATGTCCCAGTGCCGGCCACCGGTCGGCGCGCCGTCCGTGACCACGACAACTCGATCGAGAGCGGGCTGGTCGAGGGCGAGCTCCAGCGCGCCCCAGACGTCTCCCTTCCCCCGCATGGTGGCCTGGCGGAAGAAGCGCCGCGCCCTTTCGACAGCGCGCGGCGCGGCCTCGAGTGGCTCCTCCTCGAAAGGGTGATTGTCCGCCGTGTAGGGAACGAGGAAGAAGACGGCGTCCCGGGGCAGGCTCGCCAGGAGGGATTCGACCTGCGGGTCGAGGGCGTCCTTGCGGCGGCCGCCGCCGGGCCGTTCGTTCCAGAGGGATCCCGAGAAGTCCACGAGAATGGCGACGCGATCACTTCGCAGGTCCATCCGTCCGAGCGCGGCGACGCTCTGACCCGCGGGCAGCGCGGCCAAATCGGCCGCGCGGGTGCCCGCGCTCGCACGCCACGACTCCTGGATCCCTCCCAGGGCCCCTCGCCAGGAGCGAACGTGGCCGCCGTGCTTCAGCCCGGTCGCGCGACCGAGCGCGCGGACGACAGCGTCCCGTACGCAGGGGCGCGGCTCGAGCTCCAGTCTGTCGACGAGCGCTTCGAGGACCTCTCGGTCGGCGTGGGTCCCGGCGAGACGCGCCGCGACGGCGCGGACGGAAGGCACCTCGTCGCCGAGGGCCATGACCAGCGTGCGCGACGCGTCCCCATGATCGAGCGAGAGAGCGAGACCCAGAGCCGCGGCGCGGGTCTCGGGTCCCGCGCCGCGCCCGATCCCCTCGAGTGCAGCGCGCGCACGCGCGGGCGCCGCGGCCGCGAGCGCCGAGAGCGCCGCGGCACGCACGGGGTCGGGCGACCGCCGCCCGGTCGAGGACGCCACCCGTCGCCATGGATCTCCGCGCTCGTCCACCCTCAGCCTGCCGGCGGCTGCAAGGCGTTCGATGGACCAGAGCAGCGCACGCGCGAGCTCGGGACGCCGGCGATCGAGGGCGGCCGCGAGCGAGCGGAGCGGGACCGCTGACGGCCAGCGCCCGAGCGCCTCCGCAGCGCGCAGCGCCGTCCAGGGATCCTTGGAGCGCAGCCCTGCTCTCCCGAGGACTCGCTCGAGCGCTCCGTCGAAGTCGAAGGAGCCGAGGGCGAGCTGGGCCTCGTCGGCCACCATCCCGTCCGGGTCGGCGAGAGCTCCGAGGACGAGATCGAGGGCCGCCCCGTCCCCTCGCTCGATCGAACGCCGCACGGCGCTCCGCCGACGGGCGGGTGCCCGGTCGCGCAGATCCCGGCGGAGCTCGCGCAGCTCTGCGTCCGCGAGCGTGGCCGCCTCGACGAGATCACCGCCTGGCGAGAATCGCGGGGCCTCCGCGCCCTGGAGCGGCACGCAGAGGAGGACCTGGAGGACGAGGAGCGGAACGAGGCGTCGAGGTGCGGTCATCGGCGGGGCCCGACGGGCTGCCCACGATGACGCCCGTCGAGGGACCCCACGTATCGCGCTCGCGCGGGTGACGGCCCCGCTCATGCGACCGATCCCGCCGCAGCGCCGTCAGCGCATGAAGTACGCGGTCCCGACGGCCACGAGGACCAGGAGCGTGGCCACGAGCATGAGCCCCCCGCCCTTCTCCGGCTTGCGGTAGGCGATCCCCGCGAGGGCCGACAGACCGAGCCAGCAGCCGATCTTCACGAACATCCAGCTCGCCCACTGGTTGTCGTAGACCCTGGCCACGAGCCCGAAGCCACCCACGAGCATGAGGAGGGAGAGGATGCCCGTGAGCATCAGGGAGCGCTTGCGCTTCTCCGGGTCGGGAGCGGCGCAGGCTGCGAACGTCAGCGCGGTCAGGAGGAAGCCAGCGGCGACGTGAACGAACGAGTAGATCTTGATGGGTTCCATGGCTGAGCGGCGATTCGCCGGGATGCTGGGATTTGACTCGCTACCCTCCGCTCCATGGACCCGCGGACCCGGATAAAGCTCCTCTCCCTCGCCCCCTGGGCCTTGAGCGCCGGCCTCGCCGTGGCGGCGGTGCTCCTTCGTCCCCAGCTGCCGCAGGCGAGCTGGACACCCTCGGCTTCGGTGCTCGCCCTCGCCCTCGGGGTCCTGACGGGCTCCCTGCCCGGCCTCCGAGCCGCTGTGGGCGCGGGCGTGAAGAAGGTCTCCAAGACCTCGATCCCCTGGGCCATCGTGGCCATCGGATCCGGGCTGGACCTCGGACCGCTCGTCCGCTCGGGCCAGCTCGGCGCGGGGTTGCTCGTGGTCGTCGCGGCCATGCTGATCGCCTTCGGCGCCGCGCTGCTCTTCGGCAAGCTCTTCGGGATCGGCCCCCGGGCGTCGCTGCTGCTCGGGGCCGGGACCGCGGTCTGTGGCAACAGCGCGATCATGGCGGTGGCGCCGTCGGTGGACCCGTCGGACGAGGAACTGGGCCTCAGCCTCGGCGTCATCAACCTGCTCGGCGTCGTGATGCTGTTCGCGCTCCCACCCGCGGCCGGGTTCTTCGGGGTCGAGGGGGATCGGGGCGGCGCCCTGGCCGGCCTCACCGTTCACGCGGTGCCCCAGGCGATCGCCACCGGCGAGGCCTTCGGTGAGGGAGCCCTTCAGTGGGCGACGCTCTACAAGCTGCTGCGCGTCGCCATGCTCGTGCCGGTCGTGCTGATCGTCGGCTACGCGCTGCGCCGAGGCGGCGGCGTTGGATCGAAGAGCGGACCCGGCGTGCCGTGGTTCGTCTCGGCCTTCGTGGTCGCGGCGGTCGTCCGCTCGGCGTGCGAAGCCCTCGCACCCGAGAGCCTCGGTGGCGACGCCCTCTCCGCGTGGGGATGGGCGAGGGAGGCCGGACGCTTCATCCTCGCCGTGGCGCTGGCTGCCATCGGCGTTAGCCTCGATCCCGCGGCGCTGATCCGTGTCGGCCCGAGGGTGCTCGCGGTCGGTGCAGCCGCCGTCACCGCCCTGGTCGCGGCGACCTTGCCCCTGGTCCTCTGGCTGCTCTGATCAGCAGCGCTCGACGCAGCAGAACCACACCATGCGAAGTCTTCCTCCTGCCCTCCTTCGCGGCCCCTTCGCCGCGGCGGTCCTCCTCGCCGCCGTCGCGTGCCGCTCGACCACCATGGACGACCTCCCCGCCGGACTCGAGCTGTCCGCAGCGCCACCCGTCTGCGAGAAGCGCCCCCACCGCCTGGAGGCCCATGGTGACGTGCGCGTCGACGACTACTTCTGGCTCAATCAGCGCGAGGATCCCGAGGTCCTCGCGTACCTCGCGGCCGAGAACGCATTCACCGAGGCGATCATGGCGCCGACCGAGGCGCTCCAGGAGGAGCTCTTCGAGGAGCTCGTCGCCCGCATCCAGGAGAACGATGTCACGGTGCCCGTGAACGACGGGCCCTTCGCGTACTACACGCGCACCGAGGAAGGCCTCCAGTACCCGATCCACTGTCGCAAGCCAGCGGCGGGAGGTGCGGAGGAGATCCTCTTCGATCTCAACGCGATGGCGGAGGGCAGCGGCTTCTTCTCCATGGGCGCGCGCGTCCCCTCCCCCGACCACGAATTCATCGCGTACGCCGTCGACCGCGTCGGCCGCCGGCTCTACGACGTGGAGATCAAGAACATCCGCCGGGGTGACACGGAGCGGACCATCCGGGGAGCCGCCGGAGGCATCGCGTGGGCGGCCAGCGGCAGTGCGATCTACTACGTCAAGCGCGACCCGGAGACCCTGCGTGCTCATCAGGTGTGGCGTCACACGATCGGAACGCAGCAGGACCTGGACGTCCTGGTGTTCGAGGAGGAGGACGAGGAGTTCTCGTGCTACGTCACCCGGTCGCGCTCGAAGCGCTTCCTGATGATCGTGTCCCGCCAGACCCTCGCCACGGAGGTGCGCGTCCTGGACGCGGAGGATCCCGACGCGGGCTGGCGCGTGATCGCGCCCCGCGAGCGCGGGCACGAGTACTCGGTCGACCATCAGGGCAGCCGATTCCTCATCCGGACCAACCGGGAAGCCGAGAACTTCCGGCTCGTCAGCGCCCCCGTCGAGTCGCCCGGGGACTGGACCGACCTGATCCCCCACCGCGTGGACACGCTCCTCGAGGACGTCGACGCGTTCCAGGACCACTTCGTCACGCGGGAGCGACGCGGGGGCCTCGTGCACCTGATCGTGCACCCACTCGGCGGTGGGGACTCCTTCCCGATCGAGTTCGACGACCCCGCTTATCGCGTGGGCCTCACCGGCAATGCGGAGTTCGACACGCGCAGACTCCGCTACTCCTACAGCTCACTCACCACCCCCGCGTCGGTGCTCGAGCTGGACCTGGACACGGGCGAGATCGCGCGGCTGAAGGAGGAGCGCGTGGGAGGCGGCTTCGACCGGACGGATTACGTATCGGAGCGCGTGTTCGCGCGCGCGTCCGACGGAACCAGCGTCCCGATCTCCCTGGTCAGGCGCCGCGACTCCGTGGGAACGCCCGGCCCTCTCCTGCTCTACGGCTACGGGTCCTACGGGTCGAGCCAGGACGCGCGCTTCGATCCTCGAATCCTGAGCCTGCTCGACCGCGGATTCACCTACGCCATCGCTCACGTGCGCGGCGGGCAGGAGCTCGGTCGCTTCTGGTACGAGCAGGGCAAGCTCCGGCAGAAGATGAACACCTTCACCGACTTCATCGCCTGCGGTGAACACCTCGTCGCCGAGAAATACACGAC
>PKCK01000087.1 GCA_002862085.1 Planctomycetota bacterium | reverse complement strand
TCCCTCCCTCGGGCGCGCCCAAGGCCTCGAGCTACGAGGGCGAGGGGTACGTGATCCTCCGTCATGAGGACACCGCGCGCGTCGAAGAGGGCCTCCGCCGCCTGGTCCAGATCCTCCAGGTGGAGTTGGCGGCACACTGAGCCCTGCAAGCCGAGACCGGCCCTTCCCCATGACACTCGACGTCCTGCTCATCTCGCCGTCCTTTCCCGCGGACAACGGCCACTTCACCAAGGCGCTCCATGCGCTGCCCGGTGTCCGAGTCCTCGGCGTCGGCGATCAGCCCGCTGCGAGGATGGAGCCCGAGGTGCGAGATGCGATCGACGCGCTGCACGTCGTTCCGGATCTGTGGGACGAAGACGCCACGGTCGAGTCGACGCGCGCATGGCTGGGGAGCATGGGGATCTCCAGGGTCGATCGCGTCGAGTGCCTCTGGGAGCCGGGCGTGGTTCTCGCAGCGCGCATGCGTGCGGCCTTCGGGGCCCCGGGTCTCAGCGTCGATCAGGCGAAGGCGTTCCGGGACAAGGACCTCATGAAGTCCCGGCTCGACGAGGCGGGGATCCGCACGCCGCACCACTACCGCGCGCGCACCGCCGCTGAGGTCGAGGGCGCGATCGAGCGGATCGGCTTCCCCGTGATCGTCAAGCCCATCGACGGGGCAGGATCCGCGGACACGCACGTGATGAGATCCGCCGACGACGTGGGTCCCGTGCTCGCGGCTGTCCAGCACGTCCCGGAGGTCAGCGTCGAGGAGTTCATCGAGGGGGACGAGTTCACCTACGACGCCATTCTCGCCGGCGGTGAGACGCTCTTCGAGAACGTGGCCTGGTATCGACCCAAGCCGCTCGTCGCGCGCCAGAACCCCTGGATCAGTCCGCAGGCGGTCTGTCTGGCGGACATCGATCAGTCCGAGATCTCGCCCGGGGTGGCCCTCGGACGCCGCGCTCTCCGAGCGCTGGGCCTCGAGACCGGCATGGCGCACATGGAGTGGTTCCGCTCCTCGAAGACCGGCGAAGCGATCTTCGGCGAGGTCGGAGCGCGTGCTCCGGGCGGCCGCCTCTCCCACGGGATGAACTACTCGTGCGACGGGGACGTGTTCCGCCTCTGGGCCGAGGCGATCACCGCCGGTCGGACGGAGCAGTCCATGGAGAAGCGCTTCAACGCTGCGCTCGTGTTCAAGCGCGCCGTAGGTCCAGGCAGCACCATCACATCGATCGAGGGCCTCGACCGGATCCTGGCGGAGCACGGTGAGCACATCCCCGTCGTGGATCTCGTTCCCGTGGGAGCGCGCCGCAAGGACTGGACCCAGGTGGTCACGGGAGACGGATGGTTGGTGGCGCGGCACATGGATCTCACGGAGACGCTGGCGCTCGCCGACCGCCTCGCCTGCGATGTGAGGCTGGAGAGCGCCAGATGAGTCCGACCCTCCGTGCCATCGGGAGTTCTGCCCCGCCCTCGCGCCCGGTGCTGCTGCTGGGCCCGCAGCACAACGTGCAGTCTCTTCGCGAGGGACTCGTCGAGGTCGGAGCGCGGCCCCCGTACGTCCTCGTTGCCGCTGGCTGGGAGGAGCGGGAGGCGGAGACCGCCGCGCTGGAGAAGCATCTGGGATCCCGGGTCGCGAACCTCTCCCTCTGGCCCGCCTGCGAGGAGGCGTTCGAGGCGGATCACGAGCTTCGCGCGGCGATGTTCGATCGCCAGGATCGGCTCCGTGAGCTCGGGCGGCTCTATCGCGTTCGTCTCGCCGCGGAGCTCGAAGCGCTGAGGGAGCTTCTCTCGAGCGTGGACCCCGCGGCGCCCGGGGAGCTCGTCGGCCCCGCCCTCGAACCTGCTTTCGAGTCCCTGGCTGCGCTCGACGAGCACCACCTCGGGCGCGTGCGGGCGCTCAACGACGAGGTCTTCGGCGCCGTCTGCACGAGGCCCTCGCTCGCTCGCCACCGGGAGGTGGTCGCTCGCCGATTGGCCGACGCCGGGACGCTGCTCGTGGCCGGTGGGCACGTGGGGATCCTCTACGATCGGATGCGACTCTTCGGCGTCACCGAGGCTCTGCCCGAGCAGCTGCCCGTGGCGGGGTGGAGCGCCGGAGCCATGGTCCTCACCGATCGAATCCTGCTGTTCCACGACTCGCCGCCTCAGGGACCAGGGGACGCCGAGATCCACGGCCCTGGCTTCGGATTGGCGCCGGCCGTCGCTTGTCTGCCCCATGCCTCATCACGCCTTGATCTGGACGATGCGGCCCGCGTGGCGCTGCTCGCACGGCGGGTTGGTGCAGCCGCCCTGGCCGTCGCGCTCGATGATGGCCAGAGGGTCCTGTCCGTTCCGGGGGCGGAGGGCTGGCGGTTCGACGGAAGCGCGAGCATCCTCGGCTCGGACGGGGTGGTCGTCACGCCGACGCGAGGGGCCGCGCGATGAGCGACGCCCTCCTGGACGAGGCCTCCGCGCCCACGGGGATCGACGCCCTGCGGGCGGACATCGCGTCTCGAGGCGCCGTCGCCGTCGAGGGCGTGAGCTTCCCCGTGGTGGAGGGGGCTCGTGCATTCTTCTGCTACGTGGGGGCAGCTGATGACGTGCTGCTCCATCACTGGATCTTCGGGCTCGAGTCCGCGGTCCCCTTCCACCGGACCGCGCCTGACGTGTGGACCCTCGAGATCGAGATCCAGGAGAGCGCGCGCGTCGAGTACAAGCTCGGCGTGGAGAGGGATGGGCAGCATCGGCTGCTGCAGGATCCGCTGAACCCATCGCTTGCCATGGACCCGTTCGGTTCGAATTCCGTGGCCACGGGACCGTCGTACACCGCGCCGTGGTGGGCGCTCGAGGACCGCGCGAAGCGCCGGGGCAGGGTGCTCGAGCGGAGGCTCAAGAGTCGGGTGTTCGGCGACGTGCGTCCGCTGTCGATCTACCTGCCGCCACGCTACAGGGAGACGCGCCGCTACCCGCTGATCGTCTGTCACGACGGGCTCGACTATCTCGCCTACTGCAACCTTGCGCGCGTGCTCGACAACCTGATCGATCGCCAGGAGATTCCGCCGCTGCTGGTGTGCTGCACGCAGTCGCCCGATCGGATCCAGGAGTACGCGGCCTGCGATCAGCACGTGGAGTTCCTCTGCGATGAACTCCTCGGTCTCATGCAGGAGGAGTTCTCGCTGCGCGACGGTCCCGAGGACCGCTGCCTCATGGGCGCCAGCTTCGGCGCCGTCGCGTCACTTCACGCGGCGGTGGAGCGGCCGGGCGTCTTCGGCCGGCTCTTCCTGCAGTCGGGATCCTTCGCTTTCACCGACATCGGGCCCCACGATCGACCGCCGGTCTTCGATCCTGTCGTGCGCTTCGTGAACGGCTTCCGCAAGAATCCTGCGCGCCCGGCGGAGCGCGTCTTCCTCTCCTGTGGCACCTACGAGTCCCTGATGGTCTACAACCGCTCCATGCTGCCGCTGCTGCGCGGCGTCGGGGTCGAGGCGACGCTCGTGGAGGCCCAGGACGGACACAACTGGGAGAACTGGCGCGATCAGCTTCGTGCCGGGCTCACCTGGCTCTTCCCTGGCCCCCTGTGGATGGTGTACGAGTGACCCGATCCTCCTCCTCTCCCGTCGCCGCGACGCGACGCATCGGCCTCTCCCTCGGCGCGGACCTCTGCTGGCCGCGGTGCTTCGAGGGCATTCTCAGGCGCTGGAACCCGACGCTTCGGGTGGGCGGCGAAGACCTCCGCTTCGAGGTCGAGCGCGTCACGATCGAGCCCTTCGACCTGCGCGGCTCCGTCAAGTACGACGTCGTGCTCGATCGCCTCACGCACTGGTACGCCAACACGCGGGAGTGGATCAAGAAGGCGGTGCTGATGGACGACCTGTACGTCCTCAACAACCCCTGGGCGGTCCAGTCGATGGAGAAGCAGACGTCGTACTGCGCGATGATGCGGCTCGGGATGCCGATTCCCGAGACGTGGCTGATTCCTCCCAAGGAGTACGACGTGACGCCGGATCTCCAGCCGACGCTCGAGCGCTACGCCCGGTTCTTCGATCTCGAGACGCTCGGTGAGACAGTCGGCTATCCCCACTTCATGAAGCCCTACGACGGCGGCGGCTGGGTGGGGGTCTCCAAGGTCGACGACGCCGCGGCGCTGCGGGACGCGTACGACGAGAGCGGCAAGTTCGTCATGCACCTGCAGAGTGGAGTGCTGCCGCACGACCACTTCGTGCGCTGCATCGGCATCGGCCCGGATGTGCGTATCGTCGAGTACGACCCCTCGGCACCGCTTCACGAGCGGTACACGAGAGATCACGGCCACCTCTCGCCGCAGGCGCTGTCGACCCTCAGGAAGATCACGCTCACGATCAACGCCTTCTTCGGCTGGGACTTCAACTCCTGCGAGTGTCTGCATCAGGAGGGGGTCTGGTACCCGATCGATTTCGCGAACCCCTGTCCTGACAGTCAGGTGACGTCGCTCCATGCGCACTTCCCCTGGCTGGTGCTGGGCAATCTGCGGTGGGCGCTGTTCAACGCCGCGACGAAGCGGAAGAAGCCCCACAACCTCGACTGGTCGCCCTACTTCGAGATCGCCGATGGCCAGGGGAGCTTCGCGGAGAAGCTCGACCAGTACGCCGCGATCAGCGAGGAGCGCATGGCGACAGCCGCGTTCGAGGAGTTCTGCGACGAACATCTCGGGCCGCTCGAAGAGGTGGCCTGGGAGTACTTCGGCTCGTCGGATGCGCGGGAGGCCGTACGGGAGAAGGTCGTGGCGCTCTTCCCCGACCACGAGGTGGAGGAATTCACGGAGCGCTTCTGGCAGTCGATCCAGGAGTGGCGCCTCGAGACGGCGCAGTCGCCGACGCGCAACCCGCTCCCGGACCGGGGTTCGCTGCGATGAGCCGGGTGTCGGAGCGCTGGATGTCCGAGCGCGTGGGCCGCGAGGTCCAGGTGGTGCGTTGGGGCGAGGTCGGGACACCCGTCGTGTTCTTCCCGACGGCGGCGGGTGACGCAGAGGAGTGCGAGCGCTTCCTTCTCGTCGACGCTCTCGCGCCCCTGCTCGAGGAGGGCCTGATGAAGCTCTACTCGGTCGACTCCGTGCCGGGCATGGTGTGGCTGAAGGAGGACAACCGGGTCCCTACGGCGACGCGCGCCCAGGCCGGGTTCGACGCTTTCGTGACCGAAGAGCTCGTCCCTGCGATCGCGAAGGATTGCGGAGGGATGGCGCCTGCTGACCTCGGCTTGATCGCCACCGGGGCGTCGATCGGCGCTTACAACGCGCTCGCCGCCATCTGCAGGCATCCGGATCTCTTCCACGGGGCCTACTGCATGTCAGGGACCTACGAGCTGTCCAAGTTCATCGATGGCGACATGGACGAGGCCTGGTACTTCGCTTCGCCTCTTCACTTCGTCCCCAACATGGCCGAGGGGAGCTCGGAGCTGGCGCTGCTGCGGCAGCGCAACGTGCTGCTCAGTCACGGGACCGGCCGCTGGGAGGACCCCGAGGAGTCCTGGGCCGTGGCGCGCGCCCTCGGGGAGAGGGGAATCCCCAATCGCGTCGACGAGTGGAGCGGCGAGTGGGACCATGACTGGCCCACGTGGAGGCGGATGCTGCCTCAATATCTGCGTGAGCACCTGGGCGCGGGCAGAGCGGGAGGGTGAACGCTGGTGCCGAGGGGCTCCGCATGGGAAAGTGAAGGCGCGGGGGCCTCGCTGCGGCGGAACAGCGGTGCGCTCCAATGCGTCCAGCATTGAGCACGAGCCCACTCCGTGGCCCTCCCTCCCGAACCCAAGGACGCTTTCATGCAACGATCGATTCTCCGGGCGCTCCGCGCTCCTGCCTCCGGCGTGCTCCTCTTCGGCCTCGTGGCGCCTGGCGCGCTCGCGCAGGTGGAGACGCCGCCCTCCGACGTCGCCCCTTTCCATGTCGATACGGGCTGGGTGAAGCCTGCGGGCAGCGGGGCGGCCGGATTGGAGCTCGCGGAGAGCTTCACCGTGACGCAGCCGGGCGTGGATTGGCTGCGGGTTTCCTTCCGCGACGTGGTCCTCGCAGGAGACCCGCTGGCCGGGAACGGCGCCGAGCTCCGGATCTACTCGGTGCAGGACGGAGCGCTGCAGATCATGAACGCGATCGAGCTCGAGCGCTGGGACCGATCCACCGCGTACTTCAACGGTGACGCGGTGCAGATCGAGGTCTGGGCGTACGAGGACACGGGCTCCAGCCGCGTCCAGGTCGAATCGATCGAGTTCGGGCTGACGCCCGTGAGCGAGAACCGCTCCATCTGTGGCAGCCTGGACGACCGACAGCCTTCGACGGACCCTCGTTCCGGACGTTTGATGCCCGTCGGCTGCACCGCGTGGTTGATCGAGGACTGCGGGGGCTGCTTCCTGACCGCGGGCCACTGCACCGGGAACATCCAGGTGGTCCAGTTCAACGTGCCCCTCTCCACGTCTTCGGGCACCACCCGACAGCCGGGTCCGGAGGATCAGTATCCGGTCGACGCCGCCTCGATCCAGAGCAACGGCGGGCAGGGTGTCGGGGACGACTGGGCCTACTTCGGTACCTTCAGCAACGGGACGAGCGGGCTCACGGCCAGCCAGGCCCAAGGGCCGGGCTTCACGCTCAGCGCGCCTCCGTCCGCTGGCTCCGCGACCATCAGGATCACGGGCTACGGCGTGACGGACCCGCGCGATCAGTTCAGCCAGACCCAGCAAACACACACCGGGGCGCTCGTCACCAGCACGACCACGACGGTTCAGTACACAGCCGACACGACCGGGGGTAACTCCGGGTCCCCTGTGATCTGGGACGAAACCGGATTCGCGGTCGGGATCCACACCCACGGCGGCTGCTCCGCCTCGGGCGGGCAGAACAGTGGAACGTCGTTCTCACGGCCCGAGCTGCAGAACGCTCTCGCTTCGCCCCGGGGCATCTGCGCGGCCGGGCTGCAGCTCGTGAACGCGCCGACGGTCGTGGCCCGCGGAACCACGACCTCCGTGTCCGTCGAGTCGCTCGGCAGCGCCACTCCAGGGTCGGTCACGCTTCACTACCGGGCCAGCGCCGGGCAGGGCTTCGCGCAGGTCGTCATGCAGCCCCAGGGCGGTGCGTTCGTCGCGGACCTGCCTGGTTTCGATTGCGGTGATACGCCGCAGTACTACGTGAGCGCGCTCACCTCCGTGTGTGGCCAGGTCTTCGCTCCGGCTGGCGGGCCGACGGCGCCGATCCAGGCCGCCGTCGGCACCGAGACGGTGGCGTTCGAGGACGACTTCGAACAGGACAACGGTTGGGTCGCGGAGAACCTCGGCGCATCGAGCGGTTTCTGGCAGCGCGGTGTCCCCGTCGATGACGGCGGCTGGGACTACGACCCTGCTGGTGACGGAGACGGCTCCGGAAGCGCCTTTCTGACGCAGAACGAGGCGGGCAACACGGACGTGGACGGCGGAGCCGTGCGGCTGACGTCGCCCTCCCTCGGCACGGCCGCCCCGGAGATGAACCTGAACTACCTCTACTACCTCGAGCTGACGAGGACCGGCGCGGAGGACGCGCTCGTGGTGGAGGTCAGCGACGGAGGTGCGTGGAGTCAGGTCCGCAGGCACGACGACTCCACCGGCGGCGGGTGGATCGAGGCGTCGATCAGCGCGCTGGAGCTCTCCGCAGCCGGGATCTCGGCCGGTGAGAACGTCCTGGTTCGTTTCACCGCGAACGACGCGGACGCGCAATCGATCGTCGAGGCGGGCGTCGACGGTGTACGACTCGCAGCGATCGCCTGCGACCCCAACGCGGTGGGGACGAACTACTGCGTTGCGAATCCGAACAGCACGGGCAGCATCGGAGCCCTGCGCGGAGCCGGGTCGGCGTCGCTGGCGGCGAACGATCTCGTCCTGTTCGCCGAGCAGCTGCCGCCGTCGACCTTCGCCATGCTCATCGTGTCTCGCTCGGAGGGCTTCTCGTCCCTCGGGCTCGGCAACCTGTGTCTGGACGGGGAGATCGGGCGCGACCTGGGGTCTCTTCAGAGCTCCGGCCAGGCTGGCACGATCACGCGGGCCGTGGACTGGACTGCGATTCCCCAGCCGACCGGATTCGTCCCTGCGGTCCTTGGAGAGACCTGGCGCTTCCAGGTCTGGCATCGCGAATTGGTCTCGGGCTTCCCGACCTCCAACCTGACGGAGGGGCTCGCGGTGACGACGGTGCAGTGAGCGTTCGGCCCTGATGCGAGAGAGGGGGTGCGCCGACCGCGGTCGGCGCACCCCCTCTCCATTTCACGGGCGACAACCGCGATCAGACTTCGGCGAAATCGGAGTCGTTCGCCATCTGGCGATCACTGGTTCGGCGGCGCGGGTTGAACTCGTAGCCGAGCGGCACGCAGACGATCCCGCTCTCCGTGACGGTGAAGCGCTGGCGGTCCTCATCGAGGTCGACGCCGATCTGAGCGCCCGGGGGAACGACCGTCCACTTGTCGATGATCGCTCGACGCACGACGGCTCCTTCGCCGATCTGCACTCCGCTGAGGAGGATGCTGTCCATGATCTCGGCATCGGCCCCGGTCTGGACGCGGTTGGAGAGGATGGATCGTTGGACGCGTGACCCGGAGACGATCGAGCCATTGCTGAGCATCGAATCCACGACCTGTGCGCTGGGACCGTCCTCGCCGGACAGCACGGTCTTCGCCGGCGGATCGTTGTGCCGGAGCGTGTAGATCGGCCAGTTCTTGTCGTAGAGGTTGAACTGCGGGACGACGTTGCAGAGATCGAGGTTGGCAGCGTAGTAGGCATCGAGCGTCCCGACGTCCCGCCAGTAGGGCGCTGAGTCCTCCCGGTGAGCACGGTCGACGTCCTGGAAGGAGTGGGCGACCACCTTTGCGCCCTCCTCGACCATCAGGGGAAGGATGTCCTGTCCGAAGTCGTGGTTGGTCCCGCTCGTCTTGGAGGCGTCCTCCTCGAGGCGTCGCATCAGCTCTCGCTTCTCGAAGATGTAGATCCCCATGGAGCCGAGGCAGCGCCCTGGCTTGCCCGGGATCTCGGTTCCAACGAGCGGTTTCTCCTGGAAGCCGGTGACCGTCGACGCCGCGTCCACCTCCAGGATGCCGAAGCGGGGTGCCTCGGCGGCGTCGATCTCGACGGCGGCGATCGTGCAGGCCGCGCCCGACTCGACGTGCTGGTCGAGCATCTCGCCGTAATCCATCTTGTAGATGTGGTCTCCCGAGAGGATCAGGACGTGATCGCACTCGTTCTGCTCGAGCAGGCCGAGGTTCTGGCTGATCGCGTCCGCCGTGCCGCGGTACCAGGCTCCTGAGCCGCCGTGCTGGGGAGGGCGAGGGGCGATGAACTGGGAGAGGCGGCGCGGCAGGAAATTCCATGCGTACCGCAGGTGCTCCTCGAGCGAGTACGCCTGGTACTGCGTGAGGACGAAGGTTCGCCGCAGGCCCGAGTGGATCGTGTTCGACAGGGTGAAGTCGATGATCCGGTACGCGCCCCCGAAGGGTACCGCGGGCTTCGCCCGACCGATCGTCAACGGGCTCAGCCGCTGGCCACGGCCGCCGGCGAGGACGAAGGTCAGCGTGGACTTGAGTTGATGAGCACGGTTCATGGGAGGCGGGGCATGCGATCCCGGGGCGACCGGGATCGCGGAGCACGAGGCGTTCGCACCGGCTCGAGCCGGCTCGGGAAATGAAACCAGACCGCGCTACCCCGCGAACAGGCTGAGACGAGACTTTGAACCTCGCCTCCCCGGATTCTACGGTGCGCGGCGCCATGCGAGCGAGCGGTGTGGAGGAGTCCGGGCAGGAGGCCTGCGAGCAGCGCTTTGGCGCTGCCTCGGGACGCTGGTTCGTGGGCTCCGGCACGGACGGAGTCCGCTCGAGTGGCCGCCTGGACTCCTCTCTCGAGCTCCGCGCGGAGCGCACCGACGACGGGGTGCTCGTGGCTCCCCTGGGTGAGGGCTCCGAGCGCATCGTCTGGGTCGCGGACATGCGGCTCTCGCCGAGCTCGTGGCCGCGCCGGCTCGGACCGCCGAGGCTGAGGTGCGTCGGCCACGGGTCCGACCGCCCCGAGATCGAACTGAGGTGGCGTGGACTCCCGGCGGGGCAGCACGCCCTTCACTTCACGGTTCTCTGCCGGCCTGAAGGGCGGCTCACGTTCGAGAACGCAGATTTCGACCCGACCGTCCAGCTGTCGGCGCGCGACGGGAGCACGTCGCTCGTGATCCAGCCCTACACGAGTCTCCCGCCGCTGGAGGTCGTCGTCTCGGGAGTGGCGCGCCTCGCGGGCGAAGGCCTCTGGGCGCGGGGTGTCGGCGTCCTCGATCCGCGCGGCGGGACGGCCGCGGAGGATCGGTTCTCCCCCGGGCCCGTCCTGATCGATGAGATCGGGGGCGAGATCTGCGTCAGGGTGAAGGTGCTCGGCGACGGGGCGCCCTCGCCTCCGGTCGATGAGGCCTCGCGAGAGTTCGCGTGGATCGCCCGTTCGGAGTGGGCGGCGTGCGCCACCGATCCGGCGGCGGGCGGCCTGGCGGAGCGGCTCGGACGCGCTGCTGCCGACCCTTCCGGTTGCTCCGAGTCGATCATCGAGAGCCTCTCGGAGCGCGCCAACGGCGGTCCACTCTGGTCAGGGCTCGAGGCGCTACCGCGGTGGGACGAGCGCGTTCCTGGCGAGGGGCCAGTCGCGGTGGAGCACGCGGCCCAGCTCGTGACGATCCTGAAGCGTCGTGCCTGCGCGACGCCTGCCGCGGCGCGTGAGGCGGACCTCTCGGCTCGCTGGTTCAGAGAGCGCTTCTGGCTCTCCACCCCTGGCCGACTCGCCGATCGTGCCCTCGGCGGTCACGGGGACCGACGCCGTTGCCTCGGCCTGCGGCCCCACATGCTGATCGCCGCCGGTCTTGCCGAGGTGCCCCTTCGGCGGAGCGAGAGGCGGGCGCTTCTCGACGTGGTCGCCGCGCACCTGCTGACAGCGCGCGGGCTGCGATCCCTCGATCCGGAGGACTTCGACTTCGATGGGGGCGAGGGCGCTCGGGGCGCGGTATGGCCCTGGCTCGTGGCGCCTCTCTGCGCCACCGTGGCGCTGGCCGGCGGGGTGGACCGGCTCCGGCTCCGGAGCCTCGTGGCGCTCGCTCTGGCGGCCGCGGACGCGCCGGAAGCCTGGGTGGGGTCCGCAGGTGATGGGGGGCTCTTCCCGGCCGGGAAACTCGTCTTCGGGCCGAACCGTCGCGCATCGGGCGAAGCGCTCTCGTGGCTCTCCGGGATCCTGCCGGGTGAATCGTGAAGGTCCTCGTGCTCGGATGGGAGTACCCGCCTCAGGTCGCCGGCGGACTCGGCGCCGCCTGCGAGGGGCTCACGACGGCGCTGGCCGATCTCGGGCACGAGGTGGTCCTCGCCGTCCCGGCTGGGGCCGAGGACGATGACGTCCGCGATCACCCGGGGATCGAGCGCGTTCAGATCCCCATCGGGTCGGGCGCGGCCGGGCCTCCGGTTCTGAGCCCCTATGCTCCCTCACAGCTCGTCCACGAGGAGCCTGGTCCGGTCGCTCCCGGGACCGAGGGGCGGAGAGCCGCGTCCCGCAGGCTCTATGGAGCGGATCTGGATGCGGCGCTCCAGCGATACACGGCGGCGGCCCTGCAGGAGCTCGGGGATCGGCAGTTCGACGTGATCCACGCTCACGACTGGATGACGATCCCTGCGGCCATGCGGCTTCGGCTGGCGACGGGGAGTCCGGTCTGCCTGCAGCTTCACTCGACCTCCTACGACCGAGCCGGAGCGGTGAGGCTCGCCGGAGATCCGATCATGCGCCTGGAGTCGATCGGCGCCCGGACGGCGGACCGCGTCATCGCAGTGAGCGAGTACGGCAGACGTGTGGTGCACCGTGAATGCGGAGCGCCCGTCGATCGCATCGACGTGGTCCTCAACGCCGCCCCGCCGGGGGAGGCCCTGGATCCCCAGCCGCTGCCGGACCCAGGGCGTCCCGTCGTGCTCTTCCTCGCCCGGCTCACCCGCCAGAAAGGTGCGAGTCTTCTCCTCCGTGCCGTTCCCTCGATCCTGGAGCGAGTGCCGGGAGCGCGCATCGTCATCGCTGGCGAGGGTGAGGCCAGGACGGGGTTGGTCGAGGCGAGCGCCGGGCTGGGGGTGGCGGCGAACGTCTTCTTCCCGGGGAGTCTGAGCGATGCGGCGAGGGATCGGGCGTATCGTGACGCGGCCGTGTTCGTCCTCCCGTCCCTGTCGGAGCCCTTCGGGCTGACGCCGCTCGAGGCTCTCCGCTTCGGCACGCCCTCGGTGATCTCGGCCTCGTCGGGTGTCCGCGAAGTCCTGCCCTCGGCGCCAGCTCCGGATCCTCGCGACCGGGACGCACTGGCGGGAGCGGTGAGTTCCTTGCTGCTGGACGCGGGGCGGCGCGCTGATCTCGTGGCGGCCGGCCGTCAGGAGAGCGCCGGTGCGACATGGGGGCGCAGCGCGCGGATGCTCGCGACGACCTTCGGTCGCGCGATCGACGAGTCGGCGCGGCCCACGCGGAGGGCGAGGACATGAGCACCGTCTGCTTCTACTTCCAGGTGCATCAGCCGTACCGGGTGAAGCGCTATGGGTACGACGAGATCGGGCAGCGAGAGAACTACTACGACGACTGGCTGAACGAGGACGTGGTGAAGCGGGTGGCGGAGCGCTGTTACCTGCCCATGAACGATGTTCTCCGGCGCGCGATCGAGGAGACGGAGGGCGCATTCCGGGTCGCTTTCTCGATCTCCGGGACGGCGCTTC
>PKCK01000120.1 GCA_002862085.1 Planctomycetota bacterium | reverse complement strand
AGCTCGCGCCAGTCGCCGATGCCGGCGGCGCGCGGGGTGCCGGCGACCCGCTCGAGGGTCGAGGCGCTGACGCGCACGTCCTCGAGGGCCGTCTCACTGAGGACCTTGCCGCAGGCCTCGACGATGGAGTCCGCGTCGAGGTGCTGGTACTCGAAGACCTCGTCGGGGCGGCCACACTTGGAGAACTTGCGGACCGCGAGGGTCTCCTGACGCACGCCGACGATCGAGCCGATGTTGTCGAGCAGCCCCGCCTCGCCGTCGCAGACGGCGACGATGGGGATCCTGCGGCCGGCGAGACCGGCGAGGCCCGCGGCGTCCGCCTCGCCCGAGGGGACGAGGTGCATGTCGCCGTTGACGCCGAGGCCGTCCCTGAGGTGGCTGTAGCCCGACTCGTGCCCGAGGATGCCGAAGAGCAGCTCGGGCGAGCTGACGTGGATCACGTTGGCGTAGACGCCGCGCTCGAGCAGCCTGCGGCTCGCCTCGACGGCGCCGTCCGAGAGGCTGCCCATCGTGAAGACGTGCACCACGTTGTCGCCGGGCTCGTAGCCCTGGTAGCCGCGGTAGTCCACGAGGTAGTAGCCGCCGTCGAGCACGTCCTGGCGGACCCCGGCGAGGATCTCGTCGTTCGAGACGCAGGCGACCTGCGACTCGTCCGTCGCGCCGGCCCAGTCGGCGCCCTTGGGCGCGAGCGCGCCGGCGTCGTGCCCCTTGTAGCGGGCCTGGGTCTTCAGGAGCTGGAGCATCTCCTTCTGCTGGACGCCGCGGGTCACCGCGCGGATCAGCACGCCGCGGCGGCCGTCGTTGTCGTCCTTCATCTGGCGCTTGATCGCGTCCGAGAGGATCCAGTCCACCTCGATCGCGTAGAGCGGCTCCCAGGTGATGAGGTTCGGGATCTGGATGTCGCTCTTCCAGGAGTGCTGCGCGCCCTCGGGCGACAGCGTGACCCCGGAGGGCGTGCCCATCACGACGAACTCCGCGCCCCAGTACAGGCTGTAGTACAGCTGGTCGAGGGCGCGTTTGATGAAGAAGTCGTAGACCGTCATGATCGGGAAGAACGGGAGGCCCACGTAGTGCGCCATCTTCCCGAAGGAGCCCACCGCGGTCATCGCGTTGGCCTCGGCGATCTCGAAGCGGATGTGGCGCGTCCAGGCGTCCTGGGTCGCCACCAGCTCGGGGTGCTTGTACTTGACCTCGAGCTGCTTGCCGAGCTCCGCGTCCTCGCGGTCCGGCCCGTAGATGCGCTCGTTGAGCACCGACGAGATGTTCGTCGAGGTGCCGACGTCCGGGGACATCGTCATCACGTACTCGGCGGCGGGTGCCCAGCGGCGCTCGTGTTCGGTGAGGTCGGCCGCGCCCTGGACGTCGTTCTTGCGGCGGCCCTGGCGCGCGTCGGTCGTGGTGGAGCCGAGGCGGACGAGCTTGGCCGCGAGCTGGCCCCACATCCACTGCGTGTGGGCGACGGGGAAGAGCGAGAGGTCGATGTCCAGGGAGTCGGGGATCTCGCCCGCGGCCTCGACCGCCTCGGCCACGCGCGCCTTGTTCCGCGCGCGGAGCGCCTCGTGGGCGTCCATGCCCGCGCGGAAGAGGTCGCGGCGCGCCGCGAGGAACTCGCCCTCCTCGGAGTCCGCGGCGAAGTGCACGAAGGGATCGGCCATGTCCAGGCCGGCGCCCTGGAGGAGGGCCTCGATCTCCTTGCCCTTCGGCAGGGTCGAGTGGTTCGCAGGGTCCGCGAGGCACTCGAGTCCCCACCCCTTGAAGGTGTGGGCGATGACCATGTACGGCTCGTCCGACTCCTCGCGCGAGGTCCGCAGGGCATCGCGGACGGTGTCGTAGCAGTTGCCGCCGAGGTCGAGGAGCATGCGGAGCACGCCCTCGTCCTCGAGCCCCGCCAGGGCCTCCTTGCAGCCGGGGTGCTTGGCGGCGAAGACCTCGCGGATGGCGCCCGCGTCGCGCTTCAGCGCGAGCATCTGGAACTCGTAGTCGGTGAGCCCGCGCTCGAGGACCTCGCGCAGCGCGTCGCCGCCGGCCTTCGCGAAGAGGGATTCGCGCAGCTTTCCGTGGCGGACCTGGATGACCTTCCAGCCGTTCGCGACGGCGGTCTTCTCGATCCGCTCGGCGTCGGTGTTCTCGAGTCCCTTCTCGTTCGGGATGCGCGTCCCGTCGAGGTTCTGGCGGTTGTAGTCGATGATCCAGGTGACGTTGCCGAGCATGCGCTCGGCGATGTCGGGCATCGCCTCGAGGAGCGAGCCCTCACGGAACTCCGAGTCGCCGATCAGGGACCAGAAGTGCGCGTCCTCCGGGACCTCCCAGCCGTGGTCCTTCGCGTAGCGGTACGCGAGGGCGAGGTAGCCCGAGACCACCGGCGGGATGCCGACCGTGCCCGAGGGCAGGAAGTGGAAGTGGTCCGGGTCGGTGCGTGCGTGGTAGCTCTGGAAGACGTGCGGCTGGTCCTCGGTGGGGAAGCGGCGCAGGCCCTCCATGGCCGCCTTCGACTCGTCCTCGGTGAACCACGCGTCGCCGCGGGCCGTGGGATCGGCCTCGAACCAGTCGACGTGCTCGTTGTGGCGGAAGAGACTGAGCAGGTTGTGCAGCGCGTGGTCCACCGGCGACGCGTGCGGCTTGCAGCACACGAAGTCCTGGGGCTCGCGCACCTCCAGGTGAAGCGCCGCCAGGGTGTGCATCGCGCTCGCGCAGGAGGCGGGGTGCCCGCCGACCTTCGGATCGGTGGGCCGCTTGTCCTTCCGGTTGTTGGCCATGTGGATCATGGCCATGGCCTGGACGAAGGCGCGCTGAGTGATCCTCTCCTGGACGGACGAGGAGGCCTCGGTGGGGGTCGCTTTGGTGATCATGTGCGGGTCGCCTCGGAGATCTGAGGACGGCGCCGGCGGGGTGGTGCAGAGCGGCCGGCCGCGGCGGCGACGGGGCGGGGCCCCGGCGTCGCCGCCGGATCGGCGCAACAGTGTAAAGCTGCGCCTCCCCCGTGGGCGAGATCGGGCCTGCCCTCAATCCCTCGCCTCTCCGCCCGGGCCACGACGAGGTCCCTCTGCGGCGTTCACGCCGCGTTCATCGGAACCGCGCGACCCACGCTGGATCGGCGTCCTCGGCCACCCAGAGGCCGCCTCCGGGGTCCGTGGTCGCACCGCCGTAGCCCAGCTCCGCGAGCCCGCTCCTCGCCGCGTCGCTCAGGGGGCCGGCGACGCCTGCCAGGTCCTCGTCCGGCGCCTCCTCCAGCCAGGCGAGCAGCGCTTCGCGCATCTCTCGCGCCCGTCCGAACTCCTCGTCGAGCCGATCGGGTCGCGGCTCGGCGTCGGCGAGGTTCACCAGGGTCACCTCTCCCTGGACCTTGGCCGCGCGCCACGACTGCTCCCGGCAGTCGCGCAGCACCATGGTCAGCTGCCAGGGACCGATCGCCACGCTGGCCTCCTCGGCCCAGGAGGAGAGAGCGAAGAGCGGCTCCCCGGGCGCGGGCTCCAGCAGGGAACGGCCCGGGAACCATGGCGCGGACACGTCGGCGAGCTCGAGCAGGGTGGCGCCGACGCGGTGGTTCTGCACGGCGTCCTCGCGGGTCGTCGGCGCGAGGCCTGGCCCCGCGAGGATCAGCGGAACGCCGAGGTTGTCCGGTGCCATCGAGGCGTGGTCCCACCAGACCCCTCGCGCGCCGAAGGACTCTCCGTGGTCGGAGACGAAGGCCACGTATCCGCCGCCGAGGCCTCCGAAGGTCAGGAGCCTTCCGAGCAGCCCGTCCACGCCCTCGACCTCGGCGCGGTACAGGTGCGCCGGAACCCAGCGCTCCGGATCGGGGGCGGGCGGCCTCCCGGCCTCCGCGCGCAGCCTCGACGCGGTGGCCGCGGGCTCCCGGGCCCAGGCCGGCAGGGCGGGCGGGCCGGATCGATCCACGCCGCGGGCGGGCGCGCTCGCGGCCATCGGGTCCGCGCCGAGGTGCCGGAGGGCCGCCTCGGCTTCGGGCCGGTAGGGCGAGTGGGCGTCGAACACGTGGACGAAGACGAAGAGCGGCTCCCCCGCGCACTCCTCGATCCAGGGCTCGAGGGCGTCGAGGGTCGCGCGTCCCCGGCGCGTCACCCCGAGCGGCGCGCTGTAGCGGTCGAAGCCCTGGGCCAGCCCGCTGTGCGACGGAGCCAGGTGGAAGGCGCTGGTGACCGCCAGGGTCCGGTAGCCGGCGGACTGGAAGGCCTCGGCCAGGGTCGAGGCCCGCTCCGCCAGGGGCGTCTCGTTGTCGGTGATCCCCGTGTCCCGGGGGTGCATGCCCGTCATCATCGCGACGTGCGACGGGTTCGTGACGTTCGCGGTGGAGGTGGCCTGCAGGAACTGCACGCCGCGCGCCGCCAGCGCGTCCAGGTGCGGCGTCCGCAGCTCGAAGCCCGCGGCGGTCGTCCCGAGGTGGTCCGCTCGGTGGGTGTCGGAGCTCATCAGGAGCACGGGAGGCACCCCCCGTGCCTGGACGGCGCGGCCGCCGCCGAGGAGGGCCACGCCGCCCCTGGCCTCGACGGTCACGCTCACGAGCTGGCCCCCGAACGCGGCGAGGTCGACGTGGGTGTCCTCCCATCCATCCGCGGGCGTGGCGAGCGATCGCTCGATCGCGCCGCCCGGCCCCTCGATCCGCAGGGAGACCTCCGAGGCCGGAGGCAGGGACACCGGCCGGCCGACCGCGAGGTGCAGTCGGCCGTCCGTCGGTACGACGATGGCCGAGCGCATCGGCGCGCGCGGGTGGAGGCCGACCGCGCGGTACGCCGCATGACCGAGGGAGACGAAGGCGGGCTCGTGGTGGGGAGGCGTGAGGGCGACCGGGTCGACCGCGTCGAGGCGCGCACCGCCGAGGGCCGCGGGGCCCTGGAGCTCGCTGACCGTCAGCCGCAGGACCGCGCCCCCCGCGGGCGAGGAGCGCCGCCGGAGCGTGAACCTCCGGGTCGACATGCCGCGGCCCGGCCGGACCTCCGAGGCGGGGGCATCGGCGAGCACCTCGCCGTCCGCGCCCACGATCGCCGCGCTCAGCGTCGACGTGCCCGGTCCCCAGAAGCTGAGGTCGACCTCGACGACGTTCGCCTCGGCCTCCGCCGGGGTGAGCTCGTGCGTCAGGGTCACGGCCCCGCGGGCCACGAAACCGAGGCCCGGTCGCGCGGGAGCGCCGCCGTGACTCGCGTTCCCCCAGAGGTCGTCGCGGACCTCGGTCCGGCTCGCGCCCTCCACCTTCCATCCGTGCGCCTCGCCCGCGACGAGGAGCTCCGAGAGGCGCGCTCCGGGGCGGGGCGCCGCCGACGGCTCCAGCACACCCTCGAAGATCGAGGCCGAGCGGGCGGCCGGCGCGCGATCGGTGCCGCACGCGCAGGCGATGAGCGCGAGCGCGGAGGCGGAGCAGAGCGAGCGGAGACGGGACACGTCTTCAGCCTACGCCGCGCGATCCGCGGAGCCCGCGAAGAACGACGTCCGGGCGCGGGGCTCGTCCAGGGACGGGATCGGTGCGCGGCCGCTCAGCGCGCCATCGCGCTCTCGTAGACGTCGCGGTACCGCTCGACCATCGCGTCCAGGGAGAAGTCCCGGGCCACGCGCGCTCGTCCTGCTGCGCCGAGCGTGGCCGCGCGCGCGGGGTCGCTGGCGAGGGCGGCCAGGGCGCCGCCGAGGTGATCCTCGACGGCGGGTCCCAGGGGGACGACGCCCACGCGTGCTTCGGGAGGGAGCGTCGCCGCGATGTCGCCGACGTCCGTGGCCGCCACGGGCCGACCCGCGGCCATGGCCTCCAGGAGCGAGACGGGCTGCTGCTCGGAGTCGCTCGAGAGCGCGAACGCGTCCATGGCGCTGTAGGCCGGGCGCAGGTCCTCGAGGTGGCCGGTGAAGGTCACGCCGAGTCCGTCTCGACGGTCGGCCTCGGACCGCAGAGCGGACTCCTCGGGGCCGGCGCCGACGATCAGGAGGTGGGGGCGGCAGCCCTCGGGCCAGGGCGCGCCGGCGGCGGCGCGGATGAGGCGCCCGAAGTTCTTCACCGGCCGCAGGTGCCCGACCGCGCCGACGACGAAGGCGTCAGCGGGCACGCCGTGGGCGGCGCGGAAGGCAGCGCCCGCGGCCGGGTCGAGGGCGAGGCGATCCGCGTCGATCCCGTTGGGGATCAGGTGCACGCGGCTCAGGCGCCAGGTGCGCCGCGCGATGGTCTCGAGCTTGCTGCTCGGCACGACGAGGTCCCGGCCGAAGAGGCTCACGCGCCGCGTCCAGTTGCGCCTGCCCTTGAGCCGCTCGGCTTCGTCCGCGTTGAAGCCGTCCTCGTGGTGCACGTGCCGTCGCAGCCGGGTCGTCCGCGCCGCCAGGACGGCGTCCATCGCGCCCCAGTTGTAGGTGAGCAGGAGATCCGGCTGCTCCTCGTCGAGGAGGCGCCGGAAGAAGCGCACAGCGGCCATGGGGCCGGGCGCGGGCTCGAAGGAGCGCAGGCGCAGGTCGACCCCGCCGGCGAGGTCGACGGCCTCGGTGCGGCCGTCGCAGGCGACGACGGTGTGGCGGAACCCGGCGCCGAAGGCGCGCATCAGGAGCGCCGTGCGCACCTGCGGCCCTGCCGCGCAGAACGTCGAGAAGACGTGGAGGAGGTGCCGCGGCGAGCCGCTCACTTCAGTCCTCGGAAGCGCCTGGCCGGCGCCCGTAGATGCGGATGGCCTTGTCGAGGAACTCCTCGCGGTCCTCGACAGGGGTCCAGCCGAGCTCCTCGCGGGCGAGGTCGCTCTGGAAGGGCGTGATCAGCGCGCGGGACTTGAGGTCCCGGTAGCTCGGGAAGGGCGCCCTGCGGCGGCCGGCGCGCTTGACGAGCCACTTGCCCACCTCCATCAGCTGGCTCGTCAGGAGCCCGCGAGGGTGGAACGCGATGCGGCGCCCGGTGGCCTTCTGGAGCTCGATGACGGCCTCGTGGCCGCTGATCCCCGGGTTCGCGCAGAGGTTGAGGGCCTGTCCGTCGACGGCGTCCGACTCCAGGAGGGCCGCCGCCACGAGGGCGTCGGCCACGTCGTCGGCGAGCACGAGGGGCAGGGCGTTGTCGCCGAGCCCCCAGCCCACGCAGTGGTTGTCGCGCACCCAGAGGCCGAGGCCCGAGTGCTGCATCGGGGTGCCCTCGCCGAGCACGACGCCCGGGCGGGTGACGACGAGCTTGAGCCCGGTGCGGTCGGCGACCGCCTTCAGCGCCTTCTCCGCCTCGGCCTTGCCGCGGGCGTAGATCGGGCGCTTGTCGAGCTGGGCGTCGGTGTCCCAGGAGTCGGCGATGGAGGACGCGGCGCCGTCGGGGCCCGTGTAGAGCGCGGCGATCGACGAGACGTAGACGAGCCGCTCCACGCCGGCCTCGGCGCACTGCTCCGCGACGCGGGCGGAGCCGTCGACCATGACCTTCTTGACGGTCTCCCAGTCGTCGCCGTTGCCGGTGGCGAGGTGGATGCAGCGGCGCGCGCCCTGCAGGGCCCGGGCCATGCCGGCCTCGTCGCCGAGCGAGGCCTTCACGAGGCGCAGTCGTCCGTCGAGGGCGGGCTCGACGATCTCGGGCGGGAGGGAGTGGAAGCGCCGCGTGATGCAGGTGACGTGCTCGCCCTTCGCGAGCAGGCGCGTCACCACGCGGCGGCCGATGAAGCCGGTGCCGCCGAGGACCACGACCTCGTCGGTGCGCGCCTCGCCGGGCTCGGGGAACTCGGGCACGGGGGGCGGCTCGGCCGAGGTGTCGCCGGCGAGGGCGTCGGCCCACTCGGTGACCCGCAGAGCGGCCCAGGCGTCGTTGGGCAGGGTCTCGCCCGCGCGCAGGGCGCGGTGGAAGGCCTGGATCGACTCCTTCATGCCCACGAAGAAGGCGTCCTTGCGGGCGCCGAGGCCGAGGGTGAACATCGACCAGTTCTTCAGGACCTGCCGCGCGTCCTGGCGCGTCTGCTTGGCGCGCTTCGCGCCCGCGAGGTAGCTGTTCCAGAAGTCGAGCCAGAGGGTCTTCTGCTCGCCGCTGAGCTGGTCGTGGAAGAGGTCGGCCTCGAGGGAGCCGTCGCTGCCGAGGACCTGGATGGTGGAGCGCGTGAAGGGTTCACCGAAGGCCATGTAGAGCTCGGCGGTCCCGCGCTCCGCGTTGAAGCTGGCGCTCCAGCGCTTGATGAAGGTCTGGCCGGGGTGCAGCTCGGTGGTCTGCAGCTGGTCGACCGTGGCGCTCTTCACCGGGCCGAGCAGGTGCTCGAGCTGGCTGAGGGGGTGGACCGCCTGCTCGAAGACGATGTTGCGCGGCGCGCGGAACATCCAGTGGCTGTAGTCGCCGGCGTCCAGCTGGCGCAGCGGGACCGAGAGGGTCACCTGGACGTGCTCGACGCGCCCGATCTCGCCGGACTCGATCCGCCTCACCATGCGCGTGAAGCTGGGGTGGAACACGTTGTTGTGGTTGACGCCCAGGGCGAGGCCCTTCGCGGCGGCGAGCTCCGCCAGCTCGCGGGCGTCGTCGGTGCCGAGGGCGATGGGCTTCTCGGCGAAGACGCCGACGCCCGACTCGAGCAGTGCCCGGGTGAGGGGCACGTGCAGGTCGGGGGGGACCGCGAGGTGCGCCACGTCCACGCCGAGGCCGGCGAGCTCCGAGAGGTCGGTCACGGCGTGCGCCGCGCCGAAGCGCCTGGCGGCCGCCTCGGCGCGCGCCTGGTTCACGTCGCAGACGGCGACGAGTTCGACGCCGGCGGTCGCCTCGAGGATCTCCAGATGGAAGTCCGCGATGTACCCGGCGCCGACGACGGCGACCTTGGTGGTCCCGGAGGGGCGGTGGAGCGGCGGGTGCTGGCGCGCAGCGGGCGGCTCGGGGCTCCCGGAGGGAGCGTCGGCGGTGACCATGGAGTCGGGGGGGGCGGGCGAGGACGTGGGGTGGGGTCCCATGGGGACCTTATCGGCCGGCCCGGCGGCGGAGCGAAAACGCCCCTCGCGGATCGCTGGAAATTCGTTCGAGTGGATTCTCCGAGGCTCGACTTCATTTCGGTCCGCCGCGTTGCCGATCCATGCGGAACTCCTTCTTCGGGGCCCGCGCCCGGCTGTTGCCGGTGCCGTGGGCCCCATTTTTCGTGCGCTGGAGGCCGATCGGCGGCGTTGGAGGAGTCGGCCGCTCGACGATACGTCGCAGGGTGCGGGCCGCAGGGCGTGGCCGCGCACGTGGGGGAACGCCTCCTCATCCAGAGACGGCGCGGGATCGAGGCGTCCGCCGGGGTCGTGGGTTTTCCGCTCCGGGGCGCGGGCGTGGAGTCTTCCTGGAGGCCGGGAGCGGCTCCGTTCGACCGTCCGCGGCCCCACGCGGGCGCGCGCGGACGGTGGCCCGGCCGACGTTCGCACGACTCGGCTTCGCGCTTCGAAGGAAGCGCGTCAGCGTCGTGGATCCACGGGTCCCGCTCCCGTAACCTCTGGCGTCAAATCCGCGTCCGGACGGCACCTCACCACGCGGGTGAGCACGCCGACCTCCCCCCGAACGCGCGCGGTGCTGACCATGGCTCAACTGATCGAAGGGCTGACGTTCGACGACGTCCTCCTCGTCCCCAACCACTCCGACGTGATGCCCGGGGACGCCCGGCTGGGGTCCCGCTTCTCGGCGAACGTGCCGCTGAAGGTGCCGATCAGCTCGTCGGCGATGGACACGGTCACCGAGTGGCGCCTCGCCGTGGCCCTCGCCCGCGAGGGCGGCCTCGGCATCGTGCACCGCAATCTCTCGATCGAGCGCCAGCGGGAGGAGGTCGAGAAGGTCAAGCGGAGCGCCAACGGCGTCATCGAGGACCCCGTGACCCTGTCCCCCGACGCGACGGTGGGGGAGGCGCGCGGGATCATGCGCGGCCAGAACATCAGCGGCCTGCCGATCGTCGAGACCGGCACGAAGAAGCTCGTCGGGATCCTGACGCGCCGCGACACGAGCTTCCACGAGCACGACGAGACGCCGGTCAAGGAGGTGATGACCTCCAAGGACCTCGTCACCGCGCCGAAGGGCACCTCCCTCGACGAGGCCCGCGAGCGGCTCCACCTGCACAAGGTGGAGAAGCTGATCATCGTCGACGGCGGCGGCAACCTGGCCGGCCTGATCACGCGCAAGGACCTCGACATGCTCGAGGCCTATCCCAGCTCCAACTCCGACGATCGCGGGCGCCTGCGGGTCGGCGCGGCCCTCGGCGTGCACGACTACGAGCGGGCCGAGGCCCTCGTGGACGTCGACGTGGACGTGGTCGTCGTGGACACCGCCCACGGCCACACGAGCAACGTCATGAAGAGCGTGGCGGAGCTCAAGAAGCGCTTCCAGGTGGACGTCGTGGCGGGCAACGTCGCGACGGCGGAGGCCGGCCGGGCCCTCGTCGACGCCGGCGTCGACGGCGTGAAGGTCGGCATCGGCCCCGGCTCGATCTGCACGACGCGCATCGTGGCGGGCATCGGCGTCCCGCAGTTCACGGCGGTCCAGGAGGTCGCCGAGGAGCTGCGCGGGACCGGGATCCCGGTCATCGCGGACGGCGGCATCCGCTACTCGGGCGACATCGTGAAGGCGCTCGCCGCGGGCGCCTCGAGCGTCATGCTCGGGAGCCTCTTCGCCGGTCTCGACGAGAGCCCGGGCGAGGTCTTCGTGGCCGAGGGCCGCTCGTTCAAGTCCGTGCGCGGCATGGGCAGCCTGGGCGCGATGCAGAAGGGCTCGAAGGAGCGCTATCGCCAGGGCGACGTGGACGACGCGCAGAAGCTCGTGCCCGAGGGCATCGAGGGCCGCGTTCCTTACAAGGGCAAGCTGAGCCCGTTCGTCTACCAGCTCGCCGGCGGCATCCGCGCAGGCATGGGGTACTGCGGCGCGGCGACGATCCCGGAGCTCTGGGAGCGCGCGCGCTTCGTCCGCATCACGACCGCGGGCGTGCGCGAGAGCCACCCCCACGACGTGACGATCACCAAGGAGTCCAGCAACTACGCCCACCGCGGCTGATCCCATGACGACCACCGACGGGGCTCCGGCCCAGGACTTCATGGCGATCCCGGACCGGCCGCGCGGCCTCCTGATCGTCGACCTCGGCACCCAGTACGCCCAGCTCATCGCGCGCCGCCTGCGCGAGGCGGGGACCTGGTGCGAGATCTTCCCCGCGTCCAAGGCGCTCGCGGCGGCCGAGGAGATGGACCTCGCCGGCATCGTCCTCTCGGGCGGCCCGGCCAGCGTCTACGCCGACGACGCGCCCGACGTCCCCGAGGGCCTGCTCGAGATGGGCGTCCCGGTCCTCGGCATCTGCTACGGGATGCAGTGGATGAGCCGGACCCTGGGCGGGACGGTCGAGGGCACGGGCCAGCGCGAGTTCGGCCACACCGAGATCAGGATGGGGGAGCACGCGGGCAAGCTCCTCGCCGGCCTCGGCTCCGAGACCGTCGTGTGGATGAGCCACGGCGACAAGGTCACGGCGCTGCCCGCGGGCTTCCGCACGGTCGCCTCCTCGGAGACCTGCGTCCACGCGGCGATCGCGAACGACGAGAAGGGCTTCTACGGGGTCCAGTTCCACCCCGAGGTCAGCCACTCGGTGCGCGGCCAGGAGCTCCTGGCGAACTTCGTCCTCGACGTCTGCGGTCTGCCGGGTGACTGGAAGGCGGACAGCATCGCCGAGCGCGAGATCGCGAAGGTGAAGGAGCTGGTGGGGGAGACCGGCGAGGTCGTCCTCGGCCTCTCGGGCGGCGTGGACAGCGCCGTGGCCGCCGTGATCGTGCACCGCGCCATCGGCGACCGCCTGCACTGCATCTTCGTGGACAACGGCCTGCTCCGCAAAGGCGAGCGCGAGCTCGTCGAGCACGCCTTCCGCGACCACGTGGGCCTCGACCTGACCACGGTCGACGCCGCGGACCGCTTCGTCTCCAAGCTCGCCGGCGTCACCGACCCCGAGCGCAAGCGCAAGATCATCGGCCACGAGTTCGTCGAGATCTTCCGAGAGGAGGCCAAGCGCTTCAAGGACGCTCGCTTCCTGGGCCAGGGCACTCTCTATCCCGACGTCATCGAGTCCGTGGCGGCCCACGGCGGCAACACCGCCGTGATCAAGAGCCACCACAACGTCGGCGGCCTGCCCGAGGACCTCGAGATGGAGCTCGTCGAGCCCCTCCGCGAGCTCTTCAAGGACGAGGTCCGCCAGGTGGGTCGTTACCTCGGCCTCGACGAGCGCATCCTCATGCGCCAGCCCTTCCCCGGGCCGGGCCTCGCCGTCCGCATCGCCGGCGACATCACGCCCGAGCGCCTCGACCTCCTCCGCGAGGCCGACGCCATCACCACCGCCGAGATCGAGTCCGCTGGCGCCCACGCCAACCTCTGGCAGTACTTCGCCGTGCTCCTCCCCGTGAAGAGCGTCGGCGTCATGGGCGACGCCCGCACCTACGAGTCCGCCTGCGCCCTGCGCATCGTCGAGTCCCTCGACGGCATGACCGCCGACTGGGGCTACCTCGACCGCGACCTGCTCCGGCGGATCAGCAACCGGATCATCAACGAGGTCCGCGGGATCAACCGGGTCGTGCTGGACGTGTCGTCCAAGCCGCCGAGCACGATCGAGTGGGAGTGATTCGGGGAGGTCCGTGGGATTCCCGCGGGGCAGGCTAGGCGCGCGCGTACATCGGTCGGCGGACACAGAGTCGCCTTTCTCGGTGCTGCTGCCTCCGGAGAGCACGAACCTCCGCGAGGCAGAAGACGCACGGTAGATGACTTCCACCGTCGATCGGGCACGAAGCTGGCAGAGTGCGCTGGGCCCATCGCGCCGCCGCGGTTATGAACTGGGGCATGGCACCCCTTCGCGTCCTCGTCGTCGGCTGCGGGAACATGGGTCGGTCCCAT
>PKCK01000064.1 GCA_002862085.1 Planctomycetota bacterium | reverse complement strand
GCTCGGTGTCGGGCAGCAGGCCGATCAGGGGCAGGTCGTGCTCGATTGAGGCAGTGGACACCGGGAACAGCCAGGACTCGGCGCCCGCCGTGACGCTCAGCTCGAGGGTCGTCGGCTCGACCGTGTGAACCGCGAGGCCCAGGGTGATCGGGGCCGCCTCGGTGCGGACGGGTAGCACCTCGGGCGCCTCGGCGAACAGGGCCGAGGGCACCGTCGTGCCCGTCGAGGTCGTGCCCGAGGCCGTCGTCCCAGAGGCTGTCGTGCCCGACGTGGTCGTGCCCGTCGAGGTCGCGCCGGACGCTGTCGTGCCCGTCGAGGTCGTGCCCGTCGAGGTCGCTCCAGGAGTGGTCGACGCAGTCGTCGCGCCACTGTCACGCCCCGTCTTGTCGCCGCCACACGCGACGAGCCACAGCAGGAGGAAGGTCATGTCGGGGCTTACACGCCCGGCGGCGCCAGGTCAATGCGCAGGGCAGAAGCAGCCTGGGAGCGTGCCGAACGGCTCTACGTGACACCCCACTAGCCCCGGCCGACATCGCGCCTCGTCGTCAGCCGCAGCGAGCGACCAACGGGCGACCGAGCGCGCAGCCGAACTCAGATCGATCGAGACGCCATACCCACAACCCATTGGCCACAGAGCCACCTTCCTGGCTGGATTCCCAGCGTACGCGAAGCCCGTTTCCCAGAGCGAAAACACGCAATGTTCTGGCGCACCTACAAGATAATGATAATCAATTTCAAGTAGGAGGCTCGAATGGCACAGCATCCAAGACTTGCCGAGCGAGGGCCGTGGGTGGTCGAGCGCTGCAGCTGCGGTGCCATCAACCTGCGCTACGGACCCCTCTCAATGCACCTGAGCCAAGGCGAGCTTCACGCCCTCGGACTCGCGCTCCGCGAGACCGAAGAACAGCTCCAGAGCCAGTCCATCCTCTGCCTCGTGGGAAACACGCAGGGCGTTGCATGAGACGCATGCTCGTCACACACGGTGATGCGCAGACGCGTCTTCACTCCCAGTACGGCCCCCCCCCTTTCTCGCTGTCGGCCCGAGTTCCGAACTCGCAGCAGCTGCCAATGACACTTCGCAGTTCCTTCGCGGCAGCTTGCCTCGTCACACCGGGACTCGGAGCCGACAGCCTTGCCCCAGTCTGGTCAAGCCGGAGGCCCCGGCGGAGCGAGGCCAGAGTGACCTCGCGCGGCCCTACACCCAGCGTCAGAAGGACTGTCATGAGTCGTGCCTGCTGCCTACTCGCCATGCTCCTCGCCGCCTGCACGCCACCATCCGAGGGCGACGGCTTCGACGCACCAGAGTCGACCGAGGATGCGACATCTAGCAGCGCCACGGGAACCCCGCAGCCGGGTACCACAGGCACGACAGACACGACCAGCACCCAGGACACAAGCGGAACGACGGGAACAACCGGAACGACGGGAACAACAGGAACGATGGGAACAACCGGAACGACGGGAACAACCGGAACGACGGGCACCACACCCCCACCTCCACCCGTCGAGACCTTCGACCGCGGTGATGGGACCTTCGAGACGCGAGTCAATGCCACATCCGAGGAGGAGTGGGTCCATGTGTCCTTCGTCGACGGCTCCCACGTCACACCCGTCGACCCCATGTCCGACCTGAGCTGGGACCTCGCCTTCCGTCGCTACAACGTCGCGACGAATGGCGGTGTCTCCGGCGCGGGCGACGTGGCCATCGCGATCCTTCCCGGTGTCGCCTTCGACGACCTGCTCGATGCGCCGGATGGGCCTTGGTGGCAGGATTCACCCGACGCTGACGGGGACGGCACCCCCGAGTACGTGATGGCCGACTGGTACATCTACGACTACACCCGGCACACGCTCTCCCCTGACGACGTGACCTACGTGGTCGCACTGCAGTCTGGCGAGCACATCGCCTTCCGCTGGCTCGACTACTACCGCGACGGCGTGTCTGGGAATCCTCTCGTCGAGTGGGCGCCACTTGCCCCACCCCCGGGGCTCCTGACCCATGAGGTCTTCGACAGCCATCAACAGACGCAGGTCGATGCCTCGTCCTATGACGACTGGGTCTATGTCGACCTCGGCTCGTCTCGCGCCGTGTTCCCGGACGTGCCCGAAGACAGCACCGAGTGGGACATCGCCTTCAAGCGCTACGAGATTGCCCTCAACGGGGGTGTCAGCGGCATGGGCGGCGTGCAGGCTGTCCCCCTGTTCGGCGCAACCGTCTTCGACGACCTCGAGGTGCCCGTCGATGGCTGGATCACCGATGAGCCCGACGGCAACGGCGACGGGGTGCCCGAATACGCCCTCGCCGACTGGTACGACTACGACATCATGTCCCACACGCTCACGCCCAAGGACATGACCTTCCTGATCGAGGCCACAGACGGCAGCATCTGGGCCTTCGAGATGGAGACCTACTACTCCGACGACGGGGCGTCCGGCTTCCCCACCTTCGCGTGGCGGGAGGTGGTCGAGTGATCACGCTACTCGCTGGACTTGCCTTTGCGGGTAGCTTTACGGGTGTCGACGGCCAGATGGTCACGGTCAGCGGCGCCGAGCGGGTAGTGGCACTCGGCGGCGCGGTGACCGAATCTGTGTTTGCCATCGGCGGGGCCGAGCGGGTCGTCGCCGTCGACACGAGCTCATCCTGGCCAGCGTCCGTCAACACCCTCCCAAAGGTCGGCTACCACCGGCAGCTCGGTGCAGAGGCCGTGCTCTCGCTCGAGCCCGACCTGATCTTGGCGACGACCGACGCGGGACCCGAGGGAGTCATCGCCCAGCTTCGGGCAGTGGGGATCCCCGTTGCTGTGCTGTCGGGAGAGCCCTCCGTCGAGGGGGCCGTGAGTCGACTCGAGGGAGTTGGCGCCCTGCTGGACCTCGATGCGACCGACGCCATCGGCGAACTTCGCAGGGAGATCACCAGCATCGACTGCCCCGAGAAGCGCCCCCGGGTCGCCTTCCTCTTCGGCCACGGCGCCGGTGCGCTCACCGTCGCTGGCACCGGCACCGCGGCAGATGCCATCATCCGGCTCGGCTGCGGCGAGAACGCGGTGACCGGCTACGAGAGCTACAAGCCGCTGACGGATGAGGCCTTGGCCGCCGTGCGCCCTGACGTGCTCCTCACCACCACGTCCGTGCTCGAGGCCACAGGTGGAGTGGACGCCGTCAAGGCCCTACCCGCCGTCAAAGTGGCCGGAATCGACCAGATCATCGCTCTCGACGCGCTGATGCTGCTCGGCTTCGGTCCGCGAACAGGGGAGGCCGCAGCTGCCCTCTCCAAGGCGCTGCGTTGAAGACCACCTGGCTCGCTACGGTCTCCGCCCTGCTGCTGGTGATGGCCAGCGCGGCCGGGATTGGCGCGGTCCACATTCACCCTGCAGACGTCCTCTGGGCGCTCCTCGGCCAGCCCGTCGACCCCCTGCACGAGGCCGTCCTCTGGACCCTCCGGGTACCGCGTGTACTCCTCGCAGCCTTCGTCGGTGGTGGGCTGGGCCTCTCGGGCGCACTCACCCAAGGGCTCTTCCGGAATCCCCTGGCGGATCCCGGCCTGATTGGAGTCTCCGCCGGAGCAGCTCTCTCAGTCGCCATCGCGACCGTCCTGTTCGACGCAGGGCCCACAGCAAAAGCTGTCTCTGCCTTCGCGGGGGCCGTGGCGGTCGTCGGCGGTGTCCTCAAGGTCGGCAAGATGGACGGCGAGATGCGCATCGGCGTACTCCTCCTGGCGGGTGTCGCGGTCAACGCCATCGCAATGGCCGCGGTGGGACTCCTGCTGTGGCTCGCCGATGATGCTGCACTCCGCTCATACACCTTCTGGACCATGGGAAGTCTCTCTGGCGCAACCTGGCCGGGCGTGGGACTCGTGGGCGGAGTCGTGGGCCTGTCGTCCATCGCCGCCCTGCAGATGCACGGACCGCTGGATGCCTGTCTCCTCGGCGACGATGCCGCGGCTCACCTTGGGGTTCGCGTCCAGCGGGTGCGCCAGTCCGTCGTCGGACTCGTCGCGCTCTCGGTCGGAGTCGGGGTGGCTCTGGCGGGCATGATCGGCTTCATCGGCCTGGTCGTACCTCACCTTGTGCGCCTCGGCCTCGGCCCGAGCCACCGGGTGGTCCTACCAGGTAGCCTGCTGCTCGGAGCCCTCCTCCTGATCATCGCCGACACGACCGCACGCACCGCAGCCGCGCCGGCAGAGCTCCCCGTCGGCCTACTCACGACGCTCTTCGGCGGACCCTTCTTCTTCGCCTTACTGCGCCGCTATCGGGGTGCACTGTGAGCCTCTGCCTCGAAGACGTCACGCTTCGGCTCGGTGACCGGGCTGTGCTCTCCGAGGTCGACATCACGCTCGAGCGCGGCGAGTGCGTAGCGCTCATCGGACCGAACGGGGCCGGCAAGTCGACGGCGCTAGGCGTGATGGCGGGGTCCCTGCATCCCAGGAGCGGCCGGGTCGTGCTGGATGGACGGCCCCTCGTCGCCACGCCACACCTCGCACGGCGCAGGGCCGTACTCACTCAACAGTCGGTGCTGTCCTTTCCGATGCCCGTGGCGGATGTGGTCCGCCTCGGACGCCTTCCCCATGGCTCCAGCGCTGATGACGCGACGCGAGTGCGCGCCGCTCTGCGGGCCGTCGGGGCCACACACCTGCACGACAGGCTGTGGACCCAGCTCTCCGGAGGCGAGCGGCAGCGCGTCCGGATGGCCCGGATACTCTGTCAGCTCGACAGCCCCGACGCCGCATATCTCCTGCTGGATGAGCCCACGGCCTCCCTCGATCTCGCAGTAGCTGCCACGGTACTCGGGCAGGCCACACACTTCGGACGACGGGGTGGCGGGGTCTTGGCCGTGCTCCACGACCTGTCGCTGGCAGCGGCCTGGGCCGATCGCCTGATCCTGCTGCACGAGGGCTGTGTCGTCGCAGAGGGAGCTCCCGCCGAGGTGCTCACACCCGAGCGCATCTCCACGGTCTACGGCGTGCGCGCACGCGTCTTCAACCATCCGGACACCGGGCGCCCCCTGATCGCGCCACAGCCCTTCGAGGATGACTCATGGTCCAGACACACAGCCTAGCCGAGCGGTGGCAGGCACTGCGTCGAGAGCACCCCAGGCTTCGAACACGCGATGCCGCCGACCGACTCGGCGTCACCGAGGGTGAGCTGCTCGCCAGCAGTGTGGGAGAGACCACGCGCGTCCTGAAGTCCGAGTGGACCGAGCTCATGAGTGGTCTCGAGGCCTGTGGAGAGGTGATGGCGCTCACCCGAAACCCCTGGGCCGTACACGAGAAACGAGGCACATACGCACCTTTCAGCATGAACCACCCCGCCGTTGGCGGGGTCTACGGGCCCGACATCGACCTGCGCCTGTTTCCCGGACGCTGGGCGAGGGCCTTCGTCACGTCTGTTCCCTCCCGACGTGGTCCGCTTGCGAGCATCCAGCTGTTCGATCATCATGGAACGGCCGTCCACAAGATCTACGCGACGCCGGGGACGGACCAAGCGGCGTGGGACGCTCTCGTCGAGCGTATGCTCTCCGCCGACCAGTCTTCGGGCTGGAAGCCCACAGTCGAAGAGGGCGAGGCGGAGCTCGAGGTCGAGACCGACGCACAGGTCTTCCTCTCAGAGTGGGACGCACTCAAGGACACCCACGACTTCATCTTCCTTCTGCGACGCCATAAGGTCTCGCGTCGGACCGCCTTCACCCTCGCCGAGGGACGCTACACCACCCGCCTCGAGGCAAGCGCTGTACAGACGGTGCTCGCCGACGCCGCGGCCGACGACGTGCCCGTGATGGTGTTCGTCGGCAACCCAGGCTGCCTGCAGATACACAGCGGACCCATCCATCGGGTGGTGGAGGCTCGCGGCTGGCTGAACGTCCTGGACCCAGGGTTTGACCTTCACCTGCAGCCCGCAGGATTCGCCGAGATCTGGCGCGTCGAGAAGCCAACGACCGACGGCATCGTGACGAGCATCGAGGTGCTCGCACCCGATGGCAGCATCGTGGTTCGGATCTTCGGCGTTCGAAAGCCGGGCAAGCCCGAAGATCCCCGCTGGCGCTCTCTCGCCACACGCATGTGAGCCGCTGACGCGGCCAGCATCTTGACTGCCTGACGCATCACGCGCGTCAGGCAACGTTGACCCACTAGTTGATATTGACAATCACAATCACAATGAGGTTCCCATGCTTACCGCTTTGCTCCTGCTGACCACTGCCCACGCCATCGAGTTCAGCGCGACTGGCGACTGCGGCGAGACCATCGCCATCGAGGTCTCCGACACAGCTGCTCGCAGCAACTTCTCCTTCCTGCTCGGCTACGGCCCTGGCTCGGATGCAATCGCTGCCGGCCGCTGCGCCGGAGTCGACTCTGGGCTCGACCTCTACACCTTCTCTCGAATCATCCGGACCGATGCCGACGGCATCTTCAGCATGGACTGGGAGATGCCTGACCATCTCTGCGGCACCGCCGTCGCCGTGCTCGATGTCACCACGTGCGAGGTGTCGTCGATGGTGGTCCTCGGTGAGGCAGACGACGACGGCGGCGACGCCGGTGACCTCGTCACGACCGTCGACAACGGCGACGGCACGTTCACCAGCTCGGTCGACGCCACATCCTACGACGACTGGGTCTACGTGTCGCTGGCGCGCGGCGCTCAGGTGAGCCCCGCCGATCCGCTCAGCAGCTACGACTGGGACATCGCCTTCCGGCGCTACGAGATCATCGTCAACGGCGGCATCTCCGGGATCGGAGAGGTCACCGCGATGTGGCTTGACTACGAGACGTGGGGCTACGCGGTGCCCTATGAGGGTGCCATTCCGCCCTTTGGTTGGACCACCGACAGCGACGATGCCTTCGTGATGGGCGACTGGTACGACTACGACTTCCTGTTCCACACGCTGTCACCGAAGCCCGGCATCTACCTCGTCGATGGGATCAGCGACGTCTACGCGCTCGAGTTCCTCGACTACTACGACGACGCTGGCGACTCCGGCGTGCCCTCCTACCTCTGGCACGTCGTCGACTGAGTCCCCTCGCCTCGCGGCATGCCCATGCCGCGAGGCTGGCCTTCGCTGCATGCCTCGGATCGCGCATGCGATCCGGGCGCACATGCCTCGCGAGCCCCACTCCTCGCACTCGAGTGACGAGCACCGTGACGCCCCCTCACCAGGCCCCCCCATCCCCCGATTCCCCACGCGTCGCCGTCCCGCTGAAGAGGGAGACGTGATGCACGCGTGGATGCTGCTGACGACGCTCGCCCTGGCCAGCGAAGAGGCCACTGACGCGACGCCACCTGTCGATGTTCAGGTCGACGCCCCGGCGCGTCCAGCCGAGGAGCCAACCGAGATCGTCGTGGTCAGCGCGACCCGCACTCCCATCCCCCTTGGCGAGGGCCCGATCCCTCTCGTGCTCCTCGACCGCGAGGACATCGAGCTCTCCGGTGCAGAGGACCTGGCAGGACTCTTGGCCCAGGCTCCCGGCGTCGACATCGATCGCTCCTATCTCGGCGCCACAGTCCGGCTGCGCGGCCTCGACCCAGACCAGGTCCTGATTCTGATCGACGGTCAGCGGGTGCTGGGCCGCAAGGGCGGGGCGCAGGACCTCTCTCGTATTCCGCTGGAGGCGGTCGACCGCGTCGAGATCGTCGAAGGCGCAGCAGCCGCACTCTACGGCTCCGACGCCATGGCAGGCGTGATCCACATTCACACCAGAGAGCCGACAGGTGGGCTGGAGGCCGAGGGACACTCACGCGGAGGAACCCTCGGCACCGCAGATGTCGACGCGAGTGTCGGGTGGTCCGACGCGGGCTCTTCGGGCCGACTCAGCATGGGCCTCCACGCAAACGATGCATTCGACCGCGACCCCTCGGACAAGGCCACCACAATTCCCGAAGTTCGACAGGCCTCGGCGACGCTCGACCTCGACCTCGAGCCAACGCCGGCTCTACAGGTCGGCATCGACGGCAACTACGTCGTGACGGACGCACGGGCGGTCGGGCTCGGCAGCGGCGGCGCCGTCCTCGATCGGCGGAACCTGACGGAGGATGCTCGCTTATCCGTCCGACCGATGCTCGGAAGCCCAGGAAACGGCCTGAGCGTGCAGCTCTCGACTGGCGTCTACCGAGACCAGTACGTGTCCGACCAGCGGCGCGCCGCCGCCCTCGACACCTACGAAGAGACCCGCGAGACGATCGGTCAACTTCAGGTCCAGGGCGACCACACAACCGGAGAGCATGCACTCACCGCAGCCCTCGACAGCCTTGTCGAGAACATGGAGTCAGCCCGACTCGACGGCACCGGACAGCGCCAGCGTGTCGGCATCGTGCTGCAAGACATGTGGACGCCTGACGCCGGCGTCCGCTTACAGGTCGTGCCTTCTGCGCGCGTCGATGTCGACAGCCAGTTCGGTTCCTGGCCCACCGGGCGACTGGCCATCCGCCTGGACCCACACGATCGCATCGCTCTGCAGGCGTCGGGCGGCAGCGGCTTCCGCGCACCGACGTTCCGCGAGCTGTACCTGGACTTCGACAACTCAGCCGTCGGGTACCGCGTCGACGGCTCGACAGACCTCAAGCCCGAGCGCTCGGTGGGCTTCAGTGGGGGCGTCACCTGGACCGGCGAGGCTCTGTGGTGGAGCCTTCGCGGCTCACACGATCTCCTGACGGACCTGATCACCACCGACCTAATCCGCGAGAGGAATGGCCCGGACCGGTATGGCTACATCAACATCGAAGAGGCGGCCTCGACAGGCGGAACCGCCTCGGTGGGTATTCAGCCCTCCTCAGTGCTGAAGATCGACGGCAGCTACACCCTCACGGTGGCCAAAGACCTTGTGGAGGATCGCCTGCTGCCCGGGCGGGCTCCACACCGTGGCACCACGAGCCTCCGGGTCGGCCCACCGACGACCGTGCTGAACATTCGCGCCGGGATCGAGGGGCCCAGGCCCTTCTACCCGGACGCAGACGGAGACGGCTATCCCGAGACCGAGTGGATGGATGCCTGGGCTGGCGTCGACCTCACGGTCACGCAGCGCCTTGCGCCCGGCTGGACCTGCATCGCCGGGGTGGAGAACCTCCTCGACGCGGGCGACGCAGACCGGCTCCCCATCCCGCCGCGCATGATTCATGCTGGTCTTCGCGGCCGTTGGTCGGAGCGAACAGGAGATTCCCCATGAGGCTGCTCATCCTGCTCACGGCTGTCGCTGGATGCATGCCGGACATCTCCGCCACGCTCGACGCCGGACCGTGTCCGGAGGGTGCGGAGGAGGTGGTCGCCGACGTGTCGACCACCGTCGTGGTGACCGACAGCGGGCTGGAGGTCCCGATCACCATTGCGCAGCTCGTCGTCGATGCCACGGACTACGACAACTGGGTGTACATAGACCTCAGCGTGCCCGAGGAGAACAGCAGCCTCTGGCAGCTCGCCTTCAAGCGCTTCGAAGTCGAGCTTGGGTCCAACGTGGACGCCGCCATCCTCGACGGGGTTCCCATCGAAGAGGCCTACATTCCTGACGATGGCTGGCAGGTCGACCTGCCCGACGAAGACGATGACGGCAAGCCCGAGCGCGTCTTCGACGAGTGGTACGACTATGACTACGAGACCCACACGCTGACGCCGAAGCCCCTGACCTACATCGTCCGGGACCCCGAGGCCGCCTATGCCGTGGCCTTCGAGGCCTACTACGACGATGCGGGGACCTCGGGTGTCGTCAGCCTACGGCTTCGCGTGCTCTAGGCCGAGGGCACCTCTCCGAGCTCCCTTGTGGCCTTAGCGGAGCTTGCCCTCACGCTTCTTGACACGATGCTTCTTCAGCGAGCCCGTCCCGTCGTCGAGGAAGCGCCGGAGGGCCTTCCGCGCCGACTTGCCGCGGAGCTTCGCGTACCAGGTGAGCGCACCGCCGCGGCGTAGCCCTACGACGGGTGCCTTGCAGATCTTCTGGCAGCCCACGATCTCGCACCGCAGCCCAAGCCCCTCTAGGAGCTCCTGGAGCTTCTCACGCTCACCGGCCCGCTTGCGACAGTCCTTTCCCGCGCAGAGGTAGGCGACCTCCGACACGGCGTCAGACGTTGTAGTCGCGGAGCATCTTGCGAAGCTCCATCGTGTGGAGCTCTTCCTGGCCGATCATCGTCCGCGCGTACTCTTCCAGGTAGACACTGGCATCGACGACGGTGTCAAGCAGCTCGTGGTAGAGGGCGAGTGCCGCCTGCTCATGCTCGAGGGACTCGTTGAGCAGCGACGTGATGTCGTGCTGGTGAGACTCCTCGATGGAGGCGATGCCCTGATCAGGGTGGCCGCCGAGACCGGTGACCAGCTCACCTGCCTGCTGCGCGTGCTGCAGGCTCTCGGCCGCCTGCTCCTTCATGAACTGGACGATCGGGCCCCGAAAAGGACCGTGCACCATCAGCGAGTAGTGGGTGTAGCGCACCACTCCCGCCAGCTCGTAGTGCATGATCTTGTTCAAGATCGAGACGGTGCTGTCCACGTCGAGCGTTCGCATCTGTACCCCTCGGGCAGCGCATAACCAGGTCTGGGGACGGTCTCGTCCACTGACGCCTGGAGTGCCCAACCTGCCGACCGTACATCCGCCGGCGCCGCATCACGACGGGCCGTCGAGCTCCCGCGTCGGCAGCCGTGCCCACACGTCGGCGTCGGCGAGCACCTGCCGTCCATGAGCGAGCGCAGGCCCGAACAGCTCCTCGTAGCGGTGAAAGTCGAGGAATCCGACCTCCCCGACTGGCGGCTCGAAGAGGATGTCGATCCGGTCCTGGTGAGCACTCATAGACAGTCCGCTGGCCATGCTCATCGCGCGCATGGCGATCTCCGCGACGTTCGGGACGTCGCTGCCCTCCCCCATGAAGCGCGCCCAGAGGTAGCTCCAGGCATCGGGCACGTCGCTGACCTCCCCGCTGCTCAGCACTCCCATCTCGACGACCGACGCGAGGATGGTCTCGCAGCCGGCCTCCACCAAGGAAGAGACCGGGAGGTTGTCGACGACCCCACCGTCGCAGTGCAGGTGCCCGTCGATCACCACCGGAGGCGCGACGCCGGGCGGCGACGAGGTGGCGAGCAGCAGCGGCACCAGGGGGCCCGTGGTGTGCTCCACCCGCCGCCAGGACGTGAGATCGGTCGTCACGATGGTGACCGGAATCCACAGGTCCTCCAGGCGCCGGTCTCCGAACAGTGCGCGGATTCCATCCGTCGCGCGACGGTTGTCGATCAGCCCCAGGACCGGCAGGGTGAGCGACTGCCATGGGCTGCCCAGCAGCTGCAGCCCCTCGTCGATGCGCGACACCTGCTCCGCGAAGGGCACGTCCTCAGCCAGCAAGCAGGACGCGACCGCGCCAGCCGAGGCTCCCGCGAGCGCGTCGACCGGCACCCCACACTCCCGCAGGGCCGCTCCACAGCCGAGGTGGGCGTAGCCGCGCGCCGCACCTCCGGAGAGCGCAAGACCCACCTGCCGCCCCTGGAGAAAGCGGCAGAGACGCCCCAAGTCGCCCTCGTGCCCGTCGCGGACGTGGAACCAGCGGTCGACGTCACGCGGCTCCAGCCAGCTGGAGGTATCCGCGGGACAGGGCGCGTCGGCCGGGTGAAGGAGCACCAAGGCACGCCTCAGGTGCCAGGGTACGTCACGCTCGGGCGGCGGCAGGCGCCCCTCGATGGCCCGCGGGCTGGGATCGTCGCCCGCCCGGCCGACCACCAGGGCCACGTCCGCCTCTTGGACGATCAGGCGGTTCCACGAGGCATCGTTGACGTCTCCGACGAGGAGCACGTGCGCCGAGTCGAGCCGCCGCAGGTCGAGCCACCACTTGATCCGCACGCAGGAGGCCCGGCTGAGCGGCCCGCGGCGCTCGGCGACGACTCCCTCATCGACCAGGCTGGCGCGCGTGCAGACCCGCACCTCACCCAGCATCCCGGCCGCAAGCCGGCGGGCGAGGCCTGGAGCATCGGCGCCACCCGTGCGCAGGAGCACGACGTGGTGAGCGTGCTGGGACCGGTCTCGGCCTCGGCGATCCAGGCGCCGCATCACGGCTCCGGCGAGCCGAAAGACGCTCTCGGGGTGGTCCAGCAGCGCCCTGCGGAGGTCCTCGCGCGCCAGCCGCGCCACCCAGGTCTCCACGTGCCCGACCACCGAGGCCACGCGGGGGCGCTCGTCGAGGAGCCCCTCCTCGCCCACGAGCCCGCCTGCAGTGATCCGGTCCAGGATCTCCCAGGCGCCACCACTGCGGGACGCCACCACGACCTCCCCGCTCACCACGACGTAGACCGCGTCCGAGTCCGCACCCTCCTCGTAGAGCACCTCCCCCCGCTGGAGGCGGTGCCAGTCGGCGCCGTCGACGAGCGACGCCCTCGCCTCGGCCGACACGTCCGGCAGGACGGTGGCCAGCGCCCGGGTCATCGCCCAGGCGAGCTGGCGCTGCGAGGCCAGCGCCAGGAAGCGCTCTACCAGGTCAGGGTGCGCCCGCAGCACTCCCTGGACCTCGCTGCGGACGAGGCGCATCAGCCGGGAGTCCTCGAGCGCGACGATGCGCGGACGCCGCTCATCCCAGGCCAGCAGCCCGACGCCGCTGACCAGTCCCCCGCGCCCGACGCGGAGCTGGGCTGCTCCGTCGATCAGCGCGACGCTCCCGTCGATCACGAACCAGGCCGCGTCGCTGCGCTCGGTCGTCGGGATGATCGCGCCGCGCGCGAGCTCCTGCACCTCGAGCCGATCCGCGAGCGCCGCCACGGCCTCGCGGGCGGATGGAGGATGCCCACCCGCCTGCAGCGCCTCAGCGACGCGCTCCTCGATGCCCTGCATCCACCCTCCCAGGCGCTCGATAACGCAGGGAGGACTACGTCCCATCCGCCGAGACGGTGACCGCCTCGATCACGACCGGCTCCACCGTGTTCTCCACCGCCTGGTCGTAGAGAATGGTGAGGATGCGGACCTCGTCGCCCTTGAACGTGCCGCGCAGGTAAAACTTCTTCAGGCCTTGCAGGCCTGACAGCACGAAAAAGTCGGGCTTCACCACATTGTAGTCGACGGCGCGCCCGTTCGACTTCTTCTCCTGCTCGGCGAGTTTCGCCGTAGAGGGATTGGCTTCCTTGCGCCGCGTCAGCACGATCTGCACCGTGCCGGTCGGCGAATTCCATTTCGTGCCGTTGGCGTCGCTCGCCGTCTGCGGCACCAGCTTGGTAGGAATGCCGAGCCGAGCGCCGGTGCCGGGATCGCTGACGATCTTCCAGCCGACGCTCTCCTGCCGGCGCCGCGCGGTGTCGGCGAGCACGCCGCGCTCCTGCGGGTTGAGCACGCCGGTCTGCTTGGCCCCGCGGCTCTTCTGGAATTCCTTGATGGCATTGACCATGCGCTCGCTGACTTCGCCCGTGAT
>PKCK01000059.1 GCA_002862085.1 Planctomycetota bacterium | reverse complement strand
ACGTCGACGGGCGCCGCCCGCGCCGTGGGGAAGGTCCTGCCCCGGCTCAACGGGAAGCTCGACGGTATGGCCATGCGCGTTCCCGTGCCCGATGGCTCCGTCGTGGATCTCGTGGCGACCCTCAAGAAGAAGGCGACGGCCGAGCAGGTGAACGCGGCCTTCAAGGCGGCCTCGAAGAAGGCTCCGCTCAGGGGCGTCCTCGAGTACAGCGAGGCGCCGCTCGTGAGCAGCGACATCATCGGCAACCCGCACAGCTCCGTGATCGACGGCGGCTCCACCATGGTGATGGGCGACAAGACGGTGAAGGTCGTCTCGTGGTACGACAACGAGTGGGGCTATTCGAACCGCGTCGTTCAGCTGATGAAGGTCGCCCATCGACTCAAGCCGTCCCGCAAGAAGGCCGCCCGCAAGAAGGCCTGACCGCCGGGGCGCATCACTCGACATGGAACTCGACGTCCCCGGCCTCGGCACCCTCGGTGACCTCTCCGGCAAGCGCGTGCTCTTGCGGGCGGACTTCAACGTCCCGACGGACGAGGCGGGTGCGATCACCGACGACACCCGGATCCGGGCGGCGCTGCCCACCCTGCGCTTCATCCTGGAGAAGGGCGGGAAGCCGGTCGTGCTCGTCCACTTCGGCCGCCCCAAGGGCGAGGTCGTGGAGTCGCTGCGAGTGGGCGTGATCGGGGATCGCCTCGCCGAGCTCCTCGGCTCCCCCGTCTCGACGCTCCGCGAGAGCATCGGACCGGTCGTGGAGCGCGAGGTCGACGAGGCGGCCGTCGGGACCGTCGTCCTCTGCGAGAACGTCAGGTTCCATCCCGGCGAGACCAAGGGGGACCCGGAGCTCGGCGCGTCCTTCGCGCGCCTCGGCGACGTGTTCGTCGGCGATGCCTTCGGCGCGGCTCATCGCGATCATGCCTCCGTCGCGGTCGCGGCTCGGCTGCTGCCGTCGGCCGCCGGGCTGCTGCTCGAGGCCGAGTGCCGTGCCTTCGCGAAGGTGCTCACGAGGCCGGAGCGTCCCCTGGTCGCGATCCTCGGCGGCGCCAAGGTGAGCGACAAGCTCACCGTGATCGACGCGCTCCTGGAACGGTGCGACTCGATCCTGGTGGGCGGCGGGATGGCCTACACCTTCCTCGCCGTGCAGGGGCACTCGATCGGCTCCAGCCTCGTCGAGGAGGATCGCTTCGACCTCTGCCGCGCGGCGCTCGCCAAGGCCGAGGCGCGCGGGGTCGAGTTGCTCCTCCCGGTGGATCACGTCGTCGCTGATCGCTTCGCCGCCGATGCCGAGTCGCGGGTGTCGGGGGTCGATATCGATCCCGGCTGGATGGGCCTCGACATCGGACCGGAGACCGCGGCCCTCTTCGCTGCGAGGATCCATGCGGCGCGAACGGTGGTCTGGAACGGGCCGATGGGGGTGTTCGAGATGAATGCCTTCCGCAAGGGGACCGATGCGGTCGGGCGCGCGCTCGCGGCCTGTGAGGGGACCACGGTCGTCGGGGGGGGCGATTCGGTGGCTGCGATCCACCTGCTGGGCCTGTCGGAGGCCGTCGACCACGTCTCCACGGGCGGTGGGGCGTCCCTCGAGCTCCTAGAGGGCAAGGTCCTCCCGGGGATCGAGGCCCTCAGTCGCTAGACTCAGGGCATGGCCTCGACCCAGTCCGCGGACATCGAAATGGCTTCACCCCGCCTCACGCGAACGCCGCTCATCGCGCCCTCGCTGCTCTCCTGCGACTTCGGTCACATCGCCAGGGAGGTGAGGGCGATCGAGGAGGAGGGCGCGGATTGGCTGCACGTCGACGTGATGGACGGACACTTCGTGCCCAACATGACCTTCGGGCCGCCCCTGGTGAAGGCGATGGGCGCCGTGGCGACGCGCCCGTTGGACGTGCACCTGATGGTGACCAATCCCATCGAGTACGCGCCGAACTACGTGGCCGCGGGCGCGGACATCCTGACCTACCACTGGGAGACCGTCGGTGGCGGGAGCGCTGCAGGCGCGCGCGTCACCAACCGCGCCTTCCGCGACGCCGGCGTCGGCAAGGTGGGGGTGTCGATCAACCCGAACACGCCCGTCGAGCCGCTCGGTGAGATCCTCGACGAGGTGGACCTCGTCCTGGTCATGAGCGTGTTCCCCGGTTTCGGAGGACAGCGCTTCATGGAGGAGGTTTTGGGCAAGGTCACCTGGCTCCGGGAGCAGGGATATCAGGGCCACATCGAGATGGATGGCGGGATCAACGGCGAGACCATCGGCCGGTGCGCGGCCGCGGGGACCGACGTCTTCGTTGCGGGCTCGGCCATCTTCGGCGCGAGCGATCGGCGCGCCACCATGGCGGAGTTCCGACAGCGAGCAGCGGCCGCGTCGCGGCCGCTCGAAGGAGGCGTGTCGTGACCGACTCCAGCGAGATCAAGGCGGAAGCAGCTGAGACCATGGCGAAGAAGGATGACGAAGTCGCGGCCGGCAGCGAGGCGCGCATCGGCAGGCTGAGGTTCCGCAAGAAGGAGATGCCTGGTGGGCTCTGGCTGAAGTGCGAGAACTGCGGCGCGACGATCTACCGGAAGGAGGTCGAGGAGAAGGCCCACACCTGCCCGAGCTGTGGTTTCCACTTCACGATGCCGGGCAGGAACCGGGTCCAGCACACGCTCGACAGCGGCACGTGGGAGGAGCTGTTCAGTGAGCTCTCCGCCATGGACCGCCTGGAGTTCGTGGACTCGGGTCCCTATGGCGAGAAACTCGACCGGACTGTCGCTCGAACGGGGCAGAACGAGGCCTTGATCGCCGGTCGTGGCGAGATCCTCGGGCGCAAGGTCGTGCTGGCCGTGATGGACTTCAAGTTCCTCGGCGGCTCCATGGGAGAGGTCGTGGGTGAGAAGATCGCGCTCGCGTGCGACGTGGCGCGCAAGGAGAATCGCCCGCTGGTGATGTTCACGGCGTCGGGCGGCGCCCGCATGCACGAGGGGATGCTCTCCCTCATGCAGATGGCGAAGACCTGCTCAGCGCTCTCCCGGCTTCAGGAGGACGGAGGCTTCTCCATCTGCGTTCTCACGCACCCCACCACCGGGGGTGTGACCGCGTCCTTCGCCATGGTGTGTGATCTCACCGTTGCCGAGCCGGGCGCTCTGATCGGCTTCGCTGGCCCCCGCGTCATCGCGAGCACGATCAAGCAGGAGCTGCCGGCGGGCTTCCAGCGGGCGGAGTTCCTGCTCGAGAAGGGGCAGCTCGACCTGCTGGCCGACCGTCACGAGATGAGGGATCGCCTCGCGAACCTCATCGATTTCGGGACGCATGCCTGGCAGGAGCCCCTGGGGCACACCCGCGTCGCTCTTCCCGGCGCAGAGGCAGAGGCAGACGCAGAGGCAGAGGCCGAGGACGTCCCGGACGCCGAGACCGCGGACTGAGCGTCGAGCTTCAGTCCGAGCGGCGCTCGAGGTGCATGACCCAGGAGTCGAAGCGATCCTGGAGGGGCGAGCCGAAGACTCCGTCCAGCCAGGTCGCGAGGCGGTTCACCCAGAGGAGCGGCCGCGTCAAGATCCCGCCGAGGAAGCGCTCGTTGACGTACATGGCCTCGGGGATCGGCCTGGTGAGCTGATACGCCCCGCTGCGCAGGTGGACGAATCCGCGCTGCTCGAGCCCCGCTCTGATGGACTCGCGAGTCCGGGCGTTCATCTCCCTCACCGGGAGAAGCGGTTTGCGCCGGCGGCGTCGTCTGAAGCCGCTGGAGCCCGCATGGATGTCACCCACCACGAGGGTCCCGCCGGGCTCCACCGTGCTCGTGAGACCGTCGAGCCAGCGTTCCACGTCGGGTGAGAAGCTCACCACGCCCGAGCTGAAGACGAGGGGGAACGCGGGGCCGTGGTCACCTCCGAAGGGAGGAGCCTCGCCGAACCCGGTGCGGCCATCGAAGACGATCCCGCCCTCCTTCTCCGCGTTGGAAGCGGCGATGCGAACCATCTCGGGGCTCGGGTCGAACGCGCTGAGCTCCACGTTGCCGATCTCCTTGGCGGCCTCGATGCCCACCCATCCAGCTCCGCAGCCGAAATCGAGGACACGGACGGATGAGCCAGCGACGCCCGGGGTCGACGCGAAGCGGCCCACGAGGCGGCGCATCCATCGGAAGTGCGGATAGCCCGCGCCGCCAGGGCGGCCATCCCAGCTAGGAGCGTTCTTGTCGAACTTCTCGATGGTCGCGTCGGGGGACATGACATGCTCCGTGCGTCGACCGAAGAGAACCGCGCCCTCGAAGTCGAAGGTGCCCTCGATGCTCTCGACCCCGGAGAGAGTGATCCGCTGCGCACGGCCGCCCTCGACGCGGAGGACCGCGCCGACGTGAACGAGCGGCCAGAGTGCGTTGCGCCACATCGCGAGTCGCGTGTCTTCCGGGTTGCCTCGAACGACGAGCAGCAGGGGTGAGCTCTCGCCCAGCTCCTCGGGGAGCGCGGCGAATCGCCGGCCGACGAGGATCTCCTCCGGACCGAGCACGTGGTACCTCGAGCCGCGCGGGCCGCCGTCGCCGAGTTCGTGCACCTTCTCGTCGTCGAGGCCGAAGGCGCCGAGGATCTGCGCGAGCTCTCCCGCGGTCAACCGCGGGCGTTGACGCGAGTGCTGAGCGCTCAGGGAGAGGGGTAGGGCAGCGGAATCCACGGGTCGCAAGGGAAGGGAAGCTGGCGGACGTGGCCTCTTGACGATAACGCGCGTGGTTCGATCCGGCTCGGGTTGGGCGGGGCCAATGCGAGGTTCGGGGTCGTCCCGTGCTCGATCAGGGACCGGGGCGGCCCCGTCTTCGGCGGTGCCGACCACCCCGTTCACCTCCCATTCGTCCTCCGCCCCGGGCCGTCCTTCGTCGAAAGCGGCGATTCCGGGTCCCAGCGCCCTCGCCGGGACCTGCCGTGTCTCTGATCGCCAGCGAGAGCGAGAACGCTGGCTCCTCGGAGGCACAGAAGACCGAGTGCATGCAGGTGCTCCCGAGTCCGTGGTTCGGCAGGAGGATCACGTCTCCTTCCGAGACGACGTAGCCGTGGCCCGCGTCGGCGAGGAATCCAGTGAACTGTGGCCCGAGGTTGACGATCGAGGCGAGCCGGCCGCAGCCAGGGGCAGCCAGTTCCTTTCGCAGGCGATCATCGCTCCCGAGAAGAGCGGCCACACCGGCCTCGTCGCCTGGCGCGCCGCACAGCTCTGCGACCTCGGCTCTCGTGAGCGGCTCGATGAATTCCCGTACGCGGGCCATGAGGTCCTCCAGGCTCAGTGCGAGCCAGGCCGTCGCGCCGGTGAGCTGCGCGTAGAGCACTCCGCGCTGCCGGCCGAAGGCCGGCTCGTCGAAGGCGTCGTGATGGAAGAGGGCGCCACCTCCTGGCGCGTTCCAGTAGCAGATGGCCTGCGTCAAGAGGGGTTTGGCTCGCAGCCACTCCCCGAGGAGGGACCTCAGCTCTCCGTCGCGATGGAGGGCGCTGAGCTCGGGCACGAAGCGCTCCGCGAGTCGGGCGACCAGGCGGTGTCGGTGGAGGTCTCGGGAGGCGTCGTCCTCCACCTCCGCGCCGGCGGAGAACCGGACGCGCAGTGATGCGTCCTCGGGATGGGTCGAGAGCGCCTGGGATTTCATCCACAGGTCGTGCACGGCGGGTCCGTCGTCTCCGGCCCAGCTGAAGGCGACGCGCTCCACGTCGCGAGCGTCGGTGAGCGGAGCGGCCGCTTCCGGGTCGAGGGCGCTGAAGTCTGGAGACAGATGGGCCTCCCGCTCCGCGGCCCACGAGGCGAGGCCACCGGGGCTCGAGAGAGCCGGGAGCCTGGTGTCGGTGCGGACGAGCTCCATCACCTCGTCGGAGAGCACGTCGTGGAGGACGATGGGCCTCGCGTCCTGCCAGCGCTTGGCCAGGAGCGGGAGGGGCTCGTGGGGGAAGAACGCCAGGGGATCGGCGAGCTCGGCCCAGTCCCCGTGGTGCTGCCCCCTGCGGTGGAGTCGCGGTGCCGCGACGCAGCGCGCCTGGACCTCCTCGATGAAGGCTCCTGGGTCCTGCTCCGAGACGGCGACCACGGGCCGTGCGCCGGGGCAGCGATCTCGGTCGGGAGCTCCCAGGAGTTCGGCGAGGAGGCCGTCGGGGGCCGGGTCCGGGATCTCGGGCTCGTGGGGCCTGCCGCTCGTGCCGCTCATCCCTCCTGAGAGAGCTGCTCGAGGCCTTCACGGAGGTTCAGCCTGAGGGCTCCTTCGATCGCGAGCTGGCCGCGGGCCTCGGGGTCGAACTCGTCGAGGAAGTCGAGCGTACGCTTCGTCGTGATGCGACTCTCCCAGAGGGTTCGTGAGCCGTCGCCCGTCACGAGTCGCCAGCGGAGGGTGACGGTGCACGTCTGGTCGAGGCCGATCTTCGGCTCGTCGATCCGCTCCACCGTGACCGAGAGATGCCGATCGGCGCCGGCCGACACGATCCGGTCGAAGATCCCTGTCTCCTCGATCGCAGCGGTCAGCGCGTCCTGGATGGCCTCGGCGGTCACCACCGGACGCATGACGTAGGCGCGCTTGGGTGAACCCGAGGTGCTGATCGAGACCGAACCGCCGACGGACCTCTCGACGTTCAGAGCCTCGGGAACGAGGACGTGGGAGGAGACCGTCGTGCAGCCGGCGGTCAGCAGTGCACCGAGGAGCGCGAGCGGCGTGGTGAGGAGGAGACGCATGATCGGATCGAGTCGCGGGTGGGGCGGCGGGGCCATCGCCACGCCGGTCACGAGGATCGGCTCGCCGAGCAGGCGCCCGCAACGGAAACCTCCCGGGATCCCGTCCGCTGGCTCTTCGCCGGGTAGAGTCCGCGGACGATGGGCAGGAACGCCGCAGATCACGCTTCGGGGCCCCCGGTCTGGCGGGTGACGGGTCTCCGCCAGGAGCTCGACGAGCCCGACGAGGCCGTGCTGGCCCGCGCGCGGCGAAGGATCCGGGCCCCTCGAGACGCCTCGGCGCGATTCGCCAGGCGCTCCGTGGATGCACGCGGGCGCGGCGCGGATCTTCACCTGGTCTGTCAGGTCGATGTCGCGTTCGATCCTGGTCGGCCGTCGAGGGCTCTCGCCCGCGATCTCGCCCGGGGCGCGGTTCGGGAGGCCCCTCCCGCCGAGGGCCTGGGGACCTCGATCGAAGGCGGGGGGCACGTCGTGGTCGTCGGCGCCGGTCCCGGTGGGCTCTTCGCAGCCCTCGCTGCCGCGCTCTCGGGGGCGCGGGTCACCCTGCTCGAGCGTGGCGACCCCATCGAGACGCGGGGCCGGAAGGTCGTCGCGTTCCACCGCGGCGCGGAGCCCGATCCGGAGACCAATCTCCTCTTCGGGGACGGGGGCGCGGGGACGTATTCGGACGGGAAGCTCTACACCCGGACCAGTGACAATCTGGAGCCTGCGATCCTCCAGGAGCTCGTCGCGGCCGGGGCTCCCGAGGAGATCGCCTTCGACGCGCGCGCGCACATCGGCACGGACCGTTTGCATCGGATGCTTCCGCGACTCCGCGCCCGTCTCCAGGAGCGCGGCGTCCGGTTCGAGTACGGCACCCGCGTCGTCGGCCTCGACACCGTCGAGGGCTCCGCTGGCCGGAGTGTCCGGGCCGTCCGGACCAGCGAAGGAGAGCTTGAGCTGGACGCGCTCGTGCTCGCCATCGGCCACTCGGCGCGCGACACCTGGGAGGAGCTGGCGGCCCGCGGCGTCCAGCTGGAGTCGAAGCCGTTCCAGCTCGGCGTGCGCATCGAACATCCCCAGGAGCTCGTGACTCGCGGGCGCTACGGGGAGGGGCCGGGGGCGGCGAGCCTCGGGCCGGCGTCGTACAACCTGCAGAGCAAGGGCGCGCCCCCGGCGCATTCCTTCTGCATGTGCCCGGGAGGACGCATCGTGGCGAGCGTGAACGAGGGTGGGCGCCTCTGCACGAACGGGATGAGCAACTCCAAGCACAGCTCACGCTGGGCCAATGCGGCCCTCGTGACGACCTACACGCCGGAGGACTTCGCGGCCCACGGATTCCACGGCCCGCTGGCCGGCGTGGCGCTCCAGCGATCCCTCGAAGAGCGATTCTTCATCGCGGGTGGCAGCGCATACGCCGCGCCCGCGCAGCGCGCCGGTGATTTCCTGCATGGTCGCCTCTCCAGGGGAGATCTCCCGAGCAGCTACGGCTTCGGGACCGTCCCGGGGCGGGTCGATGAGCTCCTGCCGTCGCGGGTGCGGGACGCGGTCGGTGCTGCGCTCGTGCGCTTCGAGCGCGCGATTCCTGGATTCAGCGGCCGAGAAGGGCTCCTGGTGGGGATCGAGACCCGTAGCTCGGGTCCCGTCCGGATGGTTCGTGAGCGATCGACGCGCCTGGCGGCCGGATGGACCAACCTGCTCCCGGCCGGCGAGGGCGCGGGCTACGCGGGCGGGATCATGAGCGCGGCGATCGACGGCGCGCGCTCCGGACAGGTCGGCGCCACCCTGGCTCGGCCCTGACTTGCTACAAATTCCCCGATGTCCCAGCACCCAGAGGAGACCGCCGGATCGTTCGTGGGCCGGAAGGTCACGACCAACCGGCTGAGCGAGATGAAGGCGGCCGGCGTGCCGATCGCCGCGCTGACCGCCTACGACTACACGATGGCCCAGCTCGTCGACGCCGCGGGCGTCGACGTCATCCTCGTCGGCGATTCCGTCTCGACGGTCATGCAGGGCCTGGAGACCACGGTCACGGTCACGATGGAGCACATGCTCTATCACACGACCCTGGTCCGGCGGGGCGTGGAGCGGGCCCTCGTGGTCGCCGACCTGCCGTTCATGTCCTACCAGGTGCGTCCCGACGAGGCTCTGCGGAACGCCGGACGGATGGTCAAGGAGGCGGGCGCTGAAGCCGTGAAGCTGGAGGGTGGCCAGGTCATCGCAGACACGGTGAAGCGCATCGTCGACGTGGGGATCCCGGTGATGGGGCACCTGGGCCTCACGCCCCAGTCGATCCACAAGTTCGGCACCTACCAGGTGCGCGCGCGTGACGAGCGCGAGGCGGACGAGCTGCGTCGCGACGCGAAGCTCCTCGAGGAGGCCGGAGTCTTCTCGATCGTGCTCGAGAAGGTGCCGGCGAGGCTCGCGGCCGAGGTGACCGAGAGCGTCTCGGTCCCGGTCATCGGCATCGGCGCAGGCGGCGGCTGCGACGGTCAGATCCTCGTCAGCCAGGACATGCTCGGGATCTGCACTCGGTTCAGCCCGCGCTTCGTGCGGCGCTACGCGGACCTCGGAGAGGAGATGCAGCGCGCGTTCGAGCGGTACGCCGGTGACGTACGTGCTCGGGAGTTCCCGTCGCCTGACGAGAGCTACTAGCCGCCACGATGCGAGGGTCCGGCGCGCTGGTCGATCAGCGCTGAGCGGCGGCCCGAGGGCCGGCCCGGCGGGCGAGGGGCCTCGTCGACCCAGCGGGCCGGAAGCGGGGAGAGTGCACTGGAAGAGGCCCCGAGGGCTCACTTCTTGTCGAGGGCCTTCTTGAAGAGGTCGCCCAGGTTGGTCCCGATCGAACCGGTGGAGCTGTCCTTCATCGCTTTCTGGATCGTCTCCGTCTCGACGGCGTCCTCCGATCCGATCACGGCTCCTCGGGGGTCGAGTCGGGAGAGCGAGATCCTGCGCGAACCGGTGTCGACGCTGGTGACGCGAACGGCGAGCTCCTGGCCGATGGTCAGGACGCGGCCCAGGTTCTGGATCCGCTCCGTGGAGACCTGGCTGACGTGGAGCAGGCCTTCGATGCCGGGCAACACCTCGACGAAGGCGCCGTAGTCCGCGATCCGCGTGACCTTGCCGGTGACCTGACCGTCGACGTGCAGCTGGTGGGGCACCTCGTCCCAGGGATCGGGCTCGAGCTGCTTCATGCCCAGCGCGATGCGCTTGCCCCCGTCCTTGAGCTCCAGAACGATGGCATCGACGTCCTGTCCCACCTTCAGGACCTCGTCGACCTTCTCGATCCGCTGGCGGGAGATCTGACTGACGTGGACGAGCCCCTCCACCCCGTTGCCGATGTTCACGAAGGCGCCGAAGGGTTCGATGCGGGTCACCTTGCCCTTGACCTTCGTGCCTGGCTCCAGCGCGCCGACCGCGGCGGAGAGGGCCTCGAGACGTTCACGCTCCTCGATGCGACGCCTGGAGAGCAGCACGCGGTTGCGCCCGCGGTCGATCTCGAGGACCTCGCAGACGACGGTCTGCCCGAGGAGGCTCGAGACGTCGAGGTCTCGGTCCGTGGACACATGACTGGTGGGCATGAACGCCTCGTGCGAGCCGATCTTGAGGGTCAGGCCGCCCTGGTTCTGCCCGGTCACTCGCGCCTTGGTGTGGGAGCCGACCTCCAGCTGCTCCCAGGCCTCGAGCTCCTTCGCGCCGCGCAGGGAGAGGATCCACAGATCGTCCTCACGACCCCGGAGCATGAATCGATGCGACTCCCCGATCTTGGGCTCGTTCTCGAACTCCGTGAGCGCGCAGACACCCTGCATGCGGGGGCCCAGCTCGACGATCACGTCGTCTCCGCTGATCCCTGCGACGGTGCCTGGCATGAGCTGGTCGCCACCGCCGCGCTTGCCGGTGCGGGCGCCGGGGGAGTCCTCGGCCTCGGTCCTGCCGAGGGCCTGGAGGTCGATGCCGTCGAGCGCGGACGCGATTTCACGATCGAGGGGGTTTTCGCCGGAGGCTTCGCTGGACATTGAGCTTGTTTGGCGTGGGGGGCTCAGTTCGTGCGGTGGACATCGCGCGTGCTCGCCTGGTCGGTGGGCCAGAGCACGATCTCGCCGATGTTCACATGGGGAGGGCGAGTGACCGCGAAGGCGATGGCGTCAGCCACGTCCTCGGGGCGGAGAGGGGTCATGCCGTCGTAGACCGCGTCGGCGGCGGCCTGGTCACCGAGTCGTACGAGGCTGAATTCGGACTCGACCATTCCTGGATCGACGGTCGTGAAGCGAATCCCGCTGCCGACCTCGTCGAGTCGGAGAGCGTCGTAGATCGCCTTCACGGCGTGCTTGGTCGCGTTGTAGACGTTCCCGCCCGGGTAGACCTGGCGCCCGGCGACGCTGCCGAGGAGGACGAGGTCCCCACCGCGCCGGGCGCGGAGCGCCGGGAGCGCGGCGCGCACCGTGTGGAGGACGCCTTTGACGTTCGTGTCGATCATGGTCGACCAGTCGTCGGTGTCCCCGCTGTGGAGGGGCGCGACACCCAGGCCGAGGCCGGCGTTCGCGACGACGATGTCGAAATCCTGATCGGCGAAGAGGTGGGCGACGGCGGAGGCGTCGCGGACGTCCACGGTCGCGATGCTGGCGTTGCCGCCGAGCTCGGCGGCGAGTGCCTCGAGCCGCTCGGCGCGTCTCGCCGTGAGCGTCACGTGCGCGCCACGCTCGGCGAGTGCACGGGCCGTGGCGGCGCCGATCCCCGCCGATGCGCCCGTGATGAGGGCGCGTCGTGAGGTGAGGGGGCTGGAGGACGAGGACATCATTCGGGAGTGTACCGGCGGCCGGGAGATCCCGCCGGGCGCTCTGGCGATGCCTCGGAGGCAGGCGCGCGCGGCCCCGGGCGCTTGAAGCCGGTGAGCGGCCGGGTTGAGATTCCGGGGCCATGAACCAGCCCACGATTCGAATTCGTTACGAGGGAGGCCTGCGGACCGCGGCTGCCCACCTCCGGTCGGGGACGACCATGATCACCGATGCCCCCGTGGACAATCAGGGGCAGGGGGCGTCGTTCTCTCCCACGGATCTCGTGGCGACCGCCCTCGGCTCCTGCATGCTCACGATCATGGGGATCGTGGCCGAGCGTCATGGGTGGCCGCTCGAAGGGGCCTCTTGCGAGGTCGAGAAGGTGATGGCCGCGGATCCGGTGCGACGGATCGCACGACTCGCGGTCACACTCAGGATCCCGGGCCAGCTGGACGCGCAGGCCCGTCAAGCCCTGGAGCGTGCGGCCATGGCGTGTCCCGTCCACGCGACCCTGGGGAGCCACGTCGAGATGCCCGTCAGCTTCGTCTGGGAGGATTGAGCCCCTGGGCTGGGAGGGCCGTTAGCCTGTTCGGCCCGAACCGCCGCCCGGCGGATGCCGCGGCCATCCTCCCTGCTCCTGACCTCGACCCATGGCGAAGCGCCCCACGATCTTCATCGCTGGCTCGGGCGGCATCGGCCGCGCCCTCTCCCTCCTTCTTCGCAACGAGCCGCGCACCGCGGCGTCGACCGTGCTCGGAGACATTCACGGCGCGGCGGTGGAGGCCGCGCTGAGCTTCGCCAACGTCGATGTCCCCACCGACGCGCCGCCGGCACGAGGGCTGGTGATGCCTCCGGAGGGCTCGAGCGCGGAGCTCGACGCTGTGCTCTCCTCGGCGGACGCGATCCTCGATTGCCTCCCCGGGAGTCAGGCCCCACGCATGGCCCGGCTCGCGAAGCAGCACGGCTGCCACTACTTGAACCTGACCGAGTACGTCGCGGAGACGAAGGAGGTGATGGGGATCGCGGAGGGAGCGGACACCTGCTTCGCTCTTCAGTGCGGGCTCGCTCCGGGATTCATCAACGTCCTCGGTCACGACCTCTTCCTCCGGGCCACCGAGGCGTGGGAGGTGGACAAGGTGGACAAGCTGGAGATGCGCGTCGGCGCTCTCACCCGGCACGCCACCGAGCCGCATCACTACGGCTGGACCTGGAGCCCGGTCGGCGTCGCGACCGAGTACGTCAAGGACGCCATCGCGGTGCGCGACTACGCGACCGTCACCCTCCCGTCCCTCGGAGAGCGCCGAACCCTGCGGATGCATGGGCTCGAATACGAGGAGGCCTTGACGTCTGGCGGCGCGGCCGACCTCCCCGAGGCCCTCGCGGGCAAGGTGCGTGATCTGGACTACAAGACGCTCCGGTATCCGGGCCACTACGCCTGGGTGGAGTCCCTGCTCGCGGACATCCCGATGGGTGACGACCGCCCGGCAGCGCTGCAGGCCGCCATGGAGTCCGCGATTCCTCACGTGGAGGACGACATCGTCATCGTCTACGCGTCGGTCGAGGGTTCGGACAGCAAGGGGGTCCTGCGAGCCGACCGCGCGGCCTTCTTCTGCCCTTCGATCGACGTCGCCGGACGCAGGCTTCGCGCGATCCAGTCGACGACGGCCGCGGGCATCGCCGAGGTGCTGCTCATCGCTCTGGAGCGCGGCCTGACGGGGCCGCTCCTGCAGAGCCAGGTGCCGACGACGGAGTTCCTCGAGGGCCCCTTCGTCAGCCTCGCCTACGTGGACGAGGAACACCGGATCTGACTCCCCTGCAGAGCCGCTGGCGAGTCCGCGCGCGCCGCTTCCGGCTGCGGAACCGGAGGCTGTTCCCTCATCGCCTTCGATGCGCTCCCGTTCCTCGGTGCCGGCGCGGTGCGGAGGGCGCATCTCTCATCTCCGCCTCGGGTGAGGGCCGTCGGTCGCCTCGTGCTGCTCGGCTCAGCGGCTGGATCCTTCGAGCCCGTCCATGACGCCGAGGACGTGGCGCGCGAGTCTCAGGCGAGCATCCCTGGGCATGGTGCCATCGATGGGTGGCATGTAACG
>PKCK01000052.1 GCA_002862085.1 Planctomycetota bacterium | reverse complement strand
GCGCTTCGGGCCGGGTAGCGACCGTCGAAATAGGTCCGGTAGATCTCGTTGAACGCCGCCCACTCCGAGATGTCGGCGAGCATCACAGTGCACTTCACCACGTCCCCCATGGACGCGCCGTGCGCCTGGAGGGTCATCCGGATGTTCTCCATCGCGCGGTGCGACTCGGCCTCGATGCCGCCGGGGACGAGCTCCGTGGTGCCGGGTTCCACCCCCACCATGCCAGACAGGTACAGGGTGTGGCCGGCACGGACCGCCTCGGAGAAGGGGAAGCCGGTGGGCAGGACCGTGCCGGGGTTCAGGAACTGAACGGGTGCGGGTCGGCGATGAGCACAGCTCGCCGCGAACGAGAGCAAGAGGACGGGCAGCAGGAGGGAACGGATCATCAGGGTCTCCGGTCTCGGTGGGTCTTCGTCGGTGCTGGTCGGATCGAAGCTTCGGGGCTGAAGGCGCCGAAGCGTCGAGCGATCCAGGGGAAGTGCGGCTCGGGCCGCTCCACGTCGAGGCTCGGGACGAGCGAGCGAATCCGCAAGCCACGGCGCAGGAAGAGTCTCAGCGGCGCGGCCCGAGGGTTCGAGTCCAGGATCAGCTCCTCGGATCCGCGTGGACAGAGCGGTCGAGTGAATCCGGCGCGAGCCGTGGCGCGCCTGGCCCCGGCGGGACGCGCCGCTCTGAAGGGCGGGGCCGATCAGCCACACTCGCGGGCGAGGCGCGCCTCGGCGGCCTCGAAGAGGACCTCGTCGGCCTCCGTCAGGCGGCGCGCCGCCGCGACGACCTCGTCGGTGATGGGCTGGTCCACGTACTTCGACGGGGTGCGGTTCTTCTCGACGGCGATGGCCTTGCCGGGCAGGCCGAGCGCCGCGTAGGCGTGGCTCATCGAGTCCCGGAAGCGGCTCACCGTGGCGACCACCGCGAAGCGGTCCATGCCCGCTACGGCTCGCTCCGCGAGCTCGGACGCCGGGGTGTCCTCGTGACCGAAGAGCTGTGTGCGTTCGGCCGAGGTCGCCCCGTAGTCGGCGCCCGCGAGGAGTCGCGCCTGGACGTTGTAGGTCGCGCGGCGGATCACCGGGTCCTCGCTCTCGAGGAACTCGAGCAGGGAGATGTCGGCGATGCGCAGCGCGACCTCGTGGGCGTCCCACTCGTCCTTCGCGCGCGCCGACTGGCTGCGCCAGTAGAAGTACGAGCTCAAGAGGCGGCGGACGGGGTCGCGCAGGATCGTCACGAGCCGGGCGTCCGGCAGCAGGCGGTCCGCGGTGGGGAGTCCGATGTGTCCCTGGAGGTACCGGTAGGGAAAGGGGCCCTCGCCAGCCCCGCTGTGGAACTGCCAGGTGAACGTCCGGTCGCAGACATCGCGGTCGCGGAAGGCGCACTCCAGCCCGGCGCTGAACGACTCTCCGGCGGTCTTGTGCGCGCGCAGGAGAGCCACCGGGGGACCGTCGAATTTCAGCTGCGGGATGAGTTGTTGGAGGAACGAGGCCATGGAAGCGAGTCGGAGAGTGAAGAAGCACGCGGTCGCCAGCTCGGGGATCGAACAGGGTGCCGTTCAGCCGCCGATGGCGCGGCCGAGCGCGCCGGTCACGGCCACCGCAGCCAGGGCGAAGAGCGCGCGCCCGACGGGGAACAGGCGGACAGTACGTGGTGCCAGCCGCGGACACCCGGGAGAGTAGCGATCAGCGCTGGGCGGGCAAGGATAGCCGCCGCAGCGTCCGTCTTGTGAAACTGCGGGGTCGACGTGGCGTCAAGAACGAGGTTTACGGCGAACACCCCGAGGTCGACCACGACCCGGCTCGTCGTCGCTTACACGACCATGAGAGGCGCCTGCGCGAGCGGGTGGAGCCCGTCACCGAGGTAGGGCCTCGTCACCCGAGGAACGAACTCAGCAGCTGCGGACACGCTCGACTCCCTCGGCTGGACCGCTCGGGACCGAGCTTGGCGACGGTCGCCCTGAGTTGGCTCCGGCGCCGGTCGGTCCGGGGCGAGCGCTCCTGCATCGATCAGGACGCGCGCGCCGAGCTCCTCGGCGGCGACGCAGCGAGCTCCTACCGCCCGCGCGGAGACGGATCCGGTGCCTGGATCTCGTCGAGGATCGCCTTCGCCGCTGCTGTCTTCGGCTCGAAGTGCCCATGGCGGGTCCACCCGATGGACGCGCTCCGCGCCTCCAGGTGCAAGCGGACCGCAGCGTCCTTCCCGGCTGCCTCAGGGCGCAGCGCGTCCATCGCGCCGGCGCGCAGCAGCCGCTGGACCGCACTCCACGCCGCGTCCCCCTCGAGCACACGAGACCGCGCGCCCGAGCGCAGCGTGAGCTTCGTCTCCACTCCCGCGTGGTCCGCGAGCAGCCGGGCGCCGAGCGGCTCGCGCAGCGCCAGCCGACACCACTCCGCCAGCGGCGACTCCTGATAGGCGCGGTCCCAGGAGTTGTGCTGCACCCCGGGGTAGACCGTCAAGCAAGGCGCACCACCGGCCTTGCGGAGCTCCTTGCAGAGTTCCTCGGACCCACGGAGCGGCACCACGCCATCCGCGTCGCCGTGGAACGCCCAGACAGGCGTCTTCGCGAGCGCCCTCACGCTCCAGTCCCCGGCTCGATAGCCGCAGATCGGCGCAACCGCGCGCCACATCTCCGCGTGCGCGCCGCCGATCTGCCACGCGCCCGAGCCGCCCTGCGACAGACCTGTCAACACGCGCCGCTGCGGGTCGATCGCGTAGTCCTTCTCGGTCGCCGCGAGCGTCGCGAGCACGAGGTCCTGGTGGTCTCCCCACTGCGTCTCCGCAACCGGCTTCTGCGGGAAGACGACGACGAACGGCCAGCGCTCGGGGGCGCGACGGATCGCTTTCCCCAGCCCGACCGAGACCTGCTTCTTGCCGTCCCGGCCGCACTCCCCTCTGCCGTTGAGGAACACCATCACGGGCCACGGCTTGCCCGCGTCGTAGTCAGCGGGCAGGTAGACCTGGTAGCGGTGCGTCTCGCCGTCCAGCTGGATCTCCTTGTCGACGAATCCGGTCACGGTCTGCGCCATGCTAGGCAGCGCGAGCGAACAAGACAGCATGAGCGTTCCGAGCATCGCGAGATGGTAGCCGACAGGCACCGCCTCGTCGCGCGCCGCGTCCTTCGGCACATCGGCGCGCCCTCCGAGCCCCTGCACAGCGCGTCCCCGCGATGTCCGGCACGAGGAGTCATGGCGTTCTCCTGACGAAGGAGGACTTCGTCGCCCCCGCTCACGCTTGCCGGCCCACCTGCGAGAGGTGTCGGGAAGAAGTCCTACGCCGTCAGGCAACGCCATGCGTCATTCACGGACTGCGGTGACCGCACGAGCGTTGGGATCTGCCCCCGACGCCTCTCCCCACGACGAATCGTCGACGCACGCTCCTTCCCTCGCCGCCTTCATCGCTCACTGCTCGCCACGATTCCCCTCCGGGGTTCCTTCCCTGCTACGTCGATCCGGTCGAGCGCGAGGTGGACACGAACGCCGCCGACCGCGGCGAACATCTCCGGGCGCGCGACGCAGGTGTTCTCGCCCGGCGATCCACAGTCGGCACGCTGCTCGCGCAAGTCCCGAGCACGATCCCGCGAGAGGTCTCGGCGAAGTCGACTCCCGCGATGGGCGCTCCGATGGGCAGGGTCGGTTGGCGAATCCGGCCGCAAACTGCGCCCGATCGAGCCTCCGGACGGAAACCTTGCCGTGGGGGCTGGAGTGATCGTGGGCAGGGAGAGCCGCAGCGCTCGGCGTGAGCTCCCCGGAAATCCTCCTACGCCTCAATTCCTCCCTCCCCGGAGGACGATGGAACCAACACGCTCTCCGGCCACGCACGCGCCGCCTCCCCACAGGACCGGTCTGATCACGTCGTGGTTCCGTGACAGGCTGTTCGACGAACGATTGCTGTGGCCCATCGCTAGGTCATCGCGGTCGAAAGGCAGTGGTCACAGCTCGCCTTCCGCGGGAAGCACGTCGACCGAGGAGCTGACAGGTCTTCTGCAGTGGCGGTGCCCAAGGAAATAAGCAGGCGGATATCGATCACGCGTTACTTCCTCGTGATCGGCATCGTCGTGCTCCACACGCCGCCGCTCACTCCGCTGAACCAGCTGGACGGATCAGCCTTCGAGTGGTTTCGGGCGTTCCTCACCCATGGCGTCTTCCGAGCGTTGATCCCGGTACTGACGTCCATTTCGGGTTACCTCTTGTTCGCCTCCGGGCTGCACCTGTCGCCGGCCAAGCTCATCGGGAAGAAGACGGCTTCCATCCTCGTACCCCTGGTGCTGTGGAACCTGCCGCTGGCCGTCGTCCTGTACGTCGTGCAGAGGTACGGCTGGATGTCCTACGACTTCAGAGCATCCCTTCACCCCGTGACCCTCCACGCGTGGGTCGACGCCGTCGTCGGGCTCGACGACTATCCGGTCAATTATCCACTGAACTTCCTGCGAGACCTGTTCGTGCTCGCGCTGCTGTCCCCTCTTTTCTGGCAGCTGCTGAAGAGAGCCCCCTACATCGGTCTCGGAGTCGTCTTCACCGTCTTCCTCTTCAACCTCGACGGTCCCGTCGTGTTGTTCGACGCGATGATGGTGACGTTCTACGTCGGAGCTCTTGCCGCGACTCAGCGGTGGGACCTGACCCGGCTGGACAGGTACGCCGTAGCCCTGCTGCTGCTTTTCGTGCTGATCTGCTTCACGTCCATTGCATTCGGGATTCCGAACAAGAAGTTCCTGCGCTTGCTGACGCTTCCTCTGGTCTGGCCCGCCATGTCGTTGCTGGTGGACACCAGGTTCGGCGATTTGCTGCTTCGCCACGCCAAGCACAGCTTCTTCACGTTCCTCTCTCACAGCGTCGTGCTGCTCGCTTCGTGGCTCGTTTACCGCAGGTTGCCGAGCGGCTCCTTGCCTTATCCGCTGTTCTGGCTCATTGCGCCCGCCTCGATCGTGGTCCTGGGAGTCGTCCTCGACAGACAGTTCAAGAGGTGGACGCCGAGGCTGGCTGCGATCATGCTCGGGAACCGATGATCGTGGCTGGCACGAGCCCAGGGCAGTCGTAGCTCTTCTGCGCTGATTCGAGCGGCTTCGACAGCACGAGTGCCCGCCGAAGCGGGCGCGGGACGAGGGTTCGGCGCGCTCGACGGGCGAGACGGTCAGTCTCTGCTGAAGCTCGCGTGGACGGGGTGGAAGGTGAAGGGCAAACCGAAGGGCTTCACGAACTCCCTCAGCTCATCGGAGACGTTCCCGTAAACGTCGATCTGTTCGATGGTGAAGAACTCCTGGAACTCGCCGAACTCGCTTTCCAGCGGCCCCCCCTCGGAGATGTTCTTCCCGTGCTGCATCATCGCCTCCCCGTTTCGGTACCGCTCGATCAACATCACCTGTTCCCCGGCCTCGAAGAAACCCCAACCCAACGAGTCCGGCTCGCCGCGCTCGACGGCTTCGGTGTACGAGCGAGCGAACGCTGCCACGTCCTCGAGAGACCGGCCCTCGTTCACGCTCATCTCGACGACAAAGATCAATTCGTCCGGGTTGATTCCAGCGGAGGATTGCCGTCCGGCGTTCTCGCATCCAACGAGTACGGAGGCCGCGAGAGCGAAGGCGATGAGAGTCTTCTGCATATCGATGGACGAATTGGTTCGTGGGGAATGATCACCCCGAGGTTCGAACGGGCAGGAGGTCCAGGACTCCGGTCGGGCCCGGGGTACCGTACAGGAGACGGGCGTGGAGAGCCCGGCAGGAGCGGAGTCGCCCGGCGAGGATTGTAGAGAGGCGCTCCGCGGCTCACCGGAGAGCGCGGATCACGCCCGGGCGGTGGTGCACGACGTGATGGTCTGCGGCCATCCTCTGCGGAGCGCCGGTTGCGGCGAGGAGGGAGGCGCCCTCGCGGCGTCGGATTCTCGAGCGGGCTGGACCGCCCGCTGTCTCGCGCCCGGGTCGTCGCCGGCTACGTCTCCTGCGGCGGCGGCTCGCGCCACACGGGCACCATCGAGGTCCACACGCCCTCCTCCTTACGCCTCGACGCGACCGCCGCGATGACGTGGAGCGCGATCAGCCAGTAGCTCGTGTCCGCGCAGAGTTCGTGGAGGCCCACCGCAGCGTCCATCCACCAGCCTTCCTGCGAGCCGGCGGCGTAGAGCGCGCCGATCCAGAGGCCGGACGCCGGCAGTAGCGCGAAACACAGGTAGAGCAGCTGATGGAACGAGCGCGCGAGCCGGGCGCGCCGCGGATCGATCGGCGTCCGCGCGGCATGGAACGTCGGGAAGCGCCGCATGTAGCCGTAGCGCGCGACGACGACCGCCAAGAACACGGTCGCGAAAGCCGTCTCCGTCACCAACAAGCCCTCGTCTTCCAGCTGCGAAACGTCATCGAGCTGCTTGACGACGCCGAGGACGTAGAGCGCGAGGACGCTCCAGTGGAACGCGCGAGCGATGCGTGTGTGCTGGCGCTGCATCGTGGCTGAGGCTAGCAGCGCCGGACCGGCTCCGCCCCATGCTTCCGGCGAGCGCGCCCGCCCCCGAGGAACGCATGGGCGGCGGCTGTCGGCGTCACCGCGTCGCGACGGGCACGGAGACCCCGGTCGCGGGCCGCATCCGTCGCCACGCCCGGGCTCGCTCCGAGCATCTCCCCCTCGAGGCCCTTCGCCGACGAAGGTCGTCGACCTCGAGCTCCTTCCTCACCACGGCCTCGCCGCAACGCTCCCCGGGGCCGCCCGGCCTCCGAGGGGAGGCTCTCCTCCGTACGAGCCCATCGGGACGCCCACGGATCGGACTCCGGAGTGGAACACGTCCAGAGCCGGGCACCAGCACGAAGGAAGCCCCGCGCGTCGATGACGCGCGGGGCTTCCTGCGGGAGTCCAGCCCGCGTCGAGCGCGGGCGAGGACCCTCGGCGGATCACTCGTCGTGATCCGCGGTGGCGATCGACCAGATGATCGCACCGAAGGCGATCTTGTTGACCACGTCCGCGATGTTGTAGATCAGGTTCAGGTTGGCTTCTTGCGAGCCGACCGGGTCGGCCATCGCTCCAACCACGTAGCCGAGCGGATAGAGCGCCCAGCCGACCGAGACGATGAGGCGCAGGGTGCTGTAGGCCTTCTGAACGCCCGCCGAGGCGGAAGTCGCGCAGACCTTGCTCGCCTCACCGGCGAAGATCTCGTAGAGGATGAAGGCCCATCCGGCCATCCCGATGGCGAAGTAGCCCCACTGGGCTCCTTCCTTGGACTCGCCGAGGTAACCGCCGAGCAGCATGACGAGCGTGCCGATCATCAGGCGCCAGAAGATGCCCGACGAGACCTTCGTGATCGCTGCGAGGATGAGATAGAACTCGATCATCTGCAGCGGAACGGTGATCAGCCAGTCGATGTAACGGAACACGACCGGGGATTCGCCGACGCCGGTTTTGGAGTAGGAGCCCGCCCACATCTCGCGCATGTAGCTGTAGTGCCACGCAGCGACCATGGTCACGAGACCGGCAACGATGAGGGAGGTCTTCCACTTGCCCTTGGCCCGTTGGGTCTCAAGGAAGAAGAAGACGCTCGCGGCGATCATCGCCATCATGATGGCGAAGAAGGAGATCCCGACAGCGTCGTCAGGCTTGAGCATGACCGCGTCGGCGAGGGGGCTAGTGAGGTTCAGCAACATGGGGGATTGGGTTACTCCGCACAGGAGGACAGGTTCGCAACGGACCTTTCGCCCGGAACTTTCATGTCGATGCTTGCAATCGAGTGCATGCCCTCTCACGGCGCGTAGAACCGCTGCTCGAAGGGCCCCGGACCTCCTCCCGGACAGAACGCAGCCGCCGATGAAACAGTGACTTGCGACTGAACGCCTGCGGCGTGTTGGCGCCGCGACCAAGCGCGTGAAAATTTCTAAGAATCGCGACGCGACCGAGCCGCGGCGTACGGTCTCAGCTTTTCGGCGATTTGTCGCATCCAGGGCGGGCGCTCCGTCGAGAGCCGCGGTCACCGAGCGGCCGGTACGAAATCGCGAAACGCGCCCTTCACACTGGCGTCACCGGAGCTCGGCGCCCTTCCAGGCGATGGCCGGCGCGACCGTCGTCCTCTTGCTCGCCCGCTCCATCGGGGGCGGTCACCTGCTGCCGACGTGAGTGCGCCGCATCAGGGCTTCACGAGGAACCCGATCAGGCGGTCCTCGAAGCCCTGGACCCCGAGCTCACCGCTCGTGATCGAGAGGGTCCGACGCGAGGGGCAGACCTGACCCTCGTAGCGGCGCCCGTCGGAGAGCGCGATGATCACGCGCCCCTCGTCCCAGCACTCGAAGGTGCCCGGGACGCTCGTCTCCTCCACGACGCCCGGACCCGTGTGCGTCGTCTTCACGAGGCAGGCGGCGCCACTCGTGAAGTGAACGGACATTCGGCCCGTCCGATACTCGTGGGTGAAGCCATCGACCTCGTCCTGGAAGAACGCGCCGTGGAAGCTGCGCCCCTGGAGGCTGTTGTTGCCGAACCCGGAGGGCAACCGCACGGTGACGCCGAGTCCCATGCGGTAGGCAGGGAGGTCCCGACGGTCGAAGATGCCGACGTCCCCGCTGGGGCTGAGCCAGCCGTCGTAGTAGCTCGAGAGGTCGAGGATGGTCAGTCCGTAGGCGGACGCCCCCTCGTGGACCGAGTAGGCGACGCCCTGGTGCAGGCCGAGCCAGTCCACGTCGATGAGAGGAGGGCCGGGCGTACCGATCCCGATCCAGTCATCGCGCCGCAGGCGGTTGCGCTGGGCCACCTGGTCGAAGTGAGCCATCCCCAGGTCACCCACGAAGCGGCCGAAGAGGCGCCAGGTCGAGAGGTCCGCCACGGGCGGGTCGTTGCTGCGGAAGAGCACGTCCACGTCGTGGACGACGACCCTGTGGGGCGAGGTGAAGGGGTGCTCGGGGGCCGGAGGGCCCTTCCGGAGTCCCCAGAGCACGTAGGCGTCGCCGCCTGCGCCGGCCGAGGCGACCGAGAGGGCGTCGCCGTCCTCACGCACCCATCCCGTCAGGGGCGCCTGGAATTCGGATCGGGTGAGCCACAGCTCGCCCCCGGGCGACGCGCTCCACCAGCCCTCCCAGGGCGCGGTGCCGAAGTCGTTGGCGCCCGAATCGATGGCGAGGTCCCGCCAATGGACGAGCGGCGTGGACCAGCGACCATCGCCGTGCAACGTGGCCTCGGCCTTGAACGTCGTGAAGGTGGGGGCGCCCTCCTCGAAGGACATCCGTGCGCCGGTGAATTGCCAGACGCTTGCCGCCAGGGAAGCGGTCGCGGTACCCGGCGAGTTCGACAGGTGCGCGCGCGGACGCTTGACCGTCGTCACGCCGTCCACGCACTCGAGGAGCCCCTTGACCCCGAGCACCATGCGCAGCGTGACGGTCTGCCCCTCGACCACGGCGATGGGTGCGTTGAGGAGGAGCGGCGCCTCGGCGCTGCCGTCCCCGACCGAGGTGCCGCCCCCGGCCGCCGTGGCGAAGTGCACCTGCCAGCGGCCGTCTCCGTCGGGATCGAGGACCTCGTCCCCCGACCAGTCGATGACTTCGAGGATCGTCTGACCCGAGCACGGGTCGGTGCCCTCGTACTGCATGAGCGTGCCGAGCGCGACGCGTGCGCGCTCGTAGACGCCGACGGGCGCCTCACCCTCCCCCACGTCGTGGACCGGCCCACCCACCAGGTCGACGAGCTGACTGGTGGAGGGAGCACCGGTGGGATGCCAGAGCGCGCCGTCCTCGGAGAGCTCGAGGCCGTGGACGCGAACGAGGAAGTCCCCGGGCGTCGTCGATCCCCCGCCCTGCGGCAGGACGGTCGCGAGCAGCAGCGGAGCCAATGCCAGCATCACAGATCCCCCGAGAGCTCGAGATGCACGCCGCCGACCGCGTCGCCGGTGTCGGGCGGAGGGCCGGAGGGGCCACCGTCAGAGGGTGAGGCCTCGACGCAGGCCAGAGGTGCGAGGGCGGCCGCGAGGCCGACCACCAGAACGGCGATCGCCGTGCGGGAGTACCAGGACGGGGTCTGACTCATGGGATCCGGGGGAGGAAGCCTGAGGGATGTCGACCGATGCGCCCCTCGTCCTTGAGCCTCCTGCCTCCTTCCTCGCCACGAACTCGCCAGGGTGCACCCTCGGACCTCCTGCCAACTCGTCCCAGCCGACATCGTGCTCCTCCGTCAGCGCCCGGCGACCGCCCCGGAGATCGCGTTCATCACGCTGGAGGACGAGGCGGAGACCGCCGATCCGCTCGTCCATCCGGGCCGGGACGCGCTGCCGCAGCGCGGCGCGGGGCGTCGCGCCTCGCCCGCGTCGCGGTCGGCCGCGCGGGGGAGCATGATGCACGTCGTGCGCCGGCGCAGCGACGCGATCGGCGGGGAGGCGGCGGGGGTCGCGGGATCTCCACGGACGTCCGTCGGACCCGTGTCGAGGGTCCGGACCGCTGGCGCACGGACTCCCCGTGACCAGCGCGACGCGCATGACCTCCACGCCGCACCCTGCGCTGCGCACACCGCTCGAACGGCCCTGATGCACCGGTGAACGCTGCTGACGCCTCGTTTTGATACACGCCTGCTGCTTTTGGGGGAAAATAATCCCCCAGCCTGCTGACGAAGGCCGAGATTGACGTCGGACAGATGACCGCCCACGACTCCGAGACCACCGAGGACGCCCTCCTCGCCGCCACGAGCCAGATCCTCACGCCCCTCGTGCGCGTGCTCCTGCGCAACCGGATCGCGTGCAAGGCCATCACGGAGCTCATGCGGCGCGCCGCCGTCGGCGTGGCGCACGAGGAATTCGGGCTCGAAGGCAAGTCTCCCACCCAGGCGCGGATCTCGGTGATCACCGGGCTTCACCGGAAGGAGGTGTCGCGGCTGCTCAAGGAGCACCAGGCCGCCGGCCGGGTGCCGGTCGAGCGACGCAACCGCGCGGCGAGCGTCCTCGGCGCCTGGCGCCGCGATCCGGACTTCTGCGACGAGCAGGGCGAGCCGCTGCGCCTCCCCTTCTCCGGCGACATCAGCTTCACCGAGCTCTGCAAGCGTCACAGCGGCGACATGAAGCCCCGCTCCATCGCCAACGAGCTTCTGGGCGCTGGCGCGATGGAGGAAGCGGATGGACTCCTCTCGATGACGACACGCGGCTACGTCCCCGGCAACGACCCGGTGGAGCTCGTGCGCATGCTCGGCACCGACACCGCCGAGTTCATCGAGACCATCGACCACAACCTGCGCGCCGAGGACGACGCGGCGCGCCGGTACCAGAGCAAGGTGCACTACGACAACGTCCCCGCGAGCTGCGAGGCGGAGTTCCTCCGCTACTCGTCGGAGCGGACGCAGGCCCTGCTCGAGGACCTCGATCGCTGGCTGAGCGCGCGCGACCGCGGCGACCAGCCCGCTGGGGACGAGCAACGCATCAGCCTCGGGCTGGGCGCCTTCCAGATCGTGGGGAAGAGCCCCTACGACGAACGCCGTTCGGGGGGCTCCGCCGACCCTCGTCCGAAAGAAGACTGACCGGCGAACCGGCCCAATCGTCATGAGCACTCAACGTCTAATCTCGACCTCCCTCGTTCTGCTGGCAGCAGCCTGCAGCAGCGGCGGCGGCATCAGTGGCACCGGCAACATGTCGTCGGGCTTCGCTTTCGGCCCGATCGACGGCTTCGGGAGCGTGATCGTGAACGGCGTACGCTTCGAGACGTCCGCTGCGACGTTCACCGCTGAGGGGGTCCCGGCGACGCAGGCGGACTTCGCCATCGGTCAGGTCGTCGAGGTCCAGGGGGACTTCGCCACGGGCGTCGCGACGTCGGTCACCTACCGCTCCGAGATCAAGGGCCCGGTGACGTCCGCGACGGTGACGGATCCCCTGCTCGGCCTCGGGACCTTCGTGGTGCTCGGCCAGACGGTCCGGGCCAACGCGCAGACGGTCTACGACGGCACGACCCTCGAGCTGATCGGCGTCAACGACCTCCTCGAGGTCAGCGGTCCGCGGAACGCCGACGGGTCCGTGGTCGCGACCTACATCGAAGCGAAGGCCGTGCTGCCCGAGTACAAGGTCGTCGGCGTCGCCGAGAACGCGACCGCGACCACGTTCACCATCGGCGGGCTCAACGTCGATTACAGCAGCGCGGACACCAGCGGCCTCCCCGGCGGCCTCGTCGACGCCGGCGATCGCGTCGAGGCCAGGACGGCTCCGGCGGGCTTCGCCGCTCCGTCGACCTTCGTCGCCGACAGGGTCGAGCTCGCGAACAGGCCAGGAATCGGGGCCGGCGTGCGAATCGAGCTGGAGGGCTTCGTCACGGACTTCGTCAGCCCTGGCTCCTTCAACGTCCTCGGCATCCCGGTCCGCACCACCGCGGCGACCGTCTTCGTGAACGGCTCGGTGGCCAGCCTCGCGAACGGGGTCAAGGTCGAGGTCGAGGGCAACACCGACGGCAACGGCGTCCTCGTCGCCGAGTCCTGCGAGATCGAGTCGACCGGCGCGATCCGGACCGAGTGGGAGATCGAGGCGATCGATCTCGCGAACTCGACCGTGACCGTCCTCGGCATCCAGTGGCAGATCCGCTCGACGACGGAGCTCGAGGACGACAGCGACGCGGAGGTCGACCCGCTGAACCTGACCGACCTCCTCATCGGCGACACCGTTCAGGTCCGCGGCTTCCGTGACGGGTCCAGCCTCATCGCGAGCCGTCTGGAGCGCGACGATCCCCAGTCCGATGCCGAGCTCCGCGGCCCCGTGACCGCGGTCACTCCCGGGGGCACATTCGACTTCGAGATCCTCGGGGTCGGGATCCGCAGCGACGGATCCACCGTTCACCGTGATGAGAACGAGGAGGTGATCACGCAGGCCGATTTCCTCTCTCGTCTGTCGAGTGGAGTCTTCGTCGAAGCTGAGTGGGACCCGTTCATGGGGACCGCCGGCGCGGCGGACGAGCTGTCCCTCGAGCTCGACGACTGACCCTCACTCCTCGCACGGTGGGACCGCCGGCCACGGGCGAAGCGACTCAGTTCGTCCGGGGCCTGGCGGTCCGTTTCGTTCCGCGACGGACCGGACGCGCTCTCTCTTCGCCCGACCCCCGATGAGCGCGAGCTGATCGAGCGTTCGCAGGGAACGATGGTCGCCCGGTTCGGAGAGGCCGCCGGGCGGACGGAGTCGATCGGTCCCGCGGCGGCGAGCGGCTGAAGCGGAGCGCGCGCGCAACGGCGACGCAGCGCGCTACGAACGACCGGTCACTACGGCACTCATCATCCGCACGACCCTTCGTCGACTCCGGGCGAGGTGGCGTGATCCTGGCGGACAGGCAGTCGCGTCCTCGAACGTGACGGCCGCGGGAGGGGAGGACCGGCGTCGCCAAGCCCTGAACGAGGTGAGCCGGCCAGGGCTGCAACTTTGGGTCGCACCCCTGGCCGGCTCCGAGGTCGCTGGAAGCCGTCAGCGCACCTCGCGATGTCACCGCTTCAGCGAGGGGCCTCGGGCCCCTGCCTCACGTGCCTACCCTTCTTCCTGGGCCGTCTGAGATCAGACGTACGTCCACTCGATGTAGACGAGGCGCGCGCGGAGGACCTGGCGCTGGTAGGACTCCGAATACTGCTGGAAGGAGATCTCGCCGGTGTTGAGCATGGC
>PKCK01000035.1 GCA_002862085.1 Planctomycetota bacterium | reverse complement strand
CGTGACGCCGGCGGTGCGCTCTACCTGGACGTGAAGACTCCCGCCGCGGAGGTGGTCGTAGACGCCGTCCGCACTGTCGGCTTGCCCCCAGAGCAGCTGTTCCTCTCCTTCGGCGACCCCTTCCAGCTCACTGAGTATGTCGACGTGCTGCCAGAGAGCCCGGCCGCCTGGTGGGGTGGCATTCCTGCGGAGTATGGCTCGCCCGGCTTCGACGTGGACGGCTGGTTTGCGGAGCTTCGCGCCGCGAACGTGGTGGCGAGCGAGCATCCCTGGACCGAGGTCGTGGAGGATCCCCGCTTCGTTGCCTACGCCGACGACGTGCGGGCTGCCGGGCTGGAGCTGTGGACGTTCACCGTCAATGAGCCAGAGGCGATGGACCGGGTGCGTGCGCTCGGGTTCGACGCGGTGGAGACGGACTTTCCGGGCGTCTTTCTCGAGCGGTGCGCGGGTGTGGACGCGACCCCTCCGCCAGCCCGTCGTGTCCTGGGCACGTGGACCTTCGCCGGTGATCTGTATCCATCGGGAGTGGGCTCACAGCTCGCGGCCTGGGGCGCTGCGCTGCCCGAGGTGTCGACCACCGACCTACTCGGCCTCCCCGACCTGCCCGGGGGGCCCGCCGGCGTGCTCGACTACCCCGACGCGGGGCCCGCGGGTGGCATGCTCGTGTTCCCGAACGCGGTGCACGTGGGGCCCGGGAGTGGCCTCGGGATCAACGCCTGGACGCTGGTGGTCGACCTGTATCGCCCCGCCTCGGCCGACGGTCGGTGGACGCCGCTGCTCCAGACCAACGAGGCGAACCTCAACGACGCCGAGGTGTACATCCATCCGGATGGGGGTGTCGGCATCCTCGACCAGTACGTCGGGCGGGTGCTGCCGGAGACCTGGACCCGCCTGGTCGTGGTCGTCGACACGACCGAGGGCGACGGAGGGACGATGCGCGTCTACCAGGACGGGCTCGCCGCGGGGGAGATTCGGCTGATCGGCGGTGTCGACAGCCGCTTCGCCCTGAACAGCACCTGGGCCTACTCGGAGGCCCTGCTGTTCACCGATGTCGGAGGCTTCACCTCCGATGTCGTCGTCTCGGCCCTCCAGCTGCACGAGCGCGCACTCGAGCCCGTCGAGGCGCTCGCCCTCGGAGGTCCCTCGGCGCTCGGAATCCCGGAGTAGTGCTGGGTTGCCACAAGCTGTACACTTCGCGCTCACACGCGGTCGCTATGGTCGGATCAGGAGGTCAACGTGCTGCTCTGGCTGGTGCTCGCATGCAAGTCGGTCGACCCGGCGCCGAGTGATCTCGACGAGCTGACGCACTTCTTCTACCTGGAGTTCGACAGCGAGGATGAGGCCCGCCTGCTCGACGGCATCGACAACCTCCAGGCCGCCTGGGATCGTGAGGGCAACATCGCGGGCGGCGTGACCGGTGTGGACGAGGCCCACCGCGAGGCCGTCGGCATGTCGCCCAAGGCCGACTTCTCGGCCATCTACGGGGTGTTCGAGATCGTGGAGCGCAGCGGCTGCTCCGCGGACGAGCTCGGCGAGCTGTACCTCTACGACGACCAGGAGTCGCTCTTCCCGGGGAAGTACGACGACTACGGGCGCAGCTACGACGGCAACCAGGGTTGCTTCCGGAAGGGCGACTGCGATCGGGCAGAGTACGAGGTCTCGATTGCGCAGAACATCATCGGCAAGGCGCTCGACTACGAGATGGTGGTCCAGCTGCGGCGGCTTCGCGACGAGCAGGGCGACACGGCTGCAGTCTTCGTGCGGTCCTACATGCCCTCGCCGGCTCGGGTGGGGGGCGACACCGACGGTCCCAACGGGTTCGACCAGACCTACCAGATCGAGGTCCTCGTGCCACAGAAGGCGTCGCGGCACATCCACCACTACGCGGCGTGGAACTCGGGTCGGCTCGTCGGGTTTGGCCCGGAGGCGGAGGACTTCTGGTCCCAGCGCTACCTCAGTGCGGTCGAGGACTGGAACGACAGCCTCGACCTGCTCTGTGGCGAGGACAAGAACCTCTGGAAGTGAGCGTCGCCTAGGGCGTCACGTCCTGAGACCACACCTCGCGACCGCGGGCGTCGTGCAGCGACACGATGACCGTGCCGCTCTCGGCGACCACCACCCGGCCGTAGTTGCGACCGGCGAAGAGGCGGTCGTCGTGGCGGAAGAGGTTGTCGGGGACGGTCCGCCACACCTGGGTGAGTCCCGACGAGGTCAGCTCCCACAGCGGTGCAGACAGGCCGGCCTCGCGGCGGGACAGCTCCCCCCAGTGGGTGTCGCCCGACAGCAGCACGCTCCCGCCGGCGGAGCTGAGGAGCTCGAGCAGACGGGACTGCTCGTCCGGAAGGTTTGCCCATGTCTCCCAGCCGGTGAAGTGCGGCAGGACGGGAATGGAGGAGCCGACCAGTCGCACGTCCGCGGGCTCGGAGAGGACCGCCTCCAGCCACGCCCACTGCCCGGCGCCGAGCATGCGCGCCTCTGGCCCTGTCTGGGCACGGTAGGGCCCGCCTCCGGGGGCTGCGGGCTCGGAGACCTTCGTGAGGGGGCCTCGACTCCAGCGTGTGTCGAGCAGGATCAGCTGCACCGTCGGATCGGTGGACAGCGTCCACGCGCCGTAGAGGCCATCCTCTCGAACCCTTCGCAGATCTGTCGCCTCGGCGTCGAGGAAGTCCAGCAGGGCCGACCGCGCCACCTCCTTCAGGGGCCACTCAGCGCCGGCGTCGTTGCGGCCGTAGTCGTGGTCGTCCCAGGTGACGTAGAGCGGCACGCGCGAGCGCAGGCGGCGAAAGGCAGGCTTGCGATCGAGCTTGGAGTAAGCGCGTGAATACGCGGACGGATCGTCGCTGTCCACGTAGACGTTGTCACCGAGGAGCACGACCGCGTCGGGGGCCTCGCGGTCGATGGCTCGCCAGATCGGCTGGGGCTTGCGCTGGTGAGCACACGAGCCGAAGACGACCGTGAGGTCGCCGGCGAGGGCGGCTGTGAGCAGGGCGATCCACATGAGAGCCTCGCTTATGCCAGAGTGCGCGCGGAGGGAACCATGCTCACACTGCTCTTGCTGCTGGCTTGTGGCGCTGACGGAGAGCCGGAGGTCCCCGTCGAGTGTGCCGTGGGCACAGCGTGGCAGGAGGGCGAGCAGGCCTTCGAAGACCGCAGCGCAGCCTGGGGCCTCGACACGCTCGGGGCGGTCGGCGTGCGCTTGTCGGCCGTCGACTTCGACGGGGACGGGTGGATCGATCTCGCGGTGCGGAACGACAACGCGCCCGACGACTTCGGGCCGGACGGCCGCCGTAGTGCCTGGCTGCTCCGAAACACGGGCAACGGCACCTTCGAAGACGTGACCGAGTCCTCGGGCATTCGGCAGCTCCGGGGGGGCGGCGACCAGGGACGGCCGGGCGCGGTCTGGGTGTGGGCAGACGTCGACAACGACGGCGATCTCGATGTCTACACGGGGCTTCCCGATGCCGACGTTTCCGACCCCACCTACGAGGCGCACAGCGAGATTCTGCTCAACGCGGGCGACGGCACCTTCACCCTCGCGCCCGAGAGCCGGGCCTTCGACGACCCGCTGGATCAGCCCTACGGTGCCGCCTTCGTGGATGTGGACCGTGATGGTCACATCGACCTGTGGACGGGCCAGTGGGCGGCAGGCGGGTCGTATCAGCAGGATCAGCTCTTCCTCGGCGATGGGGCCGGGGGCTTCGACAAGGGCACGAACAAGGCGGGCCTCGGCACGGAGGCCTGGGTCGATGTCGACACCATCAACGCGGGCCGGGCGCACTCCGGGGCATGGTCCGCGGCCGCGTGTGACCTGAACAACGACGGCTGGCCGGAGCTGCTCGCGTCCTCCTACGGTCGCGCTCCGAACCACCTCTGGCGAGCGAAGGGCGACGGCTCCTACAAGAACGTCTCCGTGAAGAGTGGCTACGCCTTCGACGAGCGCGTCGACTGGAGCGACAACGAGTCCGCCCGCTGCTGGTGCACCCTCAACCCCAGCTCCGAGGACTGCGACGGGGTCGAGCCACCGGAGCTCATCGCCTGCAGCACCAACGACGACGCCTTCCGGTGGAACCACAGCAGCGATCGCGAGCCCTACCGGCTCGGTGGCAACAGTGGCGCCACCACCTGCCGCGACGTGAACAACGACGGCTGGCTGGATCTGCTGACCAGCGAGATCGTGCACTGGGACGTCGGCAGCAGCTCTGACCCGTCGGAGCTGCTCTTCAACGAGCAGGATCCCGACGTGTCCTTCCGGCGCCCCGGCAACGAGCAGACGGGCCTCACGCGGACTCGCGACGGCGACACCTGGGACGACGGCGACATCACGGGCAGCGTGCTGGACTTCGACAACGACGGCTGGCCTGATGTGTACGTCGGCTCCTCGGACTACTCGGGCACGCGGGGCTGGCTGTGGCGGCAGGCCGAGCCCGAGCGCTTCGAGCGGGTGCCGCGCAAGCAGGGCATCGACCACATGCGCAGCCACGGCAGCGTGGCGGCCGACTTCGACCGCGACGGCGACCTCGACTTCGTGGTCGGCCACAGCACGGCGCGCTGTGACGACGACTGCTACGAGGTGGCGCATCCTCGGCTGTGGGAGAACCTGACGAACGATGCGGGTGAGGCCAACTGGCTCCAGCTGCTCCTCGTCGGGGATGGCCGCGGCGCCAATGCCTCGGCCATCGGTGCACGCGTGGAGGTCACGGTGGACGGTCTCACCCAGACCCAAGAGGTCGTGGGCGGGCACGGCCAGTGGGGCAGCCAGGACCCGCTGGAGCTGCACTTCGGGCTGGGCGCGGGCTGCGAGGCGGAGGTGATGGTGCGCTGGCCGGATGCCGCTGGCACGACCCAGTCTTTCGCCATCGCAGGAAGCGGACGCTACCGCCTGACGATGGGGTCGCCGCAGGCGGTCGCCGAGCCGATGCGCTGACGCCCAGCACGCTGCGTCGGCGTCAGAGGCTCAGTCCTCGGTGCCGTCGTCCGAGAGGTCTACGGGTCGTCGCCGTCCGACAGGTCGCCGAACGCGGGAGGCGCCGCCGGTGTCGCGGATTGGACGCCGGCGTGCAGGGGGGCTTGGGCGCCTTGAGTCAGCGGCGTCGTGGCGTCTCGGTCCGCGCGCCTCGTTCCGTCTCGGCCCGCGCGCGTCGTGGCGTCTCGGCCCCGACGCGCTCGGGGTGGGTCGGCTCGGCTTCTGAGTGTCCTCGGGCCGCAGGCGCAGAGCCAGACCCTTCAGAAACCGCCGCACGGCTTGATCTCCACAGGGTCGGTAGTTCGGATGTTCCGGCCGACGCATCAAGCCACCAAGCTCCGCCTTGGACATCGACTGGCCGCCGGCGCGGAGGATGGCGAGCATGTCGCCCTCGCGCAGCGACAGGGCGATGCGCAGCTTCTTGAGGACCTCGTTGTTGCTCAGTGGAACGCGGGCGCGGGAGGCTCCGGGCGGCGGGGGGCCGCGTCGGTCGCGAATGAGACCATCCAGGAAGGCCTCCAGCAGCGCTGGCGGGCACGGAGCCCAGCCAGGCTCCCCCTCGCGGCGGGTCCAGCCGTGGAGCGCTGCAGGGTCGGGTCGCTCGTTGACCAAGGCGCACAGGTCGGCGACCTGGGCGTCAGAGAGTCGGAGAATGTAGCGGACCTTTCGGAGGACGCCGTTGGTGTCCATGGCGACCTCTCGGGGCCGGAGGGTTGCGTCAGGCGCGGACCTGGCCGCCGAAGGAGGCGGACAGCTGCTCGATCACGGCAGCAGCGGCCTGGTCGATCTCGTCGCGCACCAGGGTGCGCTCGGCGGCACCCAGGCGGAGGCGCAGTGTCACCGACTTCTTGTCGTCGGGCACCTGTGCGCCGACGTACTCGTCGACGAAGTGCACGCCGAGCACCAGGGCGCTCGCCTCGAGCGCTGCCTCGCGTAGCGCCGTGAAGCGGACGCCGCGGTCGACCACCAGGCTGATGTCGAAGTCGACCTGCGGGAACTGCGGCAGCGGGGCGTAGCGGTTCTCGCGCGAGGCGTGCGGCTCCAGGGCCTCGACCTCGAGCTCGAGCACCGCTGCCTCGCCGCGCTTGATGCCGGCGAGTCGCTTGGCGCGAGCCGACAGCACACCGAGGTGGCCGATGACGGTGTCGCCGCAGGCAATGCCCACGACGGCGCTGGGGTCGGCCCAGGCCGGTGCGCCGCTCGGGTCGGCGATGCAGTGGACCTCAGCGACCTGGACGCCGCCGGAGAGCCCCTCGACGGCACCCTTTAGGCGGTAGAAGAGCGCCGCGGCGTCTGCGCCGACGACGGCAGCCGAGAGTCGCTTGGGCTGGGTGGGCAGTCCCTCGGGGCCGTCCTGCGGGGCGACATGGAACACCCGGTTGACCTCGAAGACGCCGAAGCTCTGTGTGTACCGGAGGTTATCGGCGATCACGGAGAGCAGCTGCGGCACGAGGCTCGGCGCGAGGCGCATGTCGGGGCTCGGCGGGTGAGCCAGGCCCAGGGTGGGCGTGTCGGCGCAGCCACCCGCCTCGAGCAGCCGGGCACTCACCCAGGGGTAGGTGACGACCTCGCGGAGCCCGCAGCGGAAGGCGAGGTACTCGCGCAGGCGTCGCTCCATGCGCCGCACAGGCTGGATCACGGGGTCGACCAGCTCGACCTGAGGCGGGCTGAAGCCGAGGGCCTCGAAGCCGTACAGGCGGCCGACCTCCTCCACGATGTCCTCGGGCAGGTCGACATCTCCGGTTGCGCGCCAGGAGGGCACGTGGACCTCGAGCGCATCGCCGTCCTGCTCCGTGCAGAAGCCGAGGCGGTGTAGCAGTCCGATCATCGCCGGAGCGCCCAGCTCGCGGCCCAGCCGTCCGTGCAGGAAGGGCACGGTGACGGAGACCGACACCGGCGCGGTGGGGCGCGGGTGGCTGTCGACGTGGGCCACGATGCGGGACCCGGGCACGAGCTTGGCGAACAGGTCCTGGAAGAGACCGAGGGCCGCCTCGACGCGTGGGGTGTCGAGGCCCTTCTCGAAGCGGGTGCTCGACTCGGTGCGCAGCCCGAAGCGTCGGGCGGTGCGACGCACGTCGACGTGGTCGAAGCTCGCGACCTCGAGCCACAGAGCGCTTGTGTCGTCGCGCACGGCCAGGTCGCCGCCCATCACGCCGGCGAGGGCCGTGGGGGCCTCGTGGGAGGCGATGATCAGGCTCTGCGGATCGAGGGCGAGCTCGGTGCCGTCGAGGAGCGTGAGGGCCTCGCCGTCGCGCGCTGCGCGAATCTCCACGCGCTCGGGCAGATCCCGGGCGTCGAAGGCGTGGCTGGGCTGGCCGACGGACATCATGACGTAGTTCGTCAGGTCGACCAGGAGGTTGATGGGGCGCTGACCCACCTTTGCGAGACGTGCGGCGAGCCACAGCGGCGACGCGGCGCTGCCGTCGACGCCCTCGACGCGAGTGGCCGTGTAGCGGAGGCAGCGAGGGTCCTCGATGCGGACCTCGAAGCCTCCGTCGGCGCTCGGCAGCTCGGGAGCTGGGGTGTCGCTGAGGGGCACGTCGTAGAGCGCAGCCAGCTCCCGGGCCATCCCCAGGTGACCCCACAGGTCGGGCCGGTTGGTCAGCGACTTGTTGTCGATCTCGAGGAGGATGTCGTCGTAGCCGATGGCGGGGGCGAGGGGAGACCCGACGGCCGCGTCGAGGTGGGTGAGGTCCATGATCTCCTTGCCCTTGGACGGGAAGAGATCGGCCAGGCCCAGCTCGCCAGAGCTGCAGATCATGCCACTGCTGGCCACGCCGCGCACTGTGGCCTCGGCGATGGTCAGAGGCTTTCCGTCGCGCCCGGAGACCACGGCACCTGGCAGGGCGAGGGCCACCTTCATGCCCGCGGCCACGTTGCTGCCGCCGCACACCACGGTGCGTCCGTCGTGCATGGTGCAGACGTTGAGCTTGTCGGCGTCGGGGTGGCGCTCGCAGCTGCGCACCTCGCTGATCACCACGCCCGCGAGCCCCGCCGCGAGATCGTCCACGCCCTCCACCTCGACCGTCGACATGGTGAGGTCGTGGGCGAGCTGGTGGGGGTCGAGGTCAGCGGGGAGCGCGACGTACTCGCGCAGCCAGTCGAGTGAGAGCTTCATTGGAACTGCCCCAGGAAGCGCAGGTCGCTGCTGTGGAAGTGCCGCACGTCGTCGACGCCGTACCGCATCATCACGAGTCGATCGAGACCGATGTTGATGTAGAAGCCCTCCCACTCGGAGGGATCGATGCCGCCCGCCCGGAGGACCTCGGGGTGCGGCGGGCCACCAGGCATCACCTCGAGCCAGCCGACGTGCTTGCAGACCGAGCAGCCCTCACCCTCGCAGACCAGGCACTGCATGTCGATCTCGAAGCCGGGCTCGACGAAGGGGAAGAAGCCGGCCCGCATCCGGACCTTCACGTCGCGGCCGAAGACGGCCTGGAGGATGGTCTTCACGAGCAGGCGACCTGCGGTGAAGGGCAGCTTCTTCTCGACGATCAGAGCCTCATACTGGAAGAAGGCCCGCTCATGAGACGCGTCGGTCGTCTCGTTCCGGTAGACCCGGCCCGGGTAGACGAAGCGGAAGGGCGGCTCGTGGGTCTGCATGTACCGCACGCTGCCACCCGTGAGGTGAGGCCGCAGGCAGTGGCGCTCGGCGCCGGTCTTCGTGTCGCGCCCCTCGAGCCAGTAGGTGTCCATCGACTCCCGCGCGGGGTGGTCCGGCGGGAAGTTCAGGCTGTCGAAGGCGTACAGCTCGCTGGAGATCTCGGGCCCGTCGTAGATCTCGAAGCCGAGCGAGGTGAAGGCGTCGTCGAGGTCGTAGCGCAGCTGGGTGATGGGATGGAGCCCACCGGAGGGCTGCTGGGTGCCGGGCCGGGTGACGTCGAAGCCTGCGGGGACGGCACTGACGCTGTCGAGGAGAGCCTCCTTGCGGGCGTCAGCGGCGGCGGCGAGGCGCTGCTTGGCCACGTTGGCGGCCTTGCCGATGGCACCGCGCTCGGCGGGAGCCACGTCGCGGAGGCCCTTTAGCAGTGCGGTGAGCTGGCCCTTCTTGCCCAGCCAGGCTGCCTTGACCTGCTGGAGCTCGGCAGCGGTCGGGGCGGCCTCGATGGCGGCCAGGGCCTCCGCCTCCAGGGCGGCGAGCTGTTCGATCATGGTGGACACCCTCGGCGTCGCGCAGCATTCGGTTCGGATCAGGCGGGTGGCTAACAGAGTTGGGCGTCTCGGTCCGGTTCTCAGGCCCCTGCGGCGAGCCTCTGACGCAGCCAGCGGTCTGCCGGCCGCTCGAGCCACCGCCATGACAGCTCCGCGAGCACGAGCAGTAAGGCCAGGGCCAGGGCCAGCTTGGCGATGGCGAGGGGCCACGGAAGCTCGGTGGGGTGGGCGACCCCCAGGGCCGTGTCCAGCGTGGTGAGCACGCTCCAGTGCAGCACGTACAGGGCGTAGCAGCGTCGGCCGAGGTGCCGGAGTGCGGGGAGGGTCGTCCAGGACGGAGGACAGACCATCACCTGGGCGACCCAGGGGGCGAGGAGCAGCGTGAGGAGAGGCTGCTGCCACAGAGGCTGGCCGTGGCTGATGCCCGCGAAGGGCAGGCCCAGGGACGTGAGCTGCCACGGGGTCGTCGGGGGCTCCAGCAACAGCAGAACGGTCAGCACGGCGCCGGTCGAGGCGGTCGCGGGCCAGCGCCAGCGCGCGAGGGCGTCCGGGGCTGCTGCGAGGGCGACACCGACCGCGAAGAGATCGACGTGGGTCAGCTGGTAGACCGCGTCTGCGCGAAGGTAGGGCTCGGTGGTCGACAGGGCGAGCCACAGCCCGAGGCGCAGGGCCGACGCGGCGACGACGAGGGCGGCCAGGCTGCGGCGTCCTGCACCGAAGGCGACGCCTATGGCGGCGAGGGCGTAGCACTGCTCCTCGGCCGACAGGCTCCACAGGTGGGTCAGTGCGGGATCATCCAGAGGGGCGACGGCACGGGTCCAGTTGAGGGTGCCGGTGGCGAGTCCGAGCACGGACACGCCGGAGGTGGACTCACCCGAGAGCTGGCGGAGCGCGAGCGCGCCGAGCATCCAGGGTACGTACAGCGGTCCGAGCCGAGCGAGCCGCTTCACGGCGAAGCCCCACAGTCGGCGGGCTCCCGTGCCGGGTGTCCGAGCAAGAGAGCCGCGGATGAGCACGCCGGAGACCAGGAAGAACAGAGGGACACCCGCCCAGCCGATTCCCAGCCAGGCGTCGTGGAAGAGCAGCACGCCCAGGAAGGCGAGGCCGCGCAGGCCGTCGAGTCCGGGATGGCGGGAGGAAGCGGGCACGCGCTGGGGAGCCTCTCAAGGTGGCTCGTGCCAGTCGAGCCCTCGCAGGAGGGCGTATCGTCGGGCAGGCTCGGAGCCACGCCCTCCATCCGATGGGCTCCACCCCGCGGACGCGCCCTCACGCGCGGCGCTCACAGCAGAAGCGGTGTGAAGCGGCACGCGCCTGGGCCATCGGGCGTGTCGCGGAGAGCTCGGGTGTCAATGTTCGAGCATGGACGCAGACACCCTGGTCATCGGTGCGGGCTTCGGCGGCTTGTCGGCGGCGCTGCACCTCGCTGACGCCGGGCAGCGCGTGGTCCTCTGCGAGGCGCTGAACTACCCGGGGGGCTGCGCGAGCACCTTCCGCCGAGACGGTCTTCAGTTCGAGGCAGGAGCGACGCTGTTCTTCGGCTTCGGCGAGGGGCAGCTGATGCACCGCTGGGTGCAGCGCTTCGGGCTGGATGTGCAGGCGGACCGGCTGGCGCCTGTGCTGACGCTGCGGGCGCCAGGCCTGGAGCTGGTCGTCGACCCCGAGCGGGACGCCTTCGTCGAGCGTCTCGCCGCGCTCCCGGGAGCACCGCAGGCTGCGATTCGGCGCTTCTTCCATGCGCAGGCACGACTCGCGGCGGGGCTGCACCCGGTGCTGGAGCAGCCTGACCTGCTGCCTCCGTGGGGGCCGGCCGCTCTGCTGTCCCACGCGGTCCACCTCCCGCGCTACCTGCCGCTCGCGGGCGCCCTCGGTCGACCCGCTGCGGCCCTCCTGGCGCGCACCGGTGCCGACTTCGAGCCACTGCGGCTGTGGCTCGACGCTGCCTGTCAGATCACCGTTCAGGCCGCTGCGTCCGAGGCGGAGGCCCCGTTCGCGCTGTCCGCCGTCGACATGTTCTTCAAGGGTGCGTACCACGTGCGCGGGGGCATCGGCGCACTGGCGACGGCCCTCGTGCGGGCCATCCGGGCTCGCGGTGGCGACGTGCAGCTCGCGACCCGTGTGCGGCGCCTGGAGCGTCGTGCGGGTGGCTGGGCGGTGCACACACGTCGGGGCGTGGTCACAGCAGAGCGGGTGGTGGCCAACGTCCTCCCGCAAGATCTGGCGGGGCTCGCCGACGTGCGCTCTCCACGTCTCGATGCGCTCGGGCGACGGGTGAGGGGCGGCTGGGGGGCGGCGATGCTCTACCTGGTGGTGGCCGACGAGGGCCTGCCTCGTCACGCCTTCCACCTGCAGCTGGTCGGTGAGTCACGACGACCGCTGATCGAGGGCAACCTGGTGCTGTGCTCGGTCAGCGACGCGCGGGAGGAGCGCTCCCCGCCGGGTACCCGGACGGTGACCGTCTCGACGCACGTGCCGCTGCCGACGGATGCGGCCGCGGTCGAGGCGGTTCAGGCACGGATGCGGCGCACCGTGGCGGAGCGAGCGCCGGAGCTGCGGGTGGTGCGTGAGCTGACAGCCAGCCCCCGTACCTTCCAGCGCTTCACGCGGCGCCACGGGGGCTACGTCGGAGGGGTGCCTCGCCGCACGGGCCTCGGGCAGTACCTGGACCTGCTCCATCGGCCTGTCGCGCCGGGGCTGTACTTGGTGGGGGACACGGTGTTTCCCGGTCAGTCGACGCTGGCGACGGCCGTCGGCGGTCAGCGGGTCGCACGGACCCTCGACGCGCGGGTCGTGGCCTGACGGCTGCTCAGGCCTCGCCCTGGGTGCGCGGCGGCGCTGGGACGGGTGGGGGAAGGCGCGGGTCGGTGGCGCCCGCCTCGGCGAGTCCGAGCACGGTGGCGACCCGCTCGATGGCCTCCGACTCTGACCACTGATCGCGCTCGATCAGAGCCAGCACGCTCTTGGGAACGCCAGCTCGGCTCGCGAGCTCCTGCCGATCCCAGCCGAGTGCCTTGCGGCGTGCCTTGATGTCCACTGAGCCTCCGAGTGTGGGGTGCATCCTAAAGCTTTGGAGCGCTCCTTGCGCGGCGCGGGACGCCGACGCAGCCTCCACGGCAGGCGGGGGCTACGTGGACGCATGCCGGCACCCGACCGCGGGCAGACTGCGCCCGCCCAGGTGGGGTACGCAGAGCTGTTTCGCCACAACGTGAACTTCCGTCGCCTGTTCTTCGCACGGGCGGTGAGCCTGGCGGGCGACTGGTTCAACACGCTCGCGATCCTCGCCCTGCTGCGCCACATCGGCGCGCCGAGCGCGAGTGCCTTCGCCGGGGTGCTCATCCTGAAGACCCTGCCGACGGTGTTTGCCGCGCCCTTTGCCGGGGTGGCTGCTGACCGGGTCTCCCGTCGGGGACTGATGCTCGGGGCCGATCTGGTGCGGGTCGGGCTCGTGCTCACGATGCTCACGGTGGCCGTCTTCCCCAGCGTGCCCTGGCTCTATGCGCTGGTGATCGCACAGACCGTCGCGAGTGCCTTCTTCGAGCCGGCCCGCACGGCCCTCCTGCCCGACATCGTGCGTCCCGAGGAGCTGACGGCAGCGAACGCGGTCGGGGCTGCGCTCTGGTCGACCATGCTGGCCCTGGGCTCGGCGGCGGGCGGCCTGACGACAGCGTGGCTCGGCTGGGAGGTCGCGCTGCTGGTGGATGCGGCGACCTATGCGCTCTCGGCTGTGCTCCTCCTCGGGGTGCACGAGCCGGAGTGGGAGCGTGCGCCCACCGAGGCGGGCTCCGCCATCATCAGCGGCTTCCGGCAGATCGGCCAGGGGGCGGCCTGGGTGGTCGAGCGGCCTCGGGTGTGGTCGCTGGCGCTCGTGAAGGCGGGCTGGTCCCTCGCTGGTGGGACGACCCTGGTGCTGACGATGCTCGGAGAGCGGGTCTACGTGGAGCCGCTCGGCGCGATGCTCGCGGTCACGGTGCTCTACGTCGCCCGCGGACTCGGCACGGGGCTCGGTCCGTTCCTCTCCCGTGCGCTGAGTCGCAGCGAGCCGGCTGCGATGGAGCGGCTGATCGGGGTTGGCTACGCCGTGGGGGCCGTGTTCTACGTCGCGCTCGCCCAGGCGCCCTCGCTGGCGCTGGCGGCGGGGGGAGTGATCCTCGCCCACCTGGGCGGCGCTACGGTCTGGGTGTTCTCGACGATTCGGCTGCAGCAGCTCGTTCCCAGCCAGGTTCGCGGACGGGTGTTCGCCTTCGAGAACGCAGCCTTCACGGTCATCATCGCACTCTCGACCTGGGTCTTCGGGCAGGCCTTCGACGCGGAGGGGGTCAGTGTGTCGTCCGTGACCTCGGCAGTAGGGGTCGTCTTGGTGCTTCCCACTGTGCTCTGGGCGATTCGGGGCTGGCGACTGGGCTGGGCGGAGTCGCCTCGGGAGCCCTGACAGCCCGGCGCGTCGACTCGTCAGGCCTTGGGGTAGCTCGTGATGAAGCGCTCCTGCGCGCGGGTCTCGATGGCTCCGGGTCGCGCGTTGCGCACGCGTACCATGGCCTCGAGCGGCTCGACGCCCTCGGTCACGAGGCAGCACGCGCCGGCTGTGCCGGCACGACCGAGGCCCCCCATGCAGTGGAACACCACGCGCCTGTCCTCCGCCCGCCAGCTGCGCACGCTC
>PKCK01000098.1 GCA_002862085.1 Planctomycetota bacterium | reverse complement strand
GCGGAGGTCGTGATCACCTCCTGCGGGCCGAACGAGGTCGATTGCGCCGCGGCCGATGACGACCCGATCGAAACGGCGATCGCGAAGAGACCGGGGACGAGCAACCGTCGGGAGTTGAAACGCTCGATGACGAGGCGGGGAAGGAGGAGAGACGTCATGGAGAAGAAGAGGTGGCAGCTGGATGAATCGACCGCCGCGTGAAGCCGGCGATCGCGCACACGGTTGCACTACGTGCGGCCGTGATAGGGGAAGCGGATCGAGCAGAGACTAGAGCGTGGCTGGAGGCCGCGCCCCCTAGGAAGTTCCTTTACGCAAGAGCCCTCTGGAGCGGTCGAGAGCAATGCCCGAGGACGGCACGCGCTCCACGCGATCGCACCGATGTGAAGGAGGCCCCGCGCGTGGATCACGCGCGCGCCCTCCTCGAGATCACCCTCGTCCGACCCAGGGAGCCGAACGAGCCAGAGGCTCGATCAGTTGAACGTCACACCGACGGCGCTCGACAGGTTCGAGGTTGGCGCGCCTCCCCCATCGACGTCGCGGTACCACGCCTGCCAGGACCAGGTCTCGCCGGCGAGCCCGCGCGGCCGACCCTCCGAGAGCGCTCCGACGTCCCCGGCCGAGGGGCCCGTCGGCGCGTCGTCCATTTACCGGGACTTTCCAGTCCAGCCTCGCCCCGGCTCCGCCGACCCCCCTTTGTATGAGCGCTGTTGGACCCGAGTCGCCCACCCTCCCCCTTCGGGCCCTCGTCCTCGTCCTCCGCTGGTCCCCCGTCTGGGTCCCCCTCCTCCTGATCTGGCAGATCACCCTGGGCGGCCTGCGCCCCGCCTTGTCGGAGCAGCAGCGCCTGCGCGAAGAGCGCCCCGCGGTCGAGGAGCGCCACGCCGCCTCCGAGGCCAGCTTCCTCCGCATGGCGGCCGAGCGCCGCGCATGGGAGGACCCGGCCTACCGCGAGCGGCTGCGCCGGCTCGGCCGCTGAGGGCGGCCAACGGCCGCAGCGCGAGCCAGCCCACTCGGGGCGTCCGAGGGCGCCCTCCGTTAGGGTGCGCCCATGCCGACGCCGCACCTGGCCCTGCTGCTCGCGCCCGCCCTCGGCGCCCAGGACTTCCCCGACCTGCCCCTGGGCGCCCTGACCACCCTCCCGACCGTACGCGCGGTCGAGGAGCAGATGGCGGCCGGCGACGAGGCCTGGACCGCCTCCCTGACCGCTCCCGCCGGGGACCGCGCGGGCCTGCGCCGGATCGCGTTCGACGCCTGGCAGAGCGCGCTTCTGGAGTCGGAACCCGGGACCGCCGTGCGCGTCGTCCTCCCCGGCCCGGAGAGCTCCCCTTTCCTCCCCGGAGGCTCCTGGGATCCCTCGCGCGCAGCGGAGGGAGTGCAGGACGCGGTCCTCCGTCGGCTCATGTCGATCCCCCCGGACGAGGCCGAGGTGTGGATCGCACGCTTCGCTCCCCAGGCACGGGTGGCCTTCGCCGAGGCGCTCGCCGCGGCCCCCGAGCGCGCCGGTGCGCGCCTCGCGGAGATCGAGCGCAGCTTCCCGCTGACCCGGCCCTCGGTGGCGGCCGCCGTCGCCTGCGCGGACCTCGCGCTGGAGGAAGCCCGCCACGAGGCCGCCGCGAGCTGGCTCGTCCGCGCGACGCGGCAGCTCGACGTGCTCGAGGAGCGCAGCGCAGAGCCCGGGCTCGCTCGCGACTGGATCGGCCCCGCGAGGCGCGGGATCGGCGCCCGGCGAGCGACCATCGAGGTCGCGCTGTCGGCCGGCCGGACGGGCCGGGACCACACCTCCCCCCGACGCCCTCGCCCGATCGAGGCGGCCCCCAGGGCGACCCCGCCCGAGCTCACCCTCATCGACACTCGCCGCATCGCGGGGATCGAGCGCAGCGCCTCCGACCCGTTCGGCAGGGGCCTTCCCTCGGGACTCGCGGCCCTCGTCGACGGATCGGTGCTCGTCCAGGGGGCCCCGGGGCTGCTGCTGATCGAGCCGAGGACGGACACCGGCGGCTACGAGGTCACGCGCGCCCTCACGGGCGAGGCCCTCGGGATCGGCCGGGTCTTCCCGCGCGCGCTGGCCTCCGCCGGGGGCTGGCCCTCCCTGCCGGCGACGGACGGGGTCCACGTCGCGTTGGTCGCGGGCCGGGCCGAGCGCCCGAGGGCCTTCCTCGACCTGAAGCTCGCCCCCATCGGGAACGCGCTCGGGGTCGTGGTCCGGGGCGGCTCCGAGCGCGCGATCCGCCCCCGCTGGGTGCTCCGGGACGGGCGCGTCCTCATGGATCCGGCGCCTTCCGCCGGTCCGAGGTCACCGGACCAGCTGGCGACCCTCAGCCGGGTGGAGGATGTCCCAGGATGGGACATGGGCGCCGGCTGGGAGTGGCAGCCCGGCCCGGTCATCGCCGGCGGCACGGTCTACGCCCTCGCGAGGGGGCTCGGGGATCCCAGGAGCAGCGACGGGGCCGATCGCGCCGACGAGGTCCGCCTGTTCGCGCTCGATCTCGACACCGCCGAGGTCCTGTGGAGCCGTCAGGTGACGAGCGAGCGCGGACGCAGCGAGGATCGCGGGCGCGGCGACGCGGCCGCCTTCGCCGTGACGACGATGCCCCTGGGGATCCACCGCCCCTCCGGGACCCTCTACGTGGGCACGAACGCAGGCCTCGTCTGCGCCTTCGGGGCGGCCGAGGGCCGACTCCTCTGGGCCGTACGGACCCAGCGAGGCGGGAGCACACGCGACGGCTGGGCGGGTTCCCAGCCGCCGATCGTGGTCCTCGGGCGAGGCCGCAGCGCGGCGCCCGGGACCCGCGACTCCGTCTGGATGGCGCCGCTGGGCTCCGAGTACGCCTACTCCTTCGCGGCGGGCCCCTGGCCCCTCGGTGCCTCGAGCCCTTTCGCGGAACGGCCCCGCCCCCGTCGCGGAGCCCTCTCCATCGCGGCGGTCCACCCCCCTTCCCGCGCCGACGCGGGCGCGACCCTGGCCCTCCTCGGCCGGGAGGGGCGTTATGACGCTATCTTGCTCGATACGCCCGGCGAACCGCGCATCCCGACGACCTATCTGGCGCCCTCGGAACGCTTTGGAGGACACGCCGCGCAGACCCCCTTCGGCCTGCTCGTGGCGGGGACCGGCGAGCTGGTGACCCTGGACGTCGGCCAGGGCTACGGGATCGCCGGGGCCGCGCCGCTGCGCAGCCGCGGGGCAGGCCGCGGCGGCGACGTGTTCCCCTGGCAGGGACGCGTCTACGTGGTCGGACGCGACACGGTCTGGATCCTCGAGGAGCCGCGCTGAACGGCGCGCCCGGGCCCGGCGCGCGTCGAATCCGGCCGATCGCCCGGACGCGGCATCGGGGGTCGTGATCGAGCCGCGAATGGAGGGTGTAAAGCTCGCGTCGCGCCATCGTCCGCGACGCCTGCACCGCTACGTTGGATCGGCGGAAACGGCGCTGTTCCCGGCGTTCCGGCCGTGATCCGCGCGCGGGGCGTGCCTACGAGAACCCTTGGGGGGCTCGTTCTCGCGTCGAGAGGCCCCCGTCCGTATCCACGCTCGCCCGCGGGCCGAACCCCTCCTGGAGCCCCGTGCCGCCCCTCCGCCCGTCGGCGGACCTCGCTCGATCCGATCCCATGCTGAACGAAAAACTGAACCGACTCCGCGACGTCCACGGCCAGATGAAGGCGGAGCTGCAGCGCGTCATCGTCGGCCAGGAGGACGTCCTCGATCAGCTCCTGCTGGCGATCCTGACCCGCGGCCACTGCCTGCTCGTCGGCGTCCCCGGCCTCGCCAAGACGCTGATGATCTCCAGCCTGGCGAAGACGATGGACCTGTCCTTCAACAGGATCCAGTTCACGCCGGACCTGATGCCCACCGACATCACCGGGACCGAGCTCCTGCACATCGACCCGGAGACGAGCGCGCGCTCCTTCCGCTTCGAGGCCGGACCGCTCTTCGCGAACGTCGTGCTCGCCGACGAGATCAACCGGACGCCGCCCAAGACCCAGGCCGCGCTGCTCGAGGCGATGCAGGAGCGCCGGGTGACCTCCGGTGGCAAGTCCCACGAGCTGCCCCAGCCCTTCTTCGTGCTGGCGACCCAGAACCCGATCGAGCAGGAGGGTACCTACCCCCTGCCCGAGGCCCAGCTCGACCGCTTCATGTTCATGGTCCAGGTGGGCTACCCGACCGCCGAGGAGGAGCGCGAGATCCTCAAGCGCACCACCGGCGGCGCGATGGACGAGATCAGGAGCGTCGTGAGCGGCGAGGAGCTCGCGGAGCTCCAGGCCGCCGTGCGCGAGGTCCCCGTCTCCGACACGGTCTTCGACTACGCGCTCGCGCTCACCCGCGGCACCCGCGTCCGCGGCGGCGAGCCGCTCGGCTTCATCAAGGAGAACGTCACCTGGGGCGCCGGCCCGCGCGCGAGCCAGTTCCTCATCCTCGGCGCCAAGGCCCACGCCGCCCTCGACGGCCGCGACGCGGTCTCCACGGCCGACATCAAGGCCATCGCGAAGCCAGCCCTGCGCCACCGCATCGTGACCAACTTCACGGCCCAGGCCGAGGGCATCACCTCGGACGTGCTGATCGACCGGCTGGTGGACGAGGTCGACCCCGGCCGCGCCGTCGGCGCCGGTCTCCCCGGCGTGAAGGGCGACGCCTGAGCCGCGGCTTCCCTTGGCGCGCCAACTCGGAACCCTCGACCCGGCGGTCCTCGACCGCCTGTCCGGCCTCGAGCTCGTGGCCCGGCGGGCGGTCGAGGGCTTCATGTCGGGCATGCACGCCTCGCCCCAGCGCGGCAGCTCCGTCGAGTTCGCGCAGCATCGCGCCTACTCGCCCGGTGACGAGCTCAGGAAGATCGACTGGAAGGTCTTCGCCCGCTCCGACCGCGTCGTGGTGAAGGAGTACGTCGAGGAGACGAACCTCTCGGTGAACCTGCTCGTCGACGCCTCCGAGTCGATGGCCTTCCGCTCGCTCGACTGGAGCAAGTTCGACTACGCGCGCTGGAGCGCCGCGGCGCTCGCGCACCTCGTCCTGAGCAAGCGCGACACGGCGGGGCTGGTGGTCTTCGACGACCAGATGCGTACGAAGGTCCCCCCGGGCAACGGGACGCCCCAGGAGATCGCGGTGCTCACCGCGCTCGAGCAGGCCAAGCCGGACGGACCGACGTCGGTGGGCAGCGTCCTGCAGGGCCTGGTCCCGCGCCTGCGCCACCGCGGGATCACCGTGATCCTCAGCGACTTCTTCGACGACGCCGACGCGATCCTCGAGGGAGTCCGACGGCTCGTCCACCAGGGCCACGAGCCGATCCTCTTCCAGATCACCGACCCCCTCGAGACGAGCTTCGATCTGGACCGCCTCGTGAAGCTCAAGGGCCTCGAGGGCGCCGGCGATCTGAAGATCGACCCGAAGGCCATCCGCGACGCGTACCTCGAGGAGATCCGCGCCCACTCCGCGGACCTCGCCCAGCGCACCCGCGCGCTCTCCGTGGACTTCGTCGAGGTCTCGACCGCCGACCCGCTCGACGCCGTCCTCTCGGCCTACCTCGCGCACCGCCAGGCGCGCGCACGCGGTGGAGCCCGCGGGCTCTGATCCGCTCCGCACCGGCGATGATCGAAGGATTCCAGAACCCAGGACTGGCGATCGGCGCCGCGCTCTGCGCGGTCCCGCTCATCATCCACCTCCTCAACCGCCAGCGGCACCGTCCTCAGGAGTGGGCGGCCATGCGCTTCGTGCTCGCCGCGTACAGGAAGACGCGGCGGCGCGTTCAGCTGGAGAACCTGCTGCTCCTCCTGGCCCGCATGCTCGCGGTGGCGGCGCTCGCCTTCGCGGTCGCGCGCCCCTTCGCCTCGGGCGACAGCCCCCTCGCCGGTCTGCGCGAGGAGCGACGCGACCTCGTGCTCGTGCTGGACGGCTCCGCGTCCATGGGCCTGCGCGGCGAGGTGAAGACCGTCCACGAGGAGATGATCGAGCGCGCGGCGGCCCTGATCGAGGACCTCGACGGACCCCGCGGGGATCGTGTCCGCGTCGTCGTCGCCGGCGCGCGCCCCCGGGTGTTCCCCGTGACCGACCCCGCGGACGCGGCCGCGATCCTCGACACGCTCGACCGCCCCCTCGACGAGGACTGCGACCTCGCGGCGGCCTTCGGCGTCGTCGCCGACGCCCTCGAGGACGACCGCGACGTGGGCATGCTCGGCGCGGTGGACGTGCGGCTCCTGACCGACCTGCAGGCCGAGACCTTCTTCGACCGCCGCGGCGCGCGGGTCACGGCGGACGAGGGCTCCGAGGACGCTCCGCCCCCCGCGCTCGCCGAGCAGGTGGCGCGCCTCGACGCCCTGGAGATCAAGGCCGTCGTCGAGGACCTCGGCGTGCGGGCCCTCCGGCCGAAGAACCTGTCCGTCTCGAGCGTCACGCTGCTCGGGGACCAGCCCCGCGCGGGCGTGCCCTTCGACGTGGCCGTCGAGGTCTCGAACCACGGCGACGACGAGGTGCTCGCCGAGCGCGTGGCGCTCGCGGTCGGTGGCGAGCGGCTCCCCAGCCAGCGCGTGGACGTGCCCGCCCGCGGCACGGCGGAGGCGATCTTCACGGTGGTCCTCGCCACCCCGGGGCACCACGCCCTCGAGGCGTCTCTGGAGGGAGACCGCCTCGGCGTCGACGACCGGCGCGCCCTCGTGGCTCTCGCGCCGCGTCCCCTGGAGGTGCTGCTCGTCAACGGCGCCCCCGCGGAGCGGATCGAGGACGACGAGCTCGGGTACTTCGGCGCGGTCCTCGAGCCGCCCGACGACGGCCTCGGCGGAGGCCCGCAGGTCAGTCCCTTCGTGCTCACCGACCTCACCGCGGCCGAGCTCGACAGCCCCGACTCCCCCATCGAACGGGCCGACGTCATCGTCCTCGCGAACGCGCCGGGCGTCTCCGCCGCGGTGGCCGAGCGCCTGCAGGACCGCGTCGCCGCCGGCGCCGGGCTCGTGATCTCGCTCGGCGACAGGCTCGGCGACCTCGGGAGATGGTCCGAGAACCTGTGGAACGAGGACGGCACGGGCCTGCTCCCTGCGCGCCTGAGCCGCGTCGTCAACTCCGTCCGCAGGACGTCGTACCACCGGGTGCTCTCCTTCGAGGAGACCCACCCCGCGCTGCGCTACTTCAGCGACGAGCTGCGGCGGCCGCTCCTCACCGAGGTGCCGATCTACGACTTCGTCCAGACGCGTGGCCTCGCGCCGAACGCGCGCGCGCTCGCGACCCTGGACGATCCCGCGGGCAGCCCGCTGCTCGTCGAGCGCCCCTACGGCGACGGCCGCGTGGTGCTGTTCACGAGCACCCTCGACAGCGCCTGGAACCGCATACCGGATTCGGGGAAGACCTTCGTACCCCTCGTGCTCGAGCTCGTCCAGCACGTGGGCGCGCGCCGCGCCGAGCGCCGCAACGTCGCCGTGGGCGATCCGGTGACCGTCACGGTCGACGGCTTCCCGCGGAGCGCGATGCTGCTGCTCCCCGGAGGCGCCCAGCGGCCCATCGAGGGTGACCCGCGCGAGCGCGATGATCGACGCTGGGACCTGCCCCGGATCCCGGGCAACCAGCTCGAGCGCGCAGGCGTCTACACGGTGCGCGCCGAGGAGCTGCTGCCCGAGCCCGTCGCGGTCCAGCTCGTCGCCAGCGAGAGCGACCTCGCCCGCGCGACCGCCGCCGAGGTCGAAGCGATCCACCCGGCCCTCGTGGTCGCGCGCGCCGGCGCCGACTCCGACGAGAAGGTCGACGCCGCCTCCAGCTCGGCGGCGCAGGGTGAGCTCTGGCGCTGGCTGGCCATGGCCGCCCTCGCGTTCCTCGCCTTCGAGTCCCTCTGGGGCGCGTACATCGGCAGCCGTCGCAGGAGCCTCGCCTGATGCCGCCGTTCACCTCCATGCTGCTCGCGCTCCAGGACGCGCTGCCCGGCGACGCGCTCGAGCGCGGCTCGGACGCGATCCAGGAGACCTGGCGCTTCCTCGAGATGCCGGCCACGTGGATCGTGGCCCTGCTGATCGTCCCCGGCAGCTTCGCAGTCGCCGCCATCGCCTACGCGCGAGAGTCGCTCTCGGCGCCGATGCGCTGGACGCTCGTGGGGCTGCGCACGCTCAGCTTCCTGCTCCTCTTCGCCGTGCTTTTCCGCCCGGTGTTCGTCCGTCAGGAGCAGAGCGTGATCGCGCCGGAGGTGCTCTTCCTGTTCGACGGATCGGGATCGATGGCGCGCGAGGACGGCTACGTCGGCGACGACGAGGCCCGCGACGCCGTCCGCGCCCTGACCGGCGAGTCCGCGGACTCGGTGTCGCGCCTCGAGCTGGCAGAGGCCGTCCGGCCCCGGCTCCTCTCCGCCGCGCGCGAGGCGGGCTACGTGCCCCGCGCCCTGCGCTTCGCGGACGACGTGACCCCGCTGGCAGACGGCGCGCGCCTCGACGCTCGCGGCGCGGCGACCGCCATCGGCGACGCGATCCGCGGCGCCCTCGCGGGCGCCCGCGGGCGCTACGTGACCGACATCGTCCTCGTCAGCGACGGCCGCTCCAACGTCGGCACGCCGCCCGACGAGGTGGCCGCCGCGGCCCGGGCCGCCGGCGTGGCGATCGACACGGTCCTGGTGGGAGACGATCGGACCGAGGTCAACGTGGCCGTCGAGCTCGTGGACGCGCCCGAGGCCGTCCTCGAGGGAGATCAGATCGCCGTCGCCGCGCGCGTCTCCGCCCGCGGGACCGAGGGCTCCGCCTCCCTCCTGCTCGAGGAGGTCTCCGCCCGCGACCCCGAGAACGTGCGCCTGGTGGCGAGCGAGGAGGTGCCCCTCGTCGAGTCCGGCGACCGCATCGTGCTCGTCGCCGGCCGTGACGCGGTGGACTTCGGCGCGGGCGAACGCCGCTTCCGGCTGCGCGTCGCCCCCCTCGAGGGGGAGCGCGTCACCGACGACAACCAGGTCACGGTCTCCGTGCGCGTCAACCGCCAGAAGGTCCGGGTGCTCTACGTGGAGGGCTACCCGCGCCACGAGTACCGCTTCCTGAACTGGGAGCTGAAGCGGATGGACGAGCGCATCGACGTGCAGCTGTTCCTGCTCTCCGCCGACGCCGAGTTCCAGCAGGAGCGGACCAGGGGCCTCGCCTCCCTCAAGCGCGTGCCCACCACGCGCGAGGAGCTCCTCGAGAACTACGACGTCGTCATCCTGGGCGACGTCAACCCGTACGACATCTCCCCCGACCCGTCGAAGGGAGAGGAGTTCGTGCGCTCCCTGCGCGAGTTCGTCGAGCGGGGCGGCGGACTCTGCGTGATCGCGGGCCGCTACGACATGCCGCGCGCGATCGCCGGGACCGAGTTCTCCGAGATGCTGCCGGTCGAGCTCGACCGCGCGGGCGCCACCCTGCTCGACGTCCCCACGAGCGAGACCTGGCGCTATCGCCTCGAGAGCCCGGCCGCCCCCCACGAGATCGTCACGCTCGTCGAGGACGTCGAGCGCAACCGGCTCCTGTGGGAGGACCCGCAGGGACTCCACGGGTTCTACTGGCACTACCCGGTGCGCGGCGCGAAGCCCGGCGCCGAGGTGCTCCTGCGTCACCCGGAGGCGCGCTACGGGGGCGGCGACGAGCCGGACCCGCTGCTGGTCGCGGGCTACTTCCCCTCGGGAAGGACGCTCTTCCTCTCCATCGAGGCGTCGTGGATGTGGAGGAACCGCTTCGGGCACCTCTACTACGACACCTTCTGGCGCGGCGCGCTCCGCTGGCTGGCCCTCGGTCGTATGCGCAGCGGCGACCGCCGCTTCCAGCTGGAGGCCCTGCGCTCGACCTACGACATCGCCGACCGCGTGACCCTGGAGGCGCGCGTCCTCGACGACGACTTCAGGCCGAGCGAGGCCGCGAACCAGGAGATCGTGCTCGAGGACCCCGACGGCGAGGAGCGCCCGCTCGACCTCTCGCTGGTCAGCGGCCGCCCCGGCCTGTTCCGCGGCACCTTCCAGCCCGAGCGGCCCGGCCGCCACGTGGTCCGTATCCGCGCGGGCAGCGGCGGACCCGAGAACGACGTCACCGCCGAGTTCGACGTGCAGCTCCCCTCCCGGGAGAGCGCCGACCCGAGCCCGGACCCCGAGGGGATGGCGCGACTCGCGAGCCTCAGCGGCGGCGTCGCAGCCACGGCCCTCGACCTCGATCCCGTCCTGGAGCAGGCGTTCCCGGCCGATCAGGAGCGCCGCGAACCCGTGTCCAGCCAGCTCGAGGACGCCTGGGACCGCTGGGCGACCCTCGTCCTCGCCCTGCTCCTCCTCGGCGCCGAGTGGGTCCTGCGCAAGCGGGCCGAACTCGTGTAGCCCGGTCCGCCGCGTTTTCCCGCTCTTGCTCCCCGGCCCACCCCGTCCACGAGTCCCCGCGAGGGACGACCCCATGCTCGACCGCAGCCGCCACAGCACCGCTCCCACCGCCGATCGCGAGTTCGCTCGCGCGCGGACGGGCGGGACGTGCGCCGTGCTGCTGACGGCGCTGGGCGTCCTCGCGGCGGCCCCCTCCGCGGGTGCGCAGGACGACGAGGGGCCGAACGCGAACCTCTTCCAGCTCTACGACACCCAGGCCGCGCGCTCCCGCGCTGCCCAGGCGCAGGAGCACGTCGCCGCCGCGCGGTGGGCCGAGGCGATCGCCGAGCTCCAGGCGCTGATCGAGGATCACGCGGGCGAGGTGCTCGGCGGGACGCGCCCGCAGGCGGCGGGCGCGCCGAAGCCCTCGCAGCAGGACGTCCACCCCGGCGCCGGCGCCTGGGCCGTGGGCCAGCTCTTCGCGCTGCCGGCCGAGGGCCGCGCCCTCTACCGACGCCGGTACGCCGAGAGGGCGGAGCGAGCCCTGGAGCGCGCGATCACCAGCAGCGACCGCGGCGCGCTCGCGCGCATCGCCCAGCGCTGGCCGATCACCCAGGCCGCGCCGCGAGCGTGGTGGGCCCTCGGTGACCTCGAGGTCGAGCTCGGACACACCGCCGATGGCCTGCGGGCCTGGGCGCGCGCGGCCGCGATCGGACTCGACCAGCCCGACCGCCGCTGCAGGTCGATCGAGGACTGGCGCGCGCTGAGGGCCGACGTCGAGGGCGATGAGGCCTCGTCCTCCGGCGCGACGGCGCGCCTCGACTTCGCCATCCAGATCCTCCCCGAGGTCGGCGGTGCGGCGACCTCCGCCCACGAGACCGAGGCGACCTTCGTGCTCGGTCCGGCGACCGGCGTGGCCGCTGACGCCTTCGGCGTGCGGCGCACCCTCACGCGCCCTGGCGACGACCCCAGCGGGATCTCCGGCTGGCCGACCCCCTACCCCCTGCCCTACGGGCCGTTCCGCGAGGACGCGGGCTGCAGCCGCATCTTCCCGCAGCGCCACGGGGACCTCGTCTTCGTCAACACGAGCCGCAGCCTGCACGCGCTCAACGCCTACGACGGGAGCGAGGCGTGGGTGTTCGGGGAGGACCGCCTCGACTGGAACGGAGTGCGCAACCTGCGCGACTTCGGGGAGGCGGTGGACACCGACGAGCACATCGTCACCGTCGCCGCGAGCCGCGGCGTCGTCGTCGCGGCGCTGCAGATCCCCGTGGTCTACGAACGCAAGGACCAGTACCAGGACCTGCAGATCATCGACGTGATCCCCGAGCGGCGCCTGATCGCGTGCGATGCGAGGACCGGCGAGGTCCTCTGGCACACGATGCCGCCCGAGGACTGGGACGGCGAGTCGGGCAGCTTCAAGGACCGCATGACCGTGGTCGGGCCGCCGGTGGCCGTGGGCGCGCGCGTCCTCGTCCCGATGGCGCGGCTGCGCGGGCGCATCGAGCTGCACCTGGGCTGCCTGGATCTGACCGACGGCTCCGTCCTCTGGTCCGCGCCCCTGGTCACCGGCCAGCGCGAGCTGAACATGTTCGGTCGCGCCACGAAGGAGTTCTCGGCGCCGCCGCCCCTCGTGGTCGGGGACACGGTCGTGATGCAGACCCAGCTCGGCCTGATCGCCGCGGTGGATCTCTTCACCGGCGAGACCCTCTGGGACACGGTCTACGAGCAGGTGCGCGTGCACGCGCCGCAGTACTACCAGGCGGGGTTCATCGAGAGCCGCTGGCGCAACGCGCCTCCGGTGGTGACCGGCGAGACGATCGTCGCCGCGCCGCAGGACTGCAAGGACCTGCTCGGCCTCGACCTCGCGACGGGCTCGGTCATCTGGAGCTACGACCAGGAGTTCCTCATGCGCCAGCTGCGCGCGAGCACGAACCTGCGCAGCAACTATCGCCGCCGCGGTCCGGCCCGCTCGCTGCTGTTCGGCGCGGACGAGAGCCGGGTCTACCTGGGCGGGACCTCCGTCCTCGCGGTCGAGTTCCCCCGCGGAGTGCGCTCCGGGCCGCCCGTGAAGCTCGCGTGGCGCTGGCCGGAGGATCAGCAGATCCAGACCGAGGCGGCGATCCCGGTCATGGACGCGGACAGCGTCTTCGTCCCGGACGTCTTGCGCCTCGCGCGCCTCGACCGTCGGACGGGGCGCCTCGAAGAGCAGGTGGACGGCGCCGTGGCGTCGGGGAACGTGCTGGTGTCCGGCGGCACCGGCACCGGCAAGACCACCATGCTCAACGTGCTGTCGAGCTTCATTCCGCACGACGAGCGCATCGTTACCATCGAGGATTCTGCCGAACTGCAGCTGCAGCAGCCCCATGTGGTACGTCTGGAAACCCGGCCGGCGAACATCGAGGGGCGTGGCGAGGTGAACCAGCGCGAGCTGGTGCGCAACAGCCTGCGCATGCGCCCGGACCGCATCGTCATCGGCGAGGTGCGCGGACCGGAGGCGCTGGACATGCTGGCAGCCATGAATACCGGACACGACGGCTCGATCACCACCATCCACGCCAATAGCCCGCGCGACGCCCTGAGCCGCATCGAGAACATGGTGTCGATGAGCGGTGCGACCTTCCCGATCAAGGCCCTGCGCCAGCAGATCGCCTCGGCCATCGACGTGGTCATCCAGCTCGAACGGCAGGAAGACGGCAAGCGTCGGCTGGTCAGCGTGCAGGAGATCAACGGCATGGAAGGCGAGATCATCACCATGACCGAGATATTCGCCTTCGAGCGCCGTGGCATCGGCGAGCATGGCGAGGTGCTCGGCGACTACCGGGCCACCGGGATGGTGCCGAGCTTCCGTGATGTGCTGGCCAAGCGCGGCATCGAGCTGCCGCTGGAGCTGTTCCGGCCGGACTGGATGGAGGGCACGCAGCCATGAGCCAGCTTCCCACCGAGTTCATCCTGATCTTCCTCGGCATGGTCTTCGTCGCGGTGTTCCTGCTCAGCCAGGGGCTGACGGTGCCGGTGTTCGGCGAGGCCGGACGGGTGCGCAAGCGCATCCGCATGCGTTTGCACCTGCTGGAGCAGGCCAACGACCTGCCGAACATGCAGACCCTGTTGCGCCAGAAGTATCTGACCCGACTGTCACCGCTGGAGGCTGCGCTGGAACAGTTGCCGCTGATGGACCGGCTGGCGCAGATGATCGAGCAGAGCGGTCATGACTACCGCGCCTACCGGGTTGTCCTGCTGGGTGCGGTGCTGGCCGTGCTGGTGGCGGTCGCCACCTGGATGCTGCTGCGCCTGTGGTGGCTGGCGCCGCTGCTGGGCTTTCTGGCGTTCTGGCTGCCGATCCTGAAGATCAGCGGTGACCGCAGCAAGCGGTTCGCAGAGTTCGAAGAGGGGCTGGCCGATGCGCTGGATTCCATGTGCCGCGCGCTGCGCGCCGGGCATCCGTTCGGCGAGACGTTGCGGCTGGTGGCCGAAGAGCAGAAGGGCGCCGTGGCGCACGAGTTCGGCCTGACCTTCGCCGATCTGAACTACGGCAACGACGTCCGCCGGGCCATGCTCGGCCTGCTGGAGCGCGTGCCCAGCATGACCGTGATGATGCTGGTGACCAGCATCCTCATCCACCGTGAAACCGGCGGCAATCTGACCGAGGTGCTGGAGCGGCTGAGCCGGTTGATTCGCGGTCGCTTCCGCTTCCAGCGCAAGGTCAAGACGCTTTCGGCCGAGGGGCGCATGTCTGCCTGGGTCCTGATCTCCGTGCCGTTCGTTCTGGCCGCGGTGATCATGCTGACTACGCCGGAGTACCTGCCGCTGCTGATCAACGAACCGATCGGACAGAAGCTCAGCCTGGCGGCGTTCGGCGCCATGCTGGTGGGTATCTTCTGGATCCGCCGGATCATCCGTATCCAGGTCTGAGCGAGGACGCAGTCATGGACTATCTGTACGGTCTGGTTCGAAGCGTGGTCGCCGACGAGATGCTGGTGCGCCTGATCTTTCTGGCGGCGGTCGTGCTGAGCGTGATGCTCGCGGTGGGCACCACCGCGGTGTTGCTGATGGGCCTGCAAGACCCGATGCGCCGGCGCCTGGCGCTGATCAAACGCGGCGGCCAGCGCGAGCACGGCTTCAACGAGCCGCCCCTTGGCGGCGTGCAGTTGCTGCTGCAGCAGGTCGGCGAGCGCTTCGTCAGCAAGGACGGCGCGCACCTGTCCGGCACCCGGGCATTGCTGCAGCACGCCGGCTATCGCTCGGCATCGGCGCTGCAGA
>PKCK01000027.1 GCA_002862085.1 Planctomycetota bacterium | reverse complement strand
ACCCCAGCCAGGAGTCCCCTCTGCGGTGAGCACGGGCACGCTCGGCGGCAGCTCCCCGGTCGTGAACCCGACCTCGCCGCGGCCGGACTCTCCCTCCGCGACGCAGGTGTAGGCGGTCTCGGCGAGGAGGCCCCCCAGGAGCAGCTCGCCGTCGATGTCCACCTGGTGCTCGTCGTCGCCGGCGGTGCAGGTGACGGTGGCAGGTGCGTCCAGAGTGAGCAACACCTGGTGAACGTGCGCGAGGTCCGGCACCGCAGTCATCGCAATCGCGGTCGTGTCCTCGGTCCCCGTGCCGGTCGGCGGCGTGCCACCGGTCGCCCCTGTGTCCGTCGCCCCTGTGTCCGTCGCACCGGTGTCCGTCGCACCGGTGTCGGTCCTGCCAAGGCCGTCCGTCCCCGTGGGCTGCGCCACGGTCACCCCACCGGTGTCCGCACGGTCGGCCGCTCGGTCCCTGTCGGCGGGGCCGTCCTGGCAGGCGAGCAGCACGAGGAAGACGAGCACAGGACCTCCGGAGTCCGTGACGTAACGACTTCGGGGCTCTTCAGCTCTCGGCTCGATGAGCGACGATTCGCTACCTCGATGGCCAGGAGTCCGCACCCGGACGCTTGGCACTGACGATGCCGGTAGCCTGTCCGCACGTCGGGCCCGAGTGCAGGCCCCACGCTGGCGTCGGACTTGGCGTCGCCACGAGCTAAGAGGGTAGGCAGACACCGACACCGGTAGCGCGCTTCCCGACGGCCCCAGAGCCCGTCACCCGGAGAACCCGTGACGCCTCGCACGCTGCTCACATGCTTGCTCGTTGCCTGCGGCAGCCCCGAGGATGCAGAGTCGCCCAACGACGCCGACGCACCGTCGCCCACGAGCACGTCCGCCACCAGCGGCGACAGCACCGAAGCAGCGACCTGCGGTGAAGGAATCGCGCTGTCCGAGGGACGGGTGTCGACCTCGAGCGGGGTGGTCGAGGGAGCCCGCGAGGGAGAGGTCTGGTCGCTGCTGGCGGTGCCCTACGCGGAGCCTCCCACCGGGGCGCTGCGCTTCGCCCCGCCCGAGCCCTACGCCTGCCAGGAGGGCGAGGTGCTCGACGGGTCGGCCTGGGGAGCCGCCTGCCCCCAGCGCGACGAGGAGGGGGAGATCTTCGGCGACGAAGACTGCCTCCACCTCAACGTCTGGACGCCGGCGGAGCTGCCGCTGGCGGTGGACGAGGCTGCAGACCGACCGGTGATGGTCTTCATACACGGCGGCGGTCACGTGCAGGGCGGCAACAACGCCGGGCTCGAGGACGGGCTCGCGTACTACGACGGGGCCCTCCTCGCGGAGCGAACCGGTGCCGTCGTGGTCACGCCGAACTACCGGCTGGGAGCGCTGGGGTTCCTGGCCCACGAGGCGATCGGCGGCGGGAACCAGGGCCTTCGTGACCAGCTCCTCGCGCTGGAGTGGGTTCGGGACAACGCGGCGGCACTGGGCGGGGATCCGGAGCGCGTGATGGTCTTCGGAGAATCCGCCGGCGCCGTGAGCGTCTGCGATCTGCTGACCTCCCCGCTGGCCGAGGGGCTGATCCACGGCGCGCTGCTCCAGAGCGGCTCCTGTCGCGCGGACGCGCTGGTCGACCGCCAGACCGAGGGTGCCGAGGCGGCCGAGGCGCTGGGCTGCGTCGGTGACGCGGACGCGGTCCGGACCTGCCTACTCGAGGCATCCTGGGAGGACCTCGCGGCGCTCTCCGAGTATCCGATCAGCGAGACGGGCATCCCAGTAGGGGGGGGCTTCGGCCCGACCGTCGACGGCGAGGTGCTGCCTCGCGATCCCGCCACGGCGATGGCCGACGGGGAGTGGCTCGACGTGCCGCTGGTCGTGGGCTCGAACAGGCACGAGACCGGTCAGTGGGTCGGCGTCCTGACCGACGCCGGCTACGAGGCGCTGGTGGCCGAGATCTTCGGTCTCTACACCCGCCAGGCGCTCGAGATCTGGCCGCTCTCGAGCTACTCGTCCGCACGCTGGGCCTGGATCGATCTGACCACCGACGTGCTCTTCACCTGCCCGGCCCGGGAGACGCTGGCCGACGCGGGCAGGGGGTGGCGCTACCTCTTCAGCCGAGAGCCCAACGGGATCAGCGGCACACTCTACGGGGCACGGCACGGGCTGGAGATCCTCTACGTCTTCCAGCAGATCGGCCCCCTCGTCGACCGCGCCGTGTACACCGCGGATGCGATCGACTACGACATCGAAGAGGCGATGGCGGCCGGGTGGAGCGGGCTGGCGGACGCAGGAGATCCCGCCGTCGGACCGCTGCAGGAGTGGCCTGCCTGGACCCCTGAGGGCGACGAGTACCTGGAGTTCGGCGACGCAATCGCCCCGAGCGCAGGACTGAAGGACGAGGCCTGTGACTTCCTGGCGACCCTCAGCCCCTGAGCCCAGGCGACCCGCAGCGCGCACGCCCCGAATGCCCGCCCAATGGATAGTCACCGACGCCATCGGTGCAATCCGACCGACGAGAGGCGGGGCATGATCTCCGCGATGTCCTGCGCTTGAGCCAACCTTGAGCCAGGTCGCCTCCCAAGCTGAGACCTACCTTCCTGGTGTGAGGCAAGAACGCCTCGCTTTCCAGGAGAAACCCTATGAACAAGCTCATCTCTGCTGCTCTGGTTGCACTCATCCTCCCGGTCACGTCGCTGGCTGCTCCGGGAAGCTTCGGCGGCCTTCGTGGCGCCTTGCTGCCCGTCGAGGACGCCAGCTGCGAGGATGTGCTGGACTTCGTGAACATCACCATCGAGTTCGACGTGGAAGAGGACGGCGTGGAGTGCGCCTTGCTGCTCGCGGAGCTGAAGCGCACGCTGGGCGAGATGCTGAACGCCGATCTGATCTATGAGAGCTGCATGGCCGAGGTGGAGCGCGAGGGCAGCTCTGAGGCACTCTGCAACGAGGCCAAGGCCCGGCTCAACGACGCAGCCCACGATTACCGGATGGCGGCCCAGGAGTACACGTCGACCTGCCCGGATTGGTAGGACGCTCCTCATCGACCGGGCTCCTGCCCAGGTCACCGCTGGGTCAATGAGCGGGGGCCTGCGTACATCCGCGGGTAGGCGACGACTTGTCCATACCCGCAAAGACGGGGACTTTCCCCATACTGAAGGGGGAGTCGAGCAGCCGGCGCACGCATACCTGACGTCCCCCGCAGCCCCTACCGGCTGCATCACGAGGAGTGAACGATGTACCGAGTCGGTTGGATGTTCGAGGCCCACAACATGGGTGCTCTCATGGCGGCTGCAGCACAGGGAATCGAGCTGTGGAAGGCCGCTGGTGCGCCCGACGCCGCTCTCTGGGCGCTCGACGGCTCGGCGCCCGGCACCTTCGCATTCGCCGTGAACTGCGAGAGCGCGGCCCAGTTCTACGCTATCGAGGACGCCCTCCAGAGCAACCCGGAGTTCATGGCCTGGCGCTTGTCGTGGCAGAACATGTTCGACTTCACAGCCAACTACCGCGTGACGCCCGTGCTCGACATGTCCTCCGAGCACCTCGAGGCTCCCGCCTTCATGGCGCAGTGGCACTTCATCCCGAGCTCCATGGAGAACATGATGGAAGCTGCACCTGAGGGCGCTGAGATCTGGAAGCGGCATGGCGCCAAGATGGTCATGCTCACCAGCCTCGCCGGCACGGGTGTCGGTCAGTTCGCCTGGGGCCTCGCCTTCGAGTCTGGCGCCGCCTACGGCGAGGTGCTCGATGCAGTGCAGCAGGACGAAGACTTCGCCGCATGGCAGGCCAAGTACATGGGTACGGCCACGTGGACGGGCAACATCTACGGGCGGCGCATCCTCTGAGAGCAAGCGCTCACGGTGCCCGCCGACCCTCCGTCGGGGGCACCATCGCGCAGCGCCTCCAAGCTCCCCGGCTCGCGATGTCGACGTGATCGATTCCGCAGCCGCACGTCCTAGTACGGCGGCAGACCTAGCTCACAGCGCGGATCACCGGTCGGATCGTCGTAGCAGCGGCGAATGGCGTTGTAGTCCTCAGCCATGCTCCCTGGGGCATCCGGTGGCATGAAGTCGTTGATGTCTTCGCCGCTGAGGAAGAAGATCCGCTCGGGATCGGGCGCGCGATGGCAGCTCACGCAGCCGTTGCCGTCGATGTGGACGGTCCGGTAGTCCCACGAACCGCCCCCGATCACCCAGTAGGGGGTGTTCGGGCCTGCGACCTCCGGCAGCACCGGCTGGCTCGGATCTTCAGGGAGCCTGGCGTTGTCGATCCATGGGGTGTGAAGGAACGGATCGGCCTGGTGGCAGAAGGTGCATGCCTCTCCTCGCGGAGAGATGAACACCCGGTCGAACTCGGGCTCTCCAGGCGCCGGCAGCACACCGATCAGGTTGCCTTCGTCGTCGAAGTCCAGGTAGTCCGCGTGGGCGTCAGACCCGACTGCATCCGGCGACTCGAAGAAGCAGGTCGCACCGGACGCCGTGTCGTGACCGATCATCTGAACGGAGACGAGGCCCCGAGCGAGCCCGGCGGGCCCCTGAGATCGACAGAAGAACACCCAGTACACGTCGGGCAGGGGCTCCCCATCAGCGGTGCTGCCCATGATGCGTCCGACCCGGGAGCCCGGAATGCAGGCCCCCTTGATGTCGGGGTCGTCACACCGCCGGAACCCCACCTCTTCGAAGACCTCTTCGCCATCGACCAGGATGGGAACCCGGACCCCCGAGCCGCAGTCGACCTGCGGCACCACGCCGAGCACGTCGCTGCAGAGTGCTGCGTACTCATTGGCGGTCGCGGGCATGGGAACGTCACGGTAGTCCGCCCATGGCGTGGCCGTGGTGCCGCCCGTGCCCGTCGCTCCGGTGCCCGTCGTGCCCGTGCTCGTCGTACCGCTGCCGGTCGTGCCCGTGCCCGTCGCTCCGCTGCCGGTCGTGCCCGTGCCCGTCGTTCCGGTGCCGGTGCTGTCGGTCGGGGTCGACCCGGTCGTGCTCGCACTGGTGCCGGTCGAGGAGGAGCCAGTCGAGCCTTCGTCCGTGGTGGAGGCAGCGCTGCTGGTGTCTTGCGGCTTGGGATCGCCGCAGCCGCCCAGGGAAACTGCAAGCCCGAGGACGACGAGTCGCTTCAACACCATGACTTCTCCTTCGTTCTGCGAAGACCTCGCGGGCCGAGCCGTATCCTCACGGTCTGACGGAATCCCGTCTGTGGACCGAGCCGGCAGCCGCGACCGCCGACCGATTCCCTCATGCACATCGGCGCTCCCACGTCTGCTCTTGATTCGGCGCTCGCGCCTTCGGCACCAACGACCTGCGCTCACGAGACCAGCGTGGCGTGTTGATGAGAGGGCCTACACCGTCCGGTATCCCGCCCACTTCAGCGGTCGGGTGCCTGTACGGATGCGCGCAGCTTCGCCAAGGCACGAGGCAGCGGCGGCACGGCATCGGGTTCGCGTGCGGCCAGCTCCGCACCCTCGTGGAGCAGCTCGAGCAGCTCGACCACGCCAACCTCGATGGCGACTGGAAACCGGTGTCCATCGATCTTCAGGTTCTGGACCCCGCCCCACGCCCCCTCGATCGTCGCACCCGCACACGCTGCGAGGGGGAGATCGACGCGACGGAGGCGAAGGCCCGCGAACCTCTGCTCGATCCTCACCGACTGCCCCGAGACCTGAAGGGTCGTGCGGCTGGCCAGCCTGAGGAACTTCTTCGCGGGCTCGAAGGCAAACCAGCCGCCGATTCCTACGAACGGCAAGCCCTGGAGAACGTCGGCTCCTGCCCCGAACAGGACGAGCGTCATCATCGTGGCGAGTCCACTGACAAAGACGCCTCCGCCGACCAGCAGATGCATGAGATCGGTCGGCGACTCATAGAAGCTCAGCCGCGCGCCGCGCAGCGTGACGCTCCAGCCGCTGTGGTCCTGCGCGACCTCGACGGGAGTACCAAAGGGACTGCCGAGCACGGATGCTTCTCCAGACGACGGAGCCACACTGTACGACAGCACGCGGGACATGTTGCAGCGTCGCTCCCCACCTCCGAGCAAGCCCAGCCCGCACGAGCTTCAGGAGAATCCTGGCCATTGTTCAGGATTTTCCCCAGACCAAGGTTCAATAAGCGCTCGACGGACGCTCTGACCTGACTCTGGCTCTTTGCTCCTCGATCTAAGCCTGTTCACCCCTCCACAAGACCGCCACCACACCGCCGCCACCTTCGCCGCCAGAGACCTTCAGAGTATCTAACTAGACTTTGCTCAAAGCCACTCCTCCCCCCAGAGACATTCTCATGTCACCTAGGAGAATCCAGTGACCTCTCGCTTCACGGTGTTCTGTGCCGCCTGCCTGATGACCGCCTGCGGCGCGTCCAAGTCCGACTCAGCCGACACCTCGGCGCCAACTGGGACCACCACTGCAACCGGGTCGACCACCACCGAGGGCACCGGGACCGCAACCGGGACCGGGACCGCAACCGGCACCGGCACCGGCACCGGCACCGGCACCGGCACCGGCACCGGCACCGGCACCGGCACCGGCACCGGCACCGGCACCGGCACCGGCACCAGCACAAGCACCAGCACCGGTGGGTACGGCACACTCCAGGTCCTGGCGACCGGCGCGAACATCGCGGGCGCAAACGGCCCTCACTTCAGCCCGGACGGAGAGCTCTATGTCTCCTCCTTCCTCGGCTCCGAGCTGGTGGTGCTCGACCCGGACACGGGCGCAGAGATCAAGCGCCTCGGCACCGCAGATGGCGTCGTCGGGCCTGACGATGTGGCCTTCGCCCCTGACGGCTCCTTCTTCTGGACCCAGCTCCTCAGCGGCCTGGTCAACGGCTACAATGCCGATGGTGAGTTCGTGACCGCGGCCACCCTCACCCCCGGTGTCAATCCCATCACCTTCACCGACGATGGCCGCCTGTTCGTCGCCCAGTGCTTCCTCGACGACAAGGTCTACGAGGTGGACCCAACCGGCGAGACCGAGCCTCGTCTGATCAACGACGATCTCGGCCCGGGATGTGGCCTGAACGGCATGGACATCGGCCCCGACGGACGCCTGTATGGACCCCGCTACTTCCTCGGTGAGGTGGTCAGTCTCGACATCGAGACGGGCGAGAGTCGTCTGGTGTCCTCTGGCCTCGGCTTTCCCCTCGCTAGCAAGTTCGACAGCCGCGGCGTCCTTCACGCCATGGATGCCTCCACTGGAAACCTGATTCGGATCACCGCAGACGGCAACGAGGTGGTTGCCGAGCTCGGTGACGGCATCGACAACTTCACCTTCGGCCCTAGCGACCGTGTGTTTGCCGCTGGTGGCCCCGACGGATCCATCCGGCGTGTGAACGCCGATGGCTCGATCACCGAGCTCCAGCCGGGCGGCATGATTCGCCCCGGCGGCATCGCCATCATCGGTGACCGGATCTGGGTCGCCGAGGTCACGTCCTTCAAGGCCTACGACCGCGAGACGGGCGAGTACCTCGAGCTGGTCACGGAGGCGCCCTTCACGGGCGCCATCGGAGCCCCCTTCAACGTTGCTGCCGACGGCGACGCGCTCATCGTCTCGTCCTACTTCGACGGTGCCGTGCAGGTCTACAACCCGGCCACACGAGAGCGTCTCGAGCACTACCCGTACCTGTTTGGTCCGATCGACGCGGCTCGCTACAACGGCGGGATGGCCATCACCGAGCACTACCTCGGGACGGTCTCTGTCTACGGCCCGAAGGGCACGGAGGTCCTGGCAGCAGGGCTCCCAGCGCCTACTGGGCTGGAGGTCGCCGACGGGGCGCTGTACGTCAGTGACCGCTCGCTGGGACAGGTCCTGATCGTCGCACGTGATGGTCTCGCCCTGGCCGAGCCCGAGGTGGTCGCCGATGGCTTGGAGTCCCCAGAGGGCTTCGTCGTCCTCGAGGACGGTGGCATCGTCGTCGTAGAGGCCGAGGCCGGGCGCGTGCTGCACATCGATACCGACGGAACGAGCCGCGAGCTCGGCTCCTTCCCTGGGGAGGCAGTCCCCGCGCCGTATGGCTACCCGCCATCGAACATCTTCAACGCCGTCACGATGGACGATGAGGGGAACCTGTACATCAGCGGCGAGGCCGAGCGCAGCCTGTACCAGATCAAGGCCCCCTGGTAGGACGCACATGCCCCCGCGCAGCCCCCCGGGGCTGCGCGGCTCGCCGAGACCGTGACGAGGCCACGGTCCCTCGGCCGGCAGCCCATTGTCGATTCGACATCATCGGCTGGACGAGTGTGAGCGCATCACCGTCGCGTACCGGCGACGGCGCCACACCCCGCGGGATGTGTGTGTCACCGCGTGGCGTTCGGAAGCCGGACTACGCACGAGCGGCGACGCTCCACCCATCCTCTGTCGGTGACGACTGAGTCCGCGCGTTTCATGCCGTTGAGCAACCAAATCCTGAAGCCCGCCCTCCGCATCGAGTATCACGCCAGCTTCACTCGGTATCGTCGGTGTGCTCGCGCTGAGACTGGCTTCTGCCGAGCACTTGTTTGTCACCCTTGGAGTTGTTGAACATGGAACCCATTGCTGCGTTCTCGACGCTCGGTGCCGTCGTCGGTGCCCTCAAGTCCCTGACCGAGACGACCCAAGCGGGCCTCGAGGTCATCAAGCAGGCCAAGGCCGCACTCGACGAGCCCGATGTCCTGCGAGGACTGCTGCGGCTGGCCCTGCTCGAGGTCGACCACAACCTCGCCCTGATCGACGCGCTGCAGCTCGATGCCTCCGACAACGAGAGCCGAGAGGCCCTCTTGAAGGCGTCTGCTCACCTGAAGTACGACACGCTCTCGGCCTTGCTGGTGCAGTGGGAGCCGATCAAGGAGCCTGCGGGTCCAGCGTCATACGATGACGAGTCCTACGATCAGTGGGAACGCGCGGACATGAAAAACGAAGCCTCGAAGCAGATCCTCGCAAATGCACGGTTCGTCGTCTCGCGCGCCTCCGCACTCGGGAGTCTAGCGGAGGTCCCCGGGCCGGCACTCAAGCGGCTTCGCCTGCAGGTCCGCTACAAGAACATTCACGCAGCCAGCCTCAAGCTCCTCTCCCTGCTAAGCACCAAGGAGGCGATTGTCGACTTGCTGACGCGGCGAGAGAGCGGCCCACAGTAGCGGCAGTAGCCCCCCGGACACGGACAGAACACGCCCTCGTGGGCGCGGTCTCCACTACCAGATGACGATGCGCTCCTCGGGGGGCAGGTAGAGCGCGTGGGACTCGGTGACCCCGAAGGCCTCGTACCAGGCATCGAGGTTTCGCACGATGCCGTTGACGCGGAACAGCGCTGGGCTGTGCGGGTCGGTGACCAGCTGGCTCCGGAGGGCCTTCTCGGTGTACTTCGAGCGCCAGACCTGCGCCCAGCTCATGAAGAAGCGCTGGTCGCCCGTCAGGCCGCCGATCACCTCGTCTTCCTCGCCGTCGAGCGACAGCTTGTAGGCGCGGTAGGCCAGCGACAGGCCACCGAGGTCGCCGATGTTTTCGCCGAGGGTGAGGCGGCCGTTCACGCAGGTCTCGCCGTCGTCAAGAGGGCAGTAGCTGTCGTACTGGGCCACGAGGGCGTCGCCGAGGGCCTGGAAGGCGGCCAGGTCTTCGTCGGTCCACCAGTTCTTCAGCACGCCGCCGGCGTCGTACTTGGCGCCCTGGTCGTCGAAGCCGTGGCCCATCTCGTGGCCGATGACGCCGCCGATGGCGCCGTAGTTGACCGCCGGGTCGGCTCCGAGCCCGAAGAACGGGTGGTCGAGAATGGCGGCGGGGAAGACGATCTCGTTGAAGGCCGGGTTGTAGTAGGCGTTGACCGTCTGTGGGTTCATGAACCACTGGTCGCGGTCGACCGGCTTGTCGAGGTCGCTGCGGTTGTCCTCCCAGCCCCAGGCCGAGGACTGGATGCTGTTCTCGAGGGCGCTGTCGCCGAGCTGCATGCCCTCGTAAGTCTCGAACTCGGCGGGGTAGCCCACCTTGGGGTTGAAGCTGTCGAGCTTGGCGTGAGCCATCACCTTGGTCTCGGGACCCATCCAGGTCAGCTCGTCGAGGTTCAGCGCCATCGCCTTGCGCAGGTTGGCGACGAGGGTGTCCATCTCGACCTTGGCCTGCGGCGGGAAGTGACGGTCGACGTAGACCTGCCCGATCGCCTCACCGACGGTGCCCTCAGTCGCGCTCACGGCGCGCTTCCAGCGCTCGCGCTGCTGGGCCTGCCCGCGGAGGGCGGTGCCGTACATCGCGAAGGTGGCGTCGTCGAAGGCCTTGGGGAGCGTGGAGGCGTGGTCGATGAGGAAGTGCACGCGCAGCCAGGCCTTCCACGCGTCGAGGTCGGCCTCCTGGGCCAGCGCGAAGGCACCGGGGAAGCCCGCGCCGAGCTTCTTGGCGTCTTCGTCGGAGATCTGCGCCTGCTCGAGCTCCTCCTTCGTCGGCGGGACGAGGCTCGCGAGGAAGCTCTCCTCCTCGGCGATGCCCATGACCTCGAGCATGGTCGCGAAGGGGAAGTCGCCGGCCAGGGCAAGGAGCTCGTCGCGGGAGAGCTTGTTGTAGGTGATCTCCGGGTTGCGGCTCAGGGCGCGGTCCCAGTGGGTCGCGGCGAGCTGCGTCTCGAGCTCCATCACGGTGCTGGCCAGGCCGGCAGCGTCTTCGTCACCCGCCGCCTCGAACAAGGCAGTGAGCATGGTGACGTAGGCCTCGCGGAGGGCCACGGACGACTCGTCGTCGTTGGTGTAGTAGTCGCGGTCGGGCAGGCCGAGCCCGCCGAGACCCCACTGCATGATGTTGACGTCAGGCGCCTTGTCGTCGACGAAGACCCAGCCGCCGATCGGCGAGGCGAAGCCGGGCTCGGCGAAGACCGTGGCCAGGGCCTCGCGGCTGTCGATGGCTGCGATCTTGTCGAGGTAGGGCTGTGCTGGAGCGAGGCCCGCGGCCTCGATGGCCTCGGTGTCCATGTAGGCGTTGTAGACCGCCGCGACCTTTCCGGGAGGCGTGTCGACGGAGGGCTTCTCGGCGGCGAGGTCTTCGATGACCCAGCGGACCCGCTGCTCGCTCTTCTCGGCCAGCAGGTCGAAGCTGCCATAGCGGCTGCGATCAGCGGGGAGCTCGAAGGTGTCGTACCAGCCCCCGTTGACGTGCATGAAGAAGTCGTCGCCCGGATGGACATCCGGGTTGCCGGTCGTCAGGTCGAGCCCGTAGTCGCCCCAAACATCCGGCGAGACCGTGTCCAAGACACGGTCGGGTGCCTGGGCCTCGGCCGGCGTCGCGGCCTCCGGCGCAGCGGGGTTCTTGGGGGTACAGGCGACGAGTAGGAGTAGGAGAGTCTTCATGCCGGCCCCCTATCTCGCGCAGCGAGGTTGGGTACTGCCGAGGGCGCCTGGACTCCCCTCTACGGCACAGCCACGGCGGCGAGCGACGCGACGCCCTCCGACCCCAGCTCACTCGGGGATTCGAGGGAGCGCCCGAGGCTCCGGCGGGTGCTCAGCGAGTCAGCTCGAGCCGCAGCGACTGGGAGGGACCGCCGCAGGTCGAGGTGCCCACGCCGCCCCAGTTCTCGTTGTCCTGGCACGGCCGGAGGACGTACCCGGGTGATGGACAGTTCGACGGGTCGCAGGCATACCGGGCGTCGATGAAGATCTCGCCCTCCCCGCCACCGTAGCCCGGACAGTAGGTCCACAGGTGACCGTCGCAGTCGACCTCGACCTCACCAGCATCGCGGATGCCGTCGACGATGGCCGCGACCGGACCCGGCTCGGTGCAGCTCAGGCCGACGATGTCGGCGCTTCCCGAGAGGGTCACGCTGCTGTAGCCCGCGTCCATCTCCGCCTTGAAGTCGAGCCAGCTGTCGCACTGCCAAGTCGGCGTGACGCCGGTGGTGAACTCCTCTTCGTAGATCAGCGCGTCGTCGCAGAGCGACACGACCGGCGACAGGTCACAGGTGACCACGTCGAGGACCTGGATCTGCGTTCCCGCCGCAGCGGGCGGCACGTCTGGCAGGAGCCCACCACGCCCGAGGCCATCGACGGGGAAGGGCCCGTTCCAGGCTAGCGGCCCAGCGAGTCCGCTCACGGTGTCCGCGCACGGGCCACCGGGGATTCGTGCACTCCCCGCGGCAGCAGCACGCAGCAGCACGAAGCGGCCGGCCGGCGTGAGTCCCGAGGCGTCGATCGTCACCGGTCCAGGACAGCTCCCGATCGTCGTGACATCCACTGCGTGTGCAGCGAGCGCGAGAAGTACACCCCACATCTCTCCTCCCCGACCGGCCCGTAAGGCCAGCTCGATGCCGAGCATAGCCGACCGCGCAGACCCCAGACAGCCGTGGCGGCTACCGGGCCAACCACCCACCGGAGCCCGGCCGGTCGGTCAGGGCAGGACGAGCACGTCCGTGCGCATGCTCTTCGGCAGGGTCGCCCGGAGTCGATCAAGGTCGTCGTCATCGAGGGCCACGCAGCCGAGCGTCCAGTCCGAGTCGCCCCCACCGCCGTGAATCAAGATCTCGCCGCCGAGCGGCGTGTCCTGCGGGGGCTTGCGCCTCGCCTCCAGCGCCTCGACGATGCGTGCATGCGTCGACGCATCGATCCGGCCCGCTGCCAGGCCCGCATCCGCGTCTCGGCGCTCCGGGTAGTGGAGGGCGATCGCCCCATAGAAGCTCGACCAGGGCTTGTCGCTCGTCCGGTACCAGCCCTCGGGCGTCTTGCGATCACCTCGGCGCGTCTTGGTGCCGCTCCAGGCGTCTCCGTCGGCCGACATGGCGAGACCGATGGTCCAGCAGCCGACCAAGCTGCCGTCCGCATACCGGGCGATGCGCCGCGCGGCCTTGGAGACCACCAGCGTGCTCGCTCCCATCAGCCGCTCGTCGGCGAGTGCGGGGGGCACGGGCAGCGCGCTGACCGTGGCAGGGCAGGCGGGCGGCTCAGCGGGACGAGCGGCGAAGAGCATGACGAACAGAGTCCACATGCCCCCATCAGACACCCGACCTCGCGAGCGGTTCCGAGCCGTCCTCCGCGAAGACGACTCGGGCCTCCATCGCTAGGGACGTGTCGCCGCGCGGAGCTTCTCAGGAGCCACACGATGGCTCTTGCCGTCAGCCATCTTCACCGTGATCGACTTCTGGTTCACGCGCAGGACCTCGCCGAAGACGGTCTCCTTCTTGCGCTCGAACTGCACGTAGTCGCCCACCTCGAAGGTGCCGCTGCCCTCGTCGACCGATGGCTCTGGCGCAGCAGCCGGAGGCGGCTCCGGCGCGGCTGCGGGCTCCTCCTCGGCGACAGGGTCTGGTGCCGCTGCGGCCGGCTCCGGCTCCGGGGCCGGTGCGTCGGCGACTGGCGCAGCCGCCTCGGGCGGTGGGGCATCGGCGGCCGGCTCTGGGGCGGCAGCGACCGGGACAGGCACCTCGTCGGTGACCTGCGTCGGCGCATCGTCGACATCCTCGTCCTCGGCGGGCAGCTCCTCGACGGCAGGAGCAGGCTCAGGCTCCTCGGCGGCGGGTGCAGGCTCAGCGGCGGGCTCGGGCGCTGGCTGCGCAGGAGGTGCTGCGGCCTCCGGCTCCTCCTCCTCTGTCGAGGACTTGCCTCCGAAGCCTAGAAGTCTGGCCAGCCAAGCGAACATGCGCACCTCCCGAATCCGGTCTCAGTGTACCGAATGCGATGCGGGAGGAACACCGGGGACCAAGGGTCTAGTGGATTCGCTACCCGTCAGGGGGTGAAGCGGCCCCGCGCAGCGGGGTGCTCGGCGAGCGTGATTTCGACGGACGTGGTCCGCGAGGTCGCCCGGTCGATCCTGTACAGCTCGCAGGCGTCGTCGTGGATGTCGAGCAGCTCCTCCCGAGCGGTGTAGCCAAGACCATCCCGACAAGCGCTCACGACGAGGATGCATCCGAGGAGCGTGCTCCCGCCGATGACAGAGGCGGTGCGGTCGGCCCGTTTGCGCCGAGAGAGACGGACGCTGCTGCGCCGAGGCCGAACGACGACCCTCGCGTTCCTTCCGCTCGCACGTCCTCGTGGCGGGGATCGCGGCGCACTGCTGCTCCGGGAGCACCGCATCGCGCAGCACCCGTCCCTCACTGTCCTCTTCACGAGGACACTCCAGGAGGCGTCGGTGCGGGGTCTCTGTGCATGCAGCGTCTTACGTCGGCGTCGTGTGCGATGTCGCTGTTCGCAGGGTCAGAAGGTCGCAGCGACCTGGACCCCGACGGTGCCGCGGCAGAACACGGGCGTCAGACGCGCTCGAGATCTGTGTGCACCAAGGTCGCCCGCGGCGGCTTCAGCCTCGCGCATCTCCTTCTTGCCCTTGTGGACCATGCCACTGCCCGCCCCGATGGAGGCCACGCTCGGGAGGGCGATGAGCGTACCGAGCCCAATGCCAGCCATGGCCACCACGCCGCCGCCGACGCAGCCCCAGCCGTCGCAGCCACTCATCGCGGCAACACCCGCGCCGGCGGAGACGCCCGAGAGCGCCAGGCCGCCGATGCCGCCTGCAATGAGCCCGCTCCCGCGCCGCACCCGTTGTTGGCCGGCGAGGTGGTCCCAGCGGGCCTCCATCCGTGCGCGGCGCGATTCGGGCGACTCGTCCGGCGGAGCCGGCTCCTCGAAGATGTTGCGTGTACC
>PKCK01000130.1 GCA_002862085.1 Planctomycetota bacterium | reverse complement strand
CATGGCCGCGGAGTCCCCCGCCTCGGCCGCGACCGTGGCCCAGCGCAGGCTCTCGGCTTCGTCGGCCTCTGCGTCCTCGAGGACCTCGGAGAGCAGCCCGGCGCAGTCGGCGTCGCCGTGGCGCTCCCAGCCCTCGCGCAGCACCGCCATGGCCCGCTCGGGGTCACGCACCGAACTGCGCTCGTCGGCGAGAAGCTGGCCGAGGTCCAGGTGCACGTCCTCGGCCCCGCCGGCCACCGCGCGCTCGTACCAGTGAAGAGCTTCGCGGTCGTCCACGGGGATGCCGAGGCCGCCGTGGTAGCAGCGTCCCACCGCTCCCATGGCCTCGAGGTGATCCGCTTCGGCCGCCTTGAGGAGCCAGCGGAACGCCGTCTCCGGACTCGCGTGAACCCCGTCCCCGTCCGCGTAGCACAGCGCCAGGTCGAACTGCGCGTCGGCGTTCCCCTCGAGGGCGCGCGCGCGCAGGATGGTGAGGTCGATCTCCGACATGGATCCGGGAGGGTTGGCAGTCCAGGAAGGAGCGCCGAGCGCCGATATCGTAATCGGCGTGCGGGATCATCCTAGCTCCTGTCCTGCTTCGTTCGACCGCCCCCCCACCGCCGGGGCCGCCCACGGGCTCGAGTCCGTCCACGAGCGCGGCCGAATCCGCCTCCCCCGCGCACGACGACGCATCCATGACCGATCCCAGCCGAGTCCGGAGACGGCCCGAACGCGCGGACGCCGAGGGAGACCGGCGACCCGGTGGGACCCGGTGCACGGGCTGCCAGCACCTCTACACCACCTGGCGCCCCAGGCGGCCGCGGGGCTGCGCGGCCTACGGCTTCGAGTCCCGAACCTGGCCGTCGCTCGTGGTCGAGCAGACCTCCGGCGCGCCCTGCGAGCTCTTCGCTCCGCGCCCCGCGTCCGGAGCAGCCAAGGCGCCGGCGGATACGACGCCGCCCCACCGATCACGCCGCCCCGGCGGCCTCTACGGCTGACCCCTCCCGCCATGACCTCCCCCGAGACCCCCGAACTGACCGCCGGGCACAACCTCACCTCGCTCCAGACCTTCCTCCTGAGCGAGGAGCGCAAGCACCCGCACGCGACCGGCAGCTACACGATGGTGCTGTCGGCCCTCTCGCTCGCCGCGAAGTTCATCGCCGCGCGCTGCCGACGCGCACGGCTCGAGGACGTCCTCGGCGGAATGGGCGCACAGAACGTGCAGGGTGAGGACCAGCAGAAGCTCGACGTCATCGCCAACGAAGCCCTCGTGCGCGCCCTCGGCTCGCGCAAAGGCGTCGCGATCCTCGCCTCCGAGGAGGACGACGACGTGATCGTCCTGCGCGAGGACACCTCGGGCGAGCGGCCCTACGTGGTGCTCTTCGACCCCCTCGACGGCTCGAGCAACCTCGACGTGTGCGGGAGCGTCGGCACGATCTTCAGCATCCTCCAGCACGACCGCCGCGTCGCGGACGTCCGCGACTCCGCCCTCCAGGCCGGCGTGCACCAGGTCGGCGCGGGCTACGTGCTCTACGGGCCCAGCACGGTGCTCGTGATGACCTCGGGGAACGGCGTGTCGATGTTCGTGCTGGATCCCACGATCGGCTCCTTCCTGCTGGTGGACGACGACGTCCGCATCCCCGAATCGGGTAAGAGCTACTCCCTCAACGCCGCGAACGTTCCCCGCGCCGCCGCGGGATATCAGCACTACGTCCAGTGGGCGAACGAGCAGGGTTACTCCATGCGCTACGCCGGCGCGATGGTCGCCGACGTCCACCGGACCCTGATGAAGGGCGGCGTGTTCCTCTATCCGCCGACGGCGAAGGACCCGAGCGGCAAGCTGCGTCTCATGTACGAGGCCAACCCCATGGCGATGATCGTCGAGCAGGCGGGCGGCAAGGCCTACTCCGGACTCACGCGCACCATGGAGGTCGAGCCGACGCAGATCCATCAGCGCGTGCCTGTCATCCTCGGCAGCTCGCGCGAGGTCGACACCGTGCTGCGCCACCTCGCGGACTGACGCCACCGCGCCCGCGCGAGACGTGAGATTGGGCCAGGTCGGTCGGGAGCGGGCCTGGATCCCGTGCTCGTCCCACCGCGGACGAAGGCGGCGATGGTCCGCCCGGTCGGACTCCTGGCGCGGGAAGGGTGCGACATGCACCTGGAGTCCGAGCGGCCGCCCTCTGAGGTGAGCGCCACGGCCGCGTGCCTCGTCGCGCGGCACGGGCCCGAAGAATTCCGCAGTTCGCTGTCCGCCGGCGAGCGCCCGCGACATTGAGGCGAGGAACCCGTTCCCGAGCCCTTTCGTCCTGCAGCGCCATGAACCTCCAGATCACCATCCTCCTCGCCCTCTTCACGCCGCTGGCCGCCGCCGATGGCGCGGCGTGCGGATCTTCCGGGGGCGCGAGCGCGACGGAAGCGCCGCTCTCCGCTGTCGTGAACGACGTGAACGGCAACGGCGTCGAGGACGGCTACGACATCGCGACGGGGTCGCTGTCGGACGAGGACCTCGACGGCATCCCGGACGAGGCGCAGGCGCGGGACGAGGACGAGGAGGGCTCGCCGAGAGGCTGACCCTCAGCCCTTCTCCTTGAGCACGCGCCGGTTCGGGTCGACGCGGACCTTCGCGTCCCCCACCTCGACCGCGGCGCGGCCGCCCGGCATCTCGACGCGGCGGAGCTCGCCGCCCACCTCGATCTCCACCGGCATCGGGAAGCTCGCGCCGCCGGGGGCGCGCCACACCATGGTCAGCACGCCGTCCTCGATCGAGTGCACGAGCTCCGGCAGGGCCGCCGTGCGCAGGTAGGCCCGGAAGAACCAGGCGAGATCGACCTCGGACACGCGCTCGGCGATGGCCTGGATCTCGTCCGTGTCGGAGAAGCGCACGGCCGAGCCGTCAGTGGTCTTCTCGAGCGCGGGGTCGGGGTAGGCCCAGCGGCGCAGCACCTCGAAGAAGACCTCGTCCCCCAGCAGCCAGCGCAGGCTGTGGCAGATCCACGAGCCCTTCATGTAGATGTCGATCCCCGGCGCGTCGTCGCCCTCCTGGGAGAAGTAGATCGAATCCGTCGTACGCGGCCCGTCGGGCGCGACAGGCCCCCGGTTGAGCACACGCAGGAGGTCGAGACGCATCTTCTTGTCGTAGGCCTCGCGCCCGAACTTCTGCTCGAGGTAGAGCGGCTGCATGTAGGTGCCGATCCCCTCGTGGATCCAGAAGTCGGCCCAGTCGCTGCAGGTGACGAGGTTCGCCCACCACTCGTGGGCCAGCTCGTGGTGGTGCAGCCAGTCGTAGTCGAAGTTGGGGTCGCCCTTGTAGCGGTTGCCGTAGGCGATGATCGACTGGTGCTCCATCCCGAGGTGCGGCGTCTCCACCACGCCGTACTTGTCACCGCGGAACGGATAGGGCCCGCAGAACTCCTCGAAGAAGGCGAGGTGGTCGACGATCTCGTCCATGAAGGCGCGGGCCTTCTCCTCGTTCTCGGGCAGAGCCCAGAAGATCACCGGGTACTCGTCCCCGGCGACGCTCCTCACCGTGCGGGAGATCTCGAGGTAGGGCGCGATGTTCAGCGCGACCGTGTAGTTGGCGATCGGGGTCGTGACGCGCCAGTGCGAGGTCGTCAGCCCCCCGGCCGTCTCGCTGGACAGGCGCCGGCCGTTGGTGGCGCAGACGAGCCCGGCGGGCACCGTCACGTGCAGGTCGAAGCTCTCCGGCTTGTCGGAGGGGTGGTCCTTGCAAGGCCACCAGAGGTCCGCGCCCTCCCCCTGGCAACTCGTCGCGATCCAGGGCGCGCCGTCCTTCGTCTTCGCCCAGGTGAAGCCGCCCTCCCAGGGCGGCCGCGGCGCCTCCAGCGGCACCCCCTCGTAGATCACCTGCACGCGGAAGCGCGCGCCCCGCTCCGCGGCGTGCGCAGAGGTGTCCACGAAGACCAGTCCGTCCTCGTGGGTCGCCTGGGCGCGCTCGAGCGACTCCCCGTCGCCGACGTTGACCTGGATCACGTGCAGCCGCTTGTCCAGGTGCAGCGCGATCTCACGGGCGGCGGTGACCGCCTCGGCCGTCATGGTCAGCGTGCCCTTGATCGACCGCGTGTCCGGCATGACCTCGATGGCGAGGTCGTAGTGGAGGACGTCGAAGCACGCCTGCTCCTCGAGAAGCACACCACCCGAGGTGTTCAGCTCCTCCTCGCCCGCCGCGAGGGCCGGGCACGAGAGGAGCAGAGCGCTGGACAGCGACAGGAGATGGAGGGGGCGGAGAGTCATCGCTTCGGGGCGTGCCGTGTGGAAGGCGGGTGGTCAGAGCACGCGCGCGGCGCGCGCGATCGAGTCGAGTCCGAGCTCCTCCGCCAGGGACGCCGCGGCGTCCGCGTCGACGGGGCGGCGGGCGAGGCTGGCCACGTCGAAGGGCATGGGAGCCTCCGTCGAGCAGGTGGCGAGCTCGCGGGAGAGGAACGCGATGTCACGGTGTTCCTCCAGCTTGGGCGCCAGGGTCTTCGCGCCGCGGAAGCCGAGCTCCGCGATGCGGTCGAGGCCGGCGTAGATCGCGTCGAGGTCGTCGAACTCCTCGAGGAGCGCCGTCGCCGTCTTCGGCCCCACGCCGCGCACCCCGGGGATGTCGTCGACGCTGTCCCCGGCGAGGCCGAGGAGATCGCGGACCTGCTCGGGCCGCACGCCGTGCTTCTCGAGCACCCCGTCGGGGCCGAGCCGCACCCCCTTGGCGAACTCGTAGAACTGGGTGCGCGCGTCCACGAGCTGGGCGAGGTCCTTGTCGGCGGTCACGACGACGAAGCGCTCGAAGGCTCCCTCGAAGCGCGCCCGCGCCGTGGCGACGATGTCGTCGGCCTCGTAGCGCTCGTCGATCGAGCTGGCGAGACCGAGGACCTCGGTGACGCGGTAGCAGGCCTCGAGCTGGGCGAGCAGCTCCTCGTCCGGCTTCTCGCGGCTCGACTTGTAGGCCGGGTAGAGGTCGTTGCGGAAGCTCGTGGTGAGGCTGCCGTCGAAGGCCACGAGGGCGTGGGTCGGCCGCTCTTCGCGCAGGAGCCGCACGAGGAAGTCCGCGTAGCCGCGCACCGCGTTCACCTGCATGCCCGAGGGGCTCCGCATGGACGACGGGAGCGAGAAGTACGCCCGGAAGATGTACGGGCTCGCGTCGACGAGGTGGAGGACGGCGCTCTTCGGCTCGGCCATCGTCGGAGCATACGCTCCGTCAGCGACCCGCGAGGCGCACGCCGTCAGGCGCTGCGGCGCTCGTCGAGCTCCGCGAGGTAGCCCTCGAGGCGCGCCTCGGCGCCCACGAGGTGCGGGTCGAGGTCGAGGCCGTGGCGCAGGGAGCGCACCGCCTCGACGGTCTTACCCATTCCATGCAGGACCACCGCGAGGTGGTGATGCGCCTCGGCGAGGTCGGGAGCGCGCTCGATCACGGCGCGCAGTCGGCGCTCCGCCGCCTCATGGTCTCCGCGGAGCGCGAGCTCCGTCGCGCGCCGCATGGGCGCGACCAGGTCGCGGGCCTGCGCGGCGCGGGCGGCGGAGGAAGCGAGCCGGCCTCGGGCGCCGGGCCCCCTCGCGGACTGGTGACCGAATGCGTGGGACATGGAGAAGGCCCGGGGGAGTCGGGCACTTCTTTCCAGATCGAGAGTCGGAAGCGATTCCTTGAGGCCTACGTTGGGCCTCCGTGAGCATTTTTCGCCGCGCGCATCAGGCGATCGCCCGTGGCGACGCCGGGAAGGCCCCTCGGGAGGACGGCGCCGGGGCCGATCCGCCCGGGAACCTGGCGGCTATCCTCGGCGTACCGACCGTCTCCTACGCCGCCTCGCGCGCCCTCGAGATCGCCAGCGCAGGGCACGATCGGCCCTTCCCGTGACCCCGGCCGGCCCGAGCCGGCCCGACCCCAGAGCCCCGCTCTCCATGCTCGACCTCCTCCTGAGCGCCGCCCTCGTGGCGCCGCTTCCGGCCCCCGCCGCCCTCCTCGCCTCACGGGAGTCCGCGCGCCTCGACACCGCGGCCCTGTACGCGGAGCACTGCGCCAAGTGCCACGGCACGAACGGCGACGGCAAGGGCACGGCCGATCTCGACCGGCCCGCGCGGAGCTTCCTCGACGGCGGCTACTCCTACGGCAACACGCGCAAGGCCGTGCTGCGCTCGGTCACCTACGGGATCCCCGGCACGCCGATGCCGGCCTTCGCCGAGACCCTCGGCGAGGAGGAGCGCACGGCCCTCGCCGACTTCGTCATCGCGATGGGTCCGAAGGGCACCGTGGTCGAGCCGGGCGCGAGCCAGATCGCCATCGAGGACGTGCCGCGCGTCGTCCACGGGATGATGCCCGCGATCCCCGGCGGCCCCTCGCGCGAGCCGCGCAGCCTCGTCGTCGGCTTCCCCAACGGCACCACCCTGCGCTACGCCAGGACCCGCGGGACCCTCGACGCGGTGTACGTCGGTCAGTTCCTCGACCGCCGCGACTGGGGCGGCCGGGGCGGCTCGCCGCTCGAGCCCCTCGGCACGCTCACCTGGAAGCGCGGCGAGGACTTCGCGAACGCCGACCAGTGCACGAGCAAGGACGGGAAGCTGCTGGCCCGCTCGATCCGCGGCGCCCACGTCATCGGGCAGGGCGTGCGCCTGGACTTCACCTTGACGGACGCCGACGGCCAGCGCGTCGGCGGTGGCCAGGAGTTCCTCGGCTTCGTCGAGGTGAATGGCATCCCGGTCGGCATGCGCACGATCGTGAGCGTGGGCCGCGCTGATGCGCCGGTGGACTACCCGGACGCCGCCGGAGACCCCATCGGCACGCTCGAGGTGGACGGTGAGGTGGCCTCGGAGGTGCGGCGCGCCGGCGACGGCGTGCTCGTCCTCGACTTCAGAGCTGCCCGGGGCGTGCGGACTCTCATCCACGCCTCCGAGTGGACCGAAGCCCTCGCGGAAGCGGTCCTCGCCAGCCTGCTGCAGAAGAAGGAGGGCAACTGAGATGCTGCTCACCGCGATCGCCCTCGCCGCGCCGCTGCAGAACGCCGACGACCCCGAAGCGACGCCTCGCCCGGACTTCTCGGGCATCTGGCGCCAGGCCCCCGCGGACGGCCGTGACTACCCGGCCGACCGCGACCACTGGACCGTCGAGGACCTCCCCCTGCCCGCCGGGTGCGTCATGGAGGTCGGCGGCATGGGCTTCCTGTCGGACGGCCGCCTCGTCATCGCCACGCGCCGCGGCCAGGTCTGGATCGTCGAGAACCCCCTCGCGGACGACCTCTCCGAGGTGCAGGTCACCCTCTTCCACGAGGGCCTCTGGGAGGGCCTCGGCCTCTCGATCGTCGACGACCAGATCCACGTCCTCCAGCGCGGCGAGCTCTCCCGCCTCGAGGACGACGACGGCGACGGAGTCTGCGACGCGGTCGTGACCGTCGCGGACGACTGGGGCGTCTCCGGCCACTACCACGAGTTCGCCTTCGGCCTCCCGCGCACGAAGGACGGCGACTGGTTCATGGGCCTGAACGTCAGCTTCGGCGACCCCGAGTGGTGGCACGGCCGCTCGACCGTGCCCTACCGCGGCTGGGTCATGCGCGTCTCCCCCGACGGGACGGTCGTTCCCTGGGCCGCGGGCGTGCGCAGCCCCAACGGCGTCGCCGTCGACTCGAAGGACCGCCTCTTCGTCACCGACAACCAGGGCGACTGGGTCGCGTCGAGCCCCATCTACCACGTCGAGAAGGGCGACTTCTTCGGGCACCCGAAGTCGCTGAACTGGACCGACGGCTACCGCGCGTCCGGGATGGTCGCGGACGACGAGATCCCGCCCGCCATGGCCGCGACCGGCCGCAAGCCGGTGGCGGTCTGGATCCCCTACCAGTGGTCGCGCTCGACGGGCAACCTGCTCGAGATCGCGCCGGGCGGCGCCTTCGGCGTACCCGAGGGCCAGTTCGTGGTGGCGGAGCTCACCAACGGGATGATTCTCCGCGCGGGCTTCGAGGAGGTCCAGGGCGTGACCCAGGGCTGGGTCCTGCCGCTGGTGCAGAAGATCGGCTCGGTCAACCGCGTGCTGCAGGCGCCGGACGGCTCGATCTTCTGCGGCCTCACGAACCGCGGCTGGGGCGGCCTCGCCCCCGCCGACGGCCTCGTGCGCGTGCGCCACGACGGCGAGGCGCTGATGGAGTACGCGGACATGCGCATCGTGGACGCCACCGACGAGCTCGCCTTCGGCTTCGAGCTCGACTTCACCGAGCCCGTGGCGGACGGCTGGGAGGCGACGCCCGAGACGGTGTCGATGATCCAGTACGACTACGACTACTGGTGGGAGTACGGCTCGCCGGAGCGGCACACCAGCTCCATGGAGCTGTCCACGATCGCCCTCTCCGACGACCGCAGGACGCTGACCGTGCGCTCCGAGGACATGATCCCGGCCACGTGCGTGCGTCTGACCGCCAGGGGCGTCACGTCGGAGGCGGGCGGCGCGCTCGTGCACCCGACGATCTCCTACACGATCAACCAGCTGCCGAGCGGGCCGAGGACCAACGCCTACGTGTCGAAGGTCGTGCCGCCGCCCCCCTCGAGGCAGGACACGAACGCCGGCGTCCTGCGCCTCTCCTGGGGCGACGCCCTCGGCCAGTTCGACGCCCCGGGCTGGGAGCTCTGCGACGCCGCGCTCGGCGAGGACGCGAAGGGATTCGAGACGTCCATCGGCAACGGCGCCCTCGTCGGCACCGGGGAGGGCGCGGATTCGTTCGCGACCCGCGGCGCGTTCGGTGATGCCTACGCGCGCCTCGACTTCATGCTGCCCCGAAGCGGCTCGGGCGAGCTGCGCTTCGGCGACGTGGCGAACATCCTGCTGTCGAACGACCCGAAGGTCTGCGGCACCGTCAACGGCAGGGCCCCCGGCGCCGAGGCCGCCACGGGCGCAGGTCAGTGGCAGACCCTCGAGGTCTTCTACCGCATCGCCAGGGGCGACGCGCCCGCCGCGATCGACCGCGTGACCTTGAACGGCAAGACCATCCAGGAGGACCTGGAGGTCCCCGGGACCTCGGGGACGCGCGTCCCCATGGTGCTCGAGACCGGTGAGAGCCAGGTCGCCCTGCGGGACATCCGCGTCAAGCCCCTGGACCGGCCGGAGGACGGCCGCGAGTGGCGTTTCCTCGACGTGGCGAACACCTGGGACGACTGGGAGCTCGTGGGCGACGCGAACTTCGAGCTCGCCGGCGACGAGCTCGTCGGCAGGGGCGCCCTCGGCCACCTCTGGGCTCCGATGGACGACCTCGGCGACTTCACGATGCGCGCGCGTGTGCAGGTGAACAGCAACGGCGCCGGCGCCGTGGTGCTGCGCGCGAAGGAGACGGCGGGCGGCGTCGACGGCTACGTGGTGCGCATCAACACCTCGTTCCCCGACGGCTCGCTGACGGGCTCCATCTCGCGCGGCGAGACGGCCGCGGCGGTCCGCACGGAGCTCGTGGCCACCGACACCTGGGCCGACCTCGAGGTGGACGTGCGCAACGGCGAGGGCGGCGCGACCGTCGTCGTCTCCCTCAACGGCGTCGAGGTGAACCGCGTGACCGACCCCGACCCGCTGCCCGCGGGCGGCCTGGCGCTGCGCAACGACCACGAGGGCACCGTCGTGAAGTTCCAGAACCTGAGGATCGCCCGATGAGGAGCGAGCGCAGCAGCGTGCGCGCGGTCACGGCGGTCCTCGGCCTCGCCGGGGTCGCCGCGGCGGCGGGGATCGGCGGGACGCAGGGCGCCCTCCTCGAGCTGCGGCCCGACGGCTCGCTCGGCGGCGAGCTGGCGAGGGCGCTCGGCCGGGAGTCCGAGGTGACGGTCGCCCCCGAGGACGCGGGCGGCGGCCTCGTCTTCAACGGGCTCGCGGACGCCTACCGCGCGTCCGACCAGCTCCCGCTGCCCGCAGACGCCTTCTCCGTGGAGGCCTGGATCACCGTCGAGACGCCCCGCCGATGGGGCGCGGTGGTCGCGGCCATCCAGGACAACGGCGGGTACGAGAAGGGCTGGGTCCTCGGCTACGACGAGACCTGCCCGATCTTCTCCATCTCCACCCAGGCCACCGACGACGGCGACGGCTCCCTGGTGAACCTGCGCGCCGCGGACGCTCCCTTCGACTTCGGCGCCTGGATCCACGTCGCCGCGACCTACGACGGCAGCGCCGCGGTCCTCTACGTCGACGGCCGCGAAGCCGCGCGCTCTGAGGAGGTCGGGGGGCCCGTGATCCTCGCGGACTCGGCCCGCCTCGCGATCGGCGCGTACAAGGACGACGACGAGGCCTACCCCCACGACGGCCGCATCCTCTCCGCGTCCTTCGAGGGCCGGGCATGGAGCGGCGAGGAGGTCCGCGCGCGCATGGAACGCACGGCCCCGAGCGCGCCCGCGGGCGCCTGGTCCGACGAGGAGCTCGAGTGGCGCGTCCTGCCCTTCCTGACGTGGCCGGCGCCCGACGCCGTCAGCGTCGTGGCGGAGACGTCCGTGCCCACGAGCGGCACGCTGCAGATCCGCGCCGAGGACGCCTCGGAGTGGAGCGACGTCGCTCCCCTGCGCACGGCCCTCGCCGGGCGCCTGCACGAGTTCCGCCCCGACGGTCTCGAGCCGGACTCCAAGTACTTCTACCGCGTGCTCTGCGCGCCCGAAGCTCCGCGCCCCGACCAGCTCGACCTGGCCAGCGAGGTTCGCTCGTTCCGCACCGCGCCGAGGCCCACGAAGGGCTTCGAGTCGCTGACCTTCACGGTGGTCGGCGACACCCAGGGCAACGCCGCCGTGGCCGGCCGCGTCTCGGCCCTCGCCCACGAGCACCGCCCCGACTTCGTCGTGCACTGCGGCGACCTGGTGAGCACCGGCGGCACCAAGACCGACTGGACGGAGACCTTCTTCCCGTCCATGCGCCCCCTCCTCGAGCACGCGCCCATGATCCCCGTGCTCGGCAACCACGAGCAGGACGCGCGCCTCTACTACGAGTACATGTCCCTGCCGGAGCCCGAGCGCTGGTACTCCCTGCGCTACGGCCACGCCGAGTTCTTCATGATCGACGGCAACCGCTCCCTCGCCGAGCAGTCGGAGCAGCTCCGCTGGCTGGAGCGAGCCCTGAAGGGCTCGACCGCCACCTGGCGCTTCGCGGTCCTGCACCAGCCGCCCTACACCTCGGACTCCAACGACTACGGCGAGACGGCCGAGACGACGAGCACCCGAGGCGACATGAACGTGCGGAACATCGTGCGGCTGCTGGAGAAGCACGACGTCGACGTGTGCTTCTCGGGTCACGTGCACGACTACGAGCGGACCCTGCCGATCCTGGCGGACGAGGTCGCGCCTTACGAGGAGGGCGGCGTCATCTACGTCACGGCGGCGGGCGGCGGCGGCAGCCTCGAGGACTTCGACCGCACGAACACGCGCTTCGGTCACAAGAAGATGCGCCGGCACCACTTCGTTCACGTGGCGCTCTGCGGCGATCAGCTCGAGCTGCAGGCGATGGACGAGGACGGCCGGCTCTTCGACGTGCTGACGCTGACGAAGCGGCGCTGAGCCACGGCGGGCCCGCCGGGCTGCTCAGAGAGTCGGGAAGCTGTCCGAGGGCTGGGTCACCTGGGCGACCAGCGCGGTCAGCTCGGCCGCCTCGATCCCCAGCGCGCGGGCCGCGGGCCAGCGCAGCGGGATCTTGAGGGATCCCGACCCGCACGCGGTGATGTAGCGCGCGAGGGACACCGAGAAGACGGCGATCTGCGCCTCCTTGTCGTCGGGGAGCTCGCCGCGCCCGTCGACGAAGGAGTCCGCGGCGAGGGCGATGGCCTCGCTGAGCTCCCAGGCGCGCACGAGCATGACGCCGAGCCGCGGGGAGAGGCGGTTCGAGACCTCACGGCGGAGTCGCGGCGCGAGGGGCTGGCGGAGGCGCTCCTCGACGCGCCGGATGACCTGGTGGGCCAGGGGCGGCCCTGCGCAGAGGATCAGACCCGCGAGGATGGACGCGCGGTTCTTGCCGAGCTTGGCCGCGGACAGGCGATGGGAGATGGCGCCGGCGAGGCGCGCGAGCGTCCACATCTTGCTGCCGCCGAGGACCTGACTCAGCACCGGACCGAAGATGTCGAGGTGCGCGACGTCCACCACGGCGATCTCCCAGAGGGCGCGCATACCGATCCGCTGCGCCGCGGCCGCCGTGCTCTCCACGCGCGTCTCCGCTGCGTAGACGGTGGAGTTGGCCATGCGTACGACCTGCTCGCGGAGCTTCTCGTCGCGCTCCAGCACGGCGCCGACGATCTCCGCGTTGTACTCGCCGCTGACGGCGAGCTCCGCCAGCTCGAGCGCGGCCACGCTCAGCTTGGGCAACTCCTGCGCCGCGGACTCCAGCTCGGCGTGGAGTTCGTTCACCCACGCCTGCTCGAGCCCCATGGGCAGCTGGACCTCTTCGATGATCTTCATGCAGGCCGATTCCTCGGCCGCTCGGATCCGACGCCCGCAGGAAAACCCCAGGTCCAGGCGATCCTGAGGCACGATCTGGACCATGGCTGCCTCACATCCGACCAGCCGCTGCCTCCTCGGGGCCGCGGGATCCTTCCTCGCCGTCCTCGCGGCCTCGTGCTCGGTCCCGGGTGGCGCCCGGACGATTCCCGACGAGGCCGGGGTCGGCCCGGTGATCGCCGTGGGGGGCGGCGGCACCCCCGAGGAGATACCGGCGGTGGCGCTCGAGCTCGCGCGCGAGCGGCGACACTCCGAGCCTGCGGTGGTCGTCGTCCCCCACGCCAGCTCCCGCGAGGACCGCGGCGTGGCCTCGGCGCGGATGTGGGACGCGGCTGGCGCCGGATCGACCGAGATCCTCGCCGACGACGCGGAGACCGCGCGGGCCCAGCTGGTGAACGCGGACGTCATCTGGATGGGCGGAGGGAGCCAGTTCCGCCTGCTCGATCACCTGGAGGCCCGGGGACTCGTCGAGGTCCTTCGCGAGGCACACCGGCGCGGCGCGGTCATCGGCGGGACCAGCGCCGGGGCGGCCGTCCTCGGCTCGATCACGATCAGCGGCTCGCCCGATCCCGCGCCCTATCTCGCAGGCTCCGTGGAGCGCCGCGAGGGGCTCGGTCTCATCGCGGACGCGATCGTCGATCAGCACTTCTCCGAGCGTCGCCGGGAAGGACGCCTCCTCACGGCTCTCTTCGAGGGAGGTGCGCGCCGCGGCTTCGGGATCCCCGAGCGCACGGCGCTGGTGTTCGACTCGGGCGAGGCCCGCGTGATCGGCGCGTCGGCCGTGGTCCTCATCGACGCTTCCCGCGCGGAGGCGGGCGCTCTGCAGGGCGAGTCGGCTGCACCGGGTGCTGGCCTGTACGTGACGCTCGCCCGACCCGGCGAGACCTGTCTGCTGGGCAGTGCGGGCACGTCGAGCGCGCATGGCTCCATCGGCCACTGACCCGCGCCGGCGGAAACGCCGCGGCCGCGTATCCTGCGGTCATGGCCTCCCTCCCGATCGGCGCGCTGCTCCTCGCAGCGCTCACCAACGCTCCGTCCGCCGCGACCCTCAGCTCGGACGAGCCGATCCCCGTGCTCGTCGTCTCGGGCGCGAACAACCACGACTGGCAGTGGACGACCCCCTCCCTCGCGCGGATCCTCGAGTCGTCAGGGCGCTTCGACGTCGAGGTCACCTTCGAGCCCGCGAAGGTCTTCGCCGACGAGGAGGAGCGCTCGAAGTACCGAGCCTTCGTCCTCGACTACAACGGGCCCGGCTGGGGCGACGCCGCCCAGGAGGGCTTCCTCGCCTCGGTCCGCTCCGGCACCGGCGTCGTCGTGATCCACGCCGCGGACAACTCCGGCGTCGGCTGGCCCGAGTACGAGCGCCTCGTCGGTGACCTCTGGCGCAGGGGCACCGGGCACGGCCGCTTCCACGCCTTCGACGTGCAGGTCACCGACCGCGACCACCCCGTGACGCGCACCCTGCCTGCCATCCTCAAGCACCCCGACGAGCTCTACCACCGGCTCGTGAACGTCCACGGCGTCGAGCGGCGTGTGCTCGCCACCGCCTACTCCGACCCCGAGACCGGTGGGACGGGCGCGAACGAGCCGATGATCCTCACGCGCAGCTACGGCGAGGGCCGGGTCTTCCACACGCCCCTCGGCCACGTCTGGCGCGGCAACGTCCCGAGCCAGGCCTCGCACAACGACCCGCAGTTCCGCGGGCTCGTCGTGCGCGGCACCGAGTGGGCCGCCACGGGCTCCGTCCGCGACGCGGCGACGGCGCCCGCGCCCCTGACCGACGCCGAGCGCGCCGCCGGCTGGCGCTCGCTCATGGATCGCTCGCTCTGGCGCGCCGCCAACGGCGGCGAGGTCGGCGAGGGCTGGGCCTTCGAAGGAGACGTCGCGAGGCGTACGAAGGCGTCGGGGGACATCGTCACGAAGGAGCTCTTCGAGGACTTCGAGCTCACCTGGCAGTGGAAGACGTCCATCGCCGGCAACTCAGGCGTCAAGTACCGCATCCCCGCGGAGGGAGGCGGCAGCGTCGGCCCCGAGTACCAGATGCTCGACCAGTGGTCCGACACGAAGAACCAGCAGCACCGCGCCGGCGCGCTCTACGACGTCATCCCGACGGCGGGCGGGCCGCGGGCCCTGTGGGGCGAGTTCAGGAGCGCCCGCATCGTCGCGCGCGGTACCAGGCTCGAGCACTGGCTGGACGGCGTGAAGGTGATGGAGACCGACACCGCGACGCCGGGCTGGGCCGACGCGGTCCGCAGCAGCAAGTTCCGAGGGATTGCCGAGACGTTCGCGCGAGGCGAGGGGCGGATCCTCATCCAGGAGCACGGTGACGAGGTGTGGGTCCGCGGCATGCGGATCCGACGCCTCGAGGCCGACGACCCCGGGGAGGACGATTCCTCGCCCCTGTTCACGCCGGGCGACGATCTCTCGGGCTGGAGCCACGTCGGCGATGCCTCGTACCGCTTCGTGGACGACCTGCT
>PKCK01000094.1 GCA_002862085.1 Planctomycetota bacterium | reverse complement strand
CCACCTGGAGGATCTGGACCAGGCGGCGGAGGCCCTCTTCGACGCGCGCGGTGTCCTCATGACGGAGGATCACGTACCCCTCGCCCTCGTAGCTCGAGGCCTTGGGCGCGCCCGAGGGAGGGATCTTCGCCTCCACCACGAGGTCTCCCAGCTCGGCTCTCGCTCGATCCAGGCCGGAGACCCCGCGCACGCGACCGACGCCCTGGCCCCGCAGGTACGCCGCACCCGAGGCAAAGCGCCGCGTCGGCGCCTCGAAGCGCTCGAAGCACATGAGCTCCGCCCAAGCGGAGTACATGTCCTCTCCGTGAGCGTGGGAGATCAGGCTCGTGAACTGCGCGCCGGGAGGCCGCGCCGCGACCTCGGATATGGCGATCGAGCCGTCGGTGCGGCGGAACCACTCCATGTGGGTCATTCCCGTCACCATGCCGAGCGCGTCCAGCGCCCGAGGGCCAGCGTCGCGGATCGCCCCGTACTCGGGCCCGTCGATCTCGCGGGGGAGGAGAACCGTCCACTGGATCCAGGGGGACTCCATCACCTGGAGCGGCGTGGGCGAGTACTCGCTGATCGAGTGAAAGACGTGCTGGCCGCCGAGGCTGACGCTGTCGAAGGAGAATTCCTCCCCCTGCACGAACTCCTCCAGCAGCAGGGGCGAACTCTCGCTCGGTGGGCTCCGGCGCATCCAGTCGACGAGCTGCTCCAGGGTGTCCACGCGGAACGTGTCCCTGGCGCCCGCGCCGGCGGGTGGCTTCGCCACCAGGGGGAGAGTCCGCCGAGCGAACGCGATGGCGCTCTCCGCGTCGGTCGCCAGCAGATGAGCCGCACACGGCAAGCCGCTCTTCCGCAGCAGCTCCTTCATGCGCGCCTTGTCCCGGAAGCCCCTGGCCTCGACCGGATCCATCCCGCGGATCCCCAGTCGCGCTCGGACCTCCGCCATGGGAACCTGAAGCGGCTCGAGGATTCCGATCAACGCGTCGACACGGGCTCCTGCCCTCGCAGCTGCGACGCGGACCGCCGCCTCCAGGGCATCGGCGTCGTGCACGTCCGGGCAGCGCACGACGCCGCTGACGAGCCCCGCGATCTGCTCGCCGGCCTTCACCCGGAAGGACGACTCCGCCTCCTGACAGACGATCGTCAGGCGGACGCCCGGAAGAGCCGCCACTGCGCGCACGAATCGGAGGGTGCTCTCCATCGCGAAGGGGGCCACGAAGACGGCGGCGCGATCCATGGCGGCAAGAATACGAAGATCGAGGCATCGAGATCGACCTCCGGCTGGGGTCCAATGAGGCCTCGGCTTCGTCCACACTGCTAAGCTCCGCGCCATGACTGCCCCCCTTCGGATCGCCATCGCGGCCGCCGAGTGCGCCCCCTTCGCCAAGACCGGCGGGCTCGCCGACGTGACGGCGGCCCTCGGGCGAGCGCTCTGGCAGCGCGGCCACGACGTTCGCGTCTTCCTGCCTTACTACAGGAGGATCGCGGAGAGCGGACTCGCCACCGAACCGAACGGTGAGGCCTTCACCCTGGAGATCGGAGGCCGGGAGATCCGCGCCCGGCTGCTCCACGCCGCCCTGCCGAACTCGAAGAACGCATCGGGATTCCCGCTGCTCGTCGACCTCATCGACGCCCCCGAGCTGTTCGACCGCGAGGAGCTCTACACGGAGGACCCGGACGAGAGCGTCCGCTGGACCGGATTCTGCCGCGCCATCATCGAGGCCTGCCAGCGCCAGGAATGGGGCCCCGACATCGTCCACGCCAACGACTGGCACACGGGCCTCCTCCCCATGCTGCTCCGGCGCGCGTTCACCTGGGACCGACTCTTCGAGGGGACCCGCACCCTCTTCTCCATCCACAACCTCGGATACCAGGGAGTGTTCCCCGCCGACGAGGTCGAGAGGATGGGCCTCGGTGAGGTCCGCGGCCAGTTCCACCAAGAGCGCCTCTCCGCCGGGACGGTCAACCTGCTGGAGACGGGCCTGATCCATTCCCACTGGCTCTCGACGGTCTCCGAGACCTACGCGCGCGAGATCCAGACCGAGGAGCACGGGATGGGCCTCGAGCGCGTGCTCGCCGCGCGCGAGGACCACCTCGTCGGGATCGTGAACGGCGTCGACTACGACGAGTGGTGCCCCTCGATCGACCCCCACATCCCCGTCAACTACGGCCCAGGCGACCTCTCGGGGAAACGGGCGTGCCGTGATCGGCTGCTCGACGAGATGAACCTCGCGCCCGACCCGACGGGCCCGGTCTTCGGCATCGTCTCGCGCATGACGGGCCAGAAGGGCTTCGACCTCCTCCCCGACATCCTCCCTGTCTTCCTCCAGTCGGACGACGTACGCCTCGTCGTCCTCGGGAGCGGCGACCCCGACAGCGAGCGCTACTTCCAATGGCTCCGGGATTCGCTTCCCCACAAGGTCGGCGTGTATCTCGGCTACAAGAACGACCTCGCGCACCGCATCGAGGCGGGAGCGGACATCTTCCTGATGCCCTCCCGCTACGAACCCTGCGGGCTGAATCAGATGTACAGCCTCCGATACGGCACCGTCCCCCTCGTTCGCGCCACGGGCGGACTCGCGGACACCGTGGAGCGCTGGGACCCCGAGCGGCGCGAAGGAACGGGCTTCTGCTTCTACGAGATGACCTCGGAGGCCCTCCACGACACCATGCGGCACGCCCTCGAGGTGTGGAAGGACCGCGAAGCGTGGTCGATCCTCCAGGCGCGCGGGATGGCGCGCGACTTCTCGTGGGATGTGCAGGTCCAGGCCTACGAGGACCTCTACGCCGCGATCCTCGCCGAGCATCTCGGGTGACCGCGGAGACCATCATGCACGTCGTCTTCCTGGAGCCGTCCTTTCCCCGCAACCAGCGGGAGTTCGTCCGGGCGCTCCGCGCTGTGGGCGCGAGCGTGACCGCCATCGGAGAGGGCTCTGCGGCCGCGCTGGACGAGGAGCTCAAGGGCTGGCTCGACGGCTACGAGCAGGTGCCTTCCGTCACGAACGGCGAGGCGCTGCTCGACGCCGTACGTCGCATTCAGTCGAGGGGTTGGGTGGATCGCCTGGAAGCCACGGTCGAGGCTCACATCATGCCCTGCGCCTGGGTTCGCGAGCAGGCCTCGATCCCCGGTACGAGCACGCGGACCGCGTGGCTGTGCAGGGACAAACCCGCCATGAAGGACGCGCTGCGCGACGCCGGGATCGCGACGGCGCAGTCGGTCGGCACCGCGGACATCGCGGAGGCGCGCCGTTTCGTCGACCGGGTCGGCTTCCCCGTCATCCTCAAGCCGCGGGACGGCGCCGGCGCGGCGGGCACGTTCCGCGCCGATGATCCCATCAGCCTCGACGCCGCGATCCAGGGGAGCGGACTCGCGGACGGCGCGGGCGTCGCCGTCGAGGAGTTCGTCGAGGGTCACGAGGGGTTCCTCGACACCCTCACCGTCGGCGGAGTCGTCGCTCACGAGTTCGTCAGTCACTACTACCCGGGCGTGCTCGAGGCGATGCGTGAGCGCTGGATCTCGCCGCAGATCCTCACGACGAACCAGATCGACGGCGACGCCAACTACGACGAGCTGAGGACCATGGCGCGGAGGGTGATCGAGGCCCTCGGCGTCGAGACCTCTGCGACCCACATGGAGTGGTTCTTCGGACCCAAGGGGCTGAAGTTCAGCGAGATCGGCTGTCGCCCGCCAGGCGTGCGGATGTGGGACGTCTACGCGGCCGCCAACGAGATCGACATCTACAGGGAGTGGGCGCACCTCATCGTGCACGGCACCGCAGAGCAGCGTCCCTCCCGCCGATACGCCGGCGGGATGATCGCCCTGCGGCCGGATCAGGACGGTGAGCACGTCGGCGCCAGCGGCGTCGAGGAGATGCAGCGCCTCCACGGCGAGCACCTCATCGACGTACACATCCCCGCGCCCGGCACCCCGACGCAGGGGGTGGAGGCCGGGTACATGGCCAACGGCTGGGTCCGGGCGCGGCACGAGGACTACGACACTCTTCGCTCGATCCTCGACTGGATCGGGGAGAACGTCCGCCTCCGCGCGCGATGACGGCTGCTCAGATACGCGCGCGCTTTCCGCGGACGTAGTCGACGAACATCGTCGCGCCGAGCCGATCCCCACCGGCGAAGTACGCGCGCCCCTTCGCGGCCTCCGTGAACTCCTCGACGAAGTTCACGAGCACGGGGTCCTCCGTGAGCATGAAGGTCGTGATCGGGATCCCGATCCGGCGGCAGTGGTTGGCCTCGTCGAGGGTCTTCGCCACGACCCGTCGGTCCAGACCGAACGGATTCTTGTAGATCTCGCCGTCCGGCTCGGTCAACGCGCTGGGCTTCCCGTCGGTCACCATGAAGATCTGCCTGTTCGCCCGCCGTTCACGGCGCAGGAGATCCTGGGCCATGCGGAGCGCCGCCCGCGTGTTCGTGTGGAACGGGCCCACCGAGATGCGGGGGATCTCGTCGAGCGAGACCTCCTCGGCGTCGTCCCCGAAGGTGACGACCCGAAGGCTGTCCTTCGGATAACGCGTGCGGATCAGCTCCGTCAGCGCCAGCGCCACCCGCTTCGCAGGCGTGATGCGATCCTCGCCATAGAGGATCATCGAGTGGCTGATGTCGATCAGCAGGACGGTGGCGCAGCTGGAGAGGTGCTCCGTCTCGTAGACCTCGAGGTCCTCCTCCCGGAGCTGGAACGCTCCCTGATCGATCCCGCGGCGCAGCGCGTTGGACACCGATGCCGTCGAATCGATCATCGAGGTGGGATCCCCGAACGTCCAGGGCCGCGTCTCCGTCAGCCGTTCCTGGCCGACGCCCGGCGCCGCCACGCGATGGTCTCCAGCCGCGTCCTTCGAGAGCCCGCTGAAGATTCGATCGAGCGACTCCTGCCGCAGGGCTCTCTCTCCCGCCGGCGCCATGGCCAGCCCCTCCGCGGTCCGCTCCACGAGGCGCTGCTGCTCGAGGTGCTTCTTGAAGTCCTCGAGCGTGAAGCCGGCCGGTAGGAGCGAGTAGCGCTCCGCGATCATCTCCATCCAGCGGAGGGCCTGCTCCGGATCACCATCCGCCTGGAGCAGCAGGTCGTGATACAGGTCCTTCAGCTGGCGGAGCAGCTCCTCGATCGTCTTCCTCGAGGGGTCGTAATCGGAGTACCTGAACTTCAAGGTCAGCTCGAGAGGGAGCGCGCCATCTGCGCGAGCATGTCGCCGAAGACGCGGACTCGCTCGCCCTCGTCGTCCCGTGACAGCAGCGAGTTCTGGTGGAGTCCCTCGAGGACGAGCTCCATGAGAGCAGCGGCTTCAGCGTCGTCGGCGGGGTCGCCATGGCGAGTCACGAGGTCGGCGAGCCCACCCACGCTCGAGAGGCGCGAGAAGTGCTCGGCGTCCGGGGTTGTGTCGTCGAGTTCGAGGGTCTCTCCACCCCGGAACCACGTGAGCACCCCCTCGTAGACGGGCTCCCCCGAGCCAGCGTCGCCGAGGCCCTCGTCGTATCCGTCGGGGAAGTGTCGCGAGAAGGCAGCGGCGAGAGCCTTCCCGACGAGCATCCTCGCGACGGCGCTGATCCCCTCGCGTTCACCGTCGTAGACGAGCTCCACCTTTCCGGTGACCGCCGATGTCGCGGTGTACAGATCCGCCGGCCGAACCGTCGCTCGGTCGGCGCCGGTCAGCAGCGCGCGACGCTCCGCGTTCGAGAGGACGTTCTCGTAGAGCGCGATCGAGAGACGGGCGCTCACGCCCGAGGCCTGATCGACGAACTCCGATTCGCGGGCCTCGAACGCCACGAGGTCGATCGCCTCCCTGAGCGCGGAGGGCACGCGCACCTCGATGGCGTCCTCGCCACGCTCCTTCCAGGCCTCGGCCTCCGTGATCTCCTGCGCCGCGTCGAGGTCCTTCGGGTAGTGCGTGAGGATCTGCGACGCGATACGGTCCCGGAGCGGGGTGATGATGCTCCCCCGGTTGGTGTAGTCCTCGGGGTTGGCGGTGAACACCAGCGCCATGTCCATCGGCATGCGGATCGGGAACCCGCGGATCTGGATATCGCCCTCCTCCAGGATGTTGAGGAGCCCCACCTGGATCCGCGCAGCGAGATCGGGGAGTTCGTTCACGCAGAAGACGCCTCGGTTGGCTCGAGGCAGGATTCCGAAGTGGATGACCTTGGGGTCCGCGAAGGTGAGCCGCTGCGTCGCCGCTTTGATCGGGTCCACGTCGCCGATCAGGTCCGCCACCGTCACGTCCGGTGTGGCGAGCTTCTCCTGATACCGCTCGTCCCGATGGATCCAGCGGACCGGAAGCTCATCCCCGAGCTCGGCTGCCCGCTCGATGGAGGGAACGGTGACCGGAGCGAACGGATCCTCGTTCATCTCCGATCCCTCGATGGCCGGGATCCACTCGTCGAGCAGCGCCGTGAGGGACCGCGCGATCCGCGTCTTCGCCTGGCCGCGTAGGCCGAGGAGGATGAAGCTGTGCCCCGCTAGAAGCGCGTTCACGAGCTGCGGCTCGACGCTCTCTCCGTAGCCGACGATCCCGGGCAGGACGGGCTCCCCGCTCCGGAGCCGCTCGATCAGGTTGGCGCGGAGCTCCGCGTGGACGCTCTTTGGGCGGTAGCCGCTCTCGCGGAGGGCTCCGAGGGTGGTGGGCCTGCTCATGGGGCTCAAGATAGACCGAGTCTCGCCCGACTGAACCGCCCGTCGTCAGGGCCCGTGTGCGATCATCCCGGCACCGCCGACCAGCCGCCCATGCAGCTGCCCATCCTCGACCAGCACCAGCGCCCCCTGCGCAGCCTGCGGCTGTCCGTCACGGACCGCTGCAACCTGCGCTGCGGGTACTGCATGCCCGAGGAGCGATATGCCTGGCTCCCCAAGGCGGCGATCCTCCGGTACGAGGAGAGCATCGCGCTCGTGGCGGCGTTGCTCCCCCACGGGCTTCGCAAGCTCCGCATCACGGGTGGGGAGCCGTTGCTTCGCAGGGACCTCACCGACCTCGTGGTCGGCCTGGACGCCCTTCGCGCCTCGTCCCCGAACAGTCCTGGACTGGACGAGATCGCGCTGACGACCAACGCCGTCCACCTCGAGGATCTGGCGGCGCCCCTGAAGCGCGCCGGGCTCGATCGAATCACCATCAGCCTCGACACGCTCAAGCCTGATCGATTCCTGGAGATGACCCGCAGGGACGAGCTCGACCGAGCCCTGCGCGGCCTCCGGGCGGCCACTGCGAGCTTCGAGGGCACCAAGCTGAACACGGTCGTGGTCCGCGGAGAGAACGACGACGAGCTCGCGGATCTCTTGCGCTTCGGCGCCGAGCACGACGTCGAGGTCCGCTTCATCGAGTACATGGACGTGGGCGGCGCGACCCGCTGGTCCATGGACTCCGTGGTTCCTGCGTCCGAGATCCTCGAGCGAATCGCGGCCGCGTTCGGAGAACCGCGGCCGGATTCCGCCCCGAGAGGAGCCGCGCCGGCCAGTCGATATCTGCTCCCCAGCGGCCAGCGCTTCGGACTGATCGCCTCCACGACGCGCCCGTTCTGTTCGTCGTGTGACCGTGCGCGCCTGACAGCGGACGGGACCTTCTTCACCTGCCTCTACGCCGCCGAGGGGGCCGATACCGCCCCGACCCTTCGAGACCACGGAGCCGAGGCAGCGGCGCGGCTCATCGCCGACACCTGGCAGAAGCGATCCGACAGGGGCGCGGAAGCCCGCGCCGCGAGCATCGATCGGGCCGCCCTGGCCGGGGCCGACGAACTCCGCTCGCGTCCGCACCTGGAGATGCATACGCGGGGCGGCTGACGGGGCCTCCGCTCGGTCAGTCGATCTTGATCCCGGCGCGGTAGGCGCCGGAGCGGTGCGTCAGCTCACCGAGGTCGTCGAAGAATTCCCAGACCCCCTCACGCAGGCCGTTCACGTAGGCGCCGCGCTCCTTCACCCGGCCATCCGAGTACCACAAGACCCACTCCTCGAACCGCAGGCCGTCGTGATGTCGGCCCTCACCGATCACGCCGCCATCGGGGGCGAACGCTCGCCACGCCCCCTGCTTCACACCGTCGGCGAATTCGGTGACCTCGACGAGCACTCCCCGGGCGCAGTAGGACTCCCATGCACCGACTCGACGCCCGGCGTCGTAGGTGCCGCGCTCGCGAATCACGCCCGCCCCATCGCGGGTGATCCACTCGCCGTGACGAAGGCCGTTCACGTGGCCGCCGGTCTCCCGGGTCCTCGCGTCCACTCCTTCAGAATGGATCGAGGGAGCTGTCTCCTCCGGACCCACCTCGATCGACCCGCGCTCGGCGGATTTCTCCGAAATGCCGCGCGAGCCGCGAGGGCGCTCTGCTGCTTCCCCCGGCACCGTCCCCCTGTCGCCCTGTCCGCTGACCCGCGCGAGATCGACCTCTGCAGGCCCCTCGCCGTGCGAGGCCATCCGGAGCATCGACTCCGAGGCGACGCGACCCTCGGCCGGCGCCGCGTCGCGCCCTGCGCGGGGCGTGTCCGTCGGCGACGAGCCGAGACCAGCGAGAAGGACCCCCGCTGCGACCGCCAGGACGGTCCACAGGGGCAATTCACGGCCGTGATCCGGGGGCTTCACGCGTCGAATGGGAGATTGCGGCTCGGAGGGTTCCATCGTTGAGCGGCGGTCGCCGCCAGGCGCTGCGCGCCGGGGATGAGGAGCGAGAGGGAATGGGAAAGGGGCGAGCGGTGATCACGATCCCTGCTCACGCTGGCGGAGCAGCTGCCGGTGCTCGTTGACGAGGTCGAGGATCAGCGCATCGAGTTCCTCGTGGCTCAGATCCCGGCCCCGGATGACTCCGCGACTGTCGACCAGGATGCAAGTTCCCGCGATCGGCTCATGCCACGCCGACAGCGCGCTGCTGACGTTGGCTGTCGAGGACTGTCCGGACCTCGCCAGCGCGTCGACCAGCTCCGTCCCGATCGGGCCGTCGTAGATCTGGATGCCCCCGAAGCCCTTCGCCGGGAGCGACTCGACGTGCGCCTGTCGATCATCCGCGTCGCTGATCCCCACGAGCTCGAAGGGCCGGTCCCAGTACTTGCGGAGCAGCTCGGCGTCCCTGCGGTGAGCGGCGACGGACGCGGGGCTGTTGGCGTCCCAGACCCTGTAGAGGGTGATCGTTCCGATGAAATCGGTGGAGCGCACCTCGTTCCCCGAGGTGTCGCGAGCGACGTACCGGGGCCCGATGGAGCCGGGAGCGAGATGCGTCGCCCGACGTCGCGAGCGCGCCACGAACGAGTCGGGCTGACCTGTACTTGCCCGCTCGAGCTGCCCGTGGAGGCCAGCGAGGACCCGTCGTTGACCCCCTCCTGCTGGAACCGGTCCCGAGAGGCCGCCGCTCGTGGTCTGGCGGGCGACGCGGGAGTGGAGCGTGGACTCCGCGAGGTGGCAACAGGCGCGGAGGAGAGCCTGCGCCAGCTCGGCGGCGGGCGCTGCGTCTGCGAGCTCCAGCCCGGCCTGAAGAAGCTGCCGACGTTCGGCGCGGCCAGCGCCGATGGAGGCTTCGAGCAGCGCTTGGCCAAGACCGGAGGCGACCCAGGCCTCATGAGGCGAGGCGGCGGCGATCGTGCGGAGGTCCTCGAGCAGCACACGAACGGGCAGCCGCTCGTGGGGACTCACCGCCATGATTCGCGCGAGAGCGGCGTTCCTCAGCGCGTCAGCAGCCTCGCTGAGCGCGGAGGGCCGCGGGATCCCCGAGTGCCCTGCCGGCTCGTCCGCCTGGACGGCCATCTCGCTCGCCGGAGCGAGGAGAGCCATCACCGACGCCGCACCAAGCCCGATCGCAGCGCGGCGGAATCCGTGAGCACCGCTGCGAGGACCAGATCGGAATGTCTTCATCGCCATCGTTCCTCCTGACCAGTGAATCGATGTGCCGCCCGGGGGATGGAGCAGCGACGGAAGCGAAGGACGCCACGCTCCAGAGCTGCGAAGCACGAAGAGAACCCAGGAGGCTGCGGCGCACCGCCGCGGGGACCGAGGCTACACGATGGTCGACGACCCGTCACGCCCACGTCTTCGAGGGCGGTTCGATCCTTTGAAAAAGCAGAGCGCCCCACCCCTCCCGAAGGAGGAGCGGGGCGCTCCGTTCAGGTGACCCATCGCCCCCGGGAGGGAGCGACGGACCTCACTGGATCACTGCCACGCGACGGAGCAGGAACCGGTGAAGTTCCAGCCCGCGCCGACGAGCTCGCGGTGCCAGCCCTGGAAGTAGGTCGTGATGCCAGCAGCAGCAGCGTAGGTGCCGACCGAGGTCGGGATCACGGTGAGGTCCCACTCACCGGCGTTCGAGTCGAGCGTGATCTCGCCGGTGGCACCAGTGTTCTTGATCTGGTTGGCAGCGCCGAAGCGGCCGAGACCACCCTGAGCGCCGGGGTTGATGCAGAGCGTGCCGTTACCGGTGTTGATGGTGCCCGGCGCGATCGGAGCGAGGCCCGTCGCGAAGATGCCGAACTGGTTCAACGGAAGGTTGAAGGCACGGATGATGGCGTTGTTGTCGGCGCCGACAGCGCTGCCGTTCACCTCGATGTCACCGGGGACGCCGGTGGCGTTGACGTTACCGGTGCAGCCGGCAGCGATGATGGGGCCACCGGGGCCGCCACCGCCGTCCTGGCCGCTGATCTCAACGTACCAGGAGCCCGGGGGGTTGACCGGGCCGCCGCAGGGGATGCCGTTGTTGCTGTAGCCGCCGAAGAAGTAGCAGCCCGAGGCAACAGCGCCACCGGAGATGTCGTTCAGCTGGAACGCATCGTCGTTGTTGTAGCCAGAACCGGTACCCGGGCAGCCGCCGATCTCACCGTAGTAGGTGTTCGAGCCGCTGAGCGGGTTGTTGCCGATCACGTGGCCGGTGTCGGTGTTGACCGGGTCACCAGCGAGCAGGAAGCCCGCGGCGCCGACGCCGGTGCCGGCGTAGGTGAACGCCACGCCGAAGGTGTCGAGAGCCGGGACGCCGTCGAAGAGGCCGTCGCCGTCGTGCTGCATCGCGCTGCCCGCCGGGATACCGGCGAGGTCGACGATCCAGCAGCCGTTGGCCGGGAGGCCGGTGGCCGTGACGCCGAAGGCGAGCTGGGCGGGATCCGGGATGCCGGAGCAGAGGTCGTACGTGTTGTAGAACTCCACGGTCCAGCCGCTGACGCCGGGGTTGAGGTCGAAGTCGCAGTAGCCGATCTGGACGCCGGTCACCTCACTCGAGTCGCGGGCGCCACCGATGGAGAACGGGCCCGGGTTGGACGAGGAGGGGATCTGAGCGTTGTCAACAACGGTGCCGCCGGGGCTGCTGGTGACGTTGATGCTCGAGAAGTAGCCGGTGCCGGCCGTGTTGCTGTAGATGTTGTCGGTTTGACCGAAGTTGGCGGACGCGGCTTGGCCGCGGATCCAGGTCTTGGTCTGGACGTTGTAGGTACCCGCGTACTTGACGGGGCTGGTGACGCGCTGGGCCGAGGCCTGCAGCGGCGCGCTGGTCTGCGCGGCGGCGCCGGCCACGAGGGCGAAGGCGCTGGCAGTGAAGAGCGAAGAACGAAGCATCAAGCAGTACTCCAGAAGGAATGAGATGGTCGGAGAGAACCGTACCTAGGTATACGGCCCCCAGCGCTGCCGGTCAAAGTCGCGGACGCCCGGATAGACCCGGTCGCCGCAGCTCACGGCAGAGACGCACACATGCGTACTGGGGGGACGGCTTGGCAGAACGCTAGGTTCCATCAATCCGCACACTGGACGCTACCTGCCTCCGACGAGTCCGAAAGACGGCGGCGCCCGGCTTTCGGGAAGATGTTTCGATCAGAGACTGCCGCGTATTCATGCGGCACATTGACTGGTTCAGCGCTGGACGCGCTCAAAGGTCAGGTCCGTGCGCGGCGGCCCGGTCGGGGCCGGGGGGAGTTTGCACGTGCGGTGGTCCCGTTCTGCAAAGCGTCGCGCGCCACCGCTCATGAAGATTGAGGGTTAGCCATCGGGCAGCGCTCGGAATCCCATACATCACATCACCAAAAGGAGGCTCACCCTTCGCGACGCGGCCCGGGAACGAACGCGTTGACGCGCTTCACGTAGTCGCGATAGGCGGGGCGTCGCTCCTCGATGTCCGCCTCGGTCATCGTCACACCGGAGACCTTCAGGAGCATGAACGTGATCAGCACCGGCCCGGCCAGTGCCCACCAGGCCCCCACGCCGATCGCCGCGAGGCCGAGACCCCACCAGAAGACAGTCTCCCCGAAGTAGTTCGGATGTCGGGAAAGCCCCCAGAGGCCCTGGTCCATGACCCCTGATCGACCGTCGGGAACAGCGCCGGAGCTCGAGAGCCGCCTGTAGCGGGCGAGCTGGCCGTCCGCGATCGACTCGAAGAGAAAACCGCAGAGGGCCACCAGGAATCCGGCAGCGGTGAGCCAACCCACGCGGGTCGGCCCCGATCCAAGCGCCATGAGGGGAAGCGCCACGACCCACGCGAGGATCGCCTGCAGGAGGAAGACCACGGGCAGGCTCTGCCACCACCACGCGTCCCCGCGGGCCTCTCTCATCTTCCTGTACCTGCGATCCTCCCCGACGATGCCATGACGGATGTGCAGGTACGCGCCCAGGCGGAGCGCCCACGCCGCCGCGAGCACGAGGGCGATCAGGCGCCCTCCACGGAGCTCGGCGCCGACTCCGAGGCTGTGAACGAGGCCGGCCGTCCAGATCGAAGCTCCCCAGACCGGATCGACGATGCTCGCATCCTCGTCCCTCAGATGAATCGCCCAGACGCTGGTCATGAGCAGGCCCACCGCGAGCAGCGCGATGAGGCCGGAGGAGGGGTCGAACATGCCTGGCGATTCGCGCAGCCCGGGGCATTGGATGTAAGAGGCGTCTGGACCTGAGGCGCGGGAGGCTATTCTCGGGTTCGATGCACCTCCACGGCCGAGCCTGCGTCCAGCGCATCTTCTGCGCGACCGCCGCCTTCGTTCTCGCGGCGTTCGCGAGCTCGGAGGGGGCGAGCGCCGTCGCCCAGGAGCCAGCCCATGCGACGCAGGCGCAGATCGACGACGCGATCGATCGGGGCGCGACGTATCTGTTGACGCGCCAGGAGCTCGACGGCTCGTGGAAGCCGGATGAGCATCGATACGTCTCCGGCCAGACTGGGCTGTCCCTCTACACGCTGTTGAAGGCCGGGATCCCGAGATCCCATCCATCGATCCAGCGCGGCATCGGGTTCCTTCGGGCTCATCCGCCGCGCTGGACGTACGGCATCGCCTGCTGCGTCCTCGCGCTCCACGAGGCTGACCCCGAGCTCTATCGCGCCGAGATCGAGGAGTGGCTCGAGATCCTCCTCGAGGCCCACGGTCGGGGCTTCAGCTATCCCGGCCTGCACGAGGATCTGTCGCTCACGCAGTACGGGTGCCTCGCGCTCCGCGTCGCCGAGAAGATGGAGATCGGCGTCAACCCGAAGGTCTGGAAGGCGCTCCTGGACTACGGGATGGACCTCCAGCACGAGAACGGCGCGTTCACGTACAGACCGGGTTCACCCCGCAGCGGTTCGATGACCGCGGCCGGGATCGCCGTCGTTCACATCGCCCGCGACGCCCTCCTCGCGGCCGACAAACTGAGCGCGCGCGGGGAACGCACCTCCGCTGCCGCCATCGACCGTGGCGTCGAGTGGCTCGGACAGCACCTGGTCATGGACCACAACCCCGATCCGGATCAGGAGAACAAGAACGCCGGCCACATGCAGCGCTGGCGCCTCTACTACCTCTACGGACTCGAGCGCGTCGGTGGCCTCACCGGCCGGAAGCTCTTCGGGACGCGCGACTGGTACCAGGAGGCCGCGGACTTCCTCGTTCGAACCCAGAAAGAGAACGGGACCTGGACCACCAATTACGGCGAAGCGCACCCGGGGACCTGCTTCGGCGTCCTGGTCCTGCGCCGCGCGACGGCCCCCACGAGCGGGTCACGCCCGCCGATCGCTCGCGCCTACGGAGGGGACGATCCGGCGCGCGCGGCGAGCATGCGGGCCACCGGCGACACCCCTCTGACGCTCTGGATCTCCAGCGTCAGCGACGAGGTCCGCGAGACACACGAGTGGGACGACGAACGCGGCAAGGGGCTCCGCCTCTGGCGCGTCGAGTACTTCGACGCGGACACCCAGGAGATCCTCGCGACCATCCCCGGGGATCCAGAAACGCCGCACGGCAGCGACCGCTTCGCGGCGCAGGTCAGGATGGAGCAGCCGGGCAAGTACCGGATCGGTGCGCGCCTCCTCGTTCGGCCCATCGACGACGTCGACGACGAAGAGGTCCCGATCCTCACCCAGACGATCGAGGCCGACGTCCGCGCGATCTACACGCCCGAGCAGAAGACGTACCAGGCGGAGTTCGGTCAGAGCGCTTTCACGAACACGGCGGTCAAGATCCGGGCCTCGAGCGAGAACGGCGGTCGGGCAGCGGCCCAGGCCGCGGACGGGCTGACCTGCTACGGCTGGGCCTGCGCGAAGGAGGACGCCGAACCCTGGATCGAGTTCGAGCCGCGCCGCCCCCAGCGCGGAACCGTGATCGCCCTCACCCCGATCTGGCGCAGCGCGGACGAACCCGAACACTGGGACCAGCCGACAAAGGTGCGCCTGTCGATCAACGGGAAGTCGCGCGGAATCCACGATGTCGACCTCTCGGGGAGCGGCAAGGCGTACATCGAGCTGGCGAAGCGCACGACCATTCGGAACATGCGCCTGGAGATCGTCGAACGGTCCGGCGGGGTTCACGCTCCGGACAAGGGCATCGTCGGCTTCGCCGAGGTCGAGCTCGTGCTCCGCGAAGTGAAGAAGGCCAGGCGGCGCTGACGCCGCCTACCCGAGCTCGAACAGCACCTGCAAGCGCAGGAAGTCCACGTCCTTGACGCGGACGGAGACGGTGTAGCCCTCGGTGAAGCTCAGAACGCGCTTCCCGACGTGAACCTTGAGCGTGGACCCGTCCACCTTCGGACGGTCGCCGAGCGAGCGCGCGGGCAGGAAGCCCGTGACGTTGAGCTCCTTGATGTCGACCTCCAGCCCCCCGCGCGACACGCGCCGGACCTTGGCGTCGAAGGTCTCGCCGATCCGAGGCTCCATGAACTGGCAGACCTTCAGATCCTTGACCGCCGTCTCGGCCATCCCGGCCCCCTCGGCCTGGATACTGCAGTGGGCCGCGGTGTCGTTCAGGTCCTCGTTGATCGCCAGCGTCCCGAGGTCGTCCGCGGCGGCCTC
>PKCK01000044.1 GCA_002862085.1 Planctomycetota bacterium | reverse complement strand
AGGCGGGTGCGGGTCCACCGAGGCGGTCCCCCGGGCCGGTCTTCGTGTCCCGCGCCGGGCCGGTTGCCCCAGCCCTCCGGGCCCCTCGCGGGTGACGTCCCGGGCCGGGTCACACGGAGCCTTTCCGTGGCGCCCCAGATTGCAAGTTCCTTTCAGGGGGGCTGAACCGAAGCTCGATGAGTGGGAGGAAGGGTCGGGGAGCCGGCCGCTTCGACTGCCATGCAGAAAGTACTGATCGCGGACAAGGACCACGCCACCCAGCTGTTCTACGCGGATCTGGTCCGTTCGATGGGCCACTTGCCCGTCGTCTGCAGCGACGGGATCGCGGTGCTGGACATGGTCACGGCCCACCCCGACATCGACCTGATCCTCATGGACATCGACCTGCCGGGCGCCTGGGGCGAGCAGCTCATCGAGATCATCCGCGGCCTCGAGGCCCTCGCGAGCGTTCCGATCCTGGTGGTTTCGGCCCCGCGAACGCGGTCCGAACTGATGCGCCTCGTCGTGAAGGGTGTGCGGCACTGGTTCGAGAAACCCCCGGTCGCCGAGGAGCTCGCCGCCGCCATCGCCACCTGCCTCGACCGCAGCGCCGCTCTCGACCTCTTCGACGTCCCCGACGCGCTGGCCGCGCCCGCGGCGTGCGTCGGTGCGGGTGCGTCCGGTGGCAGCTGGCTGCTCGAGGCCTGAGCGCGCGCCCGACGGGGCGTGTTGTAGGGTTCCCGCGCGCGCGATCGGGCCCCGCGCCCCGGTCCGCCCCTCCACGAGCGTCCGCTGAGGCGGGCGAGTCCCCATCAAGGTCCTCATCACATCCCCGGTGTTCCCGCCCGATCTCGGCGGGCCCGCCACGTACGTCCCGAGCCTCGGTCGCTTCCTCGTGGAGCGCGGCCACGAGGTGCGTGTGCTCGCGTTCTGCTCCGATCCAGCTCCCGCGGGCTACCCCTTCGAGGTCGAGGCGATCTCGCGCGGCCCCCTCTCCGTGCGCTACCTCAAGGCCTTCTGGCGCGTGCTCCGGACGGCGGGGTGGGCGGACGTGGTCTACGTCCAGGAACACCTCGCGCTGCTCCACGTCCTCGCGGCGCGGCTCAGGCGACGTCCGGTGGCGATCCGGATCATGGTCGACGGCGCGTGGGAGATCTCCCACCGCAAGGGCTGGTGCGGCGGAGACACGATCACGGAGTTCCAGGGCAAGCGGTACGGATGGCGGCCCGCGCTCGCCCGCGCGCTGCAGCGTCGCTGGTGGGGGATGACGCGCCGGATCGTCTGCTGCTCCGAATTCCTCCGAGGGATCCTCACCGAGAGCTACGGGGTGCCGGAGGACAAGACGGTCACGATCCTGAACGCCTACCACGGGCCGCGAGCGGCTGATGTCGAGGAGACCCGCGCCGAGGCCCGCGAGGCCCTCGGGCTCGAGCAGGAAGCGCGCTACGCGCTCACGGTCTGCCGCCTGATGGTCTGGAAGCGTGTGGATCAGATCGTACGAGCCGTGGCGGAGCTGCCGGCCGACGTGCGCCTCCTGGTGGCGGGCGACGGCGACATGCTCGAGGAATGGCAGCGCCTCGCGGCCGACCTCGGCGCCACGGACCGCGTGACCTTCCTCGGCAACGTCCCGCACGAGCGGGTCCCGCTGCTGATCCGCGCGGCGGACGTCTTCGTGCTCAACAGCGAGTACGAGGGGCTCTCCCACACCCTTCTCGAGGTGCAGGCGCTGGGCACGCCGATGATCGCGAGCGGTGTCTGCGGGAACCCGGAGGTCGTGGAGGACGGGGTCAACGGGCTCCTCGTGGACCCCCGGGATCACCACGAACTGGCCCAGGCGATGTCCGAGGTCCTGGACGACCCCGCAGAGGCCCGCCGATTCGTCGACGCCGGGCTGGAGCGGGTCGATCGCTTCGATCGAGCGGTCACTTTCGGGCGCGTCGAGCAGCTCCTGGCCGGCCTCACGAGTCTCGATCAGAGAGCATCTGCTCGAAGTCGAGCCTCTGACGGGGAAGTGAAATAGCGCCTTGACGCCCCCCCTTCCCGTGAGCCGATAAACTTCGTACCAGCCCGACCCGGGGGGCGGAGCGCGCAGCGCGCCGCCGCGCCCCGGCGAAATCGGTCGCGAGCCGCGCGTCCACCGCGTCCTGCCCAGGACCGTCCCTTTCCATGACCGTCGCAGACACCGCCCCCGCCGCGCGCCCGCTCGGCGTCTCCGTGACCGCGGAGGGACCGCGCCCCCAGCGCTCCCTCAAGGTGCTCTTCGTCAACGACTATCTCCCCCAGGAGATGCTCGGGATCATGTGGCTCAGCCGCTCCATCAAGGACGCCGGCCACCAGACCGCGGCCCTCTTCCTTCCCGACAAGGACTGGATCGAGAAGCTCCACGAGCACGCCCCCGACGTCGTCTGCTTCTCGGTGACGACCGGGATGCACCTGTACAGCTTCGACGTCGCGAAGCGGATCAAGAAGGAGCTGCCGGACGTGTTCGTCGTCTTCGGCGGCCCGCACCCGACCTTCTCGCCCGAGATGATCGAGAAGAACCCCCACGTCGACGCGATCTGCCGCGGCGAGGGGGAGATCGCGATCACCGAGCTCCTGAACCACATCGCGAACGGGACGGACTACCAGTTCGTGCAGAACCTGTGGGTGCGCGATCCTGAGTCCGGCGAGATCCACAAGAACCCGCAGCGGCCGCCGATCGCGGACCTCGACAGCCTCGGGTTCCCCGACCGCGAGGTCGTCTACGACGCGGGATCCATCTACAAGGAGAGCGACCGGAAGGTGTTCGTCTCGCAGCGCGGCTGCCCGATGAACTGCTCGTTCTGCTTCCACCACGCGCTGAAGAAGAAGATCGTCGGGACGACGAACGCCAAGTACGTGCGCAAGCGCTCGGTCGATCACATCATCGCCGAGCTGAAGGAGGTCAAGGAGCGCTACAACCTGAAGTTCATCCACTTCGTGGACGACATCTTCAACCTGTCGGGCAAGTGGCTCGACGAGTTCTGCGAGCGCTACAAGAAGGAGATCGGCATCCCCTTCGACGTCATCCTGATGGCGAACATGACGCGCGAGCACCACATCGAGAAGCTCGCCGGTGCCGGCTGTGTGTACGCGAGGATCGCCTTCGAGGCCGCGAACGACTACATCCGCAACGCGATCTTCCGCAAGAACACGACCATCCAGCAGCTCGAGGACGCCGCCTTCTGGATCAAGAAGCACGGCATCCGACTCGGCTCCCTGAACATGCTCGGCGGCCCCGGCGCGAGCCTCGAGGATGACCTCGAGACGGTGAGGCTGAACATCCGGTGCAAGGTCGATCAGCCCCTGGTCTCGATCATGCAGCCGTATCCGATGTTCGACATCGAGGACATGACGAAGGACATGGGTTACGCCGTCGCTGCCTACGACGACTTCCCCGTCAACTTCAAGCGCACGGCGACGATCGAGTTCGAGCACAAGCGCGAGATCGAGAACCTCCACAAGCTGTTCCCGTTCATCATTCGCAATCCGTGGATGATGCGCTTCGTGAAGCCCATGATCCGTCAGTTCTGGCTGAGCAAGGTGTACCTCGTGATGTACATGCTCTACAGCGACTGGATGGTCTCCGAGCAGGCGAAGCTCTACGCCTACGCCCAGGGCCTGCGCGGTCCGAAGTACTGGACGAGCGTCGACTTCGTGCGCCGCGTCTCGGTCAAGGGCGCGCTCCGCGCCTGGCAGACGCTCTTCAACAAGGCCGCCCAGCGCGCGGCGCTCAAGCTCCAGATGGGCGACGAGCGCGTCATCGCGCACATGGACTGAGGCCTTCGCGTTCGCGGGCACGAGAGAGGCCCCCGGTCGTCGCCGACCGGGGGCCTCTCTCGTGTGAGCGGCGCGCCCCGCTCACTCCATCGCGTGATCGAGCGCGTCGCGCACCAGGTGCAGCACGTGCTCGTCGAGGAGGCTGAAGTAGACGTGGCGCCCTTCCTTGCGCCGCGCGACGAGGCCAGCTTGCTCGAGGAGTTTCATGCGGTGGGACACGGTCGAGAGCGGTTCGTCGAAGGTCGCAGCGATCTCGCTCCCGCAGGCCTCCCCCCCGCTGAGGAGTTCCAGCGTCCGGAGGCGACGCTCGTCCGAGAGAGCCTTGAAGAGCGCGACCGCCCCCTGGAAAGCGCGGTCGGGCCGCGCGCTCCGGTTCCGGGCGGCGTGCTCTTCGGGCGAGCAGACGGGTTCTCGGGGATCTTCGGCCATGGGTGCAGGAGAGGCGGGAGACAAGTGTGCGGCTCATGCGCCCGGATGCGACCAGGAATCGGCCGCCATGGACCATCTGAGGCGAAGGGGGTCGCCGGAGAATCCGGCGACCCTCCTCCTCGAGCGGTCTCGGCGCCCCCTCTCGTTCGTCTCAGGCCACCTCGAGCGGCCCGTGGTCGTCGCAGTGGTCCCCGTGCGGGTGATGGAGATGACCGTCGACGAGATAGTCGATGTGGTCGCCGTGGGGCACCGCCTCGTGTCCGCAGCCGGGGCCGTGGACATGGCCCTCCTCGTGACCGGAGCATCGGTGCTCGGGGGTGCAGGAGGCCGGATTCCGCTCGCTCACCTCGATCACGTGCTCGTCCACGTGGTCGCCGTGGGGGTGGTGGAGGTGGCCGTCGTGGAGATAGTCCACATGGTCACCGTGCTTGACGGCGACGTGGCCGCAACCGGGGCCGTGGACGTGTTCGTGGTTCTCGTGCTTGTTGCAGTCCATGTTGATCGATGTTCGGGCCGGAAGGGCCTCATAGTTTCATTGTTGCAGAAGTATGCAACAATAGACGCCTCAAGGCAACGGGTCCGCCGGGAAATCGTCCCGAAGTCCCTCTCGTCGAGAAGGATGCAGCTTCCTGGCTTTGCCTTCGAACCTTGCACATCCGTCGAAGTGCCGGTCGCTCCTACCTTCCTCGGCTCGCGTGTGCCCGAGGGACCTCGCGCGGACCGGACATGCAGCGGATCGATGACTGGAACGACGGAGCCCGTAAAAGGGACTTCGAAGCGGCAGTGCTGCCTCACCTGGAGGCGATGCACCGCGCCGCGGTGCGGATCCTCCGTTCCGACGACATCGCCTGGGACGCCGTGCAGGAGACCCTGATCCGGGCCTGGCACTACGACCGGCTTCCGAGCCAGCCGCGCAGCGTCCTGCTCTCCCTCGTCCGTCGGTCCTGTCTGCACATTCTCCGCTGCGCGCGCCGACGTTTGCACCACGAGCAGCTCGCCTCGGAGGATCTCCACGGGCCCTGCTGCTCGATGGATCCGGCGGGCTCGGCCCTGGACCCCGCGGCGACCGCCGCCCAGCACGACGAGCTCCGCGAAGCCCGCGAGGCGGCGGCCCGGCTGACGCGCGAGCACCGCGAGGTCCTCGATCTCGTCGCCTGGCGTGGACTCACTTACCGGGAGGCCGCGGAGACACTGCGCCTTCCCATCGGAACGATTCGCTCGCGCGCCTCGCGCGCGCGCGCCGCTCTTCAGCGAGTCATCGCCAAAGAAGTCGAGCAGGGAGAGCCATGCTGATCCATTCGCTCCTGCTTTGTGTCGCCGCGCAGGCGACCGAGGCGATCCCGGGGACGGCGACCGAGACCAGGACCCTCGTCGTCGGCCATCACGAGCGCCTCGTCTTCGAACAGGACGTCCGACGGGTCTTCGTCGCGAATCCCGACGTCCTCTACAGCGAGGTCCTCGACAGTCGAGAGATCCTGATCTCGGCCCTCCAGCCCGGATTCACCTCGCTCCTCGTCTGGTTCGCCGAGGGCGAGCCCCTCGAGACCCAGCTGACGGTGCGGCGGGATCTCTCCCTCCTCACCGAGCTCGTCCGGGAGATCGACCCGGCCATCCAGGTCGAACTCGCGCCGGACCGAGACTTCGTGATCCTCCGGGGGGTGGTGCCGAGCGTGGCCATCCGCGACGCGGCGGAGGCCGCGGCGTCGTCGTACCTGGGCGCCGGCTGGGGTGTGCCGGTCCTCGCGGAGAACGATGAGGGTGAGGTGACCGCGCCCCAGGGCGAGCTGATGGCCCGCCGCAGCCGTCGCGGCGGTGTCCTCAATCTCCTGCGCGTCTCCGATCTCCCCGCGATCCTCGAGGAGCGGATCAGCGAGGCCATCGCGCCGATGGCCGATGGATCGGTCACGGTGCGGCGGATCCAGGTCGGCAACTTCCCCGACGACGAGAAAGACGTGTTCCTCCTGGAGGGCACGGTGCCCGACCAGGTCACGCTGACGCGGCTGCTGTTCGTGGCCTCACGCACGGTCAGGGGCGGGACGGGAAACGGCGGCGTGGGCCAGCGGGGAGACGTGCGGGTGCTCGCCGATGAAGCCGGCGCGCTCACCTTCGGTCTCGGCGGCGGCCAGGGCGGCCAGGGGCGTCAAGGCGGAGGTCAGGGCGGCGGACTCGGTCTCGGCGGCGGTTCCTTCGGCGGCGCGACCAGCGGTCAGCGCAGCGGCCAGCAGCTCTTCAACAGGATCAACACCCAGGTCGGCCGAGCCAAGATCGTCGAGGCCGCTCAGGGGCGTGTCCTGTCGACGATCCAGGTCTCTCACCTGCCTCTGGTCCAGGTCGACGTCCGTCTCTACGAGGTCAACCGGACGAAGATCCGCACCTGGCGCAATCAGCTCGACGTCGCTGCGTCGGACTTCGACCAGCCGCAGCTCCTCCCCGCGCCGGAGTCGACGGCTCTGCAGGGCGCGAACGCCCGGGGCGTGGGCGACGGTGACCTCCAGGGGCTCCTCGGCTTCCTGAACGGAACGCTCTCCGGCCGAGGCCAGGCCGTCTCCGGCGGCTTCGCCATCGACAACGTCTTCCAGATCCTGGTGGAGGAGGAGCTCGCCAGGAGCCTCTCGAGCCCGAGCTTGACGGTGCTCTCCGGTGAGCTCGCTCAGTTCCAGGTCGGTGGTCAGATCCCCGTACCCCTCGCCGTGACGGTCGGCGGCGGCACGGATCAGATCCTGAACAGCGTCGAGTTCCGGGACTTCGGGATCAACCTCTCGGTCCGCCCGCTCGTCGAGGAGCGCCGCTCGAGCCGGATCACGCTCGACGTCATTCCCCAGATCATCCTGCCCGACCTCGCACTGACGGCAGCCATCGGGAGCGCGACAGGGCAAGCGACCTCCGCAACCGCGTTCGAGTCGCGCGCCACGCGCACCTCGGCGCGTGTCTTCGATGGAGATGCTCTCGTGATCGGCGGTCTCACGACCCAGCGGAACACGAGCGGCCAGAGCCAGGTCCCCATCATCGGCTCCGTTCCGGTCCTCGGCTGGCTCTTCCGCAACGAGGCCGCCGACGACGAGGAAACGGAGCTCGTGATCGTCGTCACGCCCCGAGTCGTGCGTGAACCCCGCCCCGAGGCGCAACTTTGGGCTTTCCCGAGCGCCGACGAGGTCCTCGCCCGCTGCCTCGCGGCCGTCTCGTCCCAGGACATCCCGGAGAATCCCGACGCGGATCCGGAACCGCCCGCCGAAGCCGGGCATTGACAGAACGCCAGCGCGCGGCCGGCCCAGGGTGGGCTACGCAGCGCCGCTGGTCACAACCCCGAGAAAACAATCTTCTCCTTCCTCAACATGTTCAAGAAGTTCATCCGTGAAGAGAAGGGCGCCGCCCTCCTTGAGTACTCCCTCCTCGCCGCCGGCGTCGCGCTCGTCTCCGCCGCTGCAGTCTCCATCTTCGGTCACAAGACCTCCGACCTGATCGGTGCTGTTTCCACGGTCATGCCCGGCGCCCACGCCGACGACAACGGCCCGATCGTGAGCGCCAAGATCATCGAGACCACCCAGCGCGTGGCCGACAACGCGATCATCCTCGACACCGCCACCATCGCGGCTGGCGGGACCCGTATGGGCACCAACTTCGGCCTGGAAACCCCTGGCGACTTCGGCGGGCTCGTCCTCGAGGCCAACGAAGAAGACTGATCTGCTCAGACCTGGTCTAGACCAGGGCAAGGGAGTCCACACGAGTGTGCTCCGCTGTGCATGTATCTCCTGGCGCTAGGGACCACCGCCATCGCGGCGGCGTTCGACCTGAAGTCGCGAAGGATCCCCAACCTGATTCCTTTCGCTCTTCTCTCCTGCGCGCTCGCACTCTCGGCCGCCGGTCTCCATCCACTCGGATGGAGGCAGGCGGTTCTTGGCGTCTTTGTCGCGGCGGCTCTGACCGTTCCCCTGTTCGCCAGGGGCTGGTTCGGCGGCGGCGACGCGAAGCTCTGCATCGCGCTCGGCGCGACGCTGGGCCTCCAGCCCTTCCTCGTCTTCTTCGTGATCACGTGCGTGGTTGGAGGAGTCTTCGCCCTGCGGGCGCTGCGACTTGGACAGGCGGAGATCGCGTACGCTCCTGTGATGCTGGTCGGCCTCCTTCTCCTGATTCCCCTCGGGTGGCTCAGCCAATGAAACTTCGTGGTCTCTGCGTCGTCCGCTCCGACGACGGAGTGCGCTGCACCCCGTCCGACCGGCGAGGCGGTGTCGCGGTGGAGTTCGCGCTGATCGCGTTCGCGCTCTACCTGATCCTCGCGGGGATGCTGTCCTTCGGTCGCTGGATGGCGATCCAGCAGGCCGCCCAGGACGTGGCCCGGTTCGCCGCCCGCGAGGTCGCTCTCTATCCGCTCCCGGCCGAGACGGACTCGCTGGACGCGGCGCTCGCGGACAGCGGGTTTCGCGCGGCCGTCTACGACCCCGACTACCTGGTGGTCAACCTCGACGCACTGGCCGTGGGGCAGACCCTGGACGACGTCTTCGCGGCCATGCCGGTCGTGAACCGAGCCCTGCGGCCGCTCATGATCTTCTCCTCGGTCGACACTCCGGACGGCCTCTTGCGGCTCCTCCACGTCCCGGGTGCCATCGTGAGCTCGGACGTCCTGTCGGGACCGACCGGCCTCGCGGCACCGACCGGTTACTCGGTGAGCATCCCGCGCGTCACCGGTCGGGACCCGGTCACTGGTGTGGAGACGCTCGAGTTCGCGGACGTCCTCGAGGAGGTCAAGGGCGACGGAGTCCCCGGGTCGCTGCCGGTCTCCCGGGGAGGCGTGGCCAACCTGCGCCTGAACGTTCCCTTCCAGTCGGCGGCCCTCGTCGGCTACCTGGCGGGCGCGGGCCCCGATCGGCCGATCGAGGCCGTCGATCCCGCTGGCCCATTCAACATCGTCGGTCCTGGCCCGGACGGAGCCGGTCCCTACTCGGGGACGGCCGGTCTCGGCCGCCTCGAAGCTCTCGGCAAGCAGGTCCGTCCTTTCCGGCGGCTCATCGCGGCCCAGGCACTTTTCCGACGCGAAGTCGTTCTCTAGTCCAACCCCGAGCGCATCAAGAACATGGCTGTCGGACCCAGACGTACACGGCCCCGTCCCATCGGGGCGGTCCTCCTCCTCGGACTCCTCATCCTGAGCCTCGGGTGGGTGCTCTACCTGCGACTCACGGACCAGCCGCTGCGTGACCCTTTCGGCTTCTACCAGCCGGAGAAGGCGCTCCCCGTGTCGGAGCCCGACGGTCGGCAGCCTCCGGTGATGCCGCCGGCCGAGGGGATGGCGCGGGTGATCCTCGCGGCCCGTCCGATCCAAGCCTATTCGAAGGTCGCGCTTGCGGACCTCGTCGACCCGGTGCGAGGCGTCTTCACGTACGTCGACCTCGAGAAGGAGTACGTGGAGGAGGCAGGACTGATCACGGACGTCAACTTCATCCAGGAGCGGGTCCTCAAGAAGGACAAGCGCCCGGGCTTCGGCTTCACCGAAGACAACTTCCTACCGGCTGGCACGCGCCCTGGACTGGTCGGTGGTATCCCGAAGGGAATGCGCGCCGTGCGGCTCGAAGGCGATGTCGTCGAGGGGATCGTCGGCCTCCGGACCGGTGATCATTTCGACATCGTCGCGGCTTGGGGGCCCAAGCTCAAGAGAGCTGGCACCGCCCCCGTCGGACTCCAGCTGACAGGGCCCTACTCCCAGCAAGCGCAGCGGTCGACCATGGCAGGTGCTCCGGCGGCGTTGGCCGGCCTGCCCGGTTCGCGAGTCGAGGTCGTGGTCAGCAACGGCGTCGTGGTCTATCCCCTCGACACGCGCCTGATCCCGACTTCGAGCACCGGGCTCATGACGGGGCAGGTCACGGGGACACGCCCCGTCCAGGAGATGGTGATCGCCGTCCCGACCGAATCGGTCGCGCCCCTCATGGCGGCGATCAGCGACGAGTCGCAGCTCACCTGCGTCGCCCGTTCCGGGCGGACGGGCGGGGACTCCGAGGACGAGATGTCCGGGTACGACCGCGCTGCACAAGCCGACTCGATGCCCATGGGCTACGACGAAGGAGGGTTCGCGATCGTGGAGACGATCGTCGGCGGGCAGCGGACGCTGACCGCGGTTCCGAAGGCGGGCTCGACGACCGAGGACAGCGAGGCGAGAGCGGCGGACGACGAGGGCGGAAGCGACCGATAGCCGATGACTCGCCCCGTCCGAGATCGGAGAGCCCTCCTGGGTGTTCGACGCCCGCTGCGCCCCGGTGCAGCGGCGCGCCGGGGAACCGTTCTCGTTCTCTTCGCGGTCCTGCTCTTCGGCATCTTCGGGCTCTTCGCGGTGGTCCTCGATTTCGGGATCGTCCGACTGACCCAGATCCAGATGCAGACCAGCGCGGACGTCGCAGCGCTCGACGGGCTCGGTGGGCGCGATGCCGATCTCTCGGACCCGGCGGCTGCGGATCTCGCGCGTCGCCAGCTGGCTGCGCTCTCCGCTGCGCTCGTCTTCGACGAGGACGGCGACCCGACGACGGGCCCCAGTCGGTTCCGACTCGGCGCGGGGCCGCTGCTGCGCACCGGTGTCGACGCACCGACGGACTTCGCCGGAGGGCTCATCGTCGAGGAGGGGCAGTGGATCCCGACGCTGCAGGCCAACGTCGACGACAACCTGGTGTCCGGTGACCTGGTCGCGGGCTCCTTCCTCCAGCTCGATCCGGGGAACCCGGGCCGAACCGATTGGCACCAGGAAGCGAACGACTACACGCGCCTCGACTTCGCGCCGGACGCTGCCGGTGGCGCCTTCCTCGCGCGGCTCCGCAGGACCCCGGACAGGCAGGCGCTCGACAACGTTCCGGGCGTGAGCTCGGCCGGGCCGACGCTGCCGCTGCTCTTCGGATATGCGTCCGCCATGCGCCCCAACGAGGCCGGCGCCTACGACATCCGGCGGGACGGCTTCACCGTCCGAGCGACGGCGATCGCGGATTCTCGACGTGTGACCGCGACCGGTCTCGCCACGGCGACGACGCGAGGTCTCGCGCCCCTCGAGGACGACGCGGCGCCCGGGACGCCGCGGTGGCTCTCGTTGAACGCTGACGACTGGGACCTGGTGCCGGTCGGCTCGGCGCTCACGCTCGCCGTCGACGGTGCCGGGAGCGTGGTCAACACGAGCAGTGGACTCCCGGTCGGCTTCGCGGCCCAGCGTGACCCTGCGGCGAACACGACCAACGGGCCGGCGCCCATCGGTCGGCTCGGCTCGTTCCTGCTGCCCCAGGCGAGCATCGCGCTCCCGACGTCGCCGCCCGCCGGGCTCACCGGCCAGGTCTACGCGACGGTGCACGAGACCGACCCGAACACGGGGCGCTTCCGAGTCCTCGGCGTGGTGCCGCTTCGGATCGACGGGGTCGCCGCGGGCGCGACGCTCCAGATCACCTGCACCAAGCTCGACGCGCTGATCGCGTCGTCGAGCGGCGCGAGGTCGAGCAACGCGACCGCGCAGCCCTCCGCCGCGGACGATCTCGTCTACGTCGATCAGGCGCTCGTGGACCGGCCGCGCCTCTACCCCGTCCTGCAGGCTCCGGTGCTCGCGCGTTGACGCCACCGGGCTCTTTTCCTCTTCGTACTTCCCCACCCAGACGAACCGTGCAACGCACCATCCAGATCCTGCTCCTGACGCGCGACCCGGGCCTCGAGGCCGAGCTCGCCGCCTTCGCAGCCGAGATGTCGGACGAGGCGCGGCTCGTCGTCCACGTGGAGGAGGACGATCGGCGCGCGGTGAGTCGTGCGATGGAGCGCCGCGTCGACCTGCTGATCGTCGAGCTCGACCAGGACGTCGCGCCACTGGCCCGTATTGCGGCGGAGCTGCGGCAGGCGGACCATCCGCCGATCATCGCCGCGGCGTACAGGCCCCTGAGCCTGGACGGCGACGACGCCATGTCGACGCGCTTCGTCGAGCTGCTGCGTTCGGGGGTGAAGGACTTCCTCAGCCGGCCGCTGTCCATCGTCGACCTGCGCGCGCTGGTGGAGCGCGAGCTCCCGGAGCACACCCCGTCGCGTCAGGCGGTGGGGCGCGTGGTGTCCTTCGTGGGGAGCAAGGGGGGCGTCGGGAAGTCCACGCTGGCGGTCAACACGGCCGTGGGCCTCGCCCGAGAAGGGTCGGTGCTCATCATCGACGCGTCGCTCCAGCACGGCGTCGCGGCGGATCTCCTCGGGCTCTCCGCGCCATCCTCGATCGCGGACGCCGCGCGCGAGGTCGATCGCCTGGACGCGCGGCTGATCTCCAACCTCACTGCCCAGCATGCGAGCGGCGTGAGCGTCCTGGCAGCGCCGGCGAACGCCATCGACGCCGCTGCGGTGGACGAGGGGATCATGTCTCGCGTGATCGCCGTGGCGCGGCGGGCCTACGACTTCGTGGTCGTCGACACGTTCCCCCTGCTCGACAGCGTGACCCTCGCGATCCTCGACATGTCGGACCTCTCCTTCGTCGTGCTCAACGACTCGGCGCCGACGGTCAACGGAACGGCCGAGCTCCTGACGGTTCTCGACCGCGTCGGGCTCGACCGCACCCGCTGCCGGGTGGTGCTGAACAAGACGCACTCCGGCCGCGGCGTCGGCGTGTCACCCTCGGACGTGGCCACGCGCCTCGACCGGCCGCTGGATCACATCGTGCCTTTCTCGGGCGCCGTGCTCGCGGCAGCGAACACCGGCAAGCCACCCACGGCAGGCATGGGTCGGCTCGGGCGCTGGGGCCGGGCTCTCGCGAACATCGCCCGTGCAGCCAGCTCGGGCGCTGTCGTGAGTCGGGCGGTGATCACCGAGGAGAGCGATTCCGAGGGCCTCCTCGAGCCGGCGGTCCTCGCCGAGACGGAGAACGAGGCGTGAGGGAGGAGGACGTCAGAGCCGTCCGGTCGCTGTTCTCCCGGCGCCCGGCCTCCGCGCCGCGGTCGGTGCAGAAGAGCGCGGCCGATGCCCAGGGCGGCGCCGCCGCCGGCGTTGAGAAGCGGGCCGACGACTACGTCGAGCTCAAGGCGCAGCTGCACGGGCGGATGATCGCGGACCTCCAGGAGGACGGCCTGCTCGGCGCGGATCCGAGTCAGCTCGAGAGCGTGGTCGAGGATTGGGTCGCCGACGTGCTCGCCACGGAGACCCTCCCGCTGAACGAGAACGAGCGGCAGCGCCTCGCCCACGAGCTCACCGAGGAAGCGACCGGCCTCGGGCCTCTGGGACCGCTGCTCGCTGATCCGGCCATCACGGACATCCTCGTCAACGGCCACGATCAGGTCTTCGTGGAGCGCTTCGGGCGCCTCGAGGAGGCCGACGTTCGCTTCGCCGACGACGATCATCTGCGGCGCATGATCGAGCGCCTGGCCCTGACCGTGGGCCGCCGCATCGACCAGTCCTCGCCCATGGTCGACATGCGCCTCGCCGACGGGAGCCGTGTGAACGCGACGATCCCGCCTGTGAGCATCGACGGGCCGACCCTGTCCATCCGCCGCTTCGGGCGGAACCGCCTGCGCTCCACGGACGTGATCAAGCTGCGCATGTTCAGCGAGCCCATGTGGACGGTCCTCTCGGCAGCCGTGCGCGGACGCAGGAACATCCTCCTGTCGGGCGGCACCGGCGCCGGCAAGTCGACGCTGCTCGGGATCATGGCGGAGGCCATCCCGGGCGATGAGCGCATCGTGACCATCGAGGACACGGCGGAGCTCGTGCTCGACCAGGAGCACGTCGTGCGTCTCGAGACGCGGCCGCCGAACGTCGAGGGCTCCGGCCGGATCAGCGCGCGTGATCTGCTCGTCAACTGCCTGCGGATGCGCCCGTCGCGCATCATCGTGGGCGAGGTGCGATCGGGTGAGGCCCTGGACATGCTTCAGGCCATGAACACCGGCCACGAGGGCGGGCTCTGCACGGTCCACGCGAACTCGACGCGCGACGCCCTCGCGCGCCTCGAGACGATGGTGCTGATGGCGGGGGCGGACCTGCCGTCGCGCGCCATCCGAGAGCAGATCTCCTCGGCGTTGGACCTGGTGGTTCACGTGCGCCGGTACGAGGACGGCGTCCGCCGCATCGCCTCGATCTCCGAGGTGACCGGCATCGAGTCCGGCACGCCACTGCTCCAGGACATCTTCGTCTTCCGCGTCACGGGCCAGGCGCGCGGCCGGGTGAAGGGTCAGTTCGAGGCCACCGGCATCGTTCCGCGCTTCGTGCACGATGAACGCGAGGCCGGCCGCGAGATCCCGCTCGAGCTCTTCGCTGCGCCCGGCTCCACCGGGCCGAACACCTGAGGCACGCCGATGCTCGACCTGCTCCTGGCGCTCGCGCTCATCGTTCTCGTCGCGGCTCTCCTCAACGCGGTCCTTTCGGGCCGCGACGAGGACGTCGACGGAGAGAGCGGTCGCGCGACGGAGGAGCGGGGTGTCGCGATCGAGGTCCCCTGGGTGGCGATCGCGGTTGGCGCGATCACGGCGACAGCGCTGCTCGTCGTCGGTCTGCCCCTGAGCATCGTCCTGGCCGTGGCGTCCCTCGCGGGCATGGTCTGTCACGTGTCGCTGCGCGCGCTCAAAGCGCGCCGCGAGATGGCGTTCGAGCTCGCTCTCGCGGCATCGCTCGACCTCGTGGTGGCCTCCCTCCGCTCGGGCGCGGCCCTCGTCGAGAGCCTCACCACAGCAGCGGCCGAGACGCGGGGTGTCGTGGGCGAAATGCTCACTGAACTCTGTGATCGTCTTCGCCTGGGTGAGGCACCCGCCGTGGTCTTCGAGGAGCTCTCGGACCGCTTCCCTCAAGAAGGCTCGCGTCTGTTCACCTTCACCCTCGCGTCGCACTTCGACAGCGGTGGCAGCGCGGCGACCACCCTGGGTGAGGTCGCCCGCGCGATCCGTGACCGGATCGACGTCGTACGCCGCGCGAGCTCGCAGTCCGTGGAGACCCAGGCCTCGGTCGTCGGGATCCTCGCGATCACCTACGGGCTCGCGCTGCTGATGTGGAATCAGTACCCCGAGCGCGTGGAGAAGTTCGCCGTGAGCGAGATCGGCCGGTTCTTCATCGGCTTCTCCATCGGCCTCCAGGCAGTCGGGCTCCTGTGGATCTCGCGCATCACCCGGGTGGAGGTCTGATCGTTGAGAGCGCTGTTCACCTCTCTTCTCCAGGTCGGCCCCGGCGACGCCGGGCCGGCGCTGATCGCGCTCGGG
>PKCK01000053.1 GCA_002862085.1 Planctomycetota bacterium | reverse complement strand
CCGGTCGCCGCTTCGACCTCTGCGCGAGTCGTGAGCCCGCCGGCGATCGCGTCCTGTACTGCTGAGCGAGAGACGTTCATGCAGCGACACAGCAAGTCGGCGATCACCTTCGAGGGAGCTGCCACGCGACCCAATCGGGCGAAGGCTCGCTCCATCTCGGCGGTGATGGGGGTGTCGTCCAGCAGGAGGTTGAAGGCGTCAGCTCCCTCCGGGCGGTTGAGCGCTGCCCGGACACGGACGACCTGGGCGTCGCTCTCCCGGTCGACCAGGGTGAGCGTGAGCCAAGGGCGCTCCGGGGTGCCGCCCCAGCTCAGCTCACGGCGCTCGCCCGGCGCAGCGCCCGCGGTCAGGTCGGCCTGATAGCTCTCGCCGCCGTCAGGCCTGAACACCGCGATGGTGCGCCCATCGATCAGGCTGTAGATCGTGCGCCTGCCTGGGCCGGGCTCGCTCATCGTGGAGAGCTGCCTCACGAACGAGCGCTCGAAGCTGTACCCGTACCAGAGCTTCCGGAGCACCTGCTCGGCCAACGGGTCGCCGCTCAGGCGCGCGCGGAAGGTCTCCGCATCCAGCCAGAGCGTCCTCGTCGCCTTCAGCGCGCGGACGCTCGCGGTGCGCGGGAGGTCGAGCAGGCACCCGAGCTCACCGATGCAAGCGCCGGGCCCAGCTCGATCCAAGACGTCTCCGGTCCGGCCGATGATCTCGACCTCGCCCTCCTCGAGGAGGTGGACGCCGTCGGATGGTTCGCCGCGCGTGACCAGGGTTGCCCCGGGGTCGAAGGCGCGATGCTCGTTCTCGGCTGTCTGCTCGAAGAGCGCGCGGAGAACACGGCCCGTCACCAGCGAGGTCTCTGCCTGTCTGGCGCCTTCGATCCTGAGGCGCTCCAGCCACTCCGGCTGCTCCTGGGCGATGAAGTCGAAGGCCTCGATCGAGATGACCAGGAGTTCGCACGGCTCGCTCGCGACGACGGTCGCTCCGCGCACCCCCCCCGCGAGCAGACCTTGTTCGCCGAAGACGGTGCCCTCGAGGAGCTCGGAGACATCCTCATCCCCCTGGACCACGCGGGCATGTCCGCTGAGAAGGAGATAAGCCTCCTCCGCGGGGTCTCCCGCGCGGACGATCGTCTCGTCCCCGGGGACATCTCGTCGTCGCAGCAGGGCCTGAGCACTCTCCCACGCGATGTCGGAGAGAGACCGGAATGGGTCGAGCGTCCGCCAGTGCGCGGGGTCGTCGGTTCGGTGCTTGGAGGACAAGGTGGGCTGCGGCCGCGATGAGGAGCTCGCTGCTCAGGGGATCTGGTGGCCACCGCGCGCTCGAGCCAGCCGGACAGGCAGGCGTGAGGCTCGATTCCTGGCCTGGATGCCCTCGGGACCGGAGACCGTGCGCCCGGCCTCGGCGCGAGTCGATGGACGGATTCTGCTCGGGAAGCACATCGTAGTGACTCACCGAGCCACCGAGACCGTCGACGAAGACGGACGGGGAGTCCTCGTCCCGGTCGTTCCCCTGGGCGCTTCGAAAGCCGCCGGGGTCCTCGACCTGCCGGGCGAGTCCGATGGCGTCGCGAGCGCTCCCGTCACCGCCGGGTGAGGCCTCGGTCCCGCGCCGCGAACCGCTCGCCCTCCCAGGAGGGCGAGACCTCGAAGCTGGCGGTTCGCGGCGGGGGAGGGCTAGGGGAAGCGAGGAGAGGGCGGCTGAGGCGCCGTGATCGCCGACCTCGACCGCGTGGCCGAGGCCCTGGAGGAGCCTCGGGAGCCCGCCGCCGAGGGTCCACCGCGCGGCCCCGCGCCGGGCCGCCGCGTCCATCAGCAGTGGTTGCTGACGATTCGCTGGTCCTTGTGGCGCATGTCCCGGGTGCTCACACCGTGGAGTCCGGAGAAGTCCACCGAGTCCAGGAACGTGAGGGCCGCCTCGAAGGACTCGAGCAGGTCGACCGCCATGTCGCGGGTGAGGTTGCCCTTGACCACGATGCGGAACATCGACTGGCCAGCCTCCGCGTCGTGGAAGAGCGGTCGCGTCTCCTCGGTGATGGGGTGCTGGTAGCTCATCTTGTAGCCGCTGACGTACCAGTGGTGCTGGGAGAGCACGTGCTGGAGATCGATGTCGTCGTAGGTGAAGCCCGCCTCCGGGTTCAGCATCGCGGTGACGACGGGCAGACAGTGCTGGTCCCCGTCGTCGAGGAGGACGAAGCGCGGCTTGCCCCCGTGCTCCATGGCGCGCAGCCCGTCCCTGAGGAAGCTGGCGTTGCGCATCATGTTCTCCTCCACCTGGCGGTACCCGGCGAGGCCGAAGCGCAGCAGCTTGTAGAACTGCACGTAGACGCCGCTGGCAGGGCGGGAGAAGTTCAGCGTGTACGAGTCCGCCTTGCCGCCCAGGTACGTGACGGAGATCGCCACGTGCTCGCTGAGGTCGCGGCGCTCGCGCCACACGACCCAGCCGGTGCCGCAGCAGGACTCCCCGTACTTGTGGCCGCTCGAGGAGATCGAGAGGACGTTGTCGAGGCGGAAGTCCCAGGGGGGGAGGTCCGCCTGGAAGGGCGCGATGAAGCCGCCCGAGGCGGCGTCCACGTGGATACCCACCTGCCAGCCGTTCGCGCCGTTGACCTCGGTCACGACCGCGTCGACGTCCCAGACGGGGTCGTACTGGCCGCCGTAGTGGTTGCCCATGATGCAGACCACGCCCATGGTCTTCTCGTCGATGGCGCCACGGACGCCCTCGGGGTCCACCTTGAAGGAGTCCCGTGAGGGCTCCACCAGCCGGGGCTCGATGTCCAGGTACTTGAAGAGCTTCTCCCACGCTGCCTGGTAGCAGGTGGAGATCACCACGTTCGGCCGCATGGCGCGGACCTCGTCGTCGCTCAGCCCGTGGCGCTTCTGGTACCAGGCGCGCCAGCGGAACTTGAGCGCGAGACCGGCGAGCAGGCAGGCCTCCGTGGACCCCACGGTCCCCGCGCCCGGGTAGACGCCGTACTCCTCGAAGTCGTCCGGCCGCGGACAGTTCCAGAGGGTCGCGATCATGTTCACCACGGAGTCGTGGATGGCGTACGACTTGGGGTACACCGTCTGGTCCGCGAGGTTGACCTTCAGGCCCATGAGGGCGATGTCCTCCTCCTCCGGCTCGAAGCTCACGTTGACGTAGGACGACGTGTTGAGCTTCTGGTCGAAGTCGAGGGAGTGGGCGTTCTCGATGAGCGTCTTGACCGTCTTGGCGGGTAGTCCGGCGTCGGGCATGCGCGCTCCGTCGCCGAGGTCGCGCTCGGCCTCCGTCGAGAAGTAGTAGCTGGGGTCGGCCTGCTGGCGCGCGCGGTGCAGCTCCTCGCGGAGGACGGCGATCTCCTGTTTCAGGGTTTCGATCTCTTGGTTGGTCATCGGGACAGCGGTGAGCGCCGCGTCGGCCTGCTGGCGTTCGCGGAGGGTTGCGGTTCGGAAGGGCGAGGGCGTGGGTACGGGTCGGAGCGAGTGATCGCTCGAGCCCCTGCCTCCACTCGGCCGTCCACGTCGATGGACCCGTCGATCACGGTGCGATCGCCTTCCTCACCGCCGGAGGCGCTGCCGTGCTCCGTTCCGACGATGCCGGAGCCACCCTCCTCCTCGAGGCGGCGGAACGGAGAGAGGGCGAGAGATCGAGGCTGGCGGTCCGCGGTGTGGGTGGGTCGCGCGAGGCGGGGGCGGGATCCCGAGTGGGGCGGAGGTGCCCGGCGAGGGGCGTGCGAGGCGCCCGGAGGTTCGCAGGCGCGGCGAAATGACGCAAGGGCGCGCGTTCGCGAGTCGCCCGGGAGGAGCGTCTGCGCCGGACCGGGCGCGGGATCCAGTCGTCGAACCGTCGCCGCGGCGCGTCAGTCCTCGAAGCGCTCGTTCCAATCGGAGCCGGGCCGCGGGGCCCACCACGCGCCCACTGCTCCGCCCGTCGTCCCGCCGCCGTAGCCGAGGGCCTCCAGGCTCGCCAGGGCCTCGGGGGACAGCTCGGTGTCCACCGCGAGCCCCGGCCCCTGGGGGTCCGAGAGCCAGTCGGTGAGCGCCTCCCGCATGGCCCTGGCGCGCTCGAAGTTCTCGTCGAGCACGTTGGTGGCCGCGGTCGGGTCCTCGCGCAGGTTGAAGAGCTCGGTCTCCCCGTGGACCCAGGTGCGCTCGCTGAAGGGCCGGGGGTACTCCTTGATCTGGAGCGTCAGCATCCATCCGTCGACCTCGACCGCGGCCGACCACCCGTGGGCGCCGAGGGAGAAGCGGGGCTGCGCGGCCTCGGGCTCGTCCACCGCCCAGCGCAGGTCGCGCCCGGGGAACTCGGTGTCGACGCCCGCGATGTCCAGCAGCGTCCGGCCGACGTCGATCTGCTCCACCGGCGCGTCCGTCCGGGCGGGCTCGAGGCCGGCGGCGCTGAGCATCATCGGGATGTGGATCGTGTCGTAGTTGAGGCGGCTGTGAGCCCACCAGACGCCCTCGACGCCGAGGGACTCCCCGTGGTCCGCCGTGAAGGCCACGACCCCCGTGTCGATCCGCGGGACCTCGAGGAGTTCGCCCACGATCTGGTCGACGTAGTCGACGCCCGCGGCGTAGAGCGCATCGATGTACTCGGGGTCGGTGATCTTCCGCTTGGTGATCCACGGCGCGAGCACCTTGGGATCGATCCCCAGGTCCTGGTCCTCGGCGCGCGGGTCCTTCGAAGAGGGGTAGTGACTCTTCACGAGCTTCGCGGGAGGGGAGTAGGGCGCGTGGGCGTCGTAGACGTGGAGCCAGACGAAGAGCGGCGTCCCCTCCGCGTCGGGGATCCACTCCAGCAGGCGGTCGACCGCGACCTGGCCGTTGCGCATGCCCTCCAGAGGCGCGTCGTACCGGTCGAAGCCCTGGTGGAGGCCGCTCTGGGACGGCTTCAGGTGCCGGACGCTCGTCGCGGCGAAGGTGCGGAAGCCGGCGCGCTGGAAGTTCTCCGCCAGCGTGTTCGCGGACATGGAGAGCGCTGTCGCGTTGTTCGCGATGCGGGTGTCACGCAAAGGGAGGCCCGTCATCAGCGCCATGTGCGACGGGTTGGTGACGTTGGTGGGGGCGTAGCAGTTCGTGAAGACGATCCCCCGATCCGCGAGCCGGTCCAGGTTCGGGGTCAGCACACGCTCCTCGGCGTCGTACCGCCCGATGTGGTCACCGCGGTGGGTGTCGGAGGTGATGAGCAGGTAGGTGGGGGCCGCGGCGACCCGCCGGTCGATCCGGTCCTCCGCGATCCAGACGCCGCTCCCACCGACGTTGCGGACCACGAGCTCGCCCGCGCCGGAGGCCTCGGGGACCTCGAGCGAGACCTCGCGCCAGCCCTCACCGGCCTCGACCCGGGTCGTCGCCACGGGGGCGCCGTCCTCGACCCAGCTCAGCTCCAACGCGCCGTCGGCTCCCTCGTGCCCGAGGACGGAGGCGCGGAGGCGGCCCTGCCCTTCGAAGAAGACCGGCGCGGCGATCTCGGCGCCGGGCGCCAGGCCGAGGGACCAGCGCTTGTCACCCGTGGCGCCCTGGCGGGTCCGGACCAGCGTCGTCGAGGCCTCGAGGACCTCGGAGACGGTGAAGCTGACGAAGGCCGGCGACGTGCAGTCCCCCGCGATTTCCAGGATCGCGGCGACGGCCCCGGGGACGTCGGGCATGCGGAGCGCCACATCGGTCGACTCGCCGTTGGGGGTGAAGTCGACGACCTCACCTGCGACGGGGCCGCCGGATCCGACGGCGAAGACGCTCATCCGGAGGCGCTCCCCCTCGGTGGCGTACACCCGAACCGTGAGCTGCTGGGCGCGGATGTCGCTCGGGAGCGGGAACTTGACGTTCCTGAAGCCCTTGCCCTCCTCCCCGCTGCCGAACAGGAGCGTGCCCATGGGGAAGGCGCCCCGGTCGGGCACGGGCGTTTGCTTCACACCGTTCGAGGACTTGGCCTCCCAGGTGCCGCGGGTGACGACCCGCGAGCGCTGCGTCTCGATCGAGGTGCCGGCGCGGAAGGCGCCGCCGTCCAGGAGATCCCTCGCGCCCCAGTTCAAGCCCAGGCGGTGCGGGTCCTGACTGACATCGAGGGTCTCGATCTCGCTGGGGCCGCAGCCTGTGGCGAAGGCTGAGACGAGGATGGCGAGGGCGATCGAAGGCGCGGGAAGGGAACGCATGCCTTCAGTTTAAAGCAGGCAGAAGAGGAGGTGTCGAAGCTGGCGTTTCGCGGCGGGAGAAGATCGAGGGAAGGCGAGAGCGGGGTGGGGAAGGCGGCTGAGGTGCTCGATGAGGGACGCGCGAGACGACCCGAGGCCCGCCGCGGAGCGGAGATCACGCGAGTGCGGAAGTCCGCAGGACGGCGGCCGGCCAACGACCCTCGCGAGCAGCCGCGCGAATCATGAAGACGGAGAGAGTCGCTCCGACCCGGGCGAGGGACCGCGCCCCTCGCGCCGCGGCGCGGGGGAGTGGCTCATAGCTGGCTCCGATGTGCCGGAGGACCCGGCGCGCGACGAGCGGACCGGTGATCGCTGCGATGCGGTGACGGCGGCCGCCGCCGCGTGGACAGCGGAGGGCTTCCTCGGCGAGGACCCGCTCGAGGAGCCCGGCCCAGGAGTCGCGGTGGGGGGAGGGGATCTTCGACCTCCGCCCGGGCCGTGAGCCACCAGGATGGCCCCGGCTGGCCCCCTCAAGGTTTTCCGGGATCGGCGCGATAGTCCTCACGTGAATGCCTCAGCCAGCCAGCTCAGCGCGGCCTCCGGGGCCGTGAACCCCGCTCCCCAGGCGCCTGCCCCGGACCTCGCCGAGAAGATCGGCGAGGCGGTCCGAGGGGCCGTGCGGGCGGCGATGGAGGGCCGTGCGGCCCAGGCCTGCTCGGTCCTCGACCAGGTGGCCGCGGCCGTGGGGGTCCCCCTGACCCTCGACCTGCCCGTGGTCCTGGCGGTGCATCAGCCCTGGTTCGAGGTGGCTCCGGCGGACCTCACCCGGGAGCTGATCGACCGGGGCTTCGTGCCCTGCTGGTTCGACCCGGAGGAGGCTCTCCCCGCGGGGCCGGGCGGAGAGGACGCGAACGTCGACCTGCGCAGCGCCCGCCACCGGGACGTGTCCCTCTGGGAGGTGGCGGCCTACGACTTCTGCGTGCGCCACGAGCTCTCCCTGGCGGAGGCCGAGGCCTCCCTGGGAGCCCGCGCCGAAGACCTGCGCCGGGAGTACGCCCGGGCCCGGGCGCTGATCGACCGCGCCCACCGCAACTTCGACGTCTATCGTCCCGAGTGCGCACTGATCGCCCAGGGGCACGTGATGGCCAGCGCAGTGGTCCGCGCCGTGGCTCTCGCCCGGGGTGTGCGCGTGGTCGCCATCGAGAACACCTTCCACTCCGAGCGCCTCCTCTGGGACGACGACGCGGCCCTGCCCGTGGTCTCGTCCCGGGCGAAGAGCGTCTGGCTGCGGGAGAGGTCGCGGGTCACCGACGCTGAGGCCGAGGCCTACGTCGAGGACTTCCTCGGGCGCGCCAAGGGCCTCAAGAGCGCCCAGCACGCCTCCCCCTCCGCCGGTTCCCCGTGGGCCGCGGTCGAGCAGCACCTCGGGCTGGATCCCGCTGCGGATCCCGGTCGCCGCCGCATCGTGCTCCTCGGACAGGTCGCCACCGACGCCGCGGTGCTCTTCGGTCTGCGCCCGGGCTTCACCCGGCAGCTCGACGTGATCCGCACCGTGGCGGAGTACGCCGAACGCGAGGGCCACACCCTCGTGGTCAAGCTCCACCCGAAGGAGGCCACCGGAGCGAGCCCGCTCGGGATCCCCTACCGACGCCTGAGCGAGCGCCAGATGAAGGCCGATCCGACCCTGGCGGCGCTCATGACGCGCGGCGCGTTCGTGCTCGACGCGGACAACGTCCTGGACACGGACCAGCTCAGCGCCGGGGCTGACGCCTGCGTGGCGGTCAACTCCCAGGCGGGCCTCGAGGCCCTGGTGCGCGGCAGCGAGGTGGTCCTCTGCGGCGACGCCTTCTACGGCGGGCTGGGCTTCACCCACGAGGCGGAGGACCCCGGGTCCCTGGAGGTCGCCCTGACGCGCGCCCTCGACGGGAGCGGCCGGCGCAACGCCGGCGCCGACGCCAAGCGCTTCTTCGTGACCTACCTCGAGGGCCTCTGCCAGCCGAAGACCGTCGGGATCATGGGCGCCCTCTGCGCCACGCCTCGGGCCGAGGCGAGTCCGGAGACGGCCACCGCCGAGCCGGCGCCGGCGGGCCCTGCGCCGAACGCGGCCGCCGCCGACGCCGCCCCCTCGCGCGCGGAGCGCGAGGCCTACGGCAGCGGCGAGCGCCAGACCGCGGTGCAGTTCGAGTCCATCCGCGCGGACCACCGCGCCCGCTACGACTACGCGGCGGAATGGCTGACCGCCGAGCTCGCCCGCGCCCGCCGGGGCGACGGTCCGCTGCTCGGCATCGACGCCTTCTGCGGCAACGGCTACGGGGCCGCGCGCCTCGCCCGGGCGCCCCACGTGTGCGTCCAGGGCATCGACGCCTCCGAGGACGCCATCGCCGTGGCCCAGAGCCACTTCGGGAGCGAGCGCGTCCAGTTCCAGGCCTTGCGCTTCCCCTGCGACCTGCCGAAGGAGCGCTTCGACTTCGCCACCTGCTTCGAGTCCCTCGAGCACGTGGAGGAGGACGGCGCGCTCCTCGAGACCCTGGCCCGCTCCCTCGCGCCGGGGGGCCTGCTGTTCGTCTCGGTCCCGAACGAGGAGACCCTGCCGATCGCTCACAACGCCGCGTTCTTCAAGTTCCACGTGCGCCACTACCGCACCGACCAGCTCGTGGAGCTCGCGGCGTCCAAGGGGCTCGCCCTGCGGGCCAGGACCGGTCAGTACGCCTACCGCACCGCCGGGCCGCGCGCCGTGGAGCCGCTGTCCGAGGATCGCATGGGCCTGGACCCGACCATCCCCGACCCGCACTTCATGGTGCTGGCCTTCGAGAAGATCACGCCCGAGAGCGTGGCCGCGTCGGGCCCCGCGGACGCGCTGCGCCTGGACCTCGGGTGCGGCGAGAGCGGGCCCAAGCCGGGCTTCGAGGGGGTCGACATCCGTGCCCTCCCGGGCATCCAGCACGTCACCGACATGTTCGCCCTGGACGCGCGGTTCGCGCCGAACTCCGTCCAGCAGCTCTACAGCCGTCACGCCTTCGAGCACCTCAGCTTCGAGGACGGCGAGCGGGCCATGGAGTGCTGGGCGCGGGTGCTCGCGCCCGGCGGCAGCCTGCACATGCTCATCCCGGACATCCGCTACCACATCGCCCAGTTCCTCGAGGAGGACCCCACCGCTCGCTCCGCGGCGAACCCGGCGTGGACCGTGCACGAGCACGCCTGCGCGGGCTTCTGGGGCTGGCAGCGGGAGACGGGGACCGTCTGGGACGTCCACAAGTCCGGCTACGACTTCGCCATGCTGCGGGCGCTGCTCCTGCGCCACGGCTTCGAGGACGTGGTGCGGGTCGACGACGACCCTTGGCACCTGAACGTGATCGCCACGCGGCCCGGAGAGTGAGAGGTCGACGCTGGCCGTCCGCGGTGGGGGGAGTCGCCCTCGGATCGCGTGCGGACCGGGCCGGAGAGCATGCGATCGCCGCGCAGCCGCCGGTGGAGAGCATTCCCACGGCGGCGAGGGGCCGCCTGATCCAGCGTCTGCTCGCGGAAGCGCGTGCAACGGCTGTGGGAAGCGGCGTCACAGCAGGGACGTGAACGACCCATGCTCGCTGCTCCGCGAGGGGGTGGCATTCACGCCGTGGATTCAGGCGCTCACGTGTCCGACATGGCGCAGGACGAATCCAGCTCATCCAGCGAGGCATCCGGCCTCGACCACGGACCGCAGCCCATCGGCGCGCTGATGCGCGAGCGGGGCCTGGAGTCGAAGGACCTCGTCGCGGCCTCCGGGGTCCAGCTGACCCACAAGATGGTGGCCCGCGCGGTGAAGGGACGGCAGCTGACTCCCAACGCGGTGCGCAAGGTGGCGCTCGCCTTCAACGCGGCGGCCGAGGAGACCCTCGGCCCGGACGCGCTCTTCACGTACGTGACGCCGAAGGGACAGATCTCGAGGCCCTGAGAGGGCAGGAGATCGAAGCTGGCCGTTCCCGGTGGGGGCAGGGTGGCCGGAGGCGCAAGCGTGGTGCGGAAGGTGGCGGAGGTGCCCGGTGGGGTTCGAGCCACGTGCTTCGGGGCTCGCCCTGGAGAGAGACCATCCGTCCCCGTCCGGCCGAACGACAAACCTCTCGCGGCAACGGCCACGTCGAGACTCACGATCGCCTCGCCGCGAGCCTCGAGGCCGACCGCGTCAGGAGATGACGTCGCGCAGCACTCGCGCGGGCTCGACGCCCGTGAGGCGCAGGTCCAGCCCGCGGAAGTCGTGGCTGAGCGCCTCGTGGTCGAGTCCGAGCAGGTGCAGGATCGTGGCGTGGAGGTCGCGCACGTGCACGACGTCCTCCACGGCCGCGTAGCCGAGGGGATCCGTGGCGCCGTACCGGCGGCCCCCGGGGATCCCGGCGCCGCCCATGAGGTAGGAGAAGCCCCGGATGTGATGGTCGCGTCCATCCCCCTGCCCCATGGGGGTCCGGCCGAACTCGCCGCCGAACAGGATCAGGGTGTCCTCGAGCAGCCCGCGCCGCTTGAGGTCGGTCACCAGCGCGGCGCTGGCCTGGTCGACCTCCTTGGCGGTGATCTCGATCGATCGCTCGACGGCGCCGTGGTGGTCCCAGCCCCGGTGGTAGACCTGGATGAAGCGGACCCCGCGCTCCGCGAGGCGGCGGGCCATGAGGCAGTTGCTGGCGTACGAGCCGTCGCGGCCCTCGGTGCCGTAGAGGTCCAGGGTCTCCTGGGTCTCGGCGGAGAGGTCCACCAGCTCGGGCACGGCCGCCTGCATGCGGAAGGCGAGCTCGTACTGGGCGATGCGGGTGAGCGCCTCGGGGTCGTCGGTGCGGGCCGCGCGCTCGCCGTTGAGCTCGGCGATGGCGCGCACCACGTCGCCCTGCAGGTCGCGCCCCACCCCGTCCGGGTTCTTCACGTAGAGCACCGGGTCCCCGACCGAGCGCAGCTCGACGCCCTGGTAGCGGGAGGGCAGGAAGCCGGAGTGCCACTGCCGGGCCGCGATCGGCTGGGACTGCCCTCCCTTGCCGACGGAGCTCAGGACCACGAAGGCCGGCAGGTTCTCGTTCATCGACCCGAGCCCGTAGTGCACCCAGGAGCCCATGGAGGGCCGCCCCGGGAGCGTCGTCCCCGTGTTGAACAGGGTGTGGGCGGGGTCGTGGTTGATCTGGTCCGTCTCCAGGGAGTTCAGGATGCAGAAGTCGTCGATCACGCTGCCCAGTCGCGGGAAGCGCTCGCAGATCCGCTGGCCGCTCTCCCCGAACTCGCGGAAGGGGAAGCGAGGGGCGAGGCAGCGCAGCTCGCGCCCCTGGAGCTGCGCGAGCTGCTGGCCGCCGGTGTAGGACTCGGGCATGGGCTGCCCGTCGAGCTTCGTCAGCTCGGGCTTCTCGTCGAAGGTCTCGAGGTGGCTCGGCCCGCCCGCCATGTACAGGTGGATGACCCGCTTGGCGCGCGCGCCCGGACGCCCATGACCGCCCAGCGCGGCGAGCGCGGCCTGCCCCATGCCCGCGGCCGCGCCCGCGAGGAACGCGCGCCGCGAGAGGTCGAGGGCCGAGAGATGGTGGAAGGGCAGCTTCATTCGCGCACGATGGTCTCGTGGAGGTTGAGGACCACCCGGGCCGCCGAGGTCCAGGCGGCGAGCTCCGCGGCGGGGAGCTCGGGCGACGCCGGCGAGGCGCCCACGGCCACGAGGGCCGCCGCGTCCTCGGGGCGCCGGTCGAAGTCGGCGCGGTGCTTGCGAACGAGGGCGACCATCCGGGCTCGCTCGGAGTCGGTGGGGGCGCGCTGGAGCACGCGCTCCCAGAGGGCGGTCACCCGGTCCTCGGCGGAGGCCCCGGCGCCGGTCAGCACGCGCTCGGCGAGGACCCGCGCGGCCTCCACGTGGATGGGGTCGTTGAGGAGAGCCAGGGCAGCGAGGGGCGTGTTGGAGCGCGCGCGTTCGGAGGTGCACCGCTCGCGGCTCGGCGCGTCGAAGGCCGCGAGGCTCGGGTGCACGAACTGCCGCTGCCAGTGCCCGTAGAGCGCTCGCCGGTAGAGGTCGGGCCCGTCGGAGGCCTGGTAGGTCCTGCGCGGGAAGTTGAGGTGCGACCAGTACCCCGCCGGCTGGTACGGCCGGACGCTGGCACCGCCGACGCGGCGGTCCAGCAGCCCGCTGGCGAGGAGCGCCCCGTCCCGGACGAACTCCGCGTCGAGCCGGAAGCGGGCCTGGCGTCCGAAGAGCTCGTCCCGCCGGGCGGCATGCTCCTGGATCCCGGAGGCCTGCTGGTAGGTGCTCGACGTGACGATGTCCCGGATCAGCGCGCGCAGGTCCCAGCCCGACTCGATGAACTCGAGGGCGAGGAAGTCGAGGAGCTCGGGGTGGGTGGGCGGCGTGCCCTGCACGCCGAAGTCGTCCAGTGTCGCGACGATCCCGCGCCCCATGAGCATCCGCCAGATCCGGTTGACCAAGACGCGCGCCACCAGCGCGTTGTCGTCACTGACGAGCCACCGCGCCAGGTCCAGGCGATCCGGTCGCTCCTCCGCGGAGAGCGCGCTTCCTCCGAGCACCGTGGGGACGGCCGGGAGGACCTCCTCCCCGGACTCGTCCATCCAGTTCCCGCGGGGGAGCACCCGGGTGACCATCGGCTCCACGGCGCGGGTCTCCAGGACCTGGGGGATCTCGGAGTCGAGCGCTGCGCGCCTCGCCGTGAGCGCCGCCTTTCGCGCGCGCTCCTCGTCGAGGAGGTTCGTCCGGGCGCGATGCGCGGCGCGCACCAGCCTCCCCTCCTCGGGAGTGCGCTTCTCGGGCGAGGCGACGAGGATGCGCCGCAGGCCCGGGCTGAGCGGCTCCTCTTCCGCCGCGCCGACCGTCAGCCTCCAGCGCCCCAGGAGGTGCCGGCCGCCGTGCATCTGGGCCAGCTCGACCTCGACCTTCGATCCGGGACGGACGGCGCCGGGCGCCGCGAGGTCGAAGATCGCCTCCGCGGGCTCCCCGTCGCTGCCCCGCATCACCGCCCAGCCGGCGCGTCCGAGGGCCCCGTCGTGGGCCGCGGTGACCGGGTAGCCCGGCTGCTCGAAGGACGCCCTCGAGGCGCCCACCGCGAGCACCTCGCCGTCGCTCCGGATCGTGAGCTCGGTGAGGACGAGGTTCCCGTTGCCCGCCAGCCCGGGGCCTTGCAGCGGGAGGTCCGGGTCCGGGAGGAGTTCGAGGCGGAGGGCGCCGACGGAATCGAGCGGCGCGGTGAAGCTGACGGTGAAGGTGTCCTCGGCCGCGCCCTCCGCGGAGGTCGTCAGGACGCCGGCGTCGTCCCGGTCGAACGTGCGCCCGGAGGCGGCGCGGACCTCGAGGTCCGCGGGCACGCGCCAGCGGCTGCCCGCGGCGTCTCGCTCGAAGCGAGCCTGGTCGGCCTCCAGCGCGACCGAGTCCCGCTCGAGGGATCGGTTCACCGCCTCGAGGGCAGCGTCGAGCTGGGAGAGCTCCGCCTCCTGCTCGGCGGAGGGGACCGCGAACTCCGGCGGGAACCGGCCCTCTCCGGACTGGTACACGCCGACCTGCTCGATGTCGGCGAAGAAGGCGCCCAGCTCGTAGAACTCGCGGGCGGAGAAGGGGTCGAACTTGTGGTCGTGGCACTCGGCGCAGCCGACGGTGGAGGCGAGCCAGACCTCGGACAGGTTCCGGACCCGGTCCGCGGTGTAGCGCGCGAGGAACTCCTTGGGCTGGGAGCCGCCTTCGCGCGTCACCAGGTTGAGCCGGTTGTACGCGGCGGCCACCCGCTGCGGCCGCCCCGCCTCGGGGAGCAGGTCGCCGGCCAGCTGCTCGACGGTGAAGCGATCGAACGGGAGGTTCTCCTGGAAGGCCCCGATCACCCAGTCGCGGTAGGGCGAGATGTTCCACGGGTTGTCGGCGTGGATCCCCGTGGTGTCGGCGAAGCGGACGAGGTCGAACCAGAACGTGGTCAGGCGCTCCGCGTGGTGGGGGGATTCGAGGAGCTCGTCCACCAGCTGCGCCCACGCGACGTCGTCGGCGTCGAGCTCGACCGCGCGCACCTGCTCGATGCTCGGGGCGAGGCCGAGCAGATCGAAGGAGAGGCGCCGTGTGCGGGTGCGGGCGTCCGCGGGCGGGGCGGGGGCGATCCCCTCCGCCTCCAGCCGGGCGAGCACGAAGCGATCGAGGTCCCCGCGCGCCCAGTCCTCGTCCTCGACCTTCGGAACGGCGACGCGCTCGAGGGGGCGGTAGGCCCAGTGCTGGTCGTAGGGGGCGCCCTCCTCGATCCACCGCTCGAGGAGCGAGGCCTCCTCCGGCGAGAGGGGGGCGTGGTCGGGCCCGGGGGGCATCGGGTCGAGGTCGTCACGGACCCGCAGGAGCAGCTCGCTGGCGCCCACGTCCTCGACGTCGACGACCCGGTACCCCCCGCGGTCCTCGACCGCGGAGTCCCGCACGTCCAGCCGGAGGCGTGCCTCGCGCGCCGAAGCGTCGGGCCCGTGGCAAGCGAAGCACCTGTCCGCCAGCAGGGGCCGCACGTCCCGCGTGAAGTCCACGCCCTCTTCGGCCCGGCTCGGGGAACCATGGGCGGGGGGCAGCAGGATCAGCGCGAGGGCGGCGGGGAAGGGCACCCTCCCAGGCTAGCGGCTGCCGCCGACATCGGTCACCTGCGGCGGAGGGTAAGAGGTCGAAGCTCGCCGTTCGCGGTGGGGGAATGCATCGAGAAGAGCACACGCCCCTCGGGGGCGGCGCGGCCTACCCCGACTCCGTCACCTCGCACCGAGCGACGGCTCCGTCCACGTCGACGCGCACCGTGACCCGCCGCCGATCCTCGGCCACCTCCCAGGCGGTGCGGATCCGATCCGGTCGAGAGTCGTCCACCTCGAAGAGCTGTCCGTCCTCGAACCCCAGCGGCGTCGAGGTCGACGAGTCCACGCCATGCGCCTCGAAGGCTTGACGGCGAACGACACCAGCAAGAAGACCATGAGGTCCGCCCGCGTGGATCCGTGTGTGTCCTCGACGCCTCGTTCGAACGGCGTCCACCCAGGAGGTCACGGCCGAGAGGGCGGAGGGCACCGCCGAGGACAGCCCCGAGGCTCTCGATGGCGTCAGCACCTCTCAAGCCGTCGGGCGGTCCTGGCATGGGAGTTGTTCCCGGAGCGCGACGACCCGAGCCGCCACGTACGGCTCCGTCACCCTCCTCCCTCCCCAGCCAACATGCACAAGCTGCTCCTCTCCCTGCTCCCCCTGCTCGTGAGCCCGGCGCCCGCACCCAGGGTCCCCCCCGCGCTCGACGTCTCGAAGATCCACGGCCGCATCCAGTACGTGGATGTTTTTCCCGACTACACGATCGAGGTCGTCGATGCCTTCCCCGACCTCAAGGTCCAGGAGGTCGACGCCTTCCCCGATGCCGCTGGCAAGTGGGAGATCGTCACGGTCTTCCCCGACTACAAGATCCAGAAGGTCAAAGCCTTCGGGGACTTCAAGGTGCAGTACGTCGACAGCTTCCCGGGACCCGGGCGCGACTAGGGACGGTCGA
>PKCK01000119.1 GCA_002862085.1 Planctomycetota bacterium | reverse complement strand
TCGACCCAGCCTCGCGCGGCGGCGCGGGTGGGATCCTGGAGCGATCCCATCAGATCTGCAGAGACATCTCCGAGCTCCTCGGCCCCTGGCAGCGCGAACTCGCCCGGCACGCGTAGGTCCACGACGAGCTCCGCCGTGTAGACGGCGCCGAGATCGCTGATGCCGTCGAGCAGGCACTCCCGCGTGACGCGCAGACTTCGATGGGCCATCTCCTCGCGGTGCTCGCCGTTCACCTCGAGGGAGATCGGCGCGTCGAGGTCGAGCATCGCGTCGGAGAGGTAGAGGCGAACGAATGAGACGCCGCCGCCCTCCAGCACGATCCCATTGCTCTCGGGGTGGAGCCGGACGCGGGCGTAGGCCCCGCCGGTCGAGGGATCGATGGGCGCGATCCCGACCCAGTAGCAGCGGGTCGGGAAGGGTTTGCCGGCGACGACGCGGACGCGCTCGGGATACGTCATGCGGCGCTGCTCGAGGAGCCACTTGCGCAGGGGCGCCTCGTCGGGGTTCGGGTCGATCGAGACGGACTCGAAGCCCTTGTCCGCGCAGACCTTCGCGAAGGCCTCGGCGGTGGGACCGCCGACGGTGACGCGGATCGGCATGTTGCCGAGCACGTCCACCTGATCGATCCCGGCGTCGGACGCGCGGCACGCGAGCCCCGCGAAGGCCTGGGGGAACTGGCGGCCCGCCTCGAGGGCTGCGACCCCGCCCTCGCCCGTGCCCACGCAGAGCACGCGGTCGGGATCCACGTCGAAGGCCTCGGTGCAGAGCCGGAGGGCGGTCATGACACGCGCGAGCCCTCCCGGCTGCCCGAGCACCACGACCTGGCTCCAGGCCGCGAGGTCCTCGGGCATGGCGGGGCTGACGAGGATCGCCTGACTCAGGAGCTCCCGGTCCTGCCACCTGTCTCGCAAGTGTCGTTCGGGGGCCTCGCCCTCCTCGGGCAGGGTCAAGACCAGGGGCCAGGGTCCCTCCCGCTTGCCGAAGTCGAGCGGGAGACGCACCGCGTACTGGAGCGGCTCGCGGGCGAAGCTGCCCTCGGCGTACTCGAGCTTGCGCACGTTCCCGGGGCGCAGGCGCGTCGCCTCGGGCGCGAGCGCGTCGCGGAGCGCGGCCTGGACCGCGGGGGTCTCCTGGAGCCATCGAGTGGTCTTGCCTTCGAGGCACGCGTCGATCCTGGCGGCGCGGTCCTCGCCGCCCGCCAGGGACAGGATCAGGATGGGGAGGAGCATCGCTGGAGGTATGACCACGTCCGCGGGGGGTCACAGCCGGGTCGAGCGCACCCGAAGCGAGGACCGGGACGGCTTGGAGCGACGTCGTCGCGCCTCGTACGAGAGAGGCCTCCCCGGACCGTGGTCCGGGGAGGCCTCTCCGGTGGAGCGCCGCGCTCTCGCGGGACGCCTCTCACTCCGCCTCGGCCGGGGCGCTGTCCGCCGGGCAGACCAGCTCGCGATCGAAGCAGATGTCCGGGCGGAAGCAGTGCGCGCCCGGCGGGCAGACGACTTCGCTCCCTCCGCACAGCTCGGGCGCGAAGCAGTCGCAGTCGGCCTCCGCGCGCTTGGCGGAGTTCATCGCGAGGGCAACGCCGGCGAGGGCGACGGGGAGGCAGAGGAGGATGGACCGGGTCGTGCGATTCATGAAGGGCAGCCTAGCAGGAGCGACGCGATCCCGGTGAGCGCGCCACCTGCTGCTCCACCGGGGACGCACGGGAGCGGCCCGCGCCGGCCGTCACATGTTCCGCCGGTACTGCCCGCCGACCTCGTAGAGGGCCGCGGACATGCTCCCGAGGCTCGCCGTCTTGGCGACCTCGAGCAGGGCCTCGAAGGTGTTCCCGCCGGACAGCGCGACGTCCTGCAGTGACGTGAGCGCGATGCACGCGGCGTCTCCGCTTCGGCCCTGGAAGGCTTCGCGGCTCGCGATGGCGTACTGCTTCTCCTCCTCGGTCGAGCGGATGACCTCCTCGGGGACGATGGTCGGGGAGCCCTTCGAGTCGAGGAAGGTGTTCACTCCCACGATCGGGAGCTCGCCGGTGTGCTTGAGGTGCTCGTAGTGGAGGCTCTCCTCCTGGATCTTCGAGCGCTGGTACATCCGCTCCATGGCGCCGAGCACGCCGCCCCGCTCGGAGAGCGAGTGGAACTCGTTCATCACCGCCTCCTCGACGAGGTCGGTGAGCTCCTCGATGATGAAGCTGCCCTGGAGGGGGTTCTCGTTCTTCGAGAGACCGAGCTCCTTGTTGATGATGAGCTGGATCGCGAGGGCGCGGCGCACGGACTCCTCGGTGGGAGTGGTGATCGCCTCGTCGTACGCGTTCGTGTGCAGGCTGTTGCAGTTGTCGAAGAGCGCGTAGAGAGCCTGCAGGGTCGTGCGGATGTCGTTGAAGGCGATCTCCTGCGCGTGCAGGGAGCGGCCGCTCGTCTGGATGTGGTACTTGAGCTTCTGGCTGCGCTCCGAGCCGCCGTACAGCTCCTTGATCGCCTTGGCCCAGATGCGGCGGGCGACGCGGCCGATGACCGAGTACTCGGGGTCCGTGCCGTTCGAGAAGAAGAAGCTCAGGTTCGGCGCGAAGTCGTCGATGTGCATGCCCCGGGAGAGGTAGTACTCGACGAAGGTGAAGCCGTTGGCGAGGGTGAACGCCAGCTGGGTGATCGGGTTCGCGCCGGCCTCGGCGATGTGATAGCCGGAGATCGACACCGAGTAGAAGTTCTGCACCCGGTGCTGGACGAAGTACTCCTGGATGTCGCCCATCATCCGGAGGGCGAACTCGGTGGAGAAGATGCAGGTGTTCTGGGCCTGGTCCTCCTTGAGGATGTCGGCCTGGACGGTGCCGCGCACGGCCTCGAGGGTCTTCGCCTTCAGGTCCGCGTAGACGTCGGCCGGCAGGACCTCGTCTCCGGAGAGGCCGAGGAGCATCAGCCCGAGGCCGTTGTGCCCCTCGGGGATCTCGCCCTGATAGGCGGGGCGCTCGAGGCCCGCGTCGTCGTACTTCCGCTTGAAGGCCGCCTCGACGTCGGCCTCGAGGCCATGCTCGGTGACGTACTTCTCGCAGGTCTGGTCGATGGCCGCGTTCATGAAGAACGCGAGGATCATCGGCGCGGGGCCGTTGATCGTCATCGACACCGACGTCGTCGGCGCGCAGAGGTCGAAGCCCGAGTAGAGCTTCTTGGCGTCGTCGACGGTCGCGATGGACACGCCCGAGTTGCCGATCTTGCCGTAGATGTCGGGGCGGACGGCCGGGTCCTCGCCGTAGAGCGTGACCGAGTCGAAGGCCGTCGAGAGGCGCGCCGCCGGCATGCCCTGGGACACGTAGTGGAAGCGGCGATTCGTTCGCTCGGGTCCGCCCTCGCCCGCGAACATGCGCGCGGGGTCCTCGCCCTGACGCTTCAGGGGGAAGACGCCGGCGGTGAAGGGGTAAGCGCCCGGGACGTTCTCCTGGGAGCGCCAGCGCAGGATGTCGCCCCAGTCCAGGGCGCGGGGGAGCGCCACGCGCTTCACCTTGGTGCCCGACAGCGACTCGACCGTCAGCGGCTGGCGCAGGACCTTGTCGCGCACCTTGAACTCGTAGACGTCGCCCGAGTACTGCTCCTTGAGCGCGGGCCACTCCTCGAGGCTCCGACGCGCGCGGCCGTCGAGGTCCGCGGCGAGGCTCTGGTAGCGCTCGACGAGGGCTGCCACGCCCGGGCCGTCGTCGTCCTGGATCTCGTGGTGGGGGAGGACCGCGTCGCCCGCGTCGCGCTCGCCGCGCAGGGCGAGGATCGATCCGTGCAGCTGGAAGAGCGTGCGGGCGGTGGCGCTCTGACGCTCGACCCACGCGTCGTAGCGCCTCGCGCTCTCGCGGATCTCGTCGAGGTAGCGCACGCGATCCGGCGGGATGACAGCGCGCTCGTCGCCGTCCTCGACCGCGAGGTCGCTCGTCGGCGCGAGGGGAGCGCCGGTGCGCTCGACCACGGCTTCCATCAGCGCCAGGTACAGGCGGTTCGTGCCAGGGTCGTTGAACTGCGAGGCGATGGTCCCGTGCACCGGCATCTCGTCGGGGTCGACGGAAAAGAGGTTGCGCGCGCGCTGGACCTGCTTCTTGACGTCGCGCAGGGCGTCGAGGCTGCCTCGCTTGTCGAACTTGTTGATGGCGACGAGGTCGGCGTAGTCGAGCATGTCGATCTTCTCGAGCTGCGTCGCGGCGCCGTACTCCGCCGTCATCACGTACATGCTGACGTCGCAGTGATCGGTGATCTCGGTGTCCGACTGGCCGATGCCGCTGGTCTCGACGATCACGAGGTCGAAGCCCGCGCCCTTGCAGATGTCGATGGCCGACTGCACATGGGCGGACAGCGCGAGGTTCGCCTGTCGGGTCGCGAGCGAGCGCATGTAGATACGCTCGTCGTGGATCGAATTCATGCGGATGCGGTCGCCCAGGAGCGCGCCGCCGGTCTTCCGCTTGCTCGGATCCACGGAGAGGATCGCCATGGTCTTGCCGGGCTGGTCACGCAGGAAGCGCCGCACCAGCTCGTCCACGAGGCTCGACTTGCCTGCGCCGCCCGTGCCGGTGATCCCGAGCACCGGCGTCGTCGCGCTCCCGGGGAGCTCGCCGAGGCTCGCCTTGATGACGTCCGCGGCGCCGGACTCGTTCTCCGCCGCGGTGATCAGCCGGGCGATGGCGTCGGGTGCGCGCCTGGGTAACTTCTCCAGGGCCGCCGGCACGTCCAGGCTCGTCGCGCTGGCGCCGCCTTGCCGGTCGCAGCTCTTCAGGAGGTCGTTGATCATCCCCTGCAGACCCATCGCCCGCCCGTCGTCGGGGGAGTAGATGCGCGCGACGCCGTAGGCGTGCAGCTCCTCTTGTTCGGTCGGGAGGATCGTGCCGCCGCCGCCGCCGAAGACCTTGATGTCGGCGCCCCGCTCCTTCAGCAGGTCGACCATGTACTTGAAGTACTCGAGGTGCCCGCCCTGGTAGCTCGTCAGCGCGATGCCGTGGGCGTCCTCCTGGATCGCGCAGTCGACGATCTCGGCCACCGAGCGGTTGTGGCCGAGGTGGATCACCTCGGCCCCCGAGCTCTGGAGGATCCGCCGCATCACGTTGATCGCCGCGTCGTGGCCGTCGAAGAGCGAGGCCGCGGTGACGATGCGGATCGGATGCTGGGGCTTGTAGGGAGCCTGCGGCTCGGTTGCGGGGCTCTGGAGCGACATTGGATCGGTGCGAGGATGTGGTCTCCCTGGCTTCTTCTCGTCGGTCGCGATGGGGGGCTCCGAGGAGTCGGGCGGCCGAGGGAGGACTTCCGAAGGTAGGTCCGCACGGGGCCCGCGTCGATGACGGGGAGGAGGAGAAGCGCCTCGGCGCGTTCCCGGGTGTCCCTCGGTGTTCCAGGAAGACACCAGGGGCAGGGTGCGGCCTGGCGTCGCGGGCCTCGGCGCCGCCGCTCGACCTCCCACGTGCCGACGGACGGGCGCGGCGGCGACCGACCCCGCAGGAGCGAAGTGCGCGGCCATGGAGATGCCGCCGCCGGGGGCGATCGAGAAGGGCGGCTGGAGGAACGGCGGCCTGGCGCGGCGTGGAGAGGGACCCCCTTCGTCGCTCACTGGCGCGGTCGATCCCCCTGCTCGGCATCGCTGCCAGGGTGCGACCTCCTCGCTCCCTTCAGGCTGCGCTCCCGGACGGCTCTGCACCGAGCTCGTCGCGAACGCCGTCCGGCGCGTCGCGGCCGCGCTCGAAGCGCGAGGCCGTTTCGATGAAACGGAGGTCAGCTGGACGCCTCGCCCGGACGAAACCCCATTGTCCTCGCGTCCCATGGCCGACCCTGACCCGATCCCCGAGCCGCTGCTCAGGCCGCACCCCGAGCGGCTCTCGCCAGACCACCCCGCGTACGCCGTGGTCATGGAGCGGCACGACGAGGCGGTGGCTGCCGGCCGGCCCATGTACGAGGACCCGACGACCGGGCTCTGGGTCATGACCGCGGCGTCGCTCTGGGGGAGGCCGTGCTGCAACAACGGATGCCGGCACTGCCCCTACGAGCCGCGGACGGATTGAACCGCGGCCGCCGCTCAGCCGGCGCTCACGATTCTCCAATCGGGACAGGGATCCCGCCGGATCATGCCGGCAAGTATGAACCCGCATTGTGGACTGCTGAAACTCGAACAGGGTTTGTACGTAGTTCACGCAAGAAAGTCCGATCGGGCCGCCCGTCCCGGCGGAGCGGTGCAGACTCGACGACGGAGGCGCGCAGCGCGCTCCCGTGGCAATTCTTCCACCTGGTGGCTCCTCGGCCGGGCCTTGCTCGGACCGACTGGCCGCATTCTCCCTGCTTCCTGAACATGCCTGATCGATCCACGGTCAGCGGCACCGCGCGGCCCAGCCGCCCCTCGAGTGTCGTGCCCCAGATCATTCTCTTCGCCCTCTGCATCCTGACCCTCGTGGTCGGGCTGAGCGGCTGAAGAGCGGACTTCCCGGGATAACTGCGCAGCGGCGCCGTCGAAGCCTTCGACGGCGCCGCTGTTTGTTTCGGCAGCGCGGCTGCTCCGTTCGCGGAGCGCCTCCCGGCCGCTCAGGGGCTCTCCCCGGCGGCGACGAGCAGCTCGCGCGCCGCGGCGCGGCGTGCTTGGCCGACCTCGCCGTTCACGGCGTCGAGGCCGGCCTCGTAGCGGGTCAGGAGGTCCTCGCTGTACGCCCGGCGGTCCGCGCCGTTCTCTGCGCGAAAGTCGCGGAGGAAGTGGTTCCGCTTGCGGTCGAGCGCGTCCTGGCGTTTCACCCAGGCGGTCATGACGGTGCGCAGGGCCTCGACGTCCACAGCGCTGCCCCCGAAGAGCTCCTCGTAGAGCTCTTCGGCGCGTGGTGTGAGGTCGAGGCTCACGCTCGGCTTCTCACCGAGCCCGCAGGATGCGCTGCCTGCGGAGAGCAACGTCGCGCCCGCCTGATCGCCCCGGGAGCGGTAGACCGCTTCCTGCAGGAACGATTCGGCGAGCGCGACGCGCGGATCGTCGGCCCGATCCGTCACGACAGGTCAGCCGCAGTGCTTGGTGTAGGCGTCGGAGAGGTTGCGCGCCACCGCGTCGGCCTGCTGACCCTCGATGTCGTGGCGCTGGATCATGTGGACGAGCTGGCCGTCCTTCATGAGTGCGATCTGCGGCGACGAGGGCTGGTAAGGCTTGAAGTACTCGCGGGCCCGGGCGGTCGCGTCGTGCTCCATACCGGCGAAGACCGTCACGACCCGGTCCGGCTTGACGTCGTTCATCATCGACATCCGAAGGCCCGGACGCGCGGAGCCAGCGGCGCAGCCGCAGACCGAGTTCACGAAGACCAGGGTCGTGCCCGCCTCCTTCATGGCGGAGTCGACGGCGTCGGGGGTGAGCAGCTCCTGGACGCCGATCGAGGTGAGCTCGTCGCGGAAGGGCTGGACCATCTCGGGGTCGTACATCGTTCGCGTCGGGCCGCCCGCGGCGGCCCCTGGTGGGGATCTGGGAGTTCGGTGAGGAGGAGCGCGTGGCAAACCAGCGCGAGGCGGGAGCTTAGGCCGCCGAGCGGGACCGCGGAACAGGCTCGGCGCGGGAAGTGTCGCGAGTGTGCCAGATGGGCCGCCGCGAGACCGTGACCGGTTCGCAGGGTCTGCTCAGCTGTCGCCCTTCAGCTCCCGCAGTCGCTCCGTGTAGGCGCGGCCCACCTCGTTGCGACGCAGCAAGGCGAGGACGCGGCGCGGATTCTCATCGGCGACGACGGGGAGCGCGCTGACGGCACGCCGCGTGAAGAGGCGCTGCACGTCGTGGAGCGAGTCGGAGGGTGTCACCGTCGCGACCTGCTCGCGCATGAAGTCGCCGGCGATGACCATGTCGGAGACCTCGTGCGCGAGGTAGATGCGACGCAGGTCGGAGAGGGAGAAGATCCCGACGAGCTCGTTGCGCTCGTCGACCACGGGGAAGTGGGTGTCGCGTGAATCGGAGACGATGTGCATCGCGCGCCGCAGGGTCGTGCTGCGGCCGATGAGGGTCGGCTCGGAGGCCTCGTCGAGCACGTCGCGCACCGTCATGCTCTGGAGCACGTCGACGATCAGATCGCCCGTGTGTGCGGGGCTGTCCACGGGCCCGCCCACCTGCGAGGGGTAGAGGGACCAGCGCGTCGACAGGGTCATGTGCACGACCGCGACGATCATCAGCGGCGCGAGCAGCGCGTAGTTCCCCGTCATCTCCGACACCATCACGACCGCCGCGATCGGGACCTTCGCGACGCCGGCGAAGAAGCCGCCCATACCGACCAGGGCGAAGGCGGCGGGCTGGAGCTCGAGCCCGGGGAAGAGACGCGTTGCGCCCGCGCCCACGAAGGCGCCGAGCACCGCGCCGATCGCGAGCGACGGCGCGAAGACCCCGCCGGCGCCACCGGACCCGACGGTCACCGCGGTGGCGACGGCCTTGGCGAGGACGAGGCCCGCGAGGGCCCCGAGGGCGAGGGTGCCGGCGAGTGCGTCCTCGATCAGCGCGTGGCCCCCGTAGGCGATGCCTGGACCCTCGACGAGGGCGCCGATGCCGAGCGCCATCGCGCCCACGACGAGGCCTCCCACCGCCGGCTGCAGCACACGCGGCACGAGGTGGATTCGGCGGAACGCTCGCTCGGTGCCGCGGAGCCCTGCGACGAAGGCGCCGCCGAGCACGGCGCAGAGGATCCCGAGCACGACGTAGACACCGATCTCCGCGAGGCCTCCGAATCGCAGGGAATCACCGAGGGCGGCCGGCACCGCGATGGCGCTGGAATCGCCGCGCAGCGCGCTGAACGTCGAGTAGGCGACCGACGAGCTCACGACGCACGGGATGATCGCATCGCCCTCGAACTCGGCGCGGCGGTACATGACCTCCGGCATGAAGAGCGCCGCGCCCAGCGGCGAGCCGAAGAGCGCGCTCACGCCGGCGCTCCCCCCCGCCATCATGAAGATGCGTCGATCGCGGTCGGAGAAGGAGAGGCGGCCGGCGATCGTGCTGCCGAGGGCCGCGCCGATCTGGCTGACCGGGCCCTCCTGTCCGCCGGACCCTCCCGACCCGATCGAGACCGCGGACGCCGCGGCGGTGACGCCCATCACCCGGCGCCGGACGCGTCCCTTGAAGCGGTGGAAGGCGCGAACGACCGAGTCGGTCCCCAGGCCGTCCCGCTCGGAGCCGGCCAGGTGCAAGAGCAGGCCGACGGCGAGCCCGCCGAGCGCCGGGAGTACGAGGACGAGCGCCTGATTCGCGTCCGCCGTGACCCCGCCCTCGGAGGTCCCGGCCGCCGCGCTGAAGCCGTGGCGCTTGGTCCAGTCGACGAGCGTCGAGAAGGCCACCGCCATGAGCCCGCCCGCGAGCCCGAGGACGCCCGACAGCGCCACCCATTTGGCGAAGCCCCGCAGCTCGAACCAGTCCGAGAGACGCTCGCTCGAATCCGTCTCCCGGCCGTTCGGCGCGGCCGGCTCACCGGTCATCGGCGGGCTCCCCCTCACCCGGCGGCCAGAGCCGATCTCGCTCCTCGCGCATCTGCCGGCCGAGCTCTTCGAGCACGTGGTCCTCGCCGAGGAGTGAGATGGCGTCCGCGTTCAGCTGGCAGATGGCGCAGACGGGCCTGGGGCCCGCGTAGCTCATGATGTCCATGCGCTCGAGCACGACGTCCTCGATGCCGTGCGCCGCCGCGTCGATCGGCTCGCCATCCTCGTCGAAGCCGAAGAACTGCTTCACCTCGGCCGGCGTCCTGCGGCACAGGTAGCACCGGTCGGGGCCGTCGCCGACGGAGTCGAAGTACTGGTGGAAGTCGCGCTCGAGGCTCACCGTCCGGGGAGTCTACTCCGGCGCCGGTGGCCGATCAGAGCAGTTCGCCCTCGGGCACGACTTCCACCTCGAGCACCCGGTCGGGCCGGGCGGTGATGCCGTAGACGAGCTTGATGGGGTCGTCGCCGAAGACGGACTTCAGACCGCCGAGTTCGTTCTCGAGGGTCGCCGTGGAGCGCGTCCCCTCCGGAACGACGACGCCGGCGACGGTGCGGCCGCCGAAGGTCCGGCCCACGGCGCGGACGAACTCCCCGTCATGGCGGCCGACCTCCACGATCTCGTCCCCGGCGAGCTCCGCAGCGTCGCGGCGCATGTGGTCGAGGACGAAGTCGAGCCTCGCCTCGTCGAAGATCCGCGCCAGGTCCGGCGCGACGAACTCGGAGAGCACGCGCTCGCCGCGGCCGGCGTGCACGAGGGAGAGGTTCGGCTGGAGATGGCGGAAGTGGAAGGCGAGGAACCGATCCGCGATGCGGTAGCGGCCCTTGCGGGAGCGCAGCGGGTCGGGGTCGGTGATCGGGACCTCGCGCTCCACGAGCCGCAGCTCGCGGAGCACGTGCAGGTACTTGCCCGCCGTGGGGGAGTCGACGCCCACGTGCAGGGCGATGTCGCCGATGCGCTCCGCTCCCTTCGCCACGGCTGCCAGGATCGAGTTGTAGGTGTGGGGCGTGGTGACGTCGGAGCGGAGCAGGAACTGCACCTCGTCGAACAGGTAGCCCTCGGGGCGGAGGATCTCCGCGGCGATGTTCTCCTGGAGCGTGCGGCCCTCCTGGAAGCGGCGCAGGTAGGCCGGCATCCCGCCGAGCACTCCGTACGCCAGCACCCGGTCCTCGATGCTCCACGAGGGGAAGAAGTCGAGGGTCGCGAGCGGCCGGAGCGGCTCGAGGCGCCGCTGGCCCGTGCGCCGGCCGAACAGCGGGGAGCGCTCCGCCAGGACCTCCTTCTCCATGAACGAGACCTGGCTCCCGCAGAGCACGAGCATCAGGCTCGAGTTCTTCCCGCGCAGGTCCCAGAACTGCTGGATCTGACTCGGCAGGCCCTTGCTCGAGTCGCACAGGTAGGGGAACTCGTCGAGGACGAGGATCAGCCGCTCGTCGCCCGCGCGCTCGGCGGCGAACCCCAGCGCCGTCGACCAGTCGGGGAACTCGATCCCGTCGAGCAGCGCGTCCCCCCCGAGCCCGTCCTTGAGGGCTTCGCGGAAGGCCCGCAGGTTGTCCCGCTCGCGCACCTGCGCCGCGAGGAAGTAGACCGCGCGGTGGGACCCCGAGCAGAGGCGCTGGAGGAGCTCCGTCTTGCCCACGCGCCGGCGGCCGTAGAGCACGAAGAGCTCGGGCTTGCCGGAGTCGCTGAGCTCACTCAGGACGGCGAGTTCGTCGTCGCGCCCGATGAAGGGGGACTCTGCGGCCGGGGACATGTCCGCAGCCTACGCCACCGGTGGCGCGATCCAATCGCCTTCCAGGGCCGTCGTGGCGGAACGACGGGCGTCAGACGCCCATGGCCTGCAGCGCGCCCACCCAGGGCCCTGGATCATCCAGGTAGGGGAAGTGACCCCAGGTCTCGGCCCGCTCCACGGGCCACTCCGCGCCCAGGGCGCGCACCGCGGCGTCGTGCTCGTCCTCGGCCACGAGATCGTCCTCGCCGCAGATCCAGACCCGCACGTCGTCGACCGCGGGCGGACGCGCGGCGAGGGCGCCCTCCAGGCTCGCGAGCCAGCCCGCGTCGAGCCAGTCCCAGAGCGCCGGGATCGCGTCGCAGGAGGCGTAGCCCGAGAAGAACGAGCGTCGCTCGTCCGCGTCGAGGGGCGAGTGGAGGTGAGCCCTCGTGAAGGACTCCTGGTGCGCGGCGTCCCGCATCCGCTCGCGCAGGGCCGCGCCGGCGTCACGGTCTCCGCCGCGTCTGCGGACGGTCTCCCACGGGACCGCGCCCTGGACGACGCTCGGGAGGTCCGGGACCTTCGCGCGCGCACGGAGGGCGAGCAGGACCAGCGCGCCGAAGCCGGTCGCGTAGATGAGGGGCCTGGAGTGGGAGAGCCGGTAGACGTCCACCTGCATCTCCACCGACTCCATGAAGGCGTCGAAGCTCTCCGCCTCGGGCCGTCCTTCGAAGCCCGGGTAGAGGACCTCCTTCACGTCGAAGCCCACCGCGCGACTGGTCGCGCGGGCGCGGCTCAGGCGGAAGAGGGAGTGACCGAGGTCGCCGAGGACGAGGGGGCCGCGGCTCATCGGAGGTTCGAGTGGGGGGAGGCCATGGACCACGGAGTTCGCCGTGGGCACGGGGCTGGAGGCGCGTCCGCGCTCCGCCGATCGGCGAACCCGCCCGACATGCAGGCCTTCTTCACCGAACTCGCCGCGGCCGTCGGCGACGCGGGCGCGACCGGACGCCGCTGGGTCTATGCGCCCTACGACCAGCTCACGGCGCGTCTCGGTCCGATGTCGACCGCGCGTCCGTCCGAGCTGGCTCTGCTGCTCGTCGAGGCGCCCTCGAAAGCCTCTCGCCGGCCGTACCACAAGCAGAAGCTGTTCCTCATCCTCGCGAACCAGCGCCGCTTCGCCCTCGAGCAGGCGAAGCGCGGGGTCCTCGTGCGCTACGAGGTCGCGCGCGACGGCGAGGGGTACGCCGAGGTCCTCCGCCGGGTGGCGGCGGAGGTCGAGGCGCCGATCGCCCACATGGAGCCGGCCGAGCGCGAGCTCCGCGCGGAGCTCGGCCCGCTCGTCTCCGATGGTGTGCTGGAGGCGCTGCCCCACGAGGGGTGGCTCACGACGCCCGAGGACTTCACCAAGGGGACGGGGCCCGCCCCCCCGTGGCGCATGGACCGCTTCTACCGTCAGGTGCGCAAGCGGACCGGGATCCTCATGGACGAGGACGGCAAGTACGAGGGCGGCAAGGTCAGCTTCGACGGGGAGAACCGCCTGCCCTGGCCGGGCGATCCGCCCGCGCCCGCCGTGCCGCGCTTCCGCCACGGCGCGATCGAGGCGGAGGTCGCGGAGCTCATCGAGACGCGCTTCGGCCATCACCCCGGCGAGCTCGACCCCGCCGCCATCCCGACCCGCGACACGCACGCGAAGAAGGTCTGGGAGTGGGCCAAGGAGCACTGCTTGACCTACTTCGGGCCGTTCGAGGACGCGATGGCGCGCGAGGAGGCGAACCTCTTCCACACGCGCGTGTCGCCGCTGCTCCATCTCCAGCGCCTCCTCGCGCGCGACGTGGTCGAGGACGTCGCCTCCATGGACGCTCCGATCGCGTCCCGCGAGGGCTTCGTGCGTCAGATCCTCGGCTGGCGCGAGTTCGTCCGGCACGTCCACCGCGCGACCGACGGCATGCGCAGGCTCCCCGACGGCACGGACATGGAGGCCGACGCAGCGGACGACGCGGGGTGGGAGGCCTGGGCGGGTGAGCCCTGGGAGGGCGCGCCCTTCGAGCACGGCGCCTCACCCAGCGCCCTGGGCTCCACGCGTCCGCTCCCGCCCGCCTACTGGGGGCGCACCAGCGGCCTCGCTTGCCTCGACGCCTGCGCGGGCCGCGTCGTCCGCGATGGCTACGGCCACCACATCGAGCGGCTGATGGTCCTCTCCAACCTCGGCACCCTGCTCGACGTGTCGCCGCGGGAGCTGACCGACTGGTTCTGGTGCGCGTACATCGACGCCTTCGACTGGGTGGTCGAACCCAACGTCCTCGGCATGGGGACCTACGGCATCGGGGACGTGATGACGACCAAGCCCTACGTCTCGGGCGCGGCGTACATCGACCGGATGTCCGACTTCTGCGGGTCCTGCGCCTTCCACCCGAAGAAGACCTGCCCGATCACGCGGCTCTACTGGGCCTTCCTGGCGCGACACGCGGACGCACTCGAGGGGAATCAGCGCATCTCGATGCCGCTGCGGAGTCTCGCGAAGAGAGCGGAGGACAAGCGCGCGGAGGACGCGCGGATCTTCGACGCCGTCTCGCGCGCCCTCGAGGCCGGTGAGGAGCTCTCGCCCGAGGGGCTGGCCGCCGAGGTCGCGGACTGAGGCCCCCCCCGGTTCGGGTCGTCCAGGGGCATCTCCGGGCCCCAGGGGGGCGAAGAGCCGGTCATGGAAGGACACGCATACGTGGTTCTGGGAGCCACCGGTGGCATCGGCTCCGCGCTCGCCCGTCGCGTGACCGCGCGGGGTGGCCGGGTCGTGCTCGCCGCGCGCGATCAGGGGCGGCTGGAGGCCTTGTCCGGGGAGCTCGATGCGCCGTGGGTCTCCCTCGACGCCGCCGAGCCGGACGAGGTGAAGGGCGCGGTCCAGCGCTGCGTCGATGCGCACGGCCGCTTCGACGGGATCGTGAACTCCGTGGGATCGATCCTGCTGCGTCCAGCGCACATGACCAAGGTCGAGGACTTCGACTCCACCGTCCGGCAGAACCTGCGGACGGCCTTCGCGACGGTCCACGCCGGCGCCGGCGCGCTGCGGAAGGGCGGCGGGAGCATCGTGCTCGTGAGCACCGCGGCGGCGCGCACGGGGCTCTCCAACCACGAGGCCATCGCGGCCGCGAAGGCGGGGGTGCAAGGGCTCACCCTGTCGGCCGCGGCGACCTACGCGCCGTCGGGGGTCCGGGTGAACTGCGTCGCGCCGGGGCTCGTGGACACGGAGCTCGCCGCGCCCATCGTCGGGTCCGAGCGAGCCCTCGAGGCCTCGCGGGCGATGCACGCCCTCCAGCGCATCGGCCAGCCCGACGAGGTGGCCAGCGCGATCGAGTGGCTGCTCGACCCCGCGCAGTCGTGGGTGACGGGCCAGGTGCTCGGCGTGGACGGCGGCCTCGGCACCGTCCGCCCGCGCTGAACCCATCCGGTGGACCCGTGTCCGGACCGCTGCTCCTCACCATCCACGCCGCCGCGACCTGGGCGCTGGTGGGGCTGATCTGGACCGTGCACGTCGTCCACTACCCGCTCTTCGCCGCCGTCAAGACCGGGTTCCGCGCCTATCACGAGGCGCACATGCAGCGGATCACGCTCGTCGTGGGCCCGCTGATGCTCGCCGAGCTCCTGACCGCCTTCATGCTCTGGTCGGACCCGCCGAGGGGGACGAGCTCGGGGCTCTGGCTCGCGGGGCTCGTGCTCCTCGGCATCGTCTGGCTCGAGACCGGCCTCTTCGCGGTGCCGCAGCACGGCCGGCTCGAGGCCGGCTTCGATCCGTCGACCCACCGCGCGCTCATGGCGGGCAACCTGGTCCGCACCCTGGCGTGGACGGCGCGGGGCGTGCTGGTCACCTGGGCCCTGCTGCGCGTCCTGCGCGGCGCAGCCGAGGCCGCGGCGTGAGAGAGGTCGACGCGGTCGTCGTCGGGGCGGGGTTCGGTGGGATCGGGGCCGCGCTCCGGCTGGCCGAAGGCGGCGCGCGCGTGCTGCTCGCCGAGCGCACGACCTACCCCGGGGGGTGTGCGTGCACCTTCGAGTTCGAGGGCGATCACTTCGAGGGCGGAGCGACGCTGTTCTCGGGGTTCGACGACGAGCAGCTCTTCGGCCGCTGGATCGAGCGGCACGGGATCGACGTCTCCTTCGAGCGCCTCGATCCCGCGCTCGAGTTGAGGACCGGATCGGCCGTGGTCCGGGCCAGCCGTGATCGCGCCGCGCTGCGCGCGCAGTTCGAGGCCATGGCGGGGGCGCCGTTGAAGGGGCTGCGGCGCTTCTTCCGTCTCCAGGAGCGCGTCGCGGCGGCCCTCTGGCCGGTGCTCGACGACGAGGACCTCCTCCCGCCCCTGACGCCGCGCCGCGCGGCGCGCCACCTCCTGCGCCTCCCGCGCTACGCGCCGCTCGCGCGCCTGGTGGGCCGGCCGCTCTGGGCCGTCCTCGGCCGCTTCGGTCTTCAGGGGTTCACACCCTTCGTGTCGTGGCTCGACTCCCAGTGTCAGATCACCGTGCAGTGCGGCGTGCGCGAGGCGGAGGCGCCCTTCGCGCTGGCGGCCCTCGACTACCACCACCGCGGCGCGGTCCACGTACGAGGGGGGATCGGGGAGCTCGCCTCGGGCCTCGTCGATGCCTTCCAGGCGCTCGGGGGTGACGTTCGCTTCGGGGCGACGGTGCGTGAGGCGCAGCGAGAGG
>PKCK01000101.1 GCA_002862085.1 Planctomycetota bacterium | reverse complement strand
ACGTGTCCAGCGCCGCCGCGGGGACGCTCGCGATGGGGCGCAGTGGGCGGGGCGGAGAGGTTCACCCCTGTCGGAGCGCCAGGTCGGGCGCACGGACCCCATGATCTGGGAGCCGTCTCGTTCCCGCAGATCCCTCGCCCCGTGCGCATCGCCCCGCTCGTCCTCCTCCTCGTCGCTCCCCTCGCGGGCGCATCCGTGTCCCGGTCCGGGGAGCACGTCCCCGCCTGGATCGAGGCGATGGCGTCGACCGTGGCCGACGACGGCCGCTTCGAGCTGCGGCTGACCTGCGTCCCCGAGGGGAAGACCGCGGGGCCCCACGTGCTGAGGGTCGCGCTGACCTCGGCCACCCTCGCCGAGGACCACGTGGTCGAGCTTCCGCTCAAGCCCGCCACGGCCAGGTGGCGCGCGGGGGAGCGCGTCGAGTACCGCGTGCCGCTCGCGCTCCCGGCGGACAACGCCTTCGACGACGGCGAGCTGGTGTCGATCCGGGTGGGCTTCGTACCGAAGAACGGCGGCGAGGTGCTGACGCTCGGCGATCGCTGGGAGGACTGGCTCGACGAGGACGGTCTGACGGAGGTGGCGAGCATCGACGCTCCGCGCTTCGCGGGCGCCGACGGGCCCGCCCGCCTGACCGAGGTCATCGAGGAGGCGGCGCTCCTGCGCCGCAAGGGCGACGCGCCGGCGGCCTGGGCGATGCTGGACGAGGCCTTCCGCGCGGCGGCGAGCGACGTCACCAAGGCGCGCCTGCGCGACGAGCTCGCCGAGGTGGGGGAGCTGCCACCGCCCGCGATCAGCGAGGTCGAGGACGAGATCATCGGCCAGCGGATCCGCGGCGAGAAGGTGCGCGTCCTGCGCATCGAAGCGGGCCGCATGCGCAGCCGGGGCCAGCTCCACGGCGCGCTGAAGGTGCTGGAGGAGATCGGCGGCAACCTGCAGATCGACGCGGACCAGAAGGTCATCGGCGCGGTCGACGACGCCGAGCGAATGACCGAGCGCATCGACGATCTGCGCGAGCGGCTCCTGCGCGAGCGCACCGACGAGGAGCAGGCGGAGGTCGACGCGCTCCTCGAGGAGCTCGGCCGCACCGACGCCCTCTTCGAGCGCGCCGTCGAGCTGGCCGAGGAGAAGCGCTACCCCGTGGCCCTCGAGTGCCTGCGGGAGCTGCGGCGGATGGACGGCATCGAGCTCCACGAGAAGGGGCAGGAACAGCTGGAGGTCTACAGCCAGGAGTACCTCGCCGCGATCCCGCCGGAGCAGCAGGCCGAGGTCGATCGCTGGGTCGATCATCCCTCGTGGGCGCGGACCGCCGTCGTGGCGAGTCACTGCTTCCTCTTCATCGGTCCGAAGGAGCTGGTGGAGGGCATCCCCGACGAATCGAAGCTGCGCTTCGATCTCGCCTACGTCCACCTGACGGACCTCTTCGGTCGCCGGCCGAACCCCGACGGCGATCGCGTCACCGTCTACTTCAAGGAGCTCTTCGACTTCGGCGGCGGCATCGGCGGCGGCAAGATCATCGACATCGGCCGGGCCCAGGCGTCGCCGCCGCGGCCGGTGCGCGTGGACAACGGCCTGCTCTACCACGAGCTGACCCACTGCGTCGACGACACGCGGCCCGTGCACGGCGGCTTCACGGAGGGGCTCGCGAACCTCGGCGCGGCGTACACCCACGAGGCCCTCGATCAGAAGGGGGACGCCCTGCACTCCTTCGCGTCGAACCTCGAGCAGTTCCGCCGGTACTTCCTCGACCGCGACCTCGAGTACTGGCGGATCCAGGAGTACGGGCCGAGCGCCGGGCTCTTCCTCCACTTCGTGGAGACCTACGCCAAGGTCAAGGGGGGGCACGACTGGTCGCCCCTGCGCCGCTTCTTCCGCGAGTACCGCGAGGCGCCGATCCGTGACGGCCGCGAACCCGCGGTCATGCGCTCGATCGCCAACTACCTCGTGCGCGGCTTCGGTCCGGAGGCGTTCGACGACCTCGTGCGCTTCGGCTTCCCGCTCGAGGAGTCGGACCGCTGGCTCCTGCGAAAGGAGCTGGAGGCCTTCGAGGAGCGCGACGGTCTCGACCCCTTCGAGGACGGCTTCGCCGCGTTCCCGAACTCCCAGCTCCCCCGCGACGTCATCGAGCAGGAGCTGTACGGAGCCTCCAACGGCGAGCGCCTCGAGCGCGCGGCCGAGCTGCGGGACCAGCTCGGGATCGTCTTCGACTGGAAGGTGATCGGCCCCTTCTTCGCGAAGCGCGCCGACCCCGGCGCCTGCCCGTTCCCGCCCGAGGTCTTCATCGACTTCGACGAGCCGCCGAGCTCGTGGAACTCCCAGAAGAAGGCCCGCGAGCGCCGCTGGTGGAAGGACCCCTGGCCCAGCTGGAACCACACGAAGCAGCACAAGGACGTCGTGCTCTTCCCCTCGGGATGGCTGCGCTTCAACTACGACCCCTACGGCGACGACAACGCGGCGATCTACGCTCTCACGCACGTCACGGTGGCGGAGGCCACCGACGTGCTCGTTCACGGCCGCGCCGACGACGACCTCGTGCTCTTCATCAACGACGAGCGCGTGGGCTCCTACAAGGGCCGCGGCCGCAACGGCAGCTCCGTGCTCAACTGGCGCGGTCCCTACGAGGAGGCGGCCGACGCGATCCGCATGCCCGCGCGTCTCGAGGCAGGGCGCAACAAGGTCCTGCTCAAGATCAAGAACCGCTACGGCGTCGCGGGAGCGGTCCTCGCGTTCTCGCAGCCCGACGGTTCGCGCCTCGAATTCACCGCCGACTCGGGGCCTCCGGACGTCCCCGGCGACCGCGCCGCGGTGGAGGAGCCGAAGTGGAAGCGCGTCGCGCGCCTCGACAGCCGCTCCTACAAGTCCAAGGCCAAGGTCGCGGTGGGCGGCTTCAAGGCGAAGAACAAGGTCTGGTTCGGGACCGACGCCGAGGGCGGCGTGAAGTGGCGCATGTTCACGGTGCGGCCCGGCTTCCCCAAGGACTCTCCCTCGAACCTGCTCTGGCTCAAGCCGAACGTGACCAAGGACGTCGAGGCCGTGCGCATCGACGTCGAGCTGGACGCCGGGACGCTGCCCAAGCTGGGCCTCACGTTCCAGGGAGAGGGCGAGGACGACGGGCTCTCGGGCTGGAACCTGCTGCTGCTCCCCGCGGGCCGCGACGGCGTGCTCGCGCGCCTCGAGCGCTACGACCGGCTCGTCTATCAGTCGGACCGCATCGAGTGGAAGACGGAGGAGGGCACGCGCGTGCTCTCCCTGCGCCACTGGGGCCGCTGGTGCACGGCGGAGATCGACGGCGAGCCGCTGCTCGATCGCGTCTCCATCGACCCCATCCCGGGTCGCAACCGCGTCGGGCTCACCACCTGGGGGCCGAACACGCGGATCCACGCCCTCGAGTTCTCGAAGGCCGGGCGCTGAGCCTCGAGCGAACGCCGGGGCCCTCGGCGCCGACGGTCAGTCGGCTCCGGATCCGGCGCCCGCGAGCTCGGTCACGCAGCGGCAGCTCGTGCCCATCTCCTCGACGTCGCCGGCCCAGGTGTCCTCGAAGGCCGCGCGCGCGACGCGCGCGGCCGCGTCGTCCCCCTGGGCGGCGAGGGCCTGGCTGAGGCCGAGGAGCGACCAGCCGTTGCCGGGCCACCGGTCGAGGTCCTCGCGGTAGACCTCCTCCGCGCGCGCGAAGTCGCCGGCCTGCATCAGCGCCACGCCGAGGGTGTGGCGCACGGGCTGCAGCCACTGGGGCGGCTCCCCGTAGCCGATGGTGTCCTCGATGGCCGCGGCCTGCTCGAGGAGCGCGGCGGCGGACTCGTACTCGCCCCGCTGCAGCTCGATCTCCGCCTCGACGAAGAACTCGGAGACGAGCAGCGTCTTCATGCGCGCGCCGAAGGGGACCGAACCGTCGATGGAGATCGAGGTCATGGCGTCCCGGAAGAGGCGCTGCTCCGCGCGGGCGGCGGGGATGTCCTGCTTGGCCGCGTGGGCGATGGCGCGGTGGGCGTGCCAGATGGCGTTCGTGAGCTCGAGGTTCGCCGGCGGCGCGGGCTCCGCGAGCAGCGCGTCCCAGCGGCCGAAGCGCTTGTGGACGTCGTAGACCGAGCACATCGTGCCGTCCACGAAGTCGCCCGCGGCGGCGAGCATCGGCGCGGGGAAGTTCGCGAGCATCGACCGCGCCGCGGCCATCGCCTCCTCCTCGCGCCCGCACATCATCGCGGCGAAGGCGAGCATGTGAGCGTTGTGGGACATGTAGGCGTGCTGGATCAGCTGGTCGGGCGAGAGCTCCCGGTAGCGCGCGTCCGCGGCCATCGACTTGTGGCTCTGCTCGATCGCCTCGTCCCACTTGCCCACCTGGACGTAGATGTGCGACGGCATGTGGAGCATGTGGCCGCTCGCGGGGACGAGGTCCTTGAGCGCGTCGGCCGCGCGCACGCCGCGGGCCTTGTCGTTGCTCGGCTCGACGGCGTGGATGTAGAGGTGGTTCGCGCCGGGGTGGTCGGGGTGGACCGCGAGGACGCGCTCGAGCGCGCGCACGATGTCGACGGTCGCTTCTCGCGCCGGCTCCCCGTCCGCGTCGTAGAGCTTCCAGGGGTGCTGGACCATCATGGCGTCCGCGAGGAGGGTCCCGGCGTCGGGGTCCTCGGGGAACCGCTCGCAGAGCGCGCCCATGGCGGCCACGTAGGCGGCGTCGAGTTCGGACCGATCGTCGGGCGCCTCCGCCGCGTAGCGCGCCGCGAGGGCCTCGACGAAGGCGCGCTCGAGCTCGGTCTCGTCGTCGAGCTCCGCCGTCGCGCGGTCGATCGCGGCCCACGCGGCCGCCGAGCGATTCGGCGACATGACCGAGTCGTTGTAGTTCGGGCCCTGGGCGAGGGCGATGCCCCACCAGGCCATCGCGCAGCCGGGATCGAGCTCGGCCGCCCTGGTGAAGGACACGACGGACTCGTCGTGGTTGAAGGCGTAGAGCCAGTTGAGGCCCTGGTGGAAGAAGCGCCGGGCCTCCGCCGAGTCGGTCGTCACCGCGCGCGAGTAGGACCCCATGCCGTCGAAGGCCACCGGGACTCCGACGGAGCCGTAGGCCGGGAAGCCGCCGGAGGGCGCGGCGGCGCCGCCGCTGGAGGCGCAGCCGGCGAGGAGGGTCGCGAGGGAGACGAGGAAGGTGGATACGGCGTGGGCGCGCATGGAGGGCTCCGTTGAGGGGGGCGCGAACGAGCGTCCCGCGTAACCTAGCCCCCGCGGCCACGGCCACGGAGCCCGATCTCGCCGATCGCCGCGGCGGTGTCCTCGCCAGCGCCCGGCCTCCGCGCAGGGACGATCAGTCCTTGATGAAGGTGCCGGCCTTCTTGTCCTTGCGGACGCCCGGGAAGCTCAGGAGCTTGTTGTGCATCGCGGCGTAGACCCCCGGCGCCGCGAGCTGGACCGCCATGAGCGCCTCGACGAGGTTCTGGACGGAGTCCGTGGTGCGAAGCGCGTAGGGTCGCATGGCACCGGTCAGCACGATCGGGACCCGCGGGGCGGCGTCGAGCTCGCAGATCGTGTCGCCCGTCACCGCCAGGGTGTCCGTGCCGTGGACGATCACGACGCCGTCGCACTCCCGCGCCTTGTGGAGCGCCGTCTCCGCGATCAGCCGGTGGTCCTCGTCGCTCATCTCGAGGCTGTCCTTGTTCATCAGGGTGACCCGCTCGAGCTCGACCCCGCCCAGCTCGAGGCTCGACAGCATCACGTCGAGCACGCTGACGCGATTGGTCAGCACGCCGTCCAGCTCGTCGTAGGTCTTCTCGATCGTCCCGCCGGTGGAGATCAGGGCGATCCGCGCGCGCTCGTCGGGTTCGGACATGGAGCCATCTTGCAGGAGCGCTGGCCTGCCGTGTCGGACCGGCTCTCCGGAGGGTGGGGGAGGCGCAGACTGAGAGCGCCTGCTCAGCGCCGGCCGCGCCCGCGCGAGCGGCGGCGCCGGCCGCCGCCGCGGCGGGACGATCCGGTCGGAGCGGGGCGGTCGGGCCGGTCCGAGCGGTCGAGTCCGGCGCCGAAGGACGGGCCGGCAGCCTTCTTCGGGGCGGCGGGCCGATCGTCGCGTCCGGCCTCGGGGGCGGGACGTCCACGTCCTGCGCCGCGGCGCGGACCGCCGCCCCGCCGGCTCGAGGGACGCCGCCCTCCGCCGCTTTCGGCCGCGGGACGGCCACCGGTCGCGGGGCCGCCTCGCGCGCCCATCCGGACGCGCTCGATCGGGCTGCCGAGGCGCTTCTCGATGTCGCGTACCTGCTTGTCGTCAGCGCCCGTCACGAGCGTGTACGCCAGGCCCGAGCGCTCGGAGCGTCCGGTGCGTCCGATGCGGTGGGTGTAGGCGTCGGGCGTCGTCGGCACGTCGAAGTTGATGACGTGGCTGACGTCCTCGATGTCGAGGCCGCGGGCAGCGATGTCCGTCGCGACCATCACGTCGAAGGTGCCGTCCTTGAATCCGGCGAGGGCGCGCACGCGCTGGCCCTGGCTCATGTTCCCCTGCAGCGCGATGGCCTTGTAGCCGGCCGCGTCGAGCTTCTTGGCGAGGCGCCGCGCGCGGTGCTTGGTGCGCGTGAAGACGATCGCCGAGCGGAAGTCGTCGCCGTCGAGGAGCTCCTCGAGGATCGCCTGCTTGCCGGGCTCTGGCGTCGGCACGAGCACGTGGTCGATGGTCTCCGCCGGCCGCGCGTTCGCGAGCTCGATGACGGCGGGCTTGTACAGCACGTCGTCGGCGAGGCGGCGGATCTCCTTGGCCATGGTGGCCGAGAAGAGCAGGTTCTGGCGCTCCTTCGGCAGGAGCTTCAGGATCCGCCGCACGTCGGGCAGGAACCCCATGTCGAACATGTGGTCCGCCTCGTCGAGCACGAGGATCTCGATGTCCTTCAGCTTGATCTCGCCCTGGTTCGCGAGGTCGAGCAGACGGCCCGGGCAGGCGACGACGACGTCGGGCTTCTGGCGCAGGGCGCGGATCTGCTTCGACGCGGGCACGCCGCCGAAGATCACGGTCGACTTGAGCGGCGTGAACTGGCCCAGGCGCTCGAACTCGCCGTGCACCTGGGTGGCGAGCTCGCGCGTGGGCGTCACGACGAGCACGCGCAGCGCGGGGTGGCGGTCCACCAGCAGGTGGTGGAGCGCCGGCAGGACGAACGCGGCGGTCTTGCCGGTGCCGGTCTGGGCGAGGCCGAGCACGTCGCGGCCCTGCATCGCGGGCGGAATGCCCTTGGACTGGATGGGTCGCGGCTCTTCGTAGCCGGCGGCCTCGATGGCCTGGTTCAGCTCGTGCCGCAGCTCGAAGCGCGCGAAGGCGCCGCCGGCGGACGAGCGAGCGCGTTTGGAGCCGCGCCTGCCTTGATTGGTCATGGGACGATCCTCGTTGGATCGTTGAGCGAGGGAAGGGCCGCGGGAGCCGGGTGTGACCGGTCGTGCGGGGTGCGACCCGCAGGGGATGGAGCGAGCGATCGCCGACGCCCCGCGGTGCGGCCGGGTGCGGCGGGCGCGCGGGCGGGGCGAGCGGAGCGCGGTCCAGGGCGGTGCGGTGGCGCGCCCGGGCTCGCGTTCGAGGCCAAGAGGCTAGTGATTCGTGGGGCCGAGAGGGACCATCAAGTCGCCATCACCGCCGGCGTGCGCGCCGAGGGCGCGATGCGAGACGAGCTCTCGCCGCCGGCATCTCCGTGACGGGAGCGCGGCGGGCGCCCAGAATCGATCCTCCCCGCGCTCCGCCGCGGGTCCCCTCGCGATCCTGATCCGCGCCCCCATGCTCCTCCTCTCCACGCTCCTCACCTTCGCCGCCGCTCCCCAGGCGGACGCCGCCGCCCGGGCGCTCCCGACCGAGGACCCGCCGATCGAGCGTCTGCATCCGATGCTCGCTCCGACGATCCGCCAGGGCCCCTTCGACGCGCGGTGGGCGTCCCTCGTCGGCCACCCGCTCCCCTCCTGGTTCCAGGACTCCAAGGTCGGCCTCAGCGCGCACTGGGGGCCCTACTGCGTGCCCGGATGGACGCCGCGCAAGGACACGCCCTACGGCGTCGCGTACGCCGAGTGGTACTGGCAGTGGATGCAGTCCAACCAGGCGGTCAAGGACCACCACCGGACGGTGTGGGCCGACGTGGCGTACGACGCCTTCATCGACGGGACGAAGAACCTGGAGACCGGCGAGACCGTCGGCTTCGAGGCCGAGGACTTCGACGCCGACGCGTGGATGGAGCTCTTCGAGCGCGCCGGGGTGCGGTACTTCTTCATCACCGCCAAGCACCACGACGGCTTCTGCATCTTCGAATCCGACTTCACGGAGCGCGACGCGGTCGACATGGGGCCGCGCCGTGATCTCTTCGGCGAGCTCGTGACGGCGGCTCGGAGGCGAGGCATCCGGGTCGGGCTCTACTACTCGTTCTACGAGTGGTTCAACCCGGCCTACACCGGGAACCCCGCCCACGCGGACTACGCGGGCTTCACGCCCCTCGCCGACCGCGACCTCGACGGGAAGGACGGCGAGTACGTCGACGACTTCATGGTCCCCCAGATCAAGGAGCTCATCGATCGCTACCACCCCGACCTGCTCTGCTTCGACGGCGAGTGGGAGCACGGCTACCCGCACTGGCGGGCGCGCCAGATCCTCGCCTACTACTACAACCAGGCCGCCGAGCGCGGGCAGGAGGTCGTCGCCAACGATCGCTACGGCCAGAAGAAGGAGGGCACCTCCGACACGCGCGGCGTGTACGGCGACTTCTACCACGTCGAGTACCACGCGGACATCGACCGCACGAAGCCCTGGTCCATGTGGCGCGGCTTCGGGAACAGCTACGGCTACAACCGCAACGAGCACCCGGGCAACGTGCTCACGATCCCTCAGACGATCCAGATGCTCGTGGACGTCGTGAGCGACAACGGGAACATCGAGTTCAACCTCGGACCGAAGGCCGACGGCACGCTCGCCGCCTTCGAGGTGGAGCGGCTCGAGGCGATCGGCGCCTGGCTCGACGTCAACGGCGAGGCGATCTACGGGACGCGCAAGAGCCCCTTCGGGGCGCAGGGCTTCGGGCGAACCACCTACGACGCGGCGGGGAAGCGCCTCTACCTGCACGTCGACGAGTGGCCCGACGGCGGCGAGCTCGAGCTCACGGGCGGCGCCGTGGAGGCCCGGCGGGCGTGGCCGCTCGCGCGCCCGGACACCGCGCTCGAGACCAGGACGCTCCCCGGCGGCGGACTGGCGATCTCGCTCCCCGCCGCGCCCCTCGATCCCGCGGTGACCGTGATCGCGGTCGAGTACGCGGGCGAGATCGAGGAGCGCTAGGCCCGGGTCACGGGCCGCGCGTTTCGCCGTCCGCCGCGACGTGCGCTCCGTATCCTGCGCCCATGAAGACGCGCCCTCGCCTCCTCGTCCCGGCCCTCACGGCGGTGTCGCTCGACGGGCGGCCGGTGACCCCGTGACCATGGGCGGTGAGCGACGGCTCCGGGACCTCTACAGCCACGGGGTGCTCCTGACGGCGCTCGTGCTCGTGGCCTTCGTCCGGCCGCTGTTCGGCGACGCCGCGCCCGGGGTGTCTCTGCTCGACTCCGCGCTCCTGGCGCTGCTGGTGGCGGGCGCGACGATCTCGCGCGAGAGCGACTTCCCCCTCGCTCCCGTGTACGCCGCGGCCGCCGTGACCATCGGCGCGCAGGTCGTCCTCGGATTCACGCACTGGGAGCCCGTGATCTTCGTCTTCGTCGGCGGCTACATCGCGCTCCTGGGCGCCGTCGCTGCGCGCATCGGGGGGGCGCTCTTCAGCACGAGGCGGAACGTGACGACCGACGTGCTCTGCGGAGCGATCGCCGTCTATCTGATCCTCGGGATCGTGTGGGCGCTCGCCTTCGTCGCGCTCGAGATGGTGGCGCCGGGGAGCTTCTACTTCGCCGCCGGGACCCCCGCGCGGTCCGACGTCTTCTGGCGCTTCCTCGGCTTCAGCTTCGCGACCCTGACGACGCTCGGCTACGGCAACGTCGCGCCAGCGACCCACCAGGGGGACGCTCTCGCGACCGCGGAGGCGGTCGTGGGGCAGATGTACGTGGCGATCGTGATCGCGCGCATCGTGGCGCTGCAGATCGCCGCTGGCGGCGATCAGGGCACCGAGCGGCCGGAGGGCGAGGAGCCCCCCGCCTGAGGAGCGCCGGTCGTGGCACGCGTGATCCGGGGGTGAGTCCGCGCGGGGGCCTTCTCGGGCGACGAGCAGCGCCTTCGCTTCTCCGCAGGAGATGAAGACCCGGCAGCGTAGAGTCGAAGCCTCCTGCGGCTCCGGCGCAGTCCGCTCGCCCCTCCACGCCCGACTCCTTGCTCAAGTTCCTGCTGCTGTCTTCCCTGTCCGTCCTCGCGATCGGTGGGGGCCTGCTCTTCTGGCACTACGGCCTCGATTCGCACCACGACACGCCGGACTCGCTCTTCCCGGTTCTCGACGATCGGATCATCAGCCTCACGCCGCCCGAGGCGCGGGACATCGTTCTCCAGCGCGACTTCCTCGATCACTTCGCGACCTACACCATCGACGAGAAGGACCTGGCGGCCTTCATCGACCGGCACTTCGAGATCGAGGACTCCTTCAGTGAACGCTCGTTCGTGAAGAGCGAGCGGGTGGGGAAAGCGATCGGTCGCATCGACTGGATCGTGCCCGATGGATGCGTGTGGTACAGCTACGCCGCGAGCAACGGCGGGGTGTCGAACGACTACCACGACCCCGCGACCGGCTCGACCTACCAGGACTCGGCGCACTGGTGATCGAGCACCGCGCGAGGCGGTGAACGGTCCGGGGTGAGGCTCGCGCCGGCGCGAGGGCGACTCCCGGTCCGGAGACGATCGGCGGGCTCGAACGCGGAGGGACGGGGCACTTCACGCATGAACACTTGCGTAAGCGTCGAAGCGCGGGGCCCGGTGCATCGGACGTCATTCTGAGCCACCCGGAAGGCTGACGAAGGCATGTCGCCGCACCCCATTGTCTGAGGGGTGTATTAGAGGAACACTCGGCCCCCGATCGCGCGTCCTCACCTAGTCTCGGAAGAGTCCGTCTGCACTCCCTCCCTCATCAAGGAAGACCCATGTCACTCAAGCTCGTCCTGCGCTCCGCATTCGCAGGTGCTCTCCTCGCTCCGGCGCTCGCCCTCACCCAGCAAGAGTTCCAGATCGCTCAACCGGCCCAGGTCCAGGCGCCGGGCGCCTACGTCGAGGTTCCTGGTGAGCTCGAGTTCACCGGCGTCCTCTGCGCGCGGCCGCTCCAGGCTGCCCAGTCGGACCTCACCGCGCGCGAGCTCGACGAGCGAGTCTCCCGCGGCCTCGACATGGTCTCAGGACTGGTCGTGCGCCGGTACGTGCCGGAGACCGACGAGTACCTCATCGAGGTCCCCGAGGGGGAGACCGAGAACACCCTCTCGCAGCAGCTGATGCAGACGGGCGGGTTCCAGTACGTCGAGCCGGACTGGCTCGTCTACCCGGTGGGATGCCCCAACGACTCGGGCTTCAACACGCAGTGGCACCACGAGGCCAACCGGATGCAGTCCTGCGACGCATGGGACATCGAGACCGGTGACCCGTCGATCGTCGTGGCCATCTGCGACACCGGGATCCGCCTCACCCACGAGGACCTCCAGCTTCACCGCTACGAGGGCTACCACTCGCCGTCGCAGACCTGGCAGGCCAGCGGCGGTCCGATCAACGACATCAACGGCCACGGCACGCTGTGCAGCGGCACGGCTGCTGCGAACGGCGACAACGGCATCGGCGTCGCCGGCGTCGGCTGGAACCTCGGCCACCGCACGATGCGCGTGACCGACAGCGGCGACGGCTCGGCCTCGCTGTCGAACCTGACGGACGCCGCGCGCGCGGCCGCGCTCGCCGGCGACAAGGTCGCCAGCGTCAGCTACAGCGGCGGCTCCTCGGGCTCGGTCGACACCGCGGGCGGGTTCATCCGCAGCAACGGCGCGCTGCTCGTCTGGGCCTCGGGCAACTCCTCGACGGTCATGAACGGCAACCGTGACGACAACGTCATCCTCGTCGGCGCGACGACCTCGACCGACTCCCTCGCGGGCTACTCCAACCGCGGGCCGCTCGTCGACCTCGCCGCGCCCGGCTCCCAGATCCGGACCACGAGCAACAACGGCAACTCCTCCTACTCGAGCGTCAGCGGCACGAGCTTCGCTTGCCCGATGACCGCCGGCCTCTGCGGCCTCATCTGGTCCCGCAACCCCGACCTCACCCCCGCGGAGGTCGAGCAGATCCTCCGGGACTCCTGCGACGACCTCGGCGCGAGCGGCGTCGACGACACCTTCGGCTACGGGCGCATCAACTCGCTGAAGGCGATGCAGATGACCCCCTCGCCGTCCGTCGCGATCGCGTTCCCCGCTGGCCGGCCCGATGTCGTGTCGCCCCTGGGCGGTGACACGGTCGTGGTCCGCGTGACCCCCGGGACCGACTCGGTCGATCCCGCCGGCGTCCGCTTCTACCTCGACGCCGGCACCGGCTTCGTGCCGGTCGCGCCTGCGGTCTCCGGCGGCCCGGTCTACGACTTCACGGCGACCTTCCCGCCGAGCGCCTGCCCGAACGAGCTGCGCTACTACTTCGAGTTCCCGCTGACCAGCGGCGGCGTGATCGCTGCTCCCGGTGGGGGCGCGTCGGCTCCCTACGTCGCGACCGCGATCGAGACGCTCACCCTGGTCGAGGACGACCTCGAGAACACCTCGGGCTGGACCATCGGCGCGCCGGGTGACGACGCGACCACGGGCGTCTGGGAGCTCGTCAACCCGAACGGCACCGATGCGGCTCCGTCCGACGACAACACCCCCGGCGGCACGCTCTGCTTCGTGACCGGCCAGGGCACCCCCGGCGGCTCGCTGGGCCAGAACGACGTGGACAACGGGACGACGACCCTGATCTCGCCCGCGTGGGACGTCAGCGGCTACGACAACGCGTCGGTCGGCTACTCGCGCTGGTACTCGAACAACACCGGCTCGACCACCAACGACGCGTTCGTCGTCGACGCCTCCGGCGACGGCGGCAACACCTGGGTGAACGTCGAGACCATCGGCCCGGAGAGCACCTCGGGCAGCTGGGGTCGCAACGAGTTCCTCATCTCGGACCTCCTCCCGAACGCCACCACGGTGAGCCTTCGCTTCATCGCGGCGGACCTGGGTGACCAGGGCATCGTCGAGGCGGCCGTGGACGACATCGAGATCTTCGAGTCCTGCCCCAACAACTGCGGCCTCTCCATCTACTGCGTCACGTCCCCCAACTCGGTCGGGCCGGGCGCGCGCATCGGCTACCTGGGCTCCGCGAGCATCGTCGACAACGACCTCCAGCTGATCGCCTTCGGCGCGCCGCCCCAGGTCTTCAGCGGCTTCATCTACTCGCCGGACCAGATCCAGCAGGCGACCCCGAACGGCACCCTCTGCATCGGCTCCTCGACGCTCGGGTTCTTCGGCCGCACGGACGTCATCCAGACCGACTTCCTGGGCTTCGCCATGCTGGGCTTCGACAACACGTCGGCGCCCCTGCCGCCGCTTCAGGTGAGCGCGGGCGAGACCTGGAACTTCCAGTTCGTGCACCGCGACGTCATCAACGGCCAGGCCGCCTTCCGCTACTCGGACGGCCTCGCGGTCACCTTCTGCCCGTGAGATCCGCGGGGTGAGAGCCCCGCGGTGAACGACACGCCCCCCGCCGTGCGCTCAGGCGCTCGGCGGGGGGCGTGTTTCTTGGGGCCTTGCGTGGCGCGCGAGGTTCGGACGAACCGAACGCTCACGTCCCCGCGGGGAGCGCCCCGTCAGCCGTCGATGGCCGCGAGCGAGCTCTCGAGGACCGCGTTGAAGCGGGTCGTGTCGGCGTAGTGGAACTCGCGCACGACCTTGTCGCCGTCCCACTGCCACATGATGTGGAGGGGGAAGCGGAACTGTTCACCGGTGGCGCGGCTCGTGGCCAGGAACGTGCACCACGCGTAGCTCCAGACGCCGTACTCGGGGTAGTCGCTGGTGACCATGGCCAGGTTGGCGAACTCCATGTCCTTGAACGCGCGGTGGCTCGCGTCCGCGAACGTGTTCCACTCCTCGAGGCCGACGGGCTCGGAGCCGTCCGCTCTGTAGATCTTGTGGTCCTCGGAGGTGTAGCTCTTGGCGAAGTCCTGGTCGTTGCGGATGAAGGCCTCGAGGGCGCTGCGCAGCTGGGCGGTCCGCTCGTCGTCGCCGCGGGTGACGATGCCGCTGCCCTCCGCGGCGTCGACGGGCGCGGCGCTCTGGCCGGTGCTGTTGCAGCTGGCTGCGAGGAAGGAGGAAGCGACGAGGAGAGAGAGGGTGGAGAGGGTCCTGTACATGTCCGGGATCCTGGAAAAAAGAGGAGAGCGAGGCGCGGCCGCGTGGATCGGAGGCGACCTCCGAGTCGTTCGGTCGCCACCGCCGAGCCACGCGGATGCGGGAAGGAGCTGCGCGGGTGGAAGCGGCCTCCGGGAGCGGGCTCCTGGACGCCGTGCCGCGCAGCCGCGGATTCTGCGCCATCTTGCCGGTTCCTGAATCCGATGGAGCGAATTTGTGGCCGCCCGCGCTGGCGTGGCCCCTCTCCCCGCGGACACCGGGTCGCTGCACCGGCTCGCGGGGCAGCGGTTTCGTCTCGGTGTCCGCGCTGGGGAGAGGGGCCGTCATCGGTGGGGCCGGATCAGGCGTCCATGAGCTGGTCGTGGAGCTCGCCCTTGTCCGCCGAGTAGTGCGCGTGGATGTTGCGGGCGCCCTTCCAGGCGGTGTCGCGCGTCAGCTTGCGCATGCGCTCCGGCATCACCTGGGCGCTCTGCTTCTCGAGCTGGTTCAGCGTCTCGATGAACGACTCGAGCTCGGGATAGCGCCTGGCGTAGTCGCGGAAGCGCGAGCCCTCCTGGGCCCAGGTGCGCTTGATGCCGCGACGATCGCCGCGGCGGTTCAGGTCAGTGATCGCCAGGACGAGGTGGGACTGCCACGCCGTGAGGACGGCGCGGGCCGCCTCGAGGGTCGGCGAAGCGGGCGCCGCGTCGCTCAGAGCGGCGCGGACCTCCCGGGCCTCCGTCGCGAGGCGATCCTGCTCGCCCGGGATGCGCCAGTCGGCGTGCGCCGTGAAGGCGACGTCGTTCCCGGCCATGTCCCCGTCGATCTCGACGCGGACGACCACGGTGCGGCTGGCGCCGGCGCGGAGCGAGCCGGCGCACACGGTCATGCGCTGGCCGTCGGTCTCGCTGGGCATGCCGGCGAGTTCGAGGGCCCGGACGCCCTGCGGGAGGGCGATGGAGACCTGGACGTCCTCGGCGCAGATCTCGGAGAGCGAGAGCACCTCGCCGAGGAGCAGCTCGATGATCTCGGCCGCGTTCTCGGCGTCGTGGAGCTCGCCGCCGCCGTGCTCGGCGAGGGCCGCGAGCTGGTCGGTCTGGTAGCCGTCGCCGACGCCCACGCAGGAGGTCGTGATGCCGAGGTCGAGCTTCTGGCGCGCCGCGGTCATGAGGAGCTCGGGCTCGACGACGCCGCGGTTGGCCATGCCGTCGGAGAGCAGCACCACGTGGCGCTGGCGGCCCGCTTCGGCCTCCTCCAGCAGCATGCACGCCGTCAGCCACCCGGCGCCCAGGTTGGTGCAGCCCCGGGGGTGGATCCCGAGGACGCGGGCCTGGATCTCGGCGACGCCCTCGGCGTCGAGCGCGACGCGGTCGGCGTGGACGATGACGTCGTCCGCGAAGGACACGACGGTCATTCTGGTGGAGGAGGGCAGCCCCGCCGCGAGGTCGGCGGTCGCGCGCTGCGCCGCCTCGAGTCGCGGGCCGCTCATCGAGCCGGACGCGTCGATCACGACGGCGAGGTCGAGGGGCGGCCGCTCAGCCGCGGTCTGGGCCGCGGGGGCGAGGACGCGGGCGATCAGGTGGCGCGTCGAGCGGGCGCCGGGGACGAGGTCGGAGGAGTCGAGTTCGAAGTGGAGGTCGAGCATCTTGAGTTCGTTGGGTTCGGAGAGGTGAGCTGGGATGTCGTCTTGGAGTCGGGTCACACGTCTTCCCTCCCGCGGAGCGGGGTCGGACGAAGAGCGGCCGGATCAGGACCGGCCGCAGCGCGCGCGTCGGCGCGTCAGGAGCCCCTTCGGGCTCGGTCTCGCGCGGCCGTTGCCGCGTGCGTTGCGGAGGGCGTCAGAAGTCGTCCTCCCGGATCAACTCGCGGACTCTTCGAGCGAGTCGTGCGAGCCAGGCGACGCGTTCGGGTTCGTCGCTCTGCAGTCGAAGCTCGAGGCCGTCCCCGAGCTGGATGGTGGTGGATGCTTCCTGGCCGCGGCTCTGCCTCGGGGGCATGGAGCGCGCGGGGGGAGGCGCCGCCGCATCGGCGAGCATCATCGGGGCGCTGGTCGACATCAGATCGGCGACCGCCAGGGGCTCTTCCCCGGTGGCGACCCGATGGACCATCTCGGGGTCGAGCCCGTCGAGGATCTCCCGGATGGTCTCGAGGGGCAGCATCGTGTCGCGCCAGCTGGTCCCGGCGCTTCCGGACCGCGAGGCGGCCTCGCGGAGGCGGACGATGAAGCCGAGTCGGTCTGCATGTTCCTGGTCGTAGAAGCTGGCCGGTCCCCGCCCCCGGGGTCGCGGCAGCAGCCCCTTCTGGATCCACGACCGAACGGTCCGTTCGGGAACGCCGAACAGCTCGACGAGGTCGGCGAGGCTGTAAGGGGGCTGCTTCATGGGGGAGAAGATAGCGGCTGCCGCTTTGATGTCAAGATATGCAATGGAGATCTTCGGAATTGGGCTAAATGGGCCCTTATTGGTCGTTCAGGGCTGATTCTGGAGGCGCCGCTTGGGTGTCACGACTGTGTCGTCTGGGCGATCTGGACCACCCTTGTAGGGCTTCGCGGCCCCGTGCCAGCGCCTCAGGGCCGCCCCGCCTGCTCTTCCGGGGCGGCCCCGATGGCGCGCTCGCTTGTCGGTCTCGCCCCCGGGACAGGTGTGCTGCCTCCAGAAGGCAGTCTCACGATTGCCTTAGAGGAGCTCGGCAGAGTGCGTCAGGGAAGGGTCCACGCTAGGTGCTCACTGATCGTGCAGTTGTTGCTGGCAACCGCGGACGTGTCCAAGACTCCACCGTCTCAAATGCGTCTGAGTTCGTCTGCAGCTAGCCCAAACCCTGGCAGCGCCCCCAGCCGTGTTTTGCCTCGCCCT
>PKCK01000089.1 GCA_002862085.1 Planctomycetota bacterium | reverse complement strand
GACCCCGCTTCGGACGGCACCGCGCACTGGGACGGGACAGGCCGGGTGGAGATCCGCTACCCGAGGGCCGCCGGGGACGGTGGAGACCGTCGCAAGGTCCTCAGCGGGGCCTTCGCGGAGGGCGATCTCCAGGCGACGCGTCTCACGGTGCCCGCGGGCGAGGAGCTGCGCCTCGAGAGCGAGGGGCTGGTGGTCCTCAGGTCCCAGGGCCGGATCGATCTGATGGGGGATCTCGTCCGGCGGACGGGGGGGCCGCCGCGGCCGATGTGGGCGCGACCCGGTGAGGAGGGGCCTCCGGTCGGCGGCAGGGCCGAGGACCTCTCGCGCTGGCTGGAGCGAGCGCGGGCCGCCGACGAGCCCTGGACCGTGGTCATCGCCGGCGGCGACCTCGTCGTACGCGGGAAGATCGACGTGGACACCCCCCTGCTCCTCGTGGCGGGCGGCTGGATCCGAGGCGCTGGCCAGCCCCGGACCACGCCCGGGCAGCTCTGGCTCCTCGGCAGCGGCGGCGGCTTCGATCTGCGCCACCACGCGGACCCCACCGCCATGCCGATCCTCGACCCGCCCCTCATCATCGATCCGCCTCTCGTCAACCGGCTCCGCGAGACCGTCACCTTCGTCGCGGTCTCGGCGCCAGCGCCCAAGCTGGTCGAGCCCCGGTCCTGGGGCGCGCCGGAGGTCGTGGCGTACGAACCGGCGCCGAGAGCGGGGAAGAAGCGCGGGGCGGCGCTCGTCCAGTACCTCTCAGTGGGGGAGCCAGCTCTCACCGAGCAGCTCCTCGGTCAAGCCATCCGGTACGAGGAGCCGATGGGCGCTGTGGGGGACCGTGCCGGTGGACGAGTCAGGCTCAGGATCGAGCTCGTCGTCCATCCCTTCCGGGGCCCCTGGGATCCCCCGTTCCTGGACCGCGTCCGCCTCCGCTGGCGCAACCCCTGACCACCCGGCGGCCCTCCGGGCTGCCCGTCTCGGTCCGATCGATCATGCTCCTCCTCGAGCCCTCGCTCATCGCCCTCCCCCCGGTCGAAACCGGGCTCTTCGGGGCGTTCTGGACGCTGATCGGCCTCTTCGTCGGGTCCTTCCTCAACGTCTGCATCCACCGGTTCCCCCTCGAGGATCAGTCCGTCTTCGCGCCGCTGCGGTCCTATTGCCCCGGCTGTGGCCGCCAGCTCTCGGCGATGGAGAACCTCCCGGTCCTCTCCTGGCTCCTCCAGCGGGGCCGGTGCAAGGGCTGCTCGATGTGGATCCACTGGCGGTATCCGCTGGTCGAGCTCCTCGGCGCGGCGGCCTTCTACGTCGCGTGGCGCATGGTTCCGGGCGGTGACCTGGCCATCCTCCTGATCCACTCCGTCGTCCTCTCCGGCCTGATCGTGGCGACCTTCGTCGACTTCGATCGCTACGAGATCCCCGACCAGGTCTCGATCGGCGGGATGTGGGCGGCCCCGGTGGCCTCCTTCCTGGTGCCTGCGCTCCACTCCGGGGGGCCGGTGGCCCAGGCCATGGCCGGGGAGGCGCCCGTGGACGGCGTCGCAGCCCTCTGTGAGTGCTTCGCGGGGATGGCGCTGGGCGGGGGCTTCCTCTACTGCGTCGGCTGGATCGGGACGCGGATCTACAAGGCCGAGGCCATGGGCTTCGGCGACGTGAAGCTGATGGCCGCTGGGGGCGGCTTCATCGGGATCAAGGGGGTCGCGGCGGCCCTCATCATCGCCGTGGTGGTGGCCTCCGTCTTCGGGGTCCTCAACATCCTGCGCTTCTACCACGTCGTGAGGAGCCGCCAGCGCCGCCGGAGGCTCGACAACCGAGGAGTCGCGGAGGCGATCCGGACCGCCCGGATCGTCGGCCGATACCTGCCCTTCGGACCCTACTTGGCCCTCGGTATTGGAATCGTCCTCCTCGATTGGAAGGATGTGCTGACGCTGCTGCCCTTCGGGCCCTGAGATCGGGGTCGGGGGGCGGCGATCCGATCATCGAGGGGATTCCATGAAACCGTCCGACACCGCACACCGCCGGCGCCCCACGGGCGCCGCCGCCAAGACCGCTCTCCTGGCCGTCCTTTGCCTTCCCGGCCTGACCTCCTGTGTGACCGAGTCGCAGATGCGCCTCGCGGTCGAGGATCGCGATCGTGAGATCGCGACCCTGCGCACCGACAAGACCGAGCTTCAGGAGCGGCTCGACCTCCTGAGCTACGAGAAGGAGGATCTCCGGGTGAAGCTCGAGAACGCGCAGGCGAATCTCGCCTCCGCCACTCAGGTCCCCGCGGGCTTCGACACGGGGGAGGGCTCCGGCTACGTCGCCTTCCCCGAGCTCGAGGAGATGGGGATCACGACCGACATGCGCGCCGGTGAGACCGTCATCTCGGTGCCGGCCGAGGTGAGCTTCGCCTCGGGCAAGGCCAGCCTCTCCAAGCAGGGCCGCAGCGCGCTGATGGCCGTGGCGAGCCGGCTGAAGTCGGAGTTCCCGGCCTCGGCACGCTTCCACATCGAGGGGCACACCGACAGCGACCCGATCTCCAAGTCCAAGTTCAAGTCGAACCGTGACCTCTCCATCGCGCGCGCCATGGCGGTGCTGGAGTACCTGGTGACCGAAGCGCGCGTCTCCGACGAGCGCTTCGTCGTCGTGGGCCATGGCCAGTACAAGCCCGTCGCCCCGAACTCGGGCTCCAGCAAGGCCAAGAACCGCCGCGTCGAGATCGTGGTGAAGAGCAACGGCTGAGCCTGGGTGAACGGGGTGGGGTGTCCGGATCGGGCACCCTGCCCGGGTCCTCCGAGCAGCGGGGGCCGGCGCGAGACGCGCCGGCCCCCGCTCGTCTTCGTGCGCCTCGACCCATGCACCAGCCGCTGCGACGGCGGCCGAGGACCCGGAAGATATTTCCGGGTGGAGGGACAGCACCGGCCGTCCCCGGGCGCGTGGGGAAGGTCGCTCGGTGCTTCAGTCCGAGCATCGTGGTGGTCGATCGGTGGGGGTGACGGCCGTCTCACCCGCTCCTGGCTCAGCTCCCATGATCACGATGGAAGAACTCCTGGCGCTCCTCGTGCGCCAGGGTGGCTCCGACCTCCACATCTCGGTCGGGAGCCCTCCACGCATCCGCGTCAACGGCACTCTGCTTCCCGTGGAGACCCCGCCGCTCGACGCCGAAACGACGCGGCGGCTCGTCACGAGCATCCTCGACTCCGAGCAGATCGCGCGCCTCGATCGGGATCTCGAGCTCGACTGCTCCTTCGGGATCGAGGGCTACGGCCGCTTCCGCGTGAACAGCTTCTACCAGCGGGGCTCCGTCGCCTGCGTGCTGCGCTCGATCCCGAGCGGGACGCCGACGTTCGAGCAGCTCGGCATGCCCGCCGACGTCTGCCACCGGATCTGCAACATCGCCTCCGGGCTCGTGCTCTTCACCGGCGTCACCGGCTCGGGCAAGTCGACCTCGCTCGCCGCGATGATCGACTACATCAACGAGACGAGGAACGACCACATCGTCACGATCGAGGATCCCGTCGAGTTCGTACACGAGCACAAGCGGTGCATGGTCACCCAGCGTGAGGTCGGTGACGACACGCGCGGTTTCAAGAACGCGCTGAAGAGCGTGCTGCGCCAGGACCCCGACATCGTGCTGGTGGGTGAGCTCCGGGATCACGAGACCATCGAAGCCGCGCTCACGCTCGCGGAGACCGGCCACCTGACGTTCGGAACGCTTCACACGTCCGACGCCGTTCAGACGGTGAACCGCATCATCGACGTCTTCCCCGCTGACCAGCAGGACCAGGTGCGGACGATGCTCGCTTTCACGCTCGAGGCGGTCTTCTGCCAGAAGCTCCTGCCGACGGCTCGCGGTGAAGGAAGAGCGCTCGCGGCCGAGATCATGCTGGCGACGCCGGGAATCCGCGCGCTCATTCGCGACGACAAGGCCCACCAGATCTACTCGCACATCCAGACCGGCGGGCAGTTGGGCATGACCACCATGTCCCAGGCCCTCGCGAGGCTGGTCTCGACCGGCGCGGTGCGCCTGAAGGACGCCGAGCGCGTTCTGTCGGACAGCAAGGAACTCCACAGCGCCTTGAAGGCTGCCTGACATGGTCGCGGTCTCAGCGAAGGTCAAGGGCCTCCTCATCGAGGAGGGACTCATCTCGGAGCAGTCGTGGCAAGACGCCCTCGCGGCGGACGGCGATCCGATCGAGAAGCTCCTTTTCGAGGGGGAGATTCTGGAGGCCGCGCTCATGGAGATCCTCGGGCGAGCCGCCGGCATCCCTCCGGTCGACCTGCGCCGGGTCGAGCTGGACGTCGCGACCATCGAGACGGTGGACCCCGAGCTCTGCAAGGAGCGAGGCTTCATCCCCATCGCCAGGAACGGCGACGTGCTCACGATCGCGGTCTCCGACCCGTTCGACGTCCTCCTCTTCGACGACCTCAAGCGCATGACCCAGTGCCATGTGCGACCCGTCTTCAGCCATCGTTCGATGGTGATGGCCGCGCTGAGCGGTCAGCTGGACAAGGGCCAGAGCGAGGTCGACGAGATCATCGACGAGGTCAAGGCGGTCGAGGACCTCGACGTCAAGAGCGACGAGCAAGAGGCCGAGGACATCGAGTTCTCCGGCAGCGGTGATGGTGGCGACGACGCGCCCGCCGTGAAGCTCGCCAACGCGATCATCCTCCAGGCGCTCAAGGACAAGGCGAGCGATATCCACATCGAGCCGGGCGAGAAGCAGCTCCGCGTGCGCTTCCGCGTCGACGGCCGGATGCGGGTCATCATGGCGCCGCCGAAGTCGCTGCTGCCGGCGCTCACGAGTCGCCTGAAGATCCTGGCGCACCTCGACATCGCGGAGCGCCACGCTCCTCAGGACGGCAAGTTCCGGATCAAGTACCAGGGCCGCACGGTGGACTTCCGGCTCTCGATCCTCCCGGTCGTGGGCGGAGAGAAGAGCGTCATCCGGATCCTGGACACGGGCAACCTGTCCTTGAGGCTCGACGGAATGGGCTTCGAGGACAAGTCGCTCCGCGACGTGGAGAGGGCCATCTCCTCGCCCTACGGCATGCTGCTGGTGACCGGCCCGACCGGCTCGGGCAAGTCGACGACGCTCTACTCCTGCGTCAGCGCCGTGGCGAGCCCCGAGGTCAACGTGACCACGGTCGAGGACCCCGTCGAGTACCGCATGGATGGGATCAACCAGGTCCCCGTGAACCCCAAGCGCGGTACGACCTTCGCCGGCGCTCTACGGTCGATCCTGCGCCAGGATCCCGACATCGTCCTGGTGGGGGAGATCCGCGACAAGGAGACCGCGGACATCGCCATCAAGGCGGCGCTGACCGGTCACCTCGTCCTCTCGACCCTGCACACCAACGACGCGGCCGCCACGATCACGCGCCTCGTCGACATGGGCATCGACCCGTTCATGGTGTCGAGTTCGATCCTCTGCATCTGCGCCCAGCGTCTCGGCCGGCGCCTCTGCACGCACTGCAAGGTGCCCATCGAGCTTCCGCCGAAGGAGCAGCTGCTCGAGGTCGGTTTCCTGGAGTCGGATTTCGACGGGGACCTCCAGCTGTTCGAGCCCAACCCCGACGGCTGCCCGCACTGCACCGCCGGCTTCAAGGGCCGCTTCCCGATCCTGGAGACCCTGTCCATGTCGCAGCGGCTGCGCCGGATGGTCGTGGAGGGCAGGTCGAAGGACCAGCTCAAGCGGCAGGCGATCGACGAGGGAATGCTGACGCTTCGCCGCGTCGGGATCCTCAACGCCATTCGCGGGATCACGTCCGTGCCCGAGGTCCTCCGCATCACCCTCGACGACTGACGTCGCGCCTCCTCGCACCTCGCACACGAACCAGGAGACACCCGATGGCTGAGTTCAAGTACGCAGCGAAGGACCCCGGCGGCTCGACCGTCGAGGGGACCATCCAGGCGGAGACCAAGGCCGAGGCCGTCGCCGAACTCCGCAGGAAGAACCTGATCATCCTGCGCCTCGACGAGGGCGGCGGGCGCAAGGCGCTGTTCAAGAAGCGGAAGGCGGGCGGCGGCGCCGGGAAGGCCCCGACTCGCGGAGGCCGCGCCAAGAAGGGCGAGATCGTCATCTTCACCCGCCAACTGGCCACGATGGTGGGGGCTGGCCTCTCTCTCCTGGAGGCCCTCGACGTGCTCGGTCATCAGGCCGAGTCCAAGGGGATGAAGCAGACCTGCCAGGTGCTCGTGGACGCCGTCCGCGGCGGCTCGGACCTCTCCGCCGCCATGGAGCAGTGCCCTCGTTCGTTCACGCCGCTCTACGTCAGCATGGTGAAGGCGGGCGAGGTCTCCGGTCAGATGGACACCATCCTGAACCGCCTCGCCGACTACATGGAGGCGGCCGAGGAGCTCAGCCGTGAGATCAAGTCGGCGATGACCTACCCCGTCATCTCGATGGTCCTGGTCGTCGGCATCACGATGTTCCTGATGATGGGGGTCGTCCCGACGTTCAAGAGCGTCTTCGAGTCGCTCGACACCGACCTGCCGGCCATCACCCAGATGGTCCTCGACATGTCGAACTTCCTGCGCGCGAACGCGGTTCTCGTGATCGGCGGGATGTTCGCCTCGATCATCGGAACCGTCGTGTTCAAGCGGACCACGACCGGCCAGCGCTTCTTCGACCACCTGCTCCTGCGGCTCCCGGTCTTCGGGGTCCTCTTCCAGAAGGTCTGCCTGGCGCGCTTCAGCCGGACGTTCGCGACCCTCGTGCGATCCGGCGTCCCGATCATGGCGACCCTGGACATCGTGGCAGCGACCTCGGGCAACTGGGTCTTGACCAAGGCGGTGCTCGCCTCTCGTGACAGCGTCCGCAGCGGCAACCTGCTCTCCGAGCCTCTCGCGAGCGAGAAGATCTTCCCGCCGATGGTCACGCGGATGATCGCGATCGGCGAGCGCACCGGAGCGCTCGAGACTCTCCTCGAGAAGATCGCGGAGTTCTACGACAGTCAGGTGAAGGCTCAGGTCAAGGCGCTCACCTCCCTGATCGAGCCGCTGCTGATCGCCTTCATGGGCCTCGTGGTCGGCGGCGTCGTGCTCGCGATCTTCATGCCGATCCTGAACATGGTCAGCAACCTCTCGGCGGGCTGACCGAGCTCGCCTTCCCGGCTTCGCGGCGGCTCGCCGCCTGCCGCCGCCTCGCTCGTTCTGGGACGCGGCGGGGCGCGTTCCCGGGGCGTTGAACCGGCGACCTCGGGTTTCTCCGGGGTTTCTGGGGAATCGGTGTCGGCGCGCCTCAAGACCCCCCGCAGGGCCCGTCGATAGCACGGTTGGCGCACGGCTCCGGGCCTGCGTCGCACGCGATCTCCGCGGAGGGGATCGACACGAAACCAACCAACCAAGGGACCCCTCCGCGGGCCCCGGGGGGCGCCTGGCCCCCTTCCAACCAGGGATTCTTGGAGAACATGAACCGCAACACCCGAAACGCTGGCTTCACGCTCATCGAGCTGATGATCGTCGTCGCCATCATCGCCATCATCGCAGCTGTCGCGATTCCGAAGCTCGTCAGCGCTCGCATCTCGGCCAACGAGAACGCCGCCATCGCCACGCTTCGCTCGATCGCCGCCGCTCAGCAGCAGCTTCAATCCTCGGCCGCCATCGACACGGACGGCGACGGCGGTGGTGAGCACGGCTTCTTCGGCGAGCTCGCCGGTACCGACCCCGTGCGTGAGTTCCAGGGCGTGGGCGTGGCCGCTGCGGTCGGCGCCAACACCCTCGATCCGACCTATCTCCCGATCGCCTTCGGCAACGTCGTCACCGACGGCGGCGACGGTGTGGTCGAGCGTCAGGGCTACTTCTTCAAGATGCTCCTGCCCAACGACACGCCCGCGCGTCCGATCGGCTTCGTCGCCGAGGCCGCGACCGGCGGTAACCCGGGCACACTCCCGGGCTCCGCGAACGCCGAGATCATGTGGTGCTGCTACGCCTGGCCCGTCCAGCGCACCAAGACCGGCAACCGCGCCTTCTGCATCAACCAGGCCGGTGACGTCATCGCGACCCTGAACAACGTCCCGGCGACCAGCTACAACGGCACCCAGGCCATCCCCGCGAACGACGCGGCCTTCAGCGTCGCTTCCGACATGGGTTCCGAGCTCGGCCTCGCCGTCGCGGGCCTCAACGCCCAGGCCGGCGTCTGGACGCCGGTCGGCAACTGATCCCGGGCCAGATCCTGGGGGCCGCTTCGCGGCTTCACGCGGCGCCCCGCGCTCCCCGAGGAGCGCGGGGCGCTCGCACGTCCTGGCGGCTACTTCGCCGCCGTGAGTCCGAACAGACGTCGGGTGTTGTCGCCCGCGCGGGCGGCGAGCGCGGCGGGATCTTCGCGACGCGCCTCGGCCACTCTGCGGAGGGTCGTGGCGACGTGGGCCGGTTCGGCGCGCTCACGACGGTGGGGGAGCGGCGCGAGGTAGGGGGAATCGGTCTCGACGAGGAGGCGATCCGCCGGGCAGGTCGCAGCTGCGGCGCGGATCGCGTCAGCCGACCTGTAGGTGACGTTCCCGCTGAAGGAGATCGAGAGGCCTGCGTCGAGGTAGCGCTCCATCTCCGCGGGCCCGTAGGAGAAGCAGTGCATCACCCCGCGCACCCCCTCCGCCTCCTCGACCAGGCGAATCGTGTCCTCATGGGCGTCGCGCGAGTGGATCACGACAGGTTTGTCGAGTCGCCGCGCGAGCGCGAGCTGCCAGCGGAACGATTCGAGCTGGTCGTCCCGCGGGGCCCAGTCCTTGAACCAGTCGAGCCCCGTCTCTCCGACCGCGCAGCACTCCTCGCGCGCGCAGAGCCGTTCGAGCGACTCGCGAATCGCGCCGCCGAACCGGCCGGCCTCGTGGGGATGGAGGCCAGCGGTCGCCGCGAGCCCGGCGCTGCCGTGCAGACGCGTGAGATCCATGGCGCGCTCGGAGCTCTCGGGGTCGAGCCCGACGACGATCATGGTCTCGACGCCAGCAGCCTGCGCGCGCGCGATGACCTCCGCGCGATCCCCGTCGAAAGCGGCCGCGTTGAGGTGGCAATGGGAGTCGGCCAGCCCCGCGAGCGCGGGCGCGTCTTGGGGGACGGTCATGCCCTTCTCAGCGGCAGTTCGTCTGGACCATGTCGTCCAGGAAGCGCGCGAAGTTCACGTCGGCCTCGCGTGACCTCACCTGCGTGAGGATGCTGCAGGCCTCCTCGCGCGAGTACCCGCCGAGGATCGACTGCGCCGCCTTGCGTCGGATGTACCCGTCGCCGGTGGACTCGACGAGGACCTGCTCGAGCGTCGCGCGGGCGAGGGGGACGTCCGCGTGGGCCTGGAGCGCTTCGACCGCGGAGTAGCGAGCCACGGGGTCGAGGGCGAAGTTGGTCGCGACGCTCGACATCATGGGGACGGGGTCGTCTCCGGAGACCTCACATGCCTTCAGCCACGCGGCGACGAAGAACTCGTCCTCGGGCGCCGTTCGTGTCCTGCGGCCCTCGCGCTCGAGGATCGCGGGCGCACCCTCGAAGACGGCGGCGGGGTCGACCTCCGGGAGGAACTCCAGGGCCGAGGTGCGGTCCTCGATCGGGTAGCCGTAGTTGAAGGTCAGTTCGACCAACAGGTTGCGCGCCTCGTCCGGGGACACACGCGCGCCGATGCGCAGGAGCCGGTTCTTGAGGACGGCGTTGCGCTCCGGGTAGTTCGTGAAGGCGTGCAGCGCAGCCCAGCCGATGTCGAGCCGGTCCTCACGCTCGAGCCGCTCGACGCGCCGCCGGTTCAGGATGTACTGGCGGTCGTGGTGGTCGCTGGTGAGCGATTCCTTGAGGGGCTGCATCGCCCTCAGGAGGTCGAGGATCTCCTCGCGGGCGTCCGCGGAGATGTTCAGGTCCGGGGGCAGGATCTCGTCATCGACGATCTCGATGGCCGCTTCGGAGAGCGTGGGGGTGCCCACCAGCGGCTCCATGATGTCGTCGTCGGTGATCAGCAGCTCCGGGGGGGGAAGAGGATTGTCCCGGCGCATCCCCTGGTCGAGCCCCTCGAGCGAAGGAGCGAGACCCGCTTCCTCAGGGCTCGGAGCCGTCGCGGCCGGGCCCGGGCGGGCCGTGCCGTCGCCGGAGCCGCCGCAGCTCGCCACCCAGCCGAGGGCCGTGAGCGCGAAAGCGATCGAGGGGGCGTGCGATGTCGCACGGGGAGCGTCCGCGGGTCTCGACGCGGGCTGACGGGTCGATCGAGAGCGGGCTGTCGTCATCGTTGGAGCCGTTCGGTGCGACGCCGAAGTGGCCCGGCGGACCGGGCACAGGGCGCGCTGCGGGGGGACCCTACCCCGCAGCCCGCAGCGGGGGGACAAGGGACTTGGCAAAGCCCACGGGCGGGACTCACAATGTGCGGCCCCCGAACGTCGGCGGATCCAATCGGTGACGCTGGCCCTCCATCGGTCTAGGCCGCTCGGACGCCTCCACACCCCCCCCAGCCCGGCCACTCGCTCGCTCAGCGGCGATGGCCTCCGGTCACGCCGTGACGGGCTCCGGCGTCCTCTGCACCCGACCCTATCCATCCCACATGCAATCGATGCGTTTCGCCGCAGCCCCTCGGACCACGAACGGAATCGCCGGCCGGAGCACCACGCTTCTCGCCGCGCTCGGCCTCACCGCCCTCAGCGCCTGCAGCGGCTCCTCCTCGTCGGAGTTCTCGGGTGACCTGTTCATCCGCTCCTGCTCCATCGGTTGCACGGACGGCTCCGACGGCCGCGTGGTGACCTGCGCGGTGGTCAACGTCACCGAGAACCAGGAGATCTCGATCCTCTTCTCGGAGCCGATCGATCCCACCTCGGTGACTCCCTCGAGCCTCCAGGTCATCAACACCGCGAACGGTACAGCTCCCGACGGGCTGCGTTTGATCGACCCGCTCGATCAGCGCCGCGTGATCTTCCGGCCCTCGATCGCCTTCAACAACGGGGGAATCTCGTTCGCGTTCGAGCCGAACCAGACCTACGAGCTCTTGATCCCCGGGGCGAACCAGGGCGACTCCGGTCCGTTCATCCGGAGCATCTCGGGCAACTCGAACCGCTCGCGCCTCTCCTGCTCGGTGCAGACGACCGAGGGCATCGCGGACATCGTTCCGGGGAACCCGGCCGTGCAGGTCGAAGTGGACGTCGTCACCAGCTTCGACGGGAACGGCGAGCCGCTCACCACCGAGCGTCGCCCCATCCAGGACGCGAACGGCAACCCTGCGGTCGATGTCTCGCGATTCAGCGGCGTGTACTTCGCCTTCAACGAGCTGATGTTCCTGCCCACCGTCGCGGACAACAGCACGGGCCTCTCGCCCTTCATCCGGGTCCAGTTCGACCGCGACGGTTCCCTCGCGACGGCGGGCTCCGAGCGCTTCGACATTCCCGGCAGCTACGAGGTCTTCGTCGACGAGATCTCCCTGACCACCTCTCTCGTCTTCACTCCGATCGGCACCATCCCCTCGGCCGGTAGTGATCCGCTCAACCCGAGCCTCCTGGTCGTCAGGATCCCGACCGAGGTCACCGACGCGGCCGGCAACCCGGTGACCGTCGAGACCGGCGGTGGCGTCCTCGCCGGCATCCCCGAGGTCATCCTCTTCGACGAGCTCACCCTGCCCGACGGCCCCGAAGACTTCAGCGACAACGACTTCGAGGACCAGAGCGCCACCGGAGCCGTCTGGGCCGACGGTCTCCTCGCGCCGGGCGTCAGCGGGGGCTCGGGCCGCCACGGCGAGCTCCGCGTGCTGGAGGGCGACACCGTCACCCTCAACACCGACTCCCAGTCGTTCCCGCAGTTCGCTGGCGTGAGCCAGATCGACGTCATCGGCAACGGCAGCGGGACGGCCTACCCGACGAGCTTGACGGTGACCGACGGCGTCTTCGAGTTCTCCAAGCTCATCGTCGAGCCGGGCGGCAGGCTCATCTTCGAGGGCGGGAACGCCGCCCGCATCCTGGTCCGTGGCTCCTGCGTGATCGGACCGAACTCGATCATCGACCTGTCCGGAACCTCGCCGGGAGAGCACAACTCGCTCATCCTCGCCCCGCAGATGGGCGACGTGACGCCGGCAGCCGGCGGACCCGGCGGCGGCGCGGGCGGCCTCGGCGCGGATCGCTCCAACCTCGGCAGCGAGGTCCCCGACTTCCGCAACCTCGCCTTCGAGGACGCCGTGCAGAACCCGGGCGCGAACCGTGACGGTCTCGCCGGGGAAGGCGTCGGCGGCGGGGCGATCGGCGGTGGCAGCGGGGGCGAGCGCTTCCCTGTCGAGCTCCCGACGGGGATCACCGTGCAGAACGACGCCATTCAAAACACGCTCGGGGACACGGGCTTCAACGTGTCCGGCGACCCGCTCGTGCCCACGGACGGCGACCGCTGCTTGCTGCAGATGCTCGCCGGCCCCGGCGCAGGGGGGGCTTATTCGCTCGATGGCGGCCAGGGCTCGGCCCTCCCCGTCGGCCTGGCGGTCACCGAGAACCCGGCCGGCCGCCCGGTCGTCGGTCCGGTCACCGCGGGTGGTTCGAACGCCGGTCTCGCTCTCGCCCCGCCGAGCCCGAACAACGACGGCTACGGCCGTCGTCTCCTGCGCTGGCAGGACGGCAACCTCCAGGGTGGCTCCGGCGGCGGGGGCGGGGGCAACCACCCCTACGGCTCGCGCGCGACCTCCCAGAACGGCGGGACGCCGGGCCCGACCCCGGACCAGTGCCTCTCGAACTTCGGGTCGTTCCTGTTCTCCAACTACGACCGCTGGCTCGACCACAGCGGCGCTCAGGGCGGAGGCGGCGGCGGCGCCGTGGAGTTCACGATGGGCCGCTCCTTCGAGCTCGACGGCACCATCGACGTGTCCGGCGGTGACGGGGCGAGCGCCACGTCGATCCTCCCGAACAACGCGGGCTCGTTCGCCGTCCCCGGCGGCGGCGGCTCCGGCGGAGCGATCCGTATCCGCGCGAAGAACGTCGACCTCGGCGGCAACGCGCGCATCAACGTCCTCGGAGGTCTGGGCGGCGCAGCCCCCTGGAGTCTCAACAGCATGGCCACGATCACCCGCGGCGGCGACGGCAGCCCGGGGCTGGTGCGCATCGAGGACGACGACGACTCCGGCCTCGTGAGCTTCAACTCTCTGGCGGCGCGGATCCAGCCCTTCGACTCGGGCAACGTCGCGGGCTCGCTCGACTTCTTCAGCTACGCGCCGAACTTCTTCGACGCGAACTCGGCCGGCGCCCGACGCCCGGACTCCCTGAGTGGCGGCACGTCCTGCTGGATGCGCCCCGTCGGCAGCTTCGTCTCCCTCGAGTTCCCCGACGATTCGGGGACCGCGCTCGAGGACATGGGCTGGACGATGGATCTCGTCATCTTCGACGGCGCGGGCGGCGAGATCCTTCGCCCGTACCGCGGAACCAACGCCCAGTTCCAGACCTCCTGGGAGACTCAGTACGGCAACCTGCTCGGCTACGACCTGGGCCCGGGCGAGTCCGCTTCGCCGATCGTCGTTCGTTTCCAGGGTGCGCGCGCCCTGGTCGCGGACCTCGATGATCCGGCGCTGGGTCTCGACAAGTGCGATATCGACCTCACCAACCCGCAGGCTGGCGTCGTCGCGCTCGAGTCCGTGACCCCCTGGGTGTCCCACCCGTCCGACCTCAACGAGGTGCTCACGCCGGACAACGTGGCGTACACGGTCAACATGATCCGCTACTGCATCATCTTCGATGCGACCAACTTCGGCGCCGACCAGCCGGGTTTGATCCTGCGCAACGAGGCTGTCCTCGGCGTCGACAACCTGGCGATCCGGGCTCAGCCCGAGTGAGGGCCACCGGGGCGATCCGGCCCCGTTCGGCGATCACGGCGAGCGCCTCGGAGCCATGCGCTCCGGGGCGCTCGTCCCGTTGGAGACCACACCGCAGTGATGACGGAGCGAACCACCGATCAACGACCCGTCGCGCGCGCAGGCGCGGTGGTCGTGCGTGCGGGGCAGGTGCTCGGCCCCTCGGAGCTGCGCTGGGACGGGCGCGGAGTGATCACGGAGGTGCGTCCCTGCGAGTCGCTGACCGATGCGGAGCGGCGCTCCGTGCTGTCTCCCGGCCTCGTCAACGCTCACGCCCATCTGGATCTCGGCGGCCTCGCCGAGCTCGGAGAGGCCGGTGTCGGCGCCGGCGGCGAAGACTTCGTCAGCTGGGTCGGTCGGGTCATCGCGGCGCGCGCGACCTGGGGCCAGGAAGAGCGTCGGCGTGGCCTCTCGCAGAGCGTCGAGCGCGCCGTTGCAGCGGGGACGACGTCGGTGATCGACGTGGACTCCACTGGCTGGAGCAGGCGCGAGCTCCCCGCTGCGGCGCCTCGGGTGGTTCGCTGCCGCGAGCTGCTCGACGCGTCTCCGGCCCGCTCCGACAGCAGGAGCGCCGAGTGTCTCGCGCAGCTGGAGGAGCTCGTCGATCCTGGTGCAGCGCCCGCGTCTCTCGTCGTCGATGGCGTCTCGCCTCACGGGGCCCACACCGTCGGTGATCCACTCCTCGCGGCGATCGGCCGGCGTGTCGGCGGGGCCGAGGGGCTCCTCAACACCGTGCACTGGGCCGAGACGGCCGAGGAGGTCCGCTGGCTCCTCCGCGGCGAAGGCCCCTTCGCGTCCTGGCTCGGACCATCGCCTCGTTGCTCTGGCGCCGAGCGGCTCGCGCGCGCTGGCGCCCTGTCCGGCGCGGTCCTCGTCCACGGGAATCACCCCACGGACGGCGAGCTCGACCTTCTGCGAGAGCATGGCGCGTGCGTCGTCCACTGCCCCGGGAGCCATCTCTACTTCGGCCGTGATCCCTTCCCGTACGCGTCCTACCGGGACGCGGGGATCCCGGTGCTCCTGGGAACCGACTCACTGGGGAGCAACGCGGCGCTCGACATGCGCCGCGAGGCGCGGCTCGCTGCTCGGACGCTCGGGATCGGGGGCGAGGAGGCATGGCGCCTCGTGACCGAGGTCGCGGCAGCATGGCTCCCGTGGCCCGAGGTGACAGGACGCCTGGAGGTTGGAGCGGCCGCGGACATGGTGCGTCACGTCCTCCCGGGCGGAGCCCCTCCGCGACAGGCCGCCGATCTCCTGGGCCCGCTCGGCCGCGTCACGGAGGTCCTCGTGGCAGGGGACGTCGTCCATGCCGAAGAGGGCTGAAGCAGCCGCCCTCGCGGCGGCGCCTCCGCAGCGCCGCGCCGTCTCGTGTCTCTGGCCGACCTGAGAAGCGCGCACCGCAGCGGAGCGGATTCCCGCCCCTCATCCACTATCCTCGGGCGGCGCGACGAGCGCCCCAGACCATGATCGAGTTCCAGCCGCCTCCTACGACCGATGCGCAGCGCGCCGCTGTGGAGATGCTCGCGTCGGCCAGGACCCTGCTCCTGACAGGCCACGAGCGGCCGGACGGCGATTGCGTCGGCTCCCAGGCTGCCCTGGCGAGGATGCTCACCGCGTGCGGAGCGGATTGCTTCGTGCTCAATCCCGATCCGCCGGAGCAGCGCTACCGCGAGTTGATCTCGAGCGCTCGATTCCTCGTCGACGATGGCGGCCCGCTCCCGGAGCACGACGTCGCCGTCATGCTCGACGGCGGGGACCTGTCGAGGACCGGCGCGCTCGCGGAGCGCCTCCGGGCGGCTCCCTCGAGCAAGGTCGTGATCGACCACCACCTTCACGACGGGGACGCGTGGTGGGACGCGGCCTTCGTGGACACGAGCGCGTCGGCGACCGGCGTCCTCGTCCGTCGCATCGGTGCCCACCTCGGGGCCCCCGTCGACGCGCAGACCGCGGTGGCGCTCTACACCACGCTCGTCACGGACACGGGCTGGTTCAAGTACTCGAACACCGACGCGGAGACGATGCTCATCGCGGCGGAGCTCGTGGAGCGGGGCGTCGAGCCAGCGGCCGTCTACGGAGATCTCTTCCAGCGTCAGGACCGCTCCCATGTGCGCACGATCAGCGCTGCGCTCGCGCGGACGTCCTACTACGCGGACGGCAAGCTCGCCGTGGTCGATCTGCCGCTCCAACCGGACGGGACACCGCTCGAGGTGGACGGCGACGTGGTGCACGACCTGCTCCGCGCGGTCGAGTCGGTCGAGGTGGCGCTGCTGCTGCGCGCCATCGAGCCGGCGCGCTGCAAGCTCTCCGCGCGCTCCAAGGGCCCCTTCGACGCGCAGCGATTCGCCGCCGGCTTCGGTGGTGGCGGGCACGTGAAGGCCGCGGGGGCCACCCTCGAGTGCGACATCACCCGTGCCAGGCTGGCGCTCGTGGACGCGGCGCTCGCCCAGATGGCCGCCACGGGCTCCTCCCCGGATCAGCCAGGCGTCTGAGCCCCGGACCGACCCCGAGGGAACACCACTCAGCCCGTGAAGATCGCGATCATCTCCGACCTGCACTCGAACAAGGAGGCCCTCGACGCGGTCTTCGCCCACGTTCGTGCGCAGGGGATCCAGTCGATGATCTGCCTCGGGGACGTGGTCGGCTACGGACCCGATCCGCAGCACTGCGTCGATCTCGTGCGCGGCCACGCCGAGATCACGGTGATGGGGAATCACGACGAAGCGCTGTTCCACGACGCCGCGGACTTCAACCCGCATGCGAGGAGCGCCATCGACTGGACGCGGAGCCAGCTCCGACCGCGCTGGTGGAGCGGTTCGGAGACGAAGGGGCGCTGGCGCTGGCTGCGCGACCTGCCCCACGCCCACACGATCGGCCGCTACACCTTCGTGCACGGCTCGACACGGGACCCGGTGCGGGAGTACGTCCTGTCGACGGACGGATTCCTGAACCCGAGCAAGCTGCGCGCGATCTTCGATTCGTTCGACGGGGTCACCTTCTGCGGCCACACCCACCACCCCGGCGCTCACTCCGAGGACCTGCGCTTCATCGGGCTCGAGGGCGCTGAGGAGCTCACGATCGACTTGCCCGAGGGTGAGAAGAGGATCGTCAACGTCGGATCCGTGGGCCAGCCTCGGGACGGCGACAACCGCGCCTGCTACGCGGTCCTGGCCGAGGAGACAGTGACCTGGCACCGCGTTCCCTACGACTACCGGGCGACGATGGACAAGATCCTCGCGACGGGCGACCTCAGTGAGATCCTCGCGCGGCGTCTGGCGCTCGGGAAGTGAGCCGATGGCTGGCCCCGACGACCCCCTCGTGGTGCTGGTCACCTTCCCGTCCGATGAAGTGGCCGCCGAGATCTGCCGCGCACTCGTCGGAGAGCGGTACGCAGCGTGTGCGAACCTCCTCCGGGGGATCCGCAGCCTCTATCGCTGGGAGGGCGCGGTCCAGGACGACACCGAGGTCCTCGCCCTGGTGAAGACCATCAGGTCGGCGCTCCCGGCGCTCGAGGTGCGGATCGCGGAGCTGCATCCCTACGACACCCCCGAGGTCGTCG
>PKCK01000004.1 GCA_002862085.1 Planctomycetota bacterium | reverse complement strand
GGGGTCCCTGGGCCGCTCCGCGCGAGCGGGAGCGTGTCCGAGGTCGGTCCTACCTCAGGGGAGGATGACCGCGTCGACGACGTGGATCACGCCGTTCGAGGCCTCGATGTCGGCGGCGACGATGTTGGCGCCGCCAGCCTTCGCGGACTCCTTGGAGATGGCGAGGGGCAGGGTGGTGCCGCCGATGGTCTTGGCCGACTCGAGCTTGGCGGCCTGGTCCGCGTAGACGCGGCCCTCGACGACGTGGTGCTTCAGGATCGCGACGAGCTGGTCCTTGTTCTCCGCCTTGAGGAGGTTCTCGACGGTGCCCGCCGGGAGGGCGGCGAAGGCTGCGTCGGTCGGTGCGAAGACCGTGAAGGGGCCACCCTTGTCGAGCGCGCCGGCGAGCCCGGCGGCCTTGGCGGCGGCGATCAGGGTCCCGAAGGTCTTCGCGCCCGCAGCGACGCCGACGATCGAGGCCTGCTCGGGCAGGATCACCGAGTCGATGACGTGGATCACGCCGTTGGAGCACTCGATGTCGGTGGCGATCACCTTCGCGCCGTCGATGGAGACGGTCCCGGCCTTCTTGTCGAACTTGATGTCGACGCGCTGGCCGTTGGCGGTGCCGGCGTTCGCGAGCTTGACGACGTCCTTCGCCATGACCTTACCGGGCACGACGTGGTAGGTGAGGATGCCCTGGAGCAGCCCGCGGTTCTTGTCGTCGAGCAGCGTCTCCAGGAGCTTCTCGTTGCCCTTGGCGCTGAGCAGCTTCTGGAAAGCAGCGTTGTTCGGCGCGAAGACGGTGAAGGGGCCGTTTCCTGCGAGGGTACCCACGAGCTCGGCCTCGCCGACGAGGGTCACGAGGGTCGAGAAGTCCGCGTTGTTGACGGCGGTCTCGACGATGTTCTTGACGGCGTCGTTCGAGGCGAGCGCGGCGCGGGGCTGGGAGGCGCCGCAGGTGGAGCCGCACTTCTCGTCGTCGAAGGAAGCAGAGGCGCCGGAGGCGAAGGCGAGTCCGGCGACGAGGCCGGTGGCTGCGAGGATGGTGTTCATGTTTCGGTCGGGACGCACCGGTCCCGCGGTTGGATCGCTCGATCGCGGCGCCCGGTTCTGTTCCCGAGTCGCCAGAGGGGATGGGATCCGGCGCGAGTCTCGCTGCCGGACGTGAGGGACTTCGGCCTCGCACGACGGTCGGATGCGATGCTGTCTCCGCCTCGCGCTTCCTACGCAGATCACACCGTGCCGCCACCGTCTACCGCGTCGCTTGTTCGCAGGGGACCAGTCGGTGGAGCGATCGCTTCTGGCGCCACGGTGAGGTCGAGCGTCGCACCGCTCGACGGTCGCATCCTTCGGTCTTCCGTCCCTTCACCGCCTCCGTTCCGCCCCGCGCTTCGCCGCCAGCGCGCAGGAGGCGTGTTCCGGAGTCGATCGCGCTCACACGCATCGAGCAGCTCGATCTCCTCGGCGTCGAGAAGCGCTCCTCCGCGACCGGCGAAGGCCTCGTCGTCGGAGGTGTGAAGTGCGGGCTCATCGCGCCGGACCTGAAGGACGATGCCGAGAGGCGCGCGTCCGGGACTCACCGCTTCGTCTCCATAGAACGGAAGGGCACAGCGAACCGCGCCCGGCGTGCACACCGAGCCGCGCGGCTGGAGGACGTCCCCGGCGCGGACGGCGGAGCGTTCCGCGTGACCGTCACGCTCCTCGGCCATCGGTCCGAGCCCTGCGCGCTCCGCCGGCACCGTCGCGACCAGTCCTTTCCCCCCACCGCGTTCGAGTGAGAACCGCGGGAACGGGGGTCCTTTCGACTCCCCGCCCGTGGCGTCCTCGATCTTCGCTATCACGTGGCGCTCGCGGACCGCATCCTCTTCTCCCACGCGGTGGGCGAGTCCTGGAACGAGTTGGCGGGCCCTTCGCCCCGGCCTCCCGACGGAGCCCTGCACCCCGCGCGATCAGAATGAGCAAGAAGAACAAGCGCAGCGCGCGATCGAAGGCGCGCGCGACCTCGAAGGCGACCTCGCGCGCGCTGACCGGCGAAGCCCTCGATCGCGCGATCAACGAGGCGTTGAAGGAGAGCCACGAGGCCTTCCAGCGCAAGGACTTCGCCAGGGCGGAGGAGATCTCACGCGCCGCGCTCAAGCGCCTGGGCCGCGAGCCGCGGCTGATCTCCAACCTGGCCCTCTCCATCGAGAACCAGAACCGCCCCGAGGACGCGCTGCGCGTCGCCGAGGCCGGCCTCGAGTCCTTCCCCGAGGACGCTCACCTCTGGAACCTGCGGGGTGCGATCCTGAAGTTCCTGGGCGAACTCGACGAGGCCCGCGAGGCCTTCGCGCGCGCTATCGAGCACGATCCGCGTTCCCACGCCGCGTGGCGCAACCACGCGGGGCTGAAGACCTTCGAATCCGCGGCCGATCCCGACATCGCCGCCATGGAGGAGCTGCTCGGCTCCCTTCCGCGCGGGCACGACGGGCGCGTGCTGCTCTACTTCGCCCTCGGCCGCGCCCTCGACGAGGCAGGTGAGACGGCGCGTGCCTTCGAGGTCCTCGAGCGCGCCAACCGCGCGGCACGAGGCCAGCTGCGCTTCGACATCGAGGACGCGATGGCGACCATGGACGCCACGATCGCGGCCTTCGACGAGGACTGGTTCGCCCGGGGCCCCGTGGAGGGTGCCACCGACGCCTCGCCGATCCTGGTGGTGGGCATGCCGCGCTGCGGCTCCACGCTCGTGGAGCAGATCCTCGCGACTCACAGCGAGGTCACCGGGCTCGGAGAGGTGGCCGAGCTGCCGCTCGCGGCGCGCGCACGTGCTCGGTCCGCCGGGCTCCGGGACACGAGCCCGGACGCACTCGCGACCCTCGCCGACGAGGATCTCCGCGCGATCGGACGGCGCTACGCCAGGGCCCTCGAGAAGCGAACCGGCGGCGCGGGCCGCCCGACGGACAAGTACCTCACGAACTACATCCACGGCGGGATGCTCGCGCGCGCGGTGCCGGGCGCGCGCCTGATCGACGTACGCCGCGACCCCCGCGACAACGCGTGGGCCTGCTTCAAGACGGGGTTCACCTCGCCGATCCCCTTCGTCAACGCGTGGGACGACATCGCCGCCGTGATGAGCTTGTCCCGCCGCGTCCTCGACCATCTCGCCGCGCACGCTCCGCACATGGTGCTGCAGGTCCAGTACGAGGACCTCGTGGACGACCTCGAGGGCCAGACCCGCCGCATCCTCGACTTCCTCGGCCTCCCCTTCGAGGACGCGTGCCTGCGCTTCCACGAGACGAAGCGGCAGGTCAACTCCGCCAGCGCGCTCCAGGTCCGCCAGCCCCTCTTCCGGAGCTCGATCGGCGCCTGGAAGCCGTACGCGGAGCACCTCGCGCCGATGGAGCGAGCGCTCGAGCAGTACCTCGGGCCGCTCGCGTCCGCGTCATGACGAGCGGGGGACCGCGCCCCGGATCAGGGACGCGGCCCGCCGCCTCGTTCGCGCAGCGCGCGCGATCGTCAGCGATCCTCTGAGGTCTCCGACTCTTCCTCGGACGCGATCTCGGCGGCGCTCGCGCCGTCCAGCAGGGGATCCTGACGTACGAGGAACGACCGGCGCTGGGCCTTGCCCTCCGCGGGGGTGAGGACCGCCACGTAACGCCCGGTCCCGACGCGCCGGCCGCGGCGCCCCTCCTCACGCTGCTCCTCGTCCTTGGGGTCGCGGCGCAGGTCCCAGGTCAGGCGGTGCATGCCCGGCTCGGCGGGCCAGTCCATGGAGGCGAGGGCCTCACCCTCCTCGTCCTGGATCTCGAGGGTCCCCTCGGCGCCCTCTGCGCGCCAGACCGTGATCACCGCGTCGGACGGCTCGTTCGTGCCGCGCCACGTCTGATCGCCGCCGCCGTAGCCGCCGATGGCCGAACGCCTCGCCCACCGAACGACGTCACCCACCGGGAAGAGGTGACTCTTCGACGCGAGGGCCTCGCCGTCGAGAGCGCGTACGGCGTCGATCTCGAGGGCCCAGAATCCGCGACCGTGGGTGGCCGCCACGAGCACGGAGTCACGGTCGTGCACGGCGAGGTCGTGAACGGCCACGCGCGGGAGCCCGCTGCCGAGGGGGACCCAGCTCTTCCCCGCGTCGCACGACACGTACACCCCGAACTCGGTGCCCGCGTAGAGGACGTCCGCGTCACGGGGGTCCTCGACGATGTCGTTGACCGGCCCTTCCGCGGGGAGCCCGGCGGTGATCAGCGTCCAGCCCTTGCCGCTGCCGAGGGCGTCCGTCCTGTAGATCAGGGGGCGGAAGTCGTCCTCGCGGTAGCCCGTGAACGACACGTAGGCGACCGACTCGTCGTGGGCGGAGAGCGCGACGCGGCTCACCCACCAGCCGGAGGGCGCGCCGGGGAACTGACCGGTCATGTTCGACCAGTCGTAGCCGCCGTCACGGGTCATGTGCACCAGGCCGTCGTCGGTGCCGACGATCAAGAGGCCAGGAAACAGCGCCGACTCGTCGATCGTCGTGATCGTGCAATGGGGCACGTTGCCCGCGATCTTCACCTCGTCCCTGGTCGTGAGGTCCGGGCTGTGCACCGGCCAGGAGTCGCCGCGGTCGTAGGACTTGAAGACCCGGTTCCCGCAGAAGTAGATGACCTCGGGGTTGTGCGCCGACATGAGGATCGGCGAGTTCCAGTTGAAGCGCAGCGCCTCCTCCTCGGCGCCCTCGGGCTTGCGCGGCCGGATGCGGACCGAGGTCCCGCGCGGAAGGTTGCGCCGGTAGATCGCGCCGAACTGGCTCTCCGCGTAGACGGTGTCCGGATCCCTCGGATCGATCTGGGCGTAGAACCCGTCGCCGCCGCCGACCGTGTACCACTCGATCGGGTGGATCCCGCGCGGGTCGCGCGAAGTGTGCGGGCCACCCCAGGTGCCGTTGTCCTGGGTGCCGCCGTAGACGCGGAAGGGCTCGGACTGGTCGAGGCCCACGGCGTAGAACTGGCTGATCGGGAGGTTCGTGAAGTGCTGCCAGCTCTCTCCGCGGTCGTAGGAGACGTGCAGGCCGCCGTCGTTGCCGAGCCAGACCTTGTCGGAGCTCGAAGGGTCGACCAGCACCGCGTGGTGATCCACGTGGACCGAACCCGCGATGCGCTGCCAGGTCTCTCCGCGATCGTCCGACTTCAAGAAGGGGACGCTGCACATGTAGAGGCGGTCGGCGTCGTTCGGGTCGAAGCGGATCTGGCCGTAGTAGTACGCCGGCGAGCCGCCTGCGGACTGCTCGTTGCGCCGCGTCCAGGTGACGCCGTGATCCTCGGAGAGATAGACCTCACCGCCGACCTCGCGGGTCGCGGGCTCGCTGGCCCCCATCAGGTCCCCGAGCGGCGCCTCGACGGTCTTCTCCTCGTCGCCGCGCGCGAGGACGAGCGGGAGGCTCTCGGGCTTCTCCTCGCCGCCGGCCTCGCTCAGCTCGGCGAGGACCTCGAGCCACTTGAGAGGGTCCTTGAGCTCCTCGTCGCCGATCCGCAGCAGGCGATCACCGCGCTCGATGCCGAGCTCGGCCGCCGTGCTGCGCCGCGCGACGCGGGTGACCGTGAGGGCGCCGTCCTTCCACTCCACCTCGAGGCCGATGACCGGACCGCGCTGGACGGGGACGACGTTCTGGTTCGCGACCGTGGCCACGACGAGCCCCGCCTGATCCGAGGCCACGTCGATGCCGATGCGGCCGATGTCCCCCGTGGGCAGACCACCCTCGCAGCGCGTCCATGTGGCGCCGCCGTCCTCGCTCCTCCAGATGGCCGAGCCAGGACCGTTCCCGTCGAAGTCCCAGGCGCGACGCCGGCGCTCGTAGCTGGCCGCGTAGACGCGGTCCGGCTCCGAGGGATCGATCACGACGTCGACGACGCCGACGTCGGGGCCGAGGCCGAGGACGCGCTCCCAGGTCTCGCCGCCGTCGGTCGTGCGATAGAGCCCTCGCTCCTCGTTCGACGTGTAGAGATGGCCGAGCGCTGCCACCAGGACGTGGTTCGAGTCACGCGGGTCCACGACGATCCGGCCGACGTGGTGGGAATCACGCAGCCCGACGTTCTTCCAGGTCTCCCCTCCGTCGGAGGACAGGTACACGCCGTCTCCCCAGTAGGAGCTGCGCTGATTGTTCGCCTCGCCCGTGCCGATCCAGATCCGATCGGGGTTCGAGGGGTCCACGCAGACGTCCCCGATGGAGATGGTCCCCTCGTTCTCGAAGAGGCAGGTCCAGGACGTCCCGTGATCGTGAGTGACCCACAGGCCCCCCGAGGCGCTCGCGACCCAGAGCGTGTGCGGCCGGTCCGGATGGGCCGCCAGGTCCACGATGCGCCCACCGAAGGTCGTCGGTCCGAGCGAGCGCCAGGGGTGGACCGCGACGTCCTCGGCGGTCAGCGCCCGGGACGGCTTGTCTTCAGCGGCCGCGCCGGGATCGGCGAGGGACGTGGAGGGGCAGAGGAGCGCGGTGGCGAGGAGAGCGAAGGATGTGCTGGAGCGCATGGGGATCGGCCGGAACGCGAAGGAGGTGACTCCCTTTCATCGTATGCGTCTCCCGCCCCACCGAAGGAAGTTCTGGCCCGGGTGCGCGCCGGTCCGCGCCTCCTCTCCAGGAGCCCGTCCCGGTCAGCGACCGCGCGCCGCGCGCAGGCTCGCCTCACGCGCCGCCCTGAACTCGCTCGTCGGACTCCACGCGCGCCAGCGAGCGTCCGTGGCCCACATCTGAACCAGCGCGTGGTAGAGCCGAACGTCCTGGGCCGCGCCCTCGAGATCCCAGTTCGGGTCGAACTCGTCGCGCACGCGGTGGTAGCGCTTCCGGAGGTAGTCGTCCTCCTGCTCCTTCACCCACGCGGCACCGTGCTCGACGCTGACAGTTCCCTTACCGGCGTAGAGCATCGGGACGCCGACCTTCGCGAGGGGGAAGTGATCGCTCCGGAAGTAGTAGCCGCGCTCCGGCGTGCTCTCCGGGACGACGCGGCGGCCCTGAGCGCGAGCGACGACGCGCAGGTCGTCGTCGAGCTGCGAGGCGCCGTAGCCCACCACGACCACGTCCTCCATCGGTCCCAGCACGTTGATGCCGTCGATGTTGAGCCCCGCCACGGTGCTGGCGAGCGGGTAGAGCGGCGCGCTGGCGTAGTGCTTCGACCCGAGCAGGCCCTTCTCCTCCGACGTCGTCCCGAGGAAGACCACCGTCCGCGCCGGCGGAGGATCCTGGGCCCCCACCGCCTCCGCCAGCTCCAGCATCGCCGCCGTTCCGGACGCGTTGTCGACCGCGCCGTTGAAGATGTTGTCCTCCTCCTCGGAGCCCTCGCGCGCGCCCAGGTGATCCCAATGGGCGCACACGAGGACGTACTCGTCGGGCCGCTCCGCGCCGACGACCTTGCCCAGCACGTTCGGCGAGACGAGGCGCGAGACGCGGTTGGCGAGCGAGGACGTGAAGCGCGCGTCGATGGCGCGCGGTCCCGCTTCGCGCGTCGAGGCGGCCGCCATCAGCGCGCCCAGGTCGGCGCCGGCCGCCGTGAACATCGACCGCGCGGCGTCGAGGGTGATCCAGCCGCGAATGCGCGTGTTCTCCGCGCGCGGGCCCGCGGCCAGCTGCAGCTGGGGCCGCCCCCAGCTCTGGTTGACCACGATCCACCCGTAACCCGCCGCGTCGTCCTCGTGGACGATCAGACAGGCCGCCGCGCCCTGTCGCTCGGCCTCTTCGTACTTGTAGGTCCAGCGCCCGTAGTAGGTCATCGCCCCGCCGCGGAACAGCGCGGGGTCCCCGGAGCGAAGGCCCGGATCGTTGACGAGCACGATGACGGTCTTGCCCCGCACGTCGATCCCCTCGTAGTCGTTCCAGCCGTACTCCGGCGCCACGACCCCGTAGCCGGCGAAGACGACCTCCGAGCTCGCGACGCTGATGTCGCCGCCCGCGACCGGACTCGTGATCATCACGTCGCGGCCGGACACCAGGGTTCGCTCTCCGCCAGCCGCTTCGTAGGAGGCGCGCGGCGCGCCGTCCGGCGTGAGCTCGAGCATGGAGACGTCCTGCGTCCACCCGCCGTCTCCGGCGGGCTCGAGGCCCGCGGCAGCGAAGCGCTCCTGGATGTAGGAGACGGCGCGCGCCTCTCCCTCGCTGCCAGGTCCACGGCCGCCGAAGGCGTCGGAGGCGAGGACCCGGATGTGCCCGGCGAGATCCTGAGCACGGATGGCGGGGACGGTCTCGGGCGCGGCGGGCGCCTCACCCTGGGGCCCGAGCACGGCGGCGACGACGACGGCGAGGGGCGCGGCGATCATCCCCGGACGGTAACCGATCGGCGGCGAGCACCCCCGCGGCGCGCCTCACTCCTTGGAACTGCCGTCCCGCTGTGGCCGATGGGCGCCCCGGCGCTAGTTTGGAGGGGCGGGCTGCGCTCCACTCCTCGCGTCGCTCCGTGCCGCCCGGTCCCCCACAGGCCAATCTCCGATGAATCGACTCCTTCTCTCCCTCGGTCTCCTCTCCGCCCCGCTCCTCCTCGCCGCGGCCCCGACCGCGGCAGGGTTCGCTGCGGAGCCAGCCGTCGCCAGCGCTGCCGCACCCGACGCCTTCGACGACGCGAAGCGTGCAGCGGAGAGGACCTACATGACCGGGCTCGAAGAGCTCGCCGACTGGTGCCACGGCGAGAAGGCCTACCGGCTCAGGGACAAGGCGTACATGGCGGTCCTGCTCGTGGATCCCGAGCACAAGAAAGCGCGCAAGTTCCTGAAGTACACCTTCGACCGAAAGGCGAAGGAGTGGATCCGCAAGCGCCCGTACAAGGAGCCGAAGAAGGGCAAGCCCGAGATCGTCAAGGAGGGGCGCGCGCGGCGGACGGCGCTCGACTCGGCCTACGTCGAGGCGCAGCTCGCGGTGATCGAGGAGTTCGAGGGGAAGATCTCGCCGAAGCGCCAGCGCGGGGAGCTGGAGGTCCTCATGGCGGCGGCGCCCGACCACCCGCGCGTGCGGGCGTTGCTCGGATACGTGGGCGTCAAGAGGGGTGACAAGATCGTCTGGATGACGAAGGCGGCCAAGGAGACCGCCGAGCGCCGGGAGGCGATCGTCGCGGCCCTCGATGAGGCCCGCGACGCGGTCCCCGACGTCGAGGACATCGACCTGCTCTCCCCCGAGGACGAGCTCGCCGTCGAATGGACGGTGCAGCTCGGCAACGACCGCGTGCGCGTCATCGGCGACGTCGATGAGGACGAGGCCGAGGAGGCCGCCGCCATCGGCCATCTCGCCTACGACTTCCTGCCTTTCATGATCGGCGGAACGCAGCAGGCACCGCCCGACTTCACCTACTACCTGCTCGCCGACGAGGGTTCGAAGAACGACTTCATCTCGAGCTACCCGGGCCTGAGCGACGCCGACCGCGAGGCGTTCCCGACCCTGCGCAGCGGCTGGATGCCGGGCAACCGCGTCTGGCGCGTCGGCTGCTGGGCCGAGGAGGTCGAGCAGCGCCTCGACGTCGCGCTCAAGCAGACGACCGCTGCGTACCTCCAGTACGAGTACAACATCTTCACCAAGCGCGGCTGGCTGAGCGAGGGCTTCGGTCTGTACATCAACCAGCTCGTCCTCAACACGCGCTACTCCTACAGCATCACGATCACGGAGTACGACGATCCCTCGCGCCCGCAGACGGACCGCGAGATGGCCGACACGGAGGAGGACTGGCTGGAGCTCGCGGCTCGCATCCTCGAGGACGCGAGTCCGACCCTGCTCGCCAAGACGCTGGGCCGCAACACGACGCAGATGACAGCGGACGACGTGGTCCTCGCCTACGCTCTCGTGAAGTACCTGCGCGAGGGCTACGGCCGCGACGCGCTCGCTTCGCTCTGCCGCCAGATCGGCAAGGAGGACGTCTCCTCCGTCGTCGCGCTCGAGAAGTTCTTCGACGCGCGGATCCCCGACATCCAGAAGAAGCTCCTCGGCTGGATCGAGGAGGTCGGCGGGAACGACTTCGAATGAGCCTGCGCGCGAGCCGAACCATGCGAGACGTACTGATCATCCTGGCCGCCATGGCGGCCTTCCCGACGGCCGCCGCTGCCGCCACGCCGGCGCCGGCCGCGGCCACGGCCACGGCCCAATCGAGCTCCGAGTACCGAGCGGGCCGCGAGAAGCTCGCGGAAGCTCGCAAGAGCGACCTCGTGGAGCTGGCGCAGTGGTGCCACAAGCAGAAGGCCTACCTCACGCGCGACAAGGTGTACGAGGCGCTCCTGCCCCTCGATCCCGAGAACAAGACCGCCCGCAAGTTCCTCAAGTACACCTACGACCGCAAGGGGAAGCGCTGGTACCGAAAGCGTCCCTACAAGGCCCCGAAGGCCGGCAAACCCGAGGTCGCAGCCGAAGCCGCCGCGAGACGCGCGGAGCTCGATGCCCGCTACGTCGAGTCGGTCATGGACCTGATCGACGAGCACGAGGAGGCGCTCGGCCCGGTGAAGGCGGTCACTGAACGCGAGTGGCTCCTCGAGCAAGCTCCCGACAACGCGGAGATCCGCGAGTCGCTCGGGTTCGTCGCGGTGGAGCGCAACGGCAAGACCATCTGGACGACTCAGGTCGCCCTCGACACCGAGGACGCACGAGATGAGCTCGCCGAGCTGCTCGCAGATGCCCGCGACGAGATGGACGACCCCGAGGAGGATGAGACCAACGACCGCGAGGACGCGGTCGATCTCGAGTGGAGCTCTCCGCTGACCTGCGGACGATTCGTCCGCGTGAGCGGCAACGTGGACGACGAGGAGAGCACGCTCATCGCCCACAACGCGGCCGTCCAGTGGGCGATCTTCAAGGACCTGCTCGGAGGGAAGGGAGCGCGTCCGCGCAAGTACCAGATCTTCCTGATCGAGGGGGAGTCCGACCGCGACGAGTTCGTCGACACCTTCGGGCCGTTCTCCGACGAGGAGCGCGAGCTCGCGCCCCAGACCGCGGGCTTCACCACCGGGAGCGGCCGCGAGATCTTCGCCTGCACCTGGGCCGGCGAGTCGATCAACCGCATCGACATGGCCTGCAAGCAGGCGACGACCCAGTACATCTTCTTCAACTACGGCATCCGGTCGAAGACCGGCTGGGTGATCGAGGGCGTCGGCGCCTACGTGAACCAGATGGTCGTCGGCACGAAGCTCTCGACCACGATCACGAGGACCGAGTACGAGGACAAGAAGAAGGAGATCGATCAGGACATCCAGGACTTCGACGCGGACTGGATCGAGATCTCGATCGACGTGCTCAAGGAGGCCAAGCCCACGCGCCTCGCCACGACCCTCGGTCGCAACAGCAACGAGATGGACTCAGGGGACTACACGCTCTCCTACGCGCTCGTCTCGTACCTGCGCGAGGGCCACGGCGTCGAGCTCTTCGAGGAGGTCATGGAGCTCGTCGGAAAACGCGAGATGTCCTCGGTCCAGGTGCTCGAGAAGGTCTTGAAGAAGCCTCTCCCGCGGATCCAGGCTGATCTGCTGGCCTACCTCGAAGAGGTCGGCGGGCACGACTACTGATTCTCAACGCGCGTCCGCGCGGACCGTACCCGCGCGGAGGCGATCGAGCAGCACTTCCAGCGCGTCGAGCATGACCGGCTTGACCAGGTAGTCGTCCATTCCTGCGTCGAGGCAGCGCTCTCGATCGCCGGCCATGGCGTTCGCGGTCATGGCAACGATCGGGAGCGCGCGGCCCCTCTTCGACTCCGCTCTGCGCAGCGCGTGGGTCGCGAGGTACCCGTCCATGACGGGCATCTGACAGTCCATCAGCACGAGGTCGAAGTCGCGGGCCGTGGCGAGCTCCACGGCGGCCTCGCCGTTCGCCGCGATCTCGACCTCGCAGCCGAGGGACTCGAGCATGCGCCTCGCGACGGCCTGGTTCATCGGAGTGTCCTCGGCCACGAGGACCCTCGGGGCCGCCACGTCGGGGGCCGGCGCCCCCGAGTTCGGCGTGGCCGGCTCTGCCGGCGCGGCGTCGCCGGAGGGCACACGTTCGGCTCTCGCCACTCCGCCGCGCGCGATGCTGTCCGGTGCCGGCAAAGGGTCGAAACGCAGCGGTCGAGCTTCGGAGACCAATCGCGCGGGGATCTCGATCCAGAAGGTCGCCCCGCGCCCCTCGATCCCGTGGCATCCGATGGAGCCCCCCATCAGCTCGATGAGCGTCTTGCAGACCGCGAGCCCGAGCCCGGTCCCACCGAAGCGGCGCGTGGTCGAACTGTCGGCCTGCGTGAATGCGTCGAACAGCCGCTGAGAGGTCTCGTCGTCGAAACCGATGCCCGTGTCCTTCACCACGAAGCGCAGCCGCGCTCCGCCGGGCTCCTCGATGCTGGAGACGATGAGCTCGATCCGCCCTTCGGAGGTGAACTTGACCGCGTTGCCGACGAGGTTGAGCAGCACCTGGCGCAGCCGGTGTCCGTCCCCGAGAACAGCGGACGGTACGCCGCTCTCGGCGGTGAACGCGAGGGTCAAGCCGTCGCGATCACGGCAGTCGAAGTCCAGCAACTCGACGACGCCCCGGGCGCAATCCACGGGATCGAAGGGCATCTCCTCGAGTACGACCTCGCCCGCTTCGAACCTGGATAGGTCGAGGACGTCGTTGAGGATGTGCAGGAGCGATGTCCCGGAGTGGAAGATCGTCTCGGCGACGTGACGCTGGTCCACGTCGAGCTCGCTGTCGAGGAGTATCTGGGCCATTCCCAGGATCCCGTTCATCGGCGTGCGGATCTCATGGCTCATCGTGGCCACGAAGTCCGCCTTGACCTGGGCCGCGGCCTCCGCGGCCTCTCGCGCCGCGACGATCTCATCGCGCAGGCGAACCTCCTCGGTGACGTCCGTGTGCGTCCCGGTCATCCGCTCGGCCTCTCCTCGGGGCCCGCGATCGACGACCTTCCCCCGCGCGAGGATCCAGCGCCAGCCACCGTCCGCGTGGCGCACGCGGTACTCCTCCCGGTATTCGTCCGCCCCCCCGTCGAGGGCTGCCTTCAAACCGGCCTCCACGCGCGCCTTGTCGTCCTCGTGGATGCGCGAGTGCCACTCGTGGACCCCCGAAGGCAGGTCCTCGTCACCGAGGCCGAGGATTCTCTTCCACCGCGGTGAGACGTGGATCTCCGATCTCTGCGGATACCAGTCCCAGACGCCGTCCTTCGCACCGTCCAGAGCGTGGAGAAGACGCTCCTCGCTCTCCCGCAGGCTCTCCTCCAGGTTGTGCCGCTCGGTGACGTCCTGGAGGACACCGTACAGGCGCACGGGGACGCCTTCGGCGTCGTGGTCGGCGTCTCCCATCACGTGGACCCAGATCCGGCGCCCGGTGGCCGTCAACAGCTCGAGCTCCTCGTCGAAGCACGTGCCACCCGCGATGAGGCCCGCGAGCCCCTGAGTCACGTGCTCCCGCGCCGAAGGCGTGTAGAAGCCGATCGCCTCCTCGAGCGTCGGCGTCGGCCCCGGCTGCATGTCGTGGATCCGGAAGACCTCGTCCGACCAGTGGAGCGACCCCGCGATGAGGTCCACGGTCCAGGCGCCGATGCGAGCCATGGTCATGGCCTGACCGAGCCGACGGATCCCCGGACCGTCCTCGCTCGCGCCGCGCGCGGCCCCCCCGAGCTGCTCGATGACGAGGCCGAGACGCTCGGCGCTCGCGACCTCGTCGCGGCCGCTGGAACGCACTCTGAAGCGAACGTCCTCCCGACCCGGGCGCGTCACGCGCAGGTCGACGTCGATCGCAGGACCGCCGCCGCGCATGGCCAGGAACGCGCGGGCGATCCGGCGCCAAGCGCTGGTGGGCAGGATCGACCGCAGGTCGCGCAGGCTCGCGGCCGCGAGGTCACCGAAGAGCTCCCTGGCCCCGGGCGTCCAGACGAGATCGCCGCTCGTCAGATCGACCGCGACGGCTCCGACGCGGGCCGTCCGCGCCAGCTCTTCGAGGAGCTCTCGCTCGACGATGGCGCCAGAGGACACATCGCCGGGGGCGTCGGGCGGAAGAATCGTGGACATCGTCTGGGAGCCTGGCTGGTCGAGAGTGGCGGGACGTCATCGGGCTCGCCTCGCGCCCGAGGATAATCGTGATGGAAACACCGATGCAGGAGACTCCTTCGGAGTCGCTCCTGGACAATCCCGAGCGAGCGCAGAAGCCGGCCGGTCTTCATCGGTTCATGACTGCCGCCGTGGAAGCCACTCCGACATCCTCTTCTCCGGTCACGCCTTCTCGATCGACCCACCGACGTTCCCTTGGAGCAGATAGGAAAGAGCAATGAGCCCTCGCGCGCCCTGCGGTGGGCCCGGCGAGCAGCCGTCGCCCTCGCCCTGCTCGCCGCGACAGCGCTCGGTCTCTACGGAACGCGCGAGTCCACGCTCCATCCTCTTCTCGTGCGCTCGGCGCCGGCGCTGAGCCGGTGGTTCAGCCCCTTCGAGATCCACCTGACGCGGATCGAGGGGGACTGGCGGTCCCGACTGGCCGTCGAGGGGCTCGAGCTCCGCGCGATCGACGGAGCGGAGCACCCGCTCCGCAGCCTGGAGATCCAGAGCACGGAGGTCCGAGGAGATCTCCTCGCCGCCGCGATCGAGCGCGACCCGGGCGCCCTCGAGACCGTCACGGCCGACGCTCCGCTCCTCGTCCTCGACCTCACCAGCGACGGCCCCGACGGCGGGGAGGAGAGCGTCCCTCGTTGGCCGACGCTCCCCCACCTCGACGTCGCGAAGGGCTCGGTACGTCTCGAGGGCCCGGACGAGACGATCGAGATCGACGGCCTCGAGCTGGCCGGTCGCGGCTCCACCGACGCGCCGCTGGAGGTCGAGGGCGAGATCCGTGCGCCCGAGTGGTCCGCGCGCGTCCTCGGCCGACTGCGCTTCGAGGACGCCGGCACGCTCGGCTTCGTCCTCGACGCTCCGGAGGCGCACGCGGGCGAGATCGACGCCGCGGCCATCGGTGTCGTCGGGAGCTGGAGACAGGACGGAGCGGAGCTCGACAGGGGGCGCGTCGTCGTCGGAACGAGCGAGCTGGAGTTCAGCGAGGTCAGGATCGAGACCGACGCGGCGGGCAGGCCTCGGGTCGGCGGTGACGTGCGATTCCGGCTGCCGGACCTCGGCGAAGCGCACCAGGCGCTGTCCGCCGTCACCGGCGATCCCGACGCGCGCCTGTGGTCGGGGAGCGCCACGGGCTCGGCCACGCTCTCGCCCGATCCGGGCGGGATCACCGTCGGTTCGATCGACCTCCGCGGAACGGACGTCGTCGTGTCGGGGATCGAACTCGGCGAGGTCGCAGCCCGCGCCGAGGCGAACGAGGCGAGCATCGAGCTGACCTCGCTCGAGGCCTCGACCGCCCAGGGCGCGCGCGTGACGGGGCGAGGCCGCTACGACCTCTCGGAGCGCTCACTCGCCGCGACACGGCTGGAGATCCGCCTCGACCAGCCCGGCGATCTCGACGAGGGCCTCGCGCTCGTACGCGGCGTCGAGATCGACGTCGACGTCGAGGGACCCGTGGACGAGCTCGCTGGCACCGTGGCTCTACGAGCCGCCGAGGTCGAGCTGACCCCGGGCGAGCTGCTCCGGGACGTGAACGTGGAGGGCACCCTCTCCGCCGGGACGTTGCACCTCGCTGCGGCGCGGATCGACACGCCCTACGGCGCGGCGCAGGCGGAGGGGACGGTGACGCTGCCCCTCGATGGCCGCGCGCTCGGGGTCCGACTCGACTCGCTCCACCTGGCGGGACGGGGCGGCGACCTCCGATTGATGGAGGCCGCACGCATCGAGCTCGGGGGCGAGGACAGCCCGCGCGTCGAGGGCCTGGTCCTCGAGGGAAGCGCCGGTCGGGCGTCCGTGGATCTCCGAAGCGGCGATGCCCCGCACATCGCGCTCGACGTCCGTGAACTCCGGCTCGCCCCGTTCCTGCCCGGCCCCACCGAGGACACGCCCGGCTCGCCCTGGCGGCGCTTCCTCGGGCCGATCTCGGGCGCTGCGAGCTTCGACGGAGCCGCAGGCGCAGGGGAGGTCGACCTCTCTATGCCGCTGCCAGGATCGACGGAGCTCGCCCGGGTCGGTGCGCGGTGGGACGGAGTGACGGCGGAGGTCAGGAACGTCCACGTGGAGATCCCCGGCGCACGCATCTCCATGGAGGGGAGCGCGGCGGTGGCGAGCGGCGCGGTCCCCCTGGCGAGCGATGGAGCAGTCGAGCTGTCCCTCGAAGCCGACCTCGACTCCGAGGCCCTCGGCTGGGCGCCGCTCGCGGACCTGGTCGACCCCGGACTCATGGCGCGCCTCGCGCGAGCGGACGGCTCCGCGCGCCTCTCGATCGAGCTGACCGGCACCTGGGGCGCGCCGCGCGGAAGCGCGGCCGTCGACCTCGTGGACTGGGTCCTGGTGGATCCGGACGCGCCCGAGGGCTCGACATCCCCGAGCCCGATCCAGGTGAAGACGCGACTCCTCCTGGCGGAGGACATCCGCGTGGAGAGCGGGAGCGTCCTGCTCGAGGACTGCGTGGAGCTGTCCCTCGGCGGCCGGGTCGGGCACGCGGCGAACCTCGCCTTGCTCGCGAGAGATCCGGCCGCTGCCTGGGCGGATCTCGAGGAATCGGAGATCGAGGTTCTCGCAGAGCTCACCTCCGCAGGTCTCGAGGAGCTGGGCGTACTCGTGCCCGAACTCCGCGACGTGGCGGGCCGCGTGGACGGCCGGCTGCGCCTCGGCGGCACGGTGGGCGAGCCGGTCGTCACGGGCGACCTCTCCGTCGAGGACGGCGTCGCGCGCTACCGCGGAGCCCCGACGATCGAGGCCTTGCAGCTCGATCTGCACCTCGAGGAGGGTGAGATCCGGGTCGAGCACGGCAGCCTCGAGCTCGGGGCGAGCCCCGTCACCTTCGGGGGGAACGTCCTGCTGGGCCAGGGAGACCCGCGTATCGACGCGGTGATCCAGGGCGAGGAGGTCCTGCTCACGCGGACGGAGAGCGCGAGGATCCGCGCCAATCTCGACCTGGAGGTGCACGGCCGGCCGAGCGCACTGACCGTCGGCGGAGACATCGAGCTCACCGGCGGCCGCATCCGCTCGCCGATCGAGTTCCGCTCGCTGCTGGAGGGCAGCCGCGGGCCCCGCAGGGTCAGCCAGGGCCTGCGCCTGCCCGCGTTCGGGCCGCCGAGCGTACGACTCGACGCGCAGATCTCGACGCTCGAGCCACTCGCCCTTCGCGGACGGATCGCCAGGGGCAACGTGCGCGTGAACATGCGGCTCTCGGGAACCGCCGCGTCGCCTGCGCCCGTCGGCAGCATCTTCCTGGATCCCCTCGAGCTCTCTGTTCCTGCGGGGACGATCACCTTCCCCTCCGGCGTCGTCCACTTCGACCGCGCCAACCCGGAGGTCCCGCGCTTCGACGTGGTGGGCTCGACGCGGCTCGCGGGGTACGAGGTGACCGTTGCGCTGACCGGCGACTACGACCAGCCGGAGATCGAGCTCTCGTCGGCGCCGTCCCTCGCGCCCGACGACCTCCTGCTCCTCGTCCTCTCCGGTCAGCCTCCGAGCGCCGGCGGCGGGATCGAGGCCGCTGGACAGTCCGTGGCGCTCTACGTGGCGAAGGACCTGCTCAGGGGCTGGTTCACCGCGGGCGGCTTCGAGGAGGAGGAC
>PKCK01000060.1 GCA_002862085.1 Planctomycetota bacterium | reverse complement strand
TGCGCCTCCTCCGCTGCGGGCGGCCAGCTCGGACCTCGGTCCCCCTCGGCGAAGGCGTGGAAGGTGGAGCCATGGATCGAGGTTCGTGACCAGGGCCCCACCGGGAAGACTCCCGGCCTCCGTTCACGCGCCTGGCACGCGTTCCCGACTCGAACGCGACCGTCGCGGTATCCTGCGCCCTCCTGGCCGAGCCATGAGCCTGTCCCCCTACGCCAGCAGCGCCTACGCAGCGGCCCTCGAGCACATCGGCCAGGCCCGCTCGATCCGGCCGGGATTGCACGTCATGGAGCGGGCGATCCCGGGCACGGAGGCCCGCACGGACCTTTTGGGCCCCTATCCCTTCCTCGACGGCGGCGCCCTCGAGGTCGCCTGTCTGGAGGAGCCGTTGCCTGCTGGACCGGTGAGCCTGACGGCAGTCCTCGATCCTCTCAGCGCACCCCACGAGGACGTGGTCGCGGACCTCTTCCCGGACTTCCGCAAGCCCTTCAAGGAGCACTCCCTCGTGAACCTGGGGGAGGACCTGGAGCAGCAGAGGAGGCCGCAGCACAGGCGCAAGGCTCGACGGGCCCGCGAGGCCGTGGAGGTCGTCCGCGCCGCCCCCACCGCGGAGGAGGGCGACGCATGGGTCGCGCTCTACGCAGCGCTGAGGGAGCAGCACGGGTTCCACGGATCCCTCGCGGACTTCTCGGAGAGGAGCCTGCGCGCGCAGCTCGAACTCCGAGGCGCGCGCCTGTACCTCGCGCACCTGGACGGGTCGCCGGTCGCGGGCAGTCTGTGGTTCGACTCCGACCAGCACACCTGGTACCACCTGGGAGCGTCGAGCGCAGAGGGCCTCGCCGTGGGGGCGAGCTTCGCCCTCTTCGACGTGGCTCTGCGAGACGCGGCCGAGGCGGGCCTCGATCGAGCCAACCTGGGGGGTGGCGCCGGGCTCGCCAACGACGCGGCGGATGGTCTCGCGCGGTTCAAGCGAGGCTGGACCCCCCACGTGGGCTGGAGTCAGGTCGTCGGCCGGGTGCTCGACCGTGGAGCCTTCGACGAACTGTGCGAAGCGCGCAGCCCCTGCGCGTCAGGCACCTTCCCCCCGTACAGGTACCCCCGATGAGCATGCAGTCCGGAAGAACAGCGCAGTTCGAGCGCAACAACGCCCTCGAGGCTCTTCTCGGCGACCTCCGACGGTGGCTGCTCCCCTCCCACGAGGGGCTGCTCCAGGAGATCGAACCATCGGACGCACCGATGGTCTTCGTGATCGGGGCGCCGCGGAGCGGGACCACGCTGATGGTGCAGTGGCTCGCTGCGAGTGGGTGCTTCTCCTACCCGTCGAACCTGATCTCGAGGTTCTTCGGGGCGCCGACGGTGGGCGCCTTGATGCACAAGCTCCTCTGCGACCCCGAGTTCCAGCACGGAGAGGAGCTGCGCGCCCTCCAGGCGTCCGGAGGATTTCAGTCGGACCTGGGGAAGACCTCGGGGCCGGCCGCTCCCCACGAGTTCTGGTACTTCTGGCGACGGTTCCTCCCCACGGTGGACATCGAGCCGCTGGGGGATCGCCTGGACGCGGCTGACTTCGATGGCCTGAGGGCCGAGCTACGGGCCATGGCGACCCTCCTGGGACGCCCCTTCTGCTGCAAGGGGATGATGATTCAGTACGACCTGCCGGCTTTCGCCCGGGCCGTTCCGGAGGCCAGGTTCCTCTTCGTCCACCGTCGCGTCGACGCCAATGCGGCCTCACTCCTGAGGGCGCGTCGGCGCTTCTTCGGCGACGAGGGTGAGTGGTACTCCGCGAAGCCACCCGGCCACGAGGACCTCCTCCAGCTCTCGCCCGAGGAGCAGGTCCGGGAACAGGTCGAGCGAACCAACGACGCGATCCGCGCGGGCTCGTCCGAGCTGGACCCCTCCCGCTGGACGGAGGTCTCCCTGGAGGCTTTCCTCGCGGGTCCCGAGGGCCTTTGGAGCGGCCTGGTTTCTATGATGCAGGGCTCGAGCTTCGAGCTCCCACCCGCCTACCCGGGCCCCCCTCTGCAGCCCCAGGACTGAAATCCGTGCGTGACCTAGCCATCCTCGGCGCCGAGCCGGCGTTCCCGGAAGCCCTCCACGTGGGCCGCCCGAACCTGGGGGACCGCGAGCGCTTCGTGCAGCGGGTCGAGGACATCTTCGACCGCCGCTGGCTCACGAACAACGGACCTTACGTCCAGGGGTTCGAGCGTCTCGTCGCCGAGCGCTGCGGAGTCCGCGAGTGCATCGCGACCTGCAACGGCACGATCGCGCTCGAGCTCCTCATCCGCGGGGTCGGCATGGAAGGAGAGGTCATCGTGCCCTCCTACACCTTCGTGGCGACGGCCCACGCCCTCCAGTGGCAGGGGATCCGCCCCGTCTTCTGTGACGTGGACCCCGCCACTCACACCCTCGATCCCGCTCGGGTGGAGGAGCTGATCACCCCGAACACCACGGGAATCGTCGGCGTCCATCTCTGGGGCAACGCGTGCGACACGACCGCTCTCGAGGCGGTGGGCCGCAAGCACGGGATCCCGGTGATCTTCGATGCCTCCCACGCCTTCGGGTGCCGGCACCAGGGGCGACCGATCGGGGGGTTCGGCGCCGGTGAGGTGTTCTCCTTCCACGCGACGAAGGTCCTGAACTGCTTCGAGGGAGGCGCCATCCTCACCGACGATCAGGAACTCGCGGAGAAGCTCCGCCTCATGCGGAACTTCGGGTTCGAGTCCAAGGACAACGTCGTCTACCTGGGCAGCAACGGCAAGATGAGCGAGGTCTCGGCCGCCATGGGCCTGACGAGCCTCGAGTCCGTGGATGAGTTCGTGGGCATCAACCGCCGCAACTTCGAGCTGTACCGTGAAGAGCTACGGGGACTGACGGGAGTGCGGTTGCTCGAGCCGCTTCACCCGGAGGGATTCAACTACCACTACGTCGTGCTCGAGATCGAAGGAGCCGAGCTGAGTCGTGACCAGATGGTCCAGGTCCTCGAAGCGGAGAACGTCCTGGCGCGCCGGTACTTCTTCCCCGGAGTCCACAACATGGAGCCCTACCGCTCCCTGCAGCCCATGGCCGGCCTGCCCCTGCCCCAGACGGCGCGCCTCTCCGACATCGTGATGACCCTCCCGACGGGAACGAGCGTCGGGAAGTCGGAGATCGAGGTCATCGCATCGATCATGAGGGCCGCGCTCTGCCGGCCCGAACAGGTCGCCGAGGCGTTGGCTGTCCCCAGTGGTGACGCCTGAGTCGAGCGCAACGCCGAAGGTCAGCGTGAGCATGGTGACCTTCAACCACGAGCTCTGGATCGAGGGGGCCATCACCTCCGTCCTCGAGCAGGACCTCGAACACGTCGAGGTCGTGATCGGTGACGACTGCTCGACCGACTCGACGATGCGTCGCGTGGAGGCTCTCGCCGCCACGGACCGACGGATACGCATCCTTCCGACCCCCGAGAAGCTGGGACCTCGCGCGAACTACATGCGAACCCTCCTCGCGTGCCGTGGGGAGTACATCCATCAACTGGACGGAGACGATCGCTTCTGCGACCCCGCGAAGCTCTCCCTCCAGGCCCGACAGCTGGACGAGGACCCGACGCTGAGCGGTGTGTTCTGCACCGCCACCCGCATCGACGAGCATGGCGCCACGCAGGGCGGCGCACGCAAACCCAGCGGGGAGCGCTCGCGCTACACGCTCTCGGACTTCGCGCGCACCTGCCAGGCCGACTCCTGCACGGTCATGTTCCGACGGAGGAACCTCCCCGGCTTCCCCGAGTGGTACACCAGCGCCCCCGTCGGTGACTGGCCCCTGCACATGCTGAATCTCCTCCAGGGGGACTACGGCTGGACGGACCGCGTGATGGCTCAGTACCGCGTCCATTCGGGTGGGGTCTGGAGCGGGCTCGATCCCAGCGTGCAGCTCCAGAGAACGCTCGGCTGTCACGCGATCTTCCTCGAGCACTTCCCCGGGGATCGACGGGCCGAGCTCGTGGGTCCGATCGCGCGGCGAGGCCTCTCGATCGCTCGCAAGCTCGCTCGCCAGGGGAGGAGGGAAGGCGCGCGAGACGCCCTTCGATGGGTCCGCGAGAACGCGGCCGACGGGGCCCGCTGGTTCGATCTGATGCGCACCCGCGTGAAGATCGCCTTCTCCAAGGAGGAGCCGGCTTGAGCGGCCTGGTCCCAGCGCGTCGAGGTGCAGCCATGCGGGACCTCCAGGTGCTCCTCCTGGCGGCGACGGCGCTCGCGTCGTGCTCGTCGCCCGGTGGCGACCGGGCCGCGGCGCCCCTGCAGAGCGAGCGTCCGCACATCGTGCTGATCATGGCGGACGACATGGGCTACACCGACATCGGCTGCTACGGCAGCGAGATCCGGACGCCCCATCTCGATGCGCTCGCCGACGGCGGCGTGCGCATGACCCAGTTCTACAACACGTCCCGCTGCTGCCCGACCCGCGCGGCCCTGCTCACCGGGCTCTACTCTCACCAGGCAGGCATCGGCCTGATGGAAGGCGACCGCGGCACGGACGCGTACCGGGGCATCCTCAACCGCAGCTGCGTGACCCTGGCCGAGGCCCTGGGCGCAGCCGGGTACGGCACCTACATGGCGGGCAAGTGGCACGTCACCAACCAATGGAAGCCGGACGGTCCCAGGGAGTCGTGGCCACTGGGCCGGGGCTTCGACCGCTTCTACGGAACGATCCGCGGGGCCGGGAGCTTCTGGGACCCGGCGACCCTGTGTCGGGACGACACCCTCATCACGCCGGAGAACGACCCCGAGCTGTCCGCCGACGGCTGGTACTACACGGACGCCATCAGCGACGAGGCCGCTCGCTTCGCCCGCGAGCACCTCGCGAGCAGTGAGGATCCGCTCTTCCTCTACGTGGCCTACACCAGCGCACACTGGCCCATGCACGCTCCGGAGTCCTGGATCGAGGGCTACGAGGGCGTCTACGACGAGGGCTACGCGCCGCTGCGCGCCGCGCGACTCGAGCGAGCTCGCGGCCTGGGCGTCCTCGACCCGTCGTGGCCCATGAGCGCCGCCACGGACGACTGGGACCGCAACGCGAACCAGGCGTGGGACGCTCGCAACATGGAGACCTACGCGGCCATGGTCTCGTGCATGGACGCAGGGATCGGCCGCGTGCTCGCCGCCCTCGAGGACGCGGGCGAGCTCGACAACACCCTGGTGATCTACCTGCAGGACAACGGCGCGTGCGCCGAGGGCATGGGCCGTCGCTCCAACGAGGCGAAGCGCCAGCCGGACCTCGAGGGCCGCATGGCCGCCGACCAGCTGCAGCCGAAGATCTGGCCCCCCATGTGGACCCGGGACGGGAAGTGGGTCTCGACCGGTCCGGAGGCCATGGCAGGACCCGCCGACAGCTACGTGGCCTACGGCCGCGGCTGGGCCAACGCCTCCAACACGCCCTTCCGCGGATTCAAGCACGACGCCTACGAGGGCGGGCTGAGCACGCCGTTCATCGTGCACTGGCCAGCCCGCTACGGTGACGCGCACGCGGGCTCGATCGTGGACCCGCCGGCCCACCTGATCGACCTGATGCCCACCCTGCTCGACGCGGCCGGCGCCGCCTACCCCGAGAGCTACGGAGGCAACGCGATCCAGCCCATGGAGGGCGTCAGCCTCCTCGACGCCTGGGAAGGCCGCGACCTCGAACGCCCGGCGCCGCTCGCCTTCGAGCACCACGGCAACCTCGCCCTGCGCGACGGCCGCTGGAAGATCGTGAGCCAGTACCGCGCCAAGCAGCCGCGCACCTGGGAGCTCTACGACATGGAGCAGGACCGCACCGAGCTCTCCGACCTCGCCGCGAGGCACCCGGAGCGCCTCGAGGCCATGGTCGCCGCCTGGCAAGCCTGGGCCGACCGGGTCGGAGTCCGGACCTGGCCCCTCTGATCCTCGACGGCCTGCGGCTCCGTCCTCGGGAGATCCTGCCGTCCTCGACGGGTCCGCGCGCCGCAGCGATCACCCCGCGTTGACGGAGCCTCGTCCTACCCAGCGCTCATGTCTCCCCGAGAGGATGGCGGCCACGGCAGGTCGCTCCACGAGGTCCCAGGGGCCGCGCGGGAGGCGGACCGGGTCGTGGCGAGCGTCGCGCGAGAACCCGGGACGTCACCGCCCACCGCGGCGTCCCGGACCGGCGTCGAGCGCGTGAGTCGCTGCGACTCCGCGCTCCCCTGAACGAGACCCGCCTGACCAGGAGAGCGGGAGCGATGCTCCGTCGCACGTCACGCCGATGGCGCTCGAGAGGTTCGCCGTCGCGAGAGCGGACCTGCTTGCACGAGGCCCGAGGCGGTGCGACCGAGACGCGTCAGGACGTCGGCGAGATCGAGGACGTGCACCGCGCGCGAACGCTCGTCGAGCGAGTCCTCTGCCCTGCACTGCGACATGGGTGATCGCTGCAGCGCGCTCGGGCGTGCGAGTCCGCGGGGTCCACCACGGATTCCGCGAGGATCCCTATCCTGGGAGTGCTGCCTCGCGCAGCGATCGACATGCTCACCTCGCTGGTCCTGACCGCGGCTGCACTCGTCCAGCCGGTGCCTCTTCACCCGTCCCGATCGGACGATGGTCCGCCGAGCTTCGTCGTGGTCCTGCTCGATGACGTCGGTGTCGACAAGGTGGCGCTCTACGGCGAGTCACCGGTCCCGGCGAACACCCCCGGCCTCGAACGACTGGCGGCGCGCGGCATGACCTTCCGCAACGCCTGGTCCATGGCCACCTGCAGCCCGACGCGCGCTTCGCTGCTGACGGGGCGCTACCCCGACCGCAACGGGGTCGGAACCGTCATCCGTCCTTCGGACGGCGTCGATACGCCCCTGTCGCGTGACCAGATCACGATCCCGGGGGCTCTGCCCGGGCACACCTCGGTCGCCCTCGGGAAGTGGCACCTGAACGATACGGGGGACATCGCCGTGCAGTCGCGCCTCATGGGCTTCGACGCCTTCGTGGGGTGGTCCGCGGTGAACAACTACTTCACCTGGACGGAGAACCTCAACGGTGCGCTGACCACGAAGTCGGGATATTTCCCCGCCGCGCTCGCGCGCTATGCGAAGCGGACGCTCGACCAGCTCGAGCGCCCGCACTTCGTCTACTACTGCCCGTTCCTGGCGCATTCGCCGTACCACACGCCGCCCGCGGAGCTCCACCCGAACTCCACGCCGGGGGACTCGAACTTCGAACAGCACAGGCAGATGGTCGAGTCCATCGACACGCTCCTCGGCCGCGTCCTCGACAGCGTGGATCTGTCGAACACCTACCTGTTCGTACTCTCCGACAACGGCTCTCCGAATCCCTGCGTGCGGCCTCCCTTCTACCCGGGCAAGGTCAAGGGATCTCTCTACGAGGGCAGCGTCCACGTCCCCTTCTTCGCGGCCGGCCCCGGGATCACGCCCGGCTCGGAGTGCGAGCGCCTCGTCCAGGTCACGGACATCATGGCGACGATTCTCGAGCTCGCCGGAGCGCCGGCTCCCGCGGGCTTCGGCGAGGACTCCATCAGCTTCGCGCCCCTCCTGGCCGACCCCACGCGCGATCACGAGCGCGCGTTCCTCTACGCGACCACCTTCGGCTTCCCCGGGTCGAGCAACACCGTTTCGCACCGGCGAGCGATCCGGACCGAGCGCTACAAGCTCATCGACTTCGTCGACGACGGGCGCCAGGAGCTCTACGACCTGAGCGTCGACCCCTTCGAGAACGTGAACCGGCTCGGCTTCAATCCGACCCCTGCGGACCTGCTGATGCGGGACCGCCTGCTCGCGATGATGCCGACCTTCCGATGAGGGTCCCCGGGTGACGCGTTCGCGCCGATCCGACGATCACTCCACGGCGACCTGCTCCGCTGACCGTTCGAGGCCCGGCGGCGACCCGAGACGCTGCTGAACATGCCCGTGAGACGTCGCGGCCCCCGCAGCAGGTCGATTCCGGCGGCGTCCTCGCGAAGCGAGTCGTCCAGCTCCTCCGCTCGCTGGACGTCAGCGTGCTCACCTCCCTCGCTCCATCCAGCTCGAGATCCCCGCGCGAGCGAGGCTCGCGGCGTTCGCGCGGGGCCGGGCACCCGGCGCTGAGCGCGCCCCCTCTTCAGGGGCCGTCCACGAGCGGCGAACCCGCGAGCCGGCGCCGCCCCTCCTCGAGGACTTCCGCCATGGCCGCGTCGCGGCTGAGGTCGCGGAGCTCCTCCGGGTCGGCCTCGAGGTCGTAGAGCTCCTCCGAAGGCCGCTCCACGAAGCGCTGGATCCGCCGCAGGACGTCCGTGTCCTGCTCGGCCGCGGCCACCATCACGCGCCAGGTGTCCGAGGTGCGCATGACGTTGTTCTGGAAGCGAAGCCCCGCACCGAAGGTGCGGATGTACTTCCACCTGCCGAAGCGTACCGCCCGCACCGGGATCGTCGGCTCGACACGGTGGCCGTCCTGGGTCGTGGCGATCTGGTCGCGCCAGGGAGCGTCCTCGTCCCCGAGCGCGCGTCCCTCGAGCGCCGGCACGAGCGAGCGCCCGTCGAGCCCCTCCGCCGGCGCGCCGGCCAGCTCGAGCAGCGTCGGCAGGACGTCCACCAGTCCGACGAACTCGTCTCGCTGACCCCGCGCCACGCCCGCGCCGAAGGCGATCAGCGGCATGTGCGTGCCGGCCTCGTAGAGCGTCGTCTTGGCGAAGGGGAACGGCGGCCCGTTGTCGCTCGTGAAGAGCCCCACGAGCTCCTCGCCCGGGCCGCGCCCTTCGATCCGATCCAGCATCGCACCCGCCGTGGCGTCCATGCGGCGCAGCCCGTCGTAGTAGCGCGCCAGCTCCGCGCGCACCTCCGGCGCGTCCAGGAGGGCTTCGGGCACCTTCAGCCCCTCCCGCCGATGGGGAGGCGGCGGATCCTCCCCGAAGGGCGCTCCGTCCGTGGGGAACGGCCAGTGGCTGTCGCGGAAGTTCACGACCAGGCACCACGGCCGGCCGTCGTCCCCGTCGAGGAAGCGATCGAGCTGCGCCAGGTGCCACTGCACCGTGCGCGCTGCCGGGTCGTCCTTGTCCGCGCGTGCCACGAAGTCGAACGGGAAGCGCGGCACCGGCTTCACGCCGATCTTCCCGATCAGTCCGGTGCGGTAGCCCGCGTCCGCGAAGTGCTCGCCCCAGACCCGCACGCCCTCCGTCACGGGCTCGAACCCTCGCGCCCCGTGGTTCATGGGCATCAGCCCCGTCATCAGCGTCGCCCGAGATGGTGTGCACACCGCCGTCGGCGCGTACGCCCGTCGGAACACCGTGCCCTCCGCCGCGAGCGCGTCGAGCCGCGGTGTCTGCACGTCGGGATGCCCGTAGCACCCGAGCACGAGCCCCTGGTCGTCGGACACCATGAGGACGAGGTTCGGCAGCGCAGCCCCATCGCGCCGGTCGCCACACCCACACGACCCCAGCGCGACGAGGGTCAACAGGCTCCACCAGCGCGCCAGGCCTGCTCTGCGGTGCGACGTCGTCATGTCCCCCATTGTGCGACGAGACGGGCTCGCGGTCGGGGCCAGATCAGGGTCCCGGGTGAACGCCGCCCTCTTCTTCGGGTGCTCGCACCTCGGAGCCGCTGTCCGCTAGAACCCATCCGGGTCGCCTCCTTTCGAGGTTCCCTCCCCCGCGCGCTCCGCGCTCGAGCCTCCCGAACCCGGCTCTCTCCCTTAGGATCGAACCTCGAACCGGTCGGAGACGCCATGCAACACGCCCTTTCCAAGCGCCTCTCCGCAAGGCTGCGGCTGACTTTTGTGTTCGGGTTCTTCCTGGAGCACTTCCTCGGATGGACACCCCTTCAGCGCCCGATCACCCGATGGCGAAAGCGCACCTTGAGGGGGATCCACGCGACCCTCGAGGCTCAACCTGATCAGGGAGTCGTGCCTGTCCCTGCACCCCAGGATTTGGTCCCCGAGGTCTTCGAGCAGGAGTACTTCAAGCGAGGGCGCTGCGTGGTGCTGAGAGGCGCGGCCAAGGAGTGGCCGGCCGTGAAGCGCTGGTCCCTCGAGTTCCTCGCGAAGGAATACGGCGATGATCCGGTCATCCTTTCCAACCACAGAGCCTTCAGCGAGGAGGGGAGCGACGCTGAGCAAGAAGAGGCCGAAGTCACCGACCTGCGCGACGTCATAGAGAACCTGGCCAGGGATCGACTCAAATACGCTCGCTTCCACCCCCTCCTGGATCGCCATCCCGAGCTCCAGGAGGATCTGGATCAAGGCTGGCTCGAGCGCATGAAGCGCAAGAACCCCTTCGCGAGATACAACTTCCACACCATCTTCATCGGCGCGCGAGGGAACCGCACCCCGACCCACAACGCCGGCAACGACAACCTCTTCATCCAGATCGCCGGCCGAAAGACATGGCATCTCTGGGAGGCTGACTGCAGCTACGCCTTCGATCCCGAAGTGAACCGCTGCCCGGCGAAGCACAGCTCAGTGGGTCCGGAGGAGACCGCGGCGTGGTACCCGAAGCTGAGGACCTATCGCGTGGAGCTCGAGCCGGGGGACGTCCTCTACGTCCCGGCGTATGCCTGGCACTACGTCCACAACGAAGAGGACGCCATCGGCGTCGGAGTGCGCTGGACCTCTCCCTGGAGCTCGCTACGGCGCTCGCCTTGGCTCTTCTTCCTGGAGTTCTTCAACACCTCGCCAAGCATCTTCAGCGTCCTGTTCGAACGGGACTTCAACAAGCTCCTGGTCGCGAACAGGAGGCGGGAAAAGCGCCCGAGCACGTCTCGCTGAGGTGAGGCCGCTGGCCCGAACGCCCTCGAAGCTCCGAGCGCCTGCGCTTTAACACGCTGGGATCGTGAGCCGATGGCGCGCGTATCGCATCGCCGCGGCGTCCGAGAACTCCTGATCCGCCGGCCGGCCGCTCCTCGGCCGCGAGCTCGCGCGATCGAGATGCCGGAGCTCCGCACCGAAGCCGTCTGCTGAGCAAGCAGCGGGGCGCCCCCTCGTGGCGGCCCTAAGGACTCACCGCCTCCGCGATAGCTGCGCCCAGCTGGTCCAGCTGACGCTCACCGAGCAAGAAGCTCGGCGCGCTGACGACCAACTCGGTGTGTGCGCCGACGGTCATCGCCGAGACACAGAGAGGCAAGGCGTCGTTGGGCGACGGCATGAAGTAGTAAGCGCTGAAGGGCTGCGTACAGCCGGCGAAGGCGCTCGCGTCACGCAGCGCCACGTGAGTCAGGAGCGCACTCATGGGGTAGCGCCGCGAGCGCCGCTGCCGCGCCGTACGGTTCCGGTAGAGCTGCTTGAAGAGCCCGAGCGGGATCCACCGCGCGATCTCCTCGTTGGGGTCGAGGCGCATGGCCTCCTTCTTCAGCAAGCCTCTCACGATTCGTTTGTGAACCGACCTCCACCCTTCTTCCGGGTGGACATCGAGGAAGAGGGGGTTGCTGAGGTTGCTCGTCGAGCGGACCTGCGGAGCGTAGTGACGCATATCGACGGGGATCATGATGCGCGTGGTCGTCTCGCGCGTCACCTGCTCATAGCTGGCCAAGGCGACTGAGATCTTCGCGACTAACCCGGGCACGGGGCCCGAGAGGCTGTAGCGCCTCCAGCGAATACCGGCGCCTTCGGCGCTCTGCGGAGAGACAAGAGGCGCGTGGTCGTCACGCAGGGCAGGTCGGCGCTTCGCGCCGACCTGGGCGAGGACGAACTCGCTGTCACTCGAGGCATCGTTGGTCCCGACGAGGTCTTCCCCGCGCAAAGCCCGGAAGACCTCTTCCGCGAAGTGCATGAGCCCTCGGGCGTCCATGACCCCGTGAAACGCCCGAAAGACCAAGACCGGCTGCGGGGCCTGGGTCAAGACGACCTCGCAGGTCGGCCCGCGCTTCGGGCACAGCGGCCGCTCGAGCTCCGCGGGGGGGGGCTGGCCTTTGGCCCAGGCCTTGATGACCCGCAAGGGCGGGATGGGGCCGCGGGCGACCCAGCGGAGCCAACCAAGGGCTCCGCGCAGGATCAAACGCGCGCCGGGGTTGAGGGCCGTGGCCGCTTGAATCGCCGCCCGTAAGCGTTCGGGGCAGAGATCTTCAGAGACGGGACACGAGGTCTCGAAGACGACCTGGATACAGAGGCCCGGATGGAGCAGCTCCGAGGCGAGGTAGAGCTTCTCGTTGAAGGAGACCTGGCGCTCGTAGGTCTCGGCGCTCGAGAGGAACGCGTCGCTCACCGAACAGCCGGTAAGGGAGGGCGAACGCCCCGGGACATGGGGGGAAGAGAGCTCACGCCAGGGCTTCAAGGCAGAGAGCCGCAATCGCCCCTGGCGACTCGAGTGCCTCAAGCTCGATCTCTTCTACATCGAGCTCGACGCGATATGCCTCCTCCAGAAGCGCGATCAAGTTCACCAGCGCGAAGGAGTCCAACAGCCCGCTGGAGATGAGCTCGGTGTCAGCGCTCAGCTCCACCCCTTGCAGCTGAGGGAACTCCTTGAGGAGGAGGGCACAAATCTCCCCGAGCAGCTGAGCTTCGTTCATGTGCGACTCGTCATCGCGGCCAAGGCCCCAACCAGAGGTGAGCCTACCCCGAGCTGAGACTGCAACACGCAGGAGGTCGCGCCGCGACTCAGCCCCAACCGCTCATACCGTAGAGTAAGTCGCAGAACGACGAAAGTATCCCTCTCTCGTCGGAGTCGCCGTATCGACCGGATAGATCAACGGCGAGACATACGAGGACACATCCGTGAACATTATCGGGATCTCGGCCTTCTACCACGAGTCCTTGTGCTGCCTGCTCCAAGACGGAGAGCTGGTCGCCGCGGTCGCCGAGGAGCGCTTCACCCGGGTCAAGTTCGACCGGCGCCTCCCGATCAACGCTTTTCGCTATTGCCTGGAGGCGGGGGGCGATCTGAACCCCGCGGATATTGACTGCATCGCCTACTACGAGCAGCCGAGCAAGAAGCTCTCGCGCCAGCTGGCCATGGGCCTGGACGCCTCGGTCGACCCCACCTTCCGCTGGGTCGACGCCGGGAGGCCGGAGCGCGAAGTGCGCGAGCGGCTGGGGTACGCAGGGCGTTTCCTGACCTTCGAACACCACCTCTCCCACGCTGCGAGCAGCTTCTACTACTCCGGCTTCGATGAGGCCGCGGTCCTGACCGTGGACGGGGTCGGAGAGTGGGCGACGACGACCTACGGACGAGGCTGCGGCGCGGCCCTCGAACTCCTCGAGGAGGTGCGCTTCCCCAACTCTCTCGGCCTTCTCTACAGTGCGATCACGGACTTCTTGGGATTCCGTGTCCTGAGCGACGAGTACAAGGTCATGGGGCTGGCGCCCTACGGCGTACCGCGCTTCAAGGAGGAGATGGCAACTCTCCTGCGCCCAGGGCCGGCGGGGCAGTTCTCCCTCAACATGGAGTTCTTCGACTTCGCGCAGCCGGCACGCATGTTCACGGACGCTCTGCCTGCGCTCCTCGGCATCCCCCAGCGGGTCCCCGAGAGTGAGATCACACACGTCCACAAGGACATCGCTCGCAGCTTGCAGGTCGTGCTGGAGGAGATGCTCCTCGAGAAGGTGTGTCACCTCCACAGCGTGGCGCCGAGTCGGAACCTCTGCATGGCAGGCGGCGTCGCGTTGAACTGCGTTGCCGTGCGCCGACTTCGTGAGGAGGGCCCCTTCCCCGAGGTCTTCGTCCAGCCCGCGGCGGGGGACTCGGGGGCTGCTCTGGGAGCTGCAGCCCTCGCCCACGTCGAGCTCACAGGAGAGCGGCCGAGCGCGAGCCGACTGGAGCACGTTTACCTGGGACCCGCTTACGGTTCAGAGCGCGTCGCGGCCCTCCTCGACGCGGCGGCGCTGGACGCGCACGATCACCGCGACGCTGAGGAGGCGCTCCTGGAGGCGGTGGTGGACCGTCTCTGCGCGCAGCAGGTGATCGGGTGGTTCCAGGGGCGGATGGAGTTCGGGCCGCGCGCGCTAGGCGCGCGCAGCATCCTCGCCGACCCGAGAGATCCGGCGATGCGCGACAAGCTGAACGCCCTCGTGAAAAAGCGCGAGGGCTTCCGACCCTTCGCACCAGCGATCTTGGCGGAGCGCTTGGGAGAGCACATGGACCTCGACCGCGACTCCCCCTTCATGACCGAGACCTGCCAGGTGAACTCCGCGCTGGCGCTCCCTGCGATCACCCATGTAGACGGCTCCGCGCGGGTGCAGACGGTGTCTCACGCGACGAACCCGCGCTTTGCGCGCCTGATCGAGCGCTTCTTCGCGCGAACCGGCTGCCCCCTCCTCGTCAACACCTCCTTCAACGTCCGCGGCGAGCCCATCGTGAACACACCCGAGGATGCCATACGCTGCATGGCGAACTCCGAGCTCGACGCCCTCGCGCTGGAGGACTTCCTGATCGACAGGGAGGGGCTCCCCGCACAGGTTCGCCGATCGACCCGGCTCAAGACCTTCTCGGAGCAGCTCGCGCGAGAGCGGATCGCCTCGGCGGAGGCGTCGGTGCACCCTCGGCTCTCGAGCGACATCGAGGGCTGGCGTCCCGGTGAGGAGAGTCTGCCGAGCGGGGTCTACACCTTCGTATGAGGCCGCAGCGATGACGCCTGAGCAGCTCGCGGCCTCCCTGGCTACCGAAGAGGGGCTGACCCTCTTCCGCGCCCTGCAAAGCGCGGGGGCCTTCGGGCGCGCGGAGCAGCCCGCCCCGACCGATGGCCCCCAGTCGATCCTGGATTGGGAGCCGCGCGAGGAGGAGGGCGAGCTCGTCTTCCTCCGCAAGCAAGGCCTGCGCGGGAAGCCCAAGCGCTTGCACGCGGAGCACCCGGACACCTTCCGGGTGTGCCTCTTCGGCGAGTCCCTTGCGGCGGGCTTCCCCCTCGCGCCTGCCTACACCCCGAGCACCGTCCTCGAGGTGCTGCTCGCGCAGAGCTGTGGTTCGGCAGCGCCCCCTGGACTTCGCGTCGAGGTGATCGACCTGGCGCTGCCGAATATGGGCCCCTCGGAGCAGCTGCGGGTGTGCGAAGCGGCCAGTCAGCTCCAACCCGATCTGTGCGTGTTTCTGACGGGAAACAACTGGTACTACGGCCTCTCACTCGAGCCTGGCGCGAGCCCAGAGGCCAGGGTCCGCTACGCGCAGCGCCTGGAAAGCGGTGAGGCGCCAGCCCTCGCTAGAGCCTTCCGAGAGGCTCTCCTCGCCCGCGCGGAGGTCATGACACGAAGCCTGATCGAATACGCTCGCGCGGGCGGCGCGCAGGCGCTGGTGGTGATCCCCGCGTCGAATCTGGAGTGGGAGCGTCGCGCGCCCGTGCCGTGGCTCGAGGGAGGGGCTCAGGCCCGTTGGCATCATCAACTTCAGCGCGCAGAGGATGCCCTCGCGGCCGGGGACTACGAGGTGGCGCGCACTGCCGCTGAGGAGATGGCCACGATGGACACGAACACCACCGGGGTCCCGGAGCGCGTGCTGGCGCGCGTCCACGAGGGGCTCGGCGATCACGTAGCAGCGCGCGAAGCGCGCCTGCTGGCCCTCGAGCCCGCCAACTGGCAGAACGTCTGCTGGGCGCTGCCCGTGGTCTCTCCTTCGATGGCCGAGGTCATGCGCAGCGCGGCCGAAGATGCGGCTGCTCCGTGCATCGACCTCGCCGAGGTCATCGCATCGCGCTCTGCCACCGGGCGCTCCGGCTTCGATCTCTTCTACGATCAGTGCCACCTCAACGTGGAGGGGATTCAGCTCGCGATGGAGGCCGTCGCTGCGAAGATCAGGACACTCTCCTCCGGGGCCGCCTCCAGGGATCTCGGAGGCGCTGCCTCGTCAGAGGATCCCCCTCGGGCTCCCGCGCCGCGTCCCATCATCGCGGCGAGCGGCGCACTGCAAGCCGCGCACTGGGTGAGCCGGTTTGAGCCTCAGGCGAGGCCCGATGCGCTCTGCGCTCGTTTGGTGATCCTGCTCCAAGAAGCCATGGATCACAGCCCGCTGGCCCTGGAGGCCCTGCGTGGTTGGCTCGAGCTGCGCAGCCTGGACGCGCCCCCCGATCTCAACGCCGCGCTCGCGCGCGCGGCTTGTATCCCGGGCCTGGCTGGGCTCCTACGCGATCCGCGTCTGAACGCGCCGCTCTTCAAGGCGAGCCTCGAGGCTCTCGAGGCGCGCGACTGCGCTGAGATCGAGCAGATCCTGAGTCGCGCCATTGGAAGCTACGAACGCCGCTTCCACGAAGGGCTGGAGCTCTCCTCTGCACTCTTCCGCGACTGCTTCTGGGAACGCACGCCGGAGGGAGAGAGGGACTCCGACAGGCAGCACAGCGAGCCGATCTACCGGGCACTCTGGCCCGAGTCTCGCTTCAGCTTTCTCTGCAGCGGTGAGGCGCCGCTGCGCGTGAGGGCTGTCGCTCGAGCTGCGCACACGGGCGCCAGCCTCTCGATGAAGGTCAACGGCGAGGGTCCGGTCCTCAGCCAAGCGCTCACGGGAGCCTGGCAGCGCTGGGAAGCCCGCCTGGAACCGCTTGCCTTGAGGCGCGGGCTCAACACCCTGAGCTTGGAGTGGGCGCCGCCTTCCCTCCCGGGCGAGGTGCCGCTCGAGGCTGCCCGCCGTCGCTTCGCGATGGGCGCAGAGGCAGAGGTCTTCCCAACCTTCGGGGAACTCTACTCGTTGCGGCTGGAGCGAGACCAGGGCGCGGACCGCCCGCGCTCCGCGGAGGACGCAGGGAGGAGGAGCCGATGAACGCAGGCTGCACGCTGGACGAGGTGCTGAAGGCCTGGGCTGAGGCGCAGCCCGAGGCGCCCTTCTTGGTTCCTCTCGACGCCGGCGCTCAGATCACGTACCGGGAGGCCTGGGTCCACGCCCAAGCGCTCGCGGCGTATCTGAAAGAGCTCGGAGTCGACCGGAAAGACCGGGTTCTCTTCGCGACGCGCAACCACTGGATGACGTTCCCGCTGCTCATCGCCTGCGCGCAGCGCCGCGCGACCCTCGTCCCCATCGACCCGGACCTTCATCGCAACACGATCACGCACATCGCTCGAGATGCCGCCCCGGCCGTGGTGATCGTCGAAGAGGGTGCGAAGCTCCCCAAGCTCTCCTTGAAGCGTCATCCCATCTCCACGGCGGAGGTCCTGGAGGCCTGCGCAGGCCTCGCGCCCGTCGAGGAGGAGGCCCAGGCGAATCCCGAGGACGTCACCCTGATGATCTTCACCTCGGGCACGTCCGGCGGCAGCAAGGCGGTCATGCTCACGGGCGAGAACCTGCTCGCGAATGCCCGCGCCCTCGCTCGGCGCTACGCCGTCAACCCGAGTGACCGCTTCCTCTGCGTGCTGCCCACATACCACATGAACGCCATGATGATCACCGGCTTGGTCCCACTGGCAGCGGGCGCCAGCACGATCCTGTCCGGGCTCTTCGGCTTCAAGAACGCCAAACGCTACTGGGAGCGGGTCAAGGCCCACGAAGTCACCGTCTGCAGCCTCGTCCCTTCGATCATGGCGATGCTCTTGCGCCTCTTCCCCGAAGGCATCGAAGGAGGGCTCCCGCGCGCGCGCTTCGCCTTCTGCGGCGCTGCGCCCCTCTCCGCGGAGACGTGGCGGAGCTTCGAGGAGCGCTTCGGGCTCCCCGTCTATCAAGGCTACGGCTTGACCGAGACCACCTGCTGGGCGGTTTCAAGCCCGCCCGATCAGCCGCGGCGCTACGACACCGTCGGCGCTCCGCTAAGCGAGGTCTGCGACGTGATCATCGACGCTGGCCGCGGGCCCCGAGGAGAAGACGTGGTTCTCGGCGACGCCGCGAGCGAGGACCTGAGCGGTGTGGGCGAGGTCTTGATTCGAGGCTCCGTGGTGAGCCCCGGGTACTACAAGAACAAGAAGCTGACGCGCGAGCACACCAGTCCAGACGGCTATTTCACCACCGGCGACCTCGGGTTCTTCGACGACGAAGGGCTGCTGCACATCACTGGACGTCTCAAAGACATCATCATCAAGAACGGCATCAACATCCCCGCAGGGGAGGTCGACGCGCAGCTTTCCGCACATCCCTCGGTCCAAGCCTGCAAGACCGTCGGGGTCCCTGACCCCTTGGTCGGAGAGCGCATCGTATCGGCGTGTGTCGTCGAACCTGCGGCGACCCTGAGCCCTCATGACCTGAAGTCATGGGCCCAAGGCCGACTCTCCAAGCACATGTGGCCCGACGCGGTCGAAATCCTGGGAGCCCTCCCCTGCGGTGCGACGGGTAAGGTCGCTGTTCGTCAGCTGCGCAAGCTGATCTCGGGCGAGCTGGGTGAGGAGGTCTACGCCTCTCTCAACAGCTGGAAGTACAAGCGCGCTCAGCCCTCTGATCCAGAGCGCATTCGAGATCTCGTGGAGGCGGCGCTGCGCCACGGACGACCCCTCGAGCTTCTCGCCTACTGGGGTTGCGGCGAGCGGAGCGAGGTGGGCCCCTACGACACTCTCGCACTGCAGCGCCTGCGGGACTACATGCACGACGCTCGCTACGTGGAGCAAGCGGCGCCGCGCTTGACCTTGATCTTCACGGACGTCCATGCGCGGAACAACAGGATCCCCACGGCGCGCATGGAGTCCTACCGCGCGGGGGTCCTCGAGCACGCAGAGGCGCTGGGCATGCCCATGCTACGCCTCAGCGACCTCTGGGCGGAGGCGGGGCTGAGCGAGGAGCAGATCCGGGCGGAGCTCGAGACCACCGAGTGCGAGGCCGCGTGGAGCGCTTGTGCCTTCAAGGATCAGCTGATCGCTCAAGCGGGCAAGCACCTCGAGGGCAGCAGCGACGCGGAGGGGGCGGCGCGCTTCTACTTCCACGCCTGCGCGCGCGAGTCGAAGGTCCTCGCGGCGCGTTTCTCGGACTCGATCTTCATCTCCTACAACCACCCCGACTTCGACTTCTTGCTGCCCCCCCTGCCGAAGGTCTACCTGCACTCCTACAAGGAGGGGACGTCGGTGAAGCCCTGGTTCAAGTCATAGCGACCCATGACCTGCAACGACGCGGAGGGGCTCTTGCGCGTCCCATTGACAGGGGCGAACTGCTTTTTCGGGGGGCGGCTCTGCGCTTGCTCGAAGACGAACATCGCTGCCCGCCGGCGTGATCGCCGCTGGCCACGGCCTCTCGGTCCACGCAGCCACTCACGTTGACGGCGCGGACTCGGAGCGTCTCGAGCGCTCATGCGCCGTGTCGCCCGCCCCGCCTCCGCCCGAGACCACCTCGACGTCCGCGGGGGCAGCAACGTCGAGTGGACGCCGCGCGAGCCATGAAGCGATGGGACGCGGGCGCTCGTGTCG
>PKCK01000018.1 GCA_002862085.1 Planctomycetota bacterium | reverse complement strand
GCCCTGAAGCGGCTCGTGGCGAGCGCTTCCCCCTTCGAGCCGCCCGCTCGGCGTCGGCTCAAGGACGCTCTCTGGCGCAGCTTCGGTGACTGGGGAGCCTGTCGTTCCATCGCGGGCAAGCTCGGCCGCTACCACTCGGTCTTCGAGCACCTGCGCCGTCATCCGGACGACTTCGCGGGTGCCTTCCACCGCGTCGCCACGCGTGAACGTCTGATCCATCTCTACGCGTTCCAGTCGCACCTGTTCAACCGCGCGCTCGCGCTGCACGTCGCGGAGAACGCGCCGGAGCGCATCACCCTCCGGGGGATCGAGGGGAAGCTGCGGTTCCCGCGCCATGATCTCTGGCTGCCCGATTCCTGGGAGGGCGGGCTCGTGATGCCCGGTCAGAGGCTCGAGGGAGTGACGGACGCGCGCCAGCGCGACCTCTACGCGCAGGTGCTCGACCTGCTCGGACTGCACCCCGACGAGCTCGTCCTGCCCGACGTCCCGGGGTTCCAGCTCAAGCCCGAGGCGCGCGCGGCCGTGGTACGACCGATCGGGCTGCGCGTGCGCCCCGCCGAGGAGGACAACGAGTTCCGCGGCCGGCGCATGCTCCGCCTCCAGTTCGGTCTGCCGCGCGGCTCCTACGCGACTCTCGTCGTCCAGCGTCTGATCGGACCCGCGTCCGGCGACGGGGACAGACCTCCGCGCCGCCGTGGAGGCTCTCGCCGATCAGGCGGTGGTGCATCTCGCCGCCGCGGCGGTGTGAGGCGCGGGGCCGCGCGTGGTTCCTCGCGAGGCCGCGGGCGCGGCCGCGGCGGAGCGCGTCCCGGTCGGCGTCGGGGCCGCTGAGCCCGCGGGGCTCCGGCCCGGCGGGGTGGTGTCCGGGCCGCATCAGGGGCGTACCATGGCACCCATGACCACAAGCTCTGGCGCCCACCCCGGTCGATCGCCGTCCGCCGTCGGTGTGATCGGAGGCTCCGGCCTCTACGAGATCGACGGCCTGACAGACATCGAGGAGGTCGTTCTCTCGACTCCGTTCGGCGACCCGAGCGACGCCTTCGTCACGGGGCGTCTCGGCGACGTGCGCATGGTGTTCCTGCCTCGCCACGGCCGTGGGCATCGCATCTCCCCCTCCGAGATCAACTTCCGCGCGAACATCTGGGGCATGAAGTCCCTGGGCGTGACGGATGTGCTCGGCGTGGGCGCCGTGGGCTCGCTCTCCGAGGACATCCCACCGGGTGACTTCGTGGCGGTGGACCAGTTCATCGACCGCACGCGTCATCGGGCGGACACGTTCTTCGAGGGCGGAGTGGTCGCGCACGTCATGTTCGGTGATCCGGTTTGCAACGACCTCCGCGCGGTGCTCCGTGATGCAGCCCGAGAGACCGGCGTCACGGTCCACGACGGGGGGACCTACCTCTGCATGGAGGGGCCGGCGTTCTCGACGCGCGCGGAGTCGAAGCTCTATCGCTCCTGGGGCGCGCACGTCATCGGCATGACCAACCTCCAGGAGGCCAAGCTCGCCCGTGAGGCCGAGCTCGGCTACGCGACGCTCGCGATGAGCACCGACTTCGACTGCTGGCACGAGGGCCATGACGACGTGACCGTCGAGGCGATCCTCGAGGTCATGGCGAAGAACGTGAACAACGCAAGGGAGGCCGTCCGCATCGCCGCTCCGCGCGTCGCAGCGCTCGGAACGCGCGCGTGTCACACCTCGCTCGAGAACGCGATCCTGACGCGGCCCGACGCCATTCCCGATGAGGCGCGTCTGCGCCTCGGGCTCATCATCGATCGCGCCCTGGGGGCGCGCTGACCGGGTGACCTCCCTGTCGACGACCATGCAGAGGTCCTCCCTGACCCGACCTGGACGCGGAACGCAGCGCGAGCCGGGCTGGCCCGTGATCGCCGTGACGCTGGGTAGCCTGCTGCTCGCCGGTGGCTGCTCCTCACCGCCCATCCCCGACGGCTGGGAAGCCCTGGGGCCGCGCAAGGGCGGTCACGTCGGCCCGCCGATCGACGCCGGCGAGGCCGGCACCGGACGTTTCGTGGGGGCGGTGCTCGGGAGCTTCGAGACTCCCGCGGCGATGACCCTCGCAGAGGCGTTCGACGCCGAGCGGAGGCCCCCCGGGAGCGAGGGATACGACCGGGCCGTGGACCGGCTCATCGCGGCGCTCTTCGGCGCGGGCTACGGCGACGAGGGCGCGGGCGGCGACGCAGGCTTCCTGCTGGAGGTCATCTCCGAGCCGATGGCGCAGCCCTCGTGGACGCCGGTCTCCGCCGAGATCGCCGTCCGCGGGCGTGGCGCTCGTGGACAGGACCGCCGGATCGTGATCGGCGGCTTCTCCGAGGCGAGTGACGAGGAACGCACGATGCTCCCCGAGGGGGTCCCTTCCTACGCGGTGAGCGGCGCGCCCGTCTTCGCGCTGGAAGATGTGGTCGAGGGAAGCGTGTTCGTCACGGATCAGTCCGTGCGCAAGGTGTCCGCGGAGGCGGCGGAACGCGGCGCAGCGGCGGTCGTGTCGAGCTTCCAGCTTCCCTACGCGGAGGACCCTACGGGTGGTGAGCGGCACTTCGACGCCATCTTCGATGGCCGCGTGCAGCCGGGCTCGAAGCTCCCGGCCATGTACGTCTCGCCTCGCACCGCGGAGAACATCCAGCAAGCCGCGCGCGCAGGCGCGCTGCTCGAGGTCCGAGCCGAGGTGCGCACCGCCGTCAACGAGCTACGAACCGTCGTGGCGACGATCGTCGGGGCCGAGCGGCCCGGGGAGGTCGTCTACGTGGTGGCCCACGTCAGCGGCAGTGGCGCGAACGACAACGCTGCCGGCGCCGGAGCTGTCGTCGAGCTCGCGCGAACCATCAAGCGATTGATCTCGGCGGGAACCATCGAGCGGCCGCGCCGGTCGATCCGCTTCGTCTTCGGGCAGGAGGCCGAGGCGGGGGGGACGGCGCTCGACCACGCATCCGACACGCCGGTCGCGGGCATCGTCGCGGACATGCTCGGCGCGAGCTACGCGCGCACCGGCGCCATCTGCCTGCTCGAGCGCGGCTGGGATCCCGGCGCGGTGGTCCCGCTCGCCCCCGACGCGCACACGCCCTGGGGTGCTGGCAGCGTCGCCGCGGAGGACATCCTCCCCAACGGCCTCGCCATCGTGCTTCGGCAGGCGATCGTCGACGTGGGGGAGTCGGTCGCCGCCAGCGGCGAGATCCCTTGGGTCACCCGGGAGCACCCCTGGGAGGGCGGGAGCGACCACGACGACTTCCTCGACCGCGGGATCGCCGCGGCGCTCGTCTGGCACTTCGTCGACTTCTCCTACTCCACGAGTCTCGACCGCATGGACCACGTGGATGCCGAAGAGCTCCGCCGCACGACCTGCGCGATCGGGACGGCGGCGCTCGCCGTCGCGGACATGGTCCCGGGCGACCTGCGCCGGCACCTCGACTCGCTCAACCTCGAGGCCAGGCTGCGCATGGACGCCGCGCGCGCGGAGGGGGGAGCGAGTCTCCCCGCGGCGTGGACAGACTGGTTCCAGGGGGCTCGCTTCTGGCTCCGCGCCCTCGCTGGCGGAGAGCCTCTTCCGGAGCTCGACCCGCTGAAGCCGATCGACGAGTCGTGAGCGGCGCGTCCGCGCTGAGGGGCGCGAGGCGTAGGGAGTACGATCTGCTCCATGCCGACCACATCTCCGAACGATCCGCACGCCACCTCGACCTCCTCTTCCCTCCCGCGCCGTGACCTTCTGCGCGGCGCCGCCGCGGCAGCGCTGGGAGCAGGGGTCGCGTCCTGTGGATCGACCGCCTCGGCGGCCCCGGCGGTGAGCACGGCGCGAGCCCGCCGGCGTGGGGGGCCGACCCTCATCGGCTCGGCCAACGCGCTGCGCGGGATGGAGCGCTTCTACGGGGACCTGTCGGAGGGTGCAGAGCCCCTCGACGTCGCGCTCGAGGTCGTGAAGATCGTCGAGGCCGACCCGCGTGATCACTCGGTCGGACTCGGCGGACTCCCCGACGAGCGCGGACACGTGACTCTGGACGCGGCGGTCATGCACGGCCCGACCCACAACTCGGGCGCGGTCGGCTGCATCGAGAACATCCTGCACCCCTCCGAGGTCGCACGCCTCGTCATGGAGCGAACGGATCACTGCCTGATCGTCGGGCCTGGCGCGTACCGGTTCGCCCGCGACCACGGGCACCCACACGCGGAGCTCTTGACCGACGAGGCGCGGGAGATCTGGTTGCGCTGGCGCGAGTCGATGAGCGAACGTGATGACCGTCTTCCTCCCCGCGCGAAGGAAGGCGAGAAGAGCGGGAAGGTCATCCGCGGTCACTCCGGGGACGAGGTCGCCGTGGAGGACCTTCTCTGGGACGAGCGTATCACGGGCACCATCCACTGCTCGGCGCTGGGGAAGACCGGCGATGTCGCGTGCACCACGACGACCTCGGGACTCGCCTGGAAGATCCCGGGGCGGGTGGGTGACTCGCCGATCGTCGGCGCCGGTCTCTACTGCGATCAGGAGGTCGGGAGCGCCGGCGGAACCGGTCGGGGCGAGTCCGCCATCCTCGCGAACGCGAGCTTCGCCGCGGTCGAGCTCATGCGCCACGGCCGCGCTCCTGCCGACGCCCTCCGGGAGGTGCTGGAGCGCGTCAAGCGGCAGGCGAAGCGCGCCTCCGCGTGGCAGCCCGAGCTGATTCGCGAGGATGGCCAGCCGAGCTTCGATCTTCAGCTCTACGCCGTCGACCTCGGCGGGCGTACTGCGGGGATGAGCCTGCGCGGCCGAGGGAATTACGCCGTGGCGGACCCCGAGAACGGGCCCCGGCACGAGCCGCTCGTAGGAGTCTGATCCGCCCGCGGGCGGGTCGGCTCGATCGGGCAGCGGGGCGGGATCGTCCCTCAGCGCCTCGTCATCGAGGCGAGGAACTCCTCTTCGCTGATCCGTCCGTCGGCGTCGAAGTCGAGGGTGCTGAGCACGCCCTCGAGACTGAGCGCGCTGAAGCTGCGACCCTCGAGGCGCTCCAGGTCTTCGATCGTGATGAGGCCGTCGTCGTTGACGTCGAGCCGACGGAAGGGGAGCACGGGACCGACGATGCGCGGCGCGTTGTTCTCTCCCATGTCGATCGGCGTCCCGAACAGATCGTTGACGGTGGACGCGCTCGGTCGCTGTGGTTGGACGGCGTCCTGGCCGAGCGGCGTGAGGAAGTTCGCGAGGCGAGAGAGCTCATCGATCCCGAGCCTGCCGTCGCCGTCGAGGTCGAGCCGCTGGAGGACCACCGCCGAGTCGATGGTCTCCTGATCGCGGCCGTAGTCGAGGAGCGCCAGATCGATCTCGATGCGGCTGAGGAATCCGTCGAGATCCGTGTCGTAAGCAGCTCGCAGCTGCTCGGCGTCCCGCGCCGGCGGAGGGCCGTCCGGCCGAGCAGCGAGAGGCTCGGTGACCTCGCGGCCGAGGCGGCGCTCGTTCTGGATGAAGGCCTTGAACTCCTCGAACGTCATCCGGCCGTCGTTGTCGAGGTCGTACTCGCAGAAGCGCGCCGCGTCGAAGCGCATCGAGGCGCGGGCCTCGCGGAACGAGATCCACTTCGTCCCGTCTGCGTCGGCGACCGAGAACCAGCGCTGCTGCTCCTCCTCGGGCGGGACCCCGAACGGGGCGGGGGGGTCCTGGGCCTTGGCATCGTCGGCAGGGGTCGTCCGGCCGCGGCGTGGAGCACGAGCGCCCTCGGGCGAGCGGGTACGTCCGGAGGCTCCTGCGCGGCCTCGCTGCGAGGGGCTCACGGCCGGATCCACTCCGCCGGGAGGCGAGGATTCGGCGGCGGCGGCGAGGAGGGCGAGGCCGACGGTGAGGCCGAGGAGGACGCGTACCATGGCGGTGAGTATCGGCACAAACCCTGCTTCAGGGAGATGGGAGCCGCCGCATTCGAGTCGGTCGGGGGCCTGGAGGCCGCCCCGGCTCCTCAAATCGAGGCGCCGGCGAGGGGGCGGAGTCAGCCGAAACTCGCCCCGCGACGCTTCTGGAGGCCCCCCGCGATCCGGCCCGTGAAGAGGAAGGTCCCCTCGATCCGCCAGCCTGGCCGGGGAGGCGGGAGCCCGTCCCTCTCGAGCTGCCAGGGACTGAGCATCAGGGCAATGGGCCGGTCCGGGGCGTCGCACACGGCGATCTCGACGGGCTCGCCGGTGACCTGATTGACCGTGCGCTGGATCGTGCGGATCCGGAGAGACACGTCACAGCAGCCCCCAGGATCCTCCGGGCCCCCCAGGGGCCGGATCATCGCCCCCGAAGGTCTCTCGAGAACGGCTGGCTGACTGGCCTCCGCGTTCGGGGCGATCTGGTCCACGTGGACCGCGAACCCCGCGACGGAGACGGCGAGGACCTTGCCTGGCCGGACGCGTCCGTCGAGGCGCCGGGCGTCCGTGATCCAGGTGGCGAGGCGATACAGGCCCGGAGGGTCGCCCTCGCGCCACTCATCCGGCGTCGGCGGCGCGCACCACCCCGCCAGGAGAGCGTCGAAGGGGGATTCTTTCGCGCGGACGATCGCGGTGATGGCGAGGCGTCTGCGCGTCGGGACCCGCAGGTGCGGCGTCACCGTCCAGAACGTCTGGCCCGGATCGCGGTCGGCGCGCACCTCCAGACCGCCTCCGAGCTGGAGCAGGCGGTGGTCCGCCGAGGAACCTCTCCACGCGGCCGCCTCGCCGCGGTCGTCGATGACCTCGAGGAGTTCCTCGACGCCGACGGTCGGCGGGAAGCCGATGCACTCGAGGAGGAAGTCCAAATGGGCGCTCGGGGTAGGATCACGTCCCATGAGGACGCGCGGCCGCAGTGTATCGATCCCGGGCGGTGGCGCGCCGCCGGCGGCAGCGGCCGCACGGTTCTCGTCGGACAGGTGTCCCGGAGCGCCGGGCGGCGCGTCCGCGTCAGCCCTTCGGGAGGAAGCGGGCCAACCGTCCGTGGCGCTCGAGATCTCCTCGACGCCCGCCACCCCGGCGCCCGAGCATGAAGCGAGCTCTGCGGCCCCTCGCCTTCGACGGCGCCATGGCGCGAGCGCCGACGGTGTCATCGTCCGCATCGACGAGGCCCGAGGCGAAGACGCCTTCCCCTCCAAGTCTCCCGTCCGGCTCCATCACGCCAACGGGAGCCCCGAGGACGCACTCCTCCGCACGACCGATCAGTGCGAGGCGTACGAGATTCGCTGCGGGGAGATGCCGGTCGCGGGCAGCGTCGATCCCGACGACGCGCTGGACGGCGTCATCGCGACCGAGGTCGGCCTCTGAGCGGGAAGTGGTGAACCCCATCGAGCCCAGGTCGCCGGATTCGTACCGCTCGCTCGTCAAGGACGTCGAGCTCGCGCTGTTGAGTGAGATCGGAGCGCGCGCCGTCTTCGATCACATCGCGCGCAGGTCGCAGGACGCTGATCTCGGGCGTATGGCAGAGGGTATGAATCGCGAGGGGATCGATCTCGTCGCGCGAGTGCAGGAGCTGATTCGCGAGATGGGCGGACGTCCACGGAAGACGAGTTTCCGGCGGCGCGCGCTCGCGCGGCTCCTCGTTCGTGGGGCGCCGATCATCGGCCCGCGCCGGATCTTGCGCATCGTGCGGGACGCGGAGTCGACGGTGGGGCGCTGGTACGCCGAGTACGCCCTCTTCCTCGTCCGGCTCGGGGACGAGGAGCGCGCCCTCGCGTTCGAGGAGCTGCGCGCGGCCAAGGAGCGTCGTGCCATGGCCCTGAGCGCCTGGGTCGACAACCTCGCGCGCGCGCGCCAGCGCACCTTCTGACGGGCTGCAGCGCGAGAATCGCGCGCGCTTCGAGCTAACCTGGACCCATGCCCTGGATCCGAACCATCCGTCCCGACGAGGCCACGGGCCGCCTCGCGAAGAGTTACCGCGCCGCGCTCGAGCGGGCCGGGCGCGTGTTCGGGATCGTCCGCGCCATGAGCCTCGCACCTCCGGTGCTCGACGCCTCCATGGGGCTCTATCAGAAGATCATGTACGCGCCGTCGGGACTCACTCGTCGCCAGCGTGAAATGCTGGCGACGGTGGTCAGTCACGAGAACCACTGCCACTACTGAACCTGCTCCCACGCGGAGGACCTCCGTGTCGAGGTCGAGAAGGAGTGGTGTGAGAGGTCGGCGGACGAGCGCGAAGCATGGGTGGAGGGAGTCGCGCGCGGCGACTGGGCGGACGTCACCAGCGATCTGGAGGACGCTGCGCTCTGCGCCTACGCTGTCAAGCTCACGCGCACACCGAGCGCGATGGGGGAAGCGGACGTGTCAGACCTGCGCGCGGCGGGTTTCGACGACGTCGCCATCCACGACGCGATCCAGGTGGTCGCGTACTTCAACTACATCAATCGGATCGCGGACGCGGTCGACGTGGAGCTCGAGCCCGAGTACCCACCGCGACCCTCCTGAGCGATGAAGGCCGATCGACGACCGCGCCGAGCGCTGGCGCTGCACTCCGCACCCGAGGAGATACAGGGGATCCTCTCCCGCACCCCGGACTTCGAGTGGGCCTTCGTCAGCGCTCCGGGCGACGTGCTGCCCGCGCTCGAGTCCCAGCGGCCCGAGGTGGTCTTCTCGCTCAAGCAGTCGAGCTTTCCGGGGCCCGCCCACGTTCCCGCGATCCTCGATCCCGGGGTGAAGTGGTTCCACGTCGCCGGATCGGGGGTCGATCACGTGGAGGCGCATCTCCGGCCCGACCAGCGTCTGACCAGCGGTCGTGGGGTGCTGGCGCCATTCATCGCCGAGCGAGCCATGGCCGGGCTCCTGCATCTGGTGACCGGTATGGACGCCATGCGGGCGGCTGCGGCTCGGGCTCGCTGGTCCCCCGCGCGCTTCCGCTCGCTGGCCGGGCGGCGCGTGCTCGTGGTGGGAGCGGGACAGGCAGGGGCGGCCCTCGCGCAGCGAGTCCGGCCCTTCGGGTGCCACGTGACGGGGGTTCGCGCGTCGGGGGTCATGCGGCCCGGCTTCGACGCGATGCACGGGCCCGACGATCTGGATGCGCTTCTCCCCGAAGCAGACGTGCTCGCTCTCCACGTCCCGCTCGACCAGCGCACGCGGGGCCTGATCGACGCGCGGCGCCTCGGTCTGCTCCCGGAGGGGGCTTTGCTGCTCAACGCCGCCCGGGGAGCCGTGGTGGACGAGGCCGCCCTTCCAGCGGCCCTGGAGGGGCCGCTCGCAGGCGCCTGGCTGGACGTCTTCGAGGAAGAGCCTCTCCCGGCGAGCAGCCCGCTCTGGCTCCATCCGCGCGTGATCGTGTCGCCCCATCACGCCGATCAGGTCCTGGACTTCCCGGCGCGCTTCGCCGAACACTTCCTCGGGCTCGCCCGCGAAGAACACGACGCCTGATGGCTCATCCCGAGGTGTGCCTCGGTCGAATGGTCCGGCGGCGAGCGCCCATGCCAGCCGCTCATCGCCGAGGATTCACGTATGACCACTCTCCACGACTTCACGCTCCCCTCCATCGACGGCCAGGACCGCTCGCTCAAGGATCTCGAGGGCCAGGTCGCCCTCGTGGTCAACGTCGCCTCGAGGTGTGGATTGACCCCGCAGTACGAGGGGCTCCAGCATCTTCACGAGGAGTACGGGAGCCGGGGCCTCGCGGTCCTCGGGTTCCCTTGCAATCAGTTCAAGGGGCAGGAGCCGGGCACCGAGGCGGAGATCCAGACGTTCTGCTCCTCCACCTACGGGGTCACGTTCCCGCTCTTCGCGAAGGTCGAGGTCAATGGCCGCGGCAGGCACCCCCTCTTCGCCTGGCTGACCTCGCAGTCGACGGAGCCAGAGGGGGCCGGCGACGTGCAGTGGAACTTCGGCAAGTTCCTCGTGGGCAAGGACGGCGCGGTTCGGGCTCGCTTCGAGCCGACCGTTCCACCCGACGACGCCGCTCTCGTCGCGGCGATCGAGCGGGCGCTGAGCGAGTGACGCGGCGCGAAGGAAGTCGTCATCGCCGTGCTGCGGCGGCGCAGGAACGAGGCGTTCGATGCGCGCGCCTTCAAGGCCTCGATGGCGCGCCCGCTCCGATGAACGGAAGCGCCGCCGCGGGGGCAGGGCAGCCCACAATGCAAGATCCCTGCTGTGCTGGGTGATCCCCGTCGAGCCGCCCACTCCTCGGATGCACCGTCCGCGGTCCGACTTCACGGTGGCTCGGTGGCATCACCGATCCGCGGAGCACCTATCGAGCCTCATCAGATCGGGGACTCCGCGCCGGGAGCGAGGAAACCGGAGGAGCGATACACTCGGCGAAGCGCGGCCGTCGATCGACGAGGAGTGAGGACCCGCCGTACCGCCGGGCGGCACCCGAAGTCAGGCGCTCGCACGCCTCTCGCTCCTCCCCGACCCTCTTTGGCCGCCCGTGAGATGAACGGAGTTGCCGACGCTGCCTGCCGCGATTCAGTGACCGGGCTGACCGATATCGAAGGCCCGTGCCGTGTGGCTGGCCACGACGGGTTGCACCCGATCGAACTCGTTCCCGTGACGAAAGGCGGCCATGCGAGCTTTCGTCGCTCCGACCGCGAAGTCGAGGAGGGTCTCGCGGACGTTGAATTCTTCATGAATCGCACGCACGGCCGGGGGGACCGTCAGGGCCGACCGTGACGGACAGTGCTTGGATCGATCAGGAGACCTTCGCCGCGGTCTTTCCCTTCGGCTTCGCCGCGAGTGCGGAGGGGACGCTCGAGTGGGTCGGGAACTCGCTGAAGAGGCACATGACGGTTCGAGGTGGCACCCTGCTCTCGGACGTCGTGCAAGTTCTCCAGCCGCTCGGCTGCACCGCGGACAAGTCGATGGTGTGCGGCCCCGGGCGCACGGTACGCCTCCGTGTCGAAGAACTCTCCCTCGAGCTCCGCGGACACGCGTTCTGGTTCGATGGAGAAGAGCGCTTCGCGTTCGTGGGTTCCCCCCTCGTTCGCAGCCTCGAGGAGCTGGAGGCGTCCGGGCTCAAGCTCGCGGACTTCGATCCCAGCGACGCCACCCCCGACATGCTCATGAGCATGCAGTCGGCGCGCACCAGCCTGGAGGATGCGCGTAGCCTGGGCGAGGAGCTCCGGGTCGCTCTCAGCCGCGCGGAGGTCGGGATGGCGGTCAAGTCCCGCTTCCTCGCGGTGATGAGTCACGAGATCCGCACGCCGCTCAACGGCTTCGGCAGCATGCTCGATCTCCTTCTCGAGGATCCCACGAGGTACGACGCGGGAGATCTGCTCCGGACCATGGACGACTCCGCGCGGGGGCTCATGACCCTGCTCAACGACATCCTCGACTTCTCCAAGCTGGAGGACGGGAGCGTGCGTATCGAGTCCCGTTCGTTCTCGGTGGAGGCCGTGTTGAAGGCGGCGACCTCGCCGTTCGCGAGACAGGCGAAGGCCGCGGGCGTCGAGCTGCGCGTGAACGTTGCTCGTGGCGTGCCGAGGACGCTACTCGGCGATCCCTACAGGGTGCGCCAGATCGTCTCCAACCTCACCGGGAACGCGGTCAGGTTCACCGAGCGTGGTCGGATCACGGTCGACGCGCAGCGCGATGGGAACGAGCTGGTGATCACCGTCGAGGACACGGGACGCGGGATCTCGCCGGCCGCCGAGGCCAATCTCTTCGAACCCTTCAGCCAGGGGGACGTGTCCACGACGCGAGAGTTCGGTGGCACCGGGCTCGGCCTCACGATCTCCCATGAGCTCGCGCGGGCCCTCGAGGGCGATCTTCAGCTGACGCGGACGAGTGAAGCCGGCTCGATCTTCACGCTGCGCTTGCCTTGTGTCGAGGCGCCCGACACCGAGAGTGCGAAGTCGGAGGGTTCGGTGAACGAGGAGTCCCCGGCCCGCCGCGCTCGGTTCGACGGCGTCGACGTCCTGGTCGTCGATGACAATCCCACGAACCGGCTGGTCATCGACCGCCTGCTTTCGCGCCTCGGCGCCACTGTCCATCCCGTGGAGGGCGGCCAGAAGGCGCTCGAACTGCTCGGAGCCCGGCCCTACGACCTCGTGCTCATGGACATCATGATGCCCGGGATGGATGGGAACGAAACCACGCGTCGAGTGCGCGATCTCGATGTGGCCTGGAGCGGTCTGCCCGTCGTCGCGCTCTCAGCAGCCGTGTTCGACGAGGACCGCGACGCCGCGCTCTCGGCCGGGATGGACGACTTCCTGGAGAAGCCGGTGCGCCTCGACGTCCTCGAGGAGACGCTCGTGCGTCACTGCGGGCGGCCGCGCGAGCTGCAGGGCTGATCGCGCTGCGGCCGCCCTGGGAGCCTCCGGACCTCAGGGCTCCCTCGTGATCGTTCTCCACGCCCCCGGCGCGATCTCGTGCTCGGTCCGTTCGCCGTCGGGCCACGTCACGGTCACGCGCGCAAGCCCGCTGGCGTCCCCGAGGCCGAAGTGAAGCTCAGGTGCGTTCCCGGTGAGGTAACCCTGTCCCGCCCGCAGCGTCCGACCGCGCTCGCGCCCTTTCGAGTCGGTGACCTCGACCTGCGCGCCGATGGCGTACGGGTTGAGGCTCCCGGTCCAGCGCAGGCGCAGGCCCAGCCACGTCCCGGCGCGCTCCGCATCGTTGCGCAGGAGCACGAGACGGCCGTTGTTGGCCGTGATGAGCAGGTCGATGTCGCCATCGCGGTCATGATCGGCGCCGATGGCTCCGCGGGACGGGAGCGAGATCGCCATCGCGTCGGGCGCGAGCTGGTTCGCCTCCTCGAAGCGCCCCCTGCCGTTCCCGAGGAACAGCAGATCCGTCTGGCCGACGCAGATCCCCGTGCTCTCGTAATCAGGGCTGGTGTAGCCGTTCGCGACGTAGAGGTCGAGGTCTCCGTCGAGCTCGAGATCGAAGAGCTCAGCACCCCAGGACGTCCGGCCGATGCCGCTCGGCCCGAGGCCAGAGCGAACCGTGACGTCGTGGAAGCTCGCCCGGCGGCGCTTCAGCCCGCGCCGTGAGATCAGGGCGTTCTCGTAGAGCGCGTTCGCCTCCAGCTGCCAGTTCGTCAGGAACAGATCCTCGTCGCCGTCGGCGTCCACGTCGCCGAGGGCGAGCCCCATCCCGCCTCGCGGATCATCGAGCCCGGTGGCGAAGGACACGTCCTTGAAGGTCCCGTCACCTTCGTTCCGGAAGAGGACGTTGGGGGAGACGTCGTTGGCGATGTACAGGTCGTCGTCGCCGTCCTGGTCGAAGTCCCAGAACGCTGCCTGCATACCGCGGCCCTGCGCATCGAGGAGCCCCAGCGCCTCGGTCACGTCGGTGAAGGCGAGGTCGCCGGTCTCCGCGAGCTCGTTCCGCAGGAACACGTTGCCCTGGCCGGGGAAGGCGAAGGGGAGCATCGCGACGGGGTCCTCGCGCTGATAGCGATCGAGCTCCTCCGCGGGCGGCATCTTCGTCTCGTCGTAGTCGAGGTAGCTCGTCACGTAGAGGTCGAGATCACCGTCGCCATCCGGGTCGCCTGCGATGACGCTGGCGCTCCACAGGGGGAGCGTCGGGAGCAGAGCCGTGCTGTCCTCGAAGGTGCCGTCGCCGCGTCCGAGGAAGAGACGATCCCTGCCGTAGTTCGCGCAGTAAAGGTCCAGGTTTCCGTCAGCGTCGAGGTCCACGAGGAGGGCGCCCATGCCCGCGTCTCCGGCGGCGAGGCCGGCGGCGGCGGTCACGTCCGTGAAGGATCCGCGCTCGCCGCCGAGCCAGACCCGATCGGGGAGCGGCGCACATCCGGCCCGGCCTCTGCCCTGGAGCGCGACGAGATCGAGCCGTCCGTCATCGTTCAGGTCGCCCCAGGCTGCGCCGGGGCCCATCGTCGGGCGGATGTCGAGCTGCTCGCGCGGGCCCTCGAGGTGAGCGAAGTGGAGTCCGACGCGGCTCGTGACATCGACGAGGGCCCCGACCGGAGTCCGGTGACCCATGCGTTCGCGGCCGTCGAGGACGGGGGGCGCGACGGGCTTCGATGGCCCGGCGCGCTGGAGGACGATGGTGAAGGTCCTCCCGGCGTCCAGAGCGAGGAGCGGCTCGGGGATGTCGAACTGCAGCGAGCCTGGTTCGTTCGCGCCCGATCGTGTCAGCTCGGTCGGAGCGGCGGGGTCGAGCGGCGTGCCGATCATGACGGCGTCGAGCCCCCGGGGTCCGACGTCGATCCCCTGGATCGCACCGCCACCGCCGAGGAGTGCGACGGCGTTCGGGACGCGTAGCGCGCGGGCCGCGCGTGCGCCCGACCCTGCGCCACCGATGTGCACCCCGACCTCGAGCCCGGGGCCAGTGCCCGGGAAGAGGCAGATGCGCTCCTGCGGCTGGAGCGTGAGGTCCCAGCGAACCCGCACCGAGGCCTCCTCTTCGCCCTCCTCATCGGAGGAGAGCGTCGGAGCGACGACGTGACCTTCCCGCCGCGCGAGGATCCCGGTGACGTCCTGGCCACGCGCGGTGATCGAGCGCGGGATGCGCAGTGCGCCGATGAGCACGGGGCCATGGCGCCCCGGCGCGATCTCCGCCATGGCCATGACCTCGTCGGTGCCGTGGACGATCGCGGTCGCGGTGAAGTCGGCCTCCGTGCCCGCGGGGACGCGGAACTCGGCCTGCCGGGCGACGATCTCCACGCGCGGGACGATCTCGGAGAAGGAGCTCGTGGGGGCGACGAAGTGGGACTGGGCGTCCGTGCGGCCGATGAAGCGAGGAGCGTCGTCGCGATCGACGAGTTGGACCGCGGAGACGACGTCCTGTGGAAGTGAAGGCGCGAGCGAGGCGAGGATGGAGAGCCACATGGCGGGGAGGTTACGCGGTGGGGGCCGTGATCAGGGAGTGGGCCTTCGCGCGGGCTGGAGGCGGGAGCCCAGCGGATGGAGCGGGGCCTCGACCGGCTCGCTGGAGGCCTCGTCCCGTCACGGACCCGGGCGGGCGCGGGAGGAGCAAGAGAGCACCCCACCCGGACGGTCCGGGCGGGGTGCGGTTGGTCTCGCGGTGGGGACGCTCCCCACGAGGCCTGGTCGGGCGTCCAGTTCGCCCGGTGGAGGCGCGGCGAGGTCGCGCTCCGTGCTGCCCCAGGTCGGAGCGGGGAGCCGGGCCCATCCGGAGCGGATCCGGGGGCGCAGCGCCACGCCGGAGACCTCACGAGGGGTTCGGCCTCTTCGTCGCCTTCGACGGACGCTTCGCGGCGCGCCGAAGCCGCGGACTCAGCTCAGGCGGAGCTCTCGGATGTTCTCGATCGCGAAGTCGATGCTCGCCTCCTTGTCGATATCGATGACGCGGCCGCTTCCTTTGAAGGGGTTGAAGATCAGCGCGCCGGTCGCGGCGCGGCCGTCCTTGAAGTAGACGGTGACCTTGTCAGCCGTCCGGGCGCCCTGGAGAGCGTCGTAGATCTTCTCTTGACTCATTTGACGGGCTTTGCGGACGGATGCGGTTGCGGGTGCGGTGAAGGCCATGGCCTCGTACTCCGGGCGGTTCGGTTTGTGCGGTGGCCCTAGCCCACGATGTGCGGTGTGGGAGGGCCTGAACGGGAAAGGACTCCGTTCCTCGAATCAGCCGGGGCCGAGCGCCTCACGGGCGCAGCGCCGGCTTCACGAGGGACGGCTCGCTCGTGGTTTGCGCGCCGTGCGGGGCGCGCTCCAAGAGCTCGAGAGCGTGATCCAGCCGAGGAACCAGAAGGCTCGACCACGTCTCCAAACGGTCGCCACGCTCCGCGCGCTCGCGGAGCTCGGCAAGGCTCACGAACGACCCCTCCAGCTGATCGACCTCGCGGACCCGGGCGTCACCGTCCAGGAGCTCGAGGATCTGCACCAGCCCGACGTGGACAGCGCCCACGGCGTTCGTGTCGTCGTTGATGAGGCCCACGGGGGTCAGGCGCGTTGCGCCTGTCACCTCGAGTTCCTCCTCCATCACCTCGCGGCGTGTGGCCGCGGGCAGCGGGTCCGAGAGGCGCCTCCCGGCGTCCTCGGGGTCGATCGCATCGACGGGGTTCACATGACCTCCGACGCCGATCGAGAGTTTGTCGTGGAGGCGCGTCTCGCCTCCTCCCTTCGTCCGCGCGAGAAGGAGGATCTCCTCGCCGCGCATGACGATGGTGTACGGGATGATCTGCTTGAGCGAGGGCTCGGTCTCCGCGTACTCCCGCTCGACGAAGAAGCCCCTCGTCCTGACGACGTCGTCGAACCGCGTGCCCGACCACTCGTCGCCGAACACGGCGAGGCCGTGGGGCGCGCACTCGGGGAACAATGCCGAGCGGGGGACGACGAAGACGAACTCCATGCGGGGTGGGGGGCGGTGGGAGCGGGAAGCTCGGGGGGGACGCTTTTCGCGGAAAGGGGGTCGGCTCCTGGGGCCGGCTTCCGATGGACCACGGTCCCGGCAGGGTCCGGTGATCTGGAGCGGTTCGCTCCGCGACGCTGGGGGCCAGCCGCTGTGGGAGGAGCGCGCGTTCGCGGTGCGCCCCTGCCCGGGGGTCGGTCCCTCTTCGTCGGCGCGGAGTGTGCGGCTCCTGCGGTCGGCGGCCCCTGGGCGTGCCCTCGGGGCGGGGTGAGATGGTTCGGACGAATCTCGTCCGCGTGGTGCCGGCGGCGTGGGCCCCGGCGGGGAAGTTCGGAGTCGATCGAGTGGAGGTTCGGTCGGAGAGGCATCGCGCCGCCTGTACGGGAGATCCCGGTGTCGGTCGGTGATCTCCCCTGCGGTGCGCTGCCTCTCCCGCCGCGCTCTCCCCGGATGTCAGCTCTCCGCGGGAAGGCCTGCCCGGTCGCCCCCGTCGGCGTTGGCCGAGAGGCACCACAACGGGCGGGGTGTCCTACGAAGAGACTCCAGAGTGGAGAGGCTGCGCGCATCCGTCAAGGGGTCCACCCACCAGATCGCGCGCAGAATCCTTCTACTCGCACCAGATCTCGTGGCATCGGACACGAGTTGGCCTCAGATTGCCTGAATCGTGGTGCATATCAGGCTTCCCGGACACCACGACCTGTCGTGTCTGGCGAGCGTGGGCACCCAAATTACAGATCGAGGGTCACCGCAGCGTTGCACCGATCCGACCACAACATGTGGGGGGGGGCACCCTATCCCTGCGAAGGCCGCCGGGTCGCTGCCGCGGCGCCCGGTGAGCTCGGCCCGGTAGGGCAGGAAGGTGGTGCGAGAGGCCTTGTAAGCCGGATCCTGTACCGCGCCGGGACACCTCGCGGCGCCCCGGCGGGCGGCAGTCATTTCTCTGGGACCGGCGTCGCCGCCGGCCTCGAACGGCCGACCCGGGAGGCTGAGGGCGCGGATCCACGCCGCGGGAGCCTCCCCTATTTGGCCTTTCTCCGGGTGGGGTTTACCGAGCCGCCCCCGTCACCGGAGGCGCTGGTGCGCTCTTACCGCACCGTTTCACCCTTGCCGCCCGGGACGCTCGCGCGTCCCGGGGTAGGCGGTCTGCTCTCTGTTGCACTTTCCCTGGCCTCGCAGCCGGTTGCCGTTAGCAACCACCCTGATCCATGGAGCCCGGACTTTCCTCTCCGGGGTCGTCGAAAGACGCCCCGGAGCGACTGCCCCGGCCTCTCGCACCGGGATGCATCGTAGCGCCAGGGCCGGCGGTCCAGGGGTCCTGAAAGCCTGGGAAGACCAGTCACACCGGAGGGGACCGCCTTCGCACAATCGAGGGGCACCGGGTCCGCGGCAGCGCGGTCGCCCGAGCCCCCTTCCCCAGAGATCCCGCGAGTTCAATGAGCCTCGAAGACGACTTCTTCCTGACCAACCTGGAGCTGCGTGAGTCCGGCCCGGACGGCGAGGTGGCCTCCGGCCTCTCCCACGCGACCATGAAGGGGATGGTCCTCTTGACCGTCCTCGAGCTCGCGGCCCGCGGCGTCCCCAAGGGGGCCGTCACCGTGATCCACGACGCCGGTGATACGGGTGAGCGCTACAAGGCGATCGCGTCGGACCTCGCGGAGAGGGGGTGGGCCGTGGCGCTCCCGGACATGCGCGGCCACGGCCGCACCGAGGGGGAGCGCGGCCACTCGAACGGGCTGCGCGAGGTCGTGCGAGACGTCCAGGAGATCCAGGATCACCTCGCCTATCGGATGCCGCACGAGCCGAAGATCCTCGTCGGGATCGGACTCGGTGCCAACTACGCCGCCGCGTACGCGATGGAGAACCCGGGCGTTCTCTCCGGCGTCGTCCTCATCTCTCCGCTCCACGAACCGCGCTTCGAGCGCCCGGAGGCACCGCGCGGCCTCTCCAAGTTCTTCAAGAAGGTCTTGCCGACCTCCGAGGGGCGCACCGGCTACGGACCGGATGCGCTGACGGCGGCTCCCGCCCAGGCGACCGCGTGGTCCGCCTCGGAGTTGACTCACGACGTCATCACGCTGCGCGCCATCGAGGAGGCAGAGCGCAGCGCGCGGGAGCATCTCGCGCGCATCGATGGCGCGGCCCTGCCCGTTCTCGCAGTTCACGGTGACGCGGACCCCATCAGCGACGTGGCCGGGACGCGCGCGCTGGAGGCGCGCGGCGTCGAGGTGCGCATCGTCGAAGGTGGGATGCACCACCTCCTTCACGACAGGAAGAGCGCCGAGACCCGCGGCGCGATCACAGCCTGGATCGACGAGCGCTGCGGCGGCTGAGCGATCTTCCTACCCTTCCGGCTCTCCTTCGCGGATCCAGTCCTCGAGCAGGACGAGCGCGCTCCAGGAGTCTCTTCGGGCCTTGCGGTCCGCTCCGAAGTAGCCCGCCTCGGCGAGGCGCTCCTCGGCTTCCTTCGTCGACAGCCGTTCGTCCTGGAGCCGCACGATGAGCGCCGGGAAACGCGCGCGCATGCGCTCGACGAAGAGGTCCACCTCGGCGGCGCGGCCGCCCTTCGAACCGTCCATGTTGAGCGGGTAGCCCACGACCACGTGGGTCACGTCCCGCTCCGTGAGCAGTCGCTCCATCGCTTCGAGGGCCTCGGCGTCGCCACCTGCCACGGTCTCGAGGGGCGTGGGAGCCACCCGCAGCGCGTCCACGGCCGCGAAGCCGGTTCGTTTGGAGCCGTGGTCGATCGCCAGTGCGCCCTTCTTCATCCCCGGTGGTGAAAGAGCCAACTCAAAAGCGCCTGCGGCGCTGGCTGAACCCCGGGAGGGGCAGTCGCTCGCGCTCCTCGTCCGGGGAGAAGAACTGGGACATCAGCCCACGAAGGACCACCGTGGGCCGCTCCATCGAGCCGCGGATGGAGACGCGCAGCAGGCTGTTCTGGATGTGATAGAGCAGCTGCGTCAGCGGGCCCAGCCGGTCGACCAGTCCGTAGCGCACCTCCAGGTCGCTCATCACATCGCCTTCGAAGCTGATTGCGCCCTCCCCGACGAGGGAGAGGAGGTCGCTGTCGACGCGCATGCGCTCGAGCTGCAGCTGGCCGTCCGCGATGGCGTAGTCGCAGAGCATCGTCCGGAACAGCACCGTGGTGTCGATGCCCAGCCGCGTCGAGAGAGCCTGGAAGACGGGGATCGCCCAGAGGGCCGACTCCTCGACGCGGATGCTGCCGCCTCCTCGCATGTCCGTCAGGTGCTCGAAGTCGCCAGCGAGGCGGACGTCGAGGTCCATGCGGCCTCGGTTGGCGAAGTCGGAGTCGAAGACGCCGCGCAGGAACGCTCCGATGTCCACGT